>JANQJR010000071.1 GCA_028281525.1 Magnetovibrio sp.
AAAGGGCTGCCGAGGAAGTGGCCGCCGCACCGCCGCCACCGCCGCCTGCGGCCCAACCAGCCGCCCCGGTGGAACACGACGAAACGCAAACCGCACCACGTCCGGCCAAGCCCAGCGAAACGGTGGTGGCGTTGCCGCCCAAAGAAGAGGAAATCGCCTCCCTGCCGCCCGCAACCGGATCGCTGCAGGACGGTGACAGCATGCGCATCGTGTTCGACGCGGATTCTTCGAAACTGCCACAAAGCGCGCGCGACGCCCTGGCGGAAATGGCCGGAAAGATGCGCAGCCAGGAAACCCTGCGCCTGCAGCTATTGGCTTACGCCGGAAACGCCGACACCTCGGCCAGCGCTGCACGGCGTTTATCGCTATCTCGCGCCTTGGCGGTGCGTTCGTTCCTGATCGAGAACGGCGTGCGCTCGACCCGCATTGACGTACGTGCGCTCGGCAACAAATCCACCGAGGAGGTTACGGAACGCGTCGACATCACCGTGGTCGAACGGTGAGCGGCTTTCCCGTAATTCGGACATAGCCCCCATGGAGAGCTCTCCCCACCATGGAAACTGAACAAATGTCAAACCCGCACCGTTTCCTGGTGCGCATGATCTTTTTTCTTATTGTGGTGTTCGGCGCAGCTGGCGCCGTTTACCAACCCCTGGTGAGCGCCTTCATGGCCAACGCGCCCTTGAACGGCCTGATCGTCGGGGTGTTCGTATTGGGACTGGCCTATAATTTCCGCCAAGTCCTCCAGCTGGGACCGGAAGTGGCGTGGATCGAAGCCTTCCGTGAAAGCCATTCGCTCGGCGCGCAACGCCCGCATATCGCGTCCAGCACCGAAAAGCCCAGAGCTCCCAAATCCGAACCCAGCGCGCGCCTGCTGGCCCCCTTGGCGGCCATGGTCGCGGGCCGCCAGGAAATCAAACTGAGCGCCATGGCGTTGCGCTCGGTGCTCGACGGCATTGCGTCACGCCTTGACGAAGCCCGCGACATTTCACGCTATACCATCGGTCTGTTGGTGTTCTTGGGGCTCTTGGGTACGTTCTGGGGTCTGCTCGACACATTGGGCGCGATCCGCGACGTCATCGCCAACATCCAAATCGGCTCCAGCGACAACATCGCCTCCATGTTCAACGAGCTCAAACGCGGCCTCGAAGCGCCGCTGTCAGGCATGGGCACAGCGTTCTCCAGTTCGCTGTTCGGCTTGGCCGGCTCCCTAGTGCTGGGCTTTTTGGACCTGACCACCGGCCAGGCGCAGAACCGCTTTTATACGGAATTGGAAGACTGGCTCGCGAGCCTGGCGAAACTGTCCGGCGGTACGCTCAGCACCGACGGAGACCAGACGGTCCCGGCTTACGTCGAAGCGCTTTTGGAACAGACGGCGGAAAGCTTGGAGAACCTGCAGCGCACCATGGCGCGCGGCGAGGAAACGCGCATCCACACCTCCGAGGCCTTGACCCAACTTTCGGATAAGATGAGCACCATTACCGACTTCATGGCGACCGAGCAGGTGATCATGAAGAAACTCGCGGAAACGCACATGGAGCTTAAGCCCGCATTGGAACGCATCGCCGGCGGCACCTCCATCGCGGGCGGCGGCGGCGAGATGGACGACGCCACCCGCGCGCACATCCGCAACATCGACCTGGCGGTCTCGCGCATGCTGGAAGAAAGCCGCACCGGACGCGAGGAACTGGTGAGCCAGGTGCGCAGCGAAATCAAGTTGCTGGCGCGCACCGTCGCCGGACGCGGCGAGTAAGGCGGGGGGACATCCGCCATGGCCGCCCTTTCGCGCCGATCTCGAAACAGAGCAGACATCTGGCCCGGCTTCGTCGATGCTTTGGCGTCGTTGCTGATGGTCATCATCTTCTTGCTGTTGGTGTTCGTTCTCGCCCAATTCTTCCTGGGCGAGGCCTTGTCGGGACGCGACGACGCATTGAAACGCCTCGACCGGGAGGTCGCCGAACTGGTGGACATGCTGGCGCTGGAGCGCAAGGCCAACACCGACCTGCGCAGCGACGTGGCGCGGTTGTCGGGCGAATTGCAGGCGAGCATCTCTGAGAGCGACCGCCTGAAGCTGGAAGTCGAAGAAGGCAAGGCCGCCATCGCCAAGGGCAAGGCGGAGATCACCCGGCTCGCGGGCGACATCGTGAAACTCGAAGCGCTGAAGCAGCAGCTTGAAAAAGACATCGGCAAGCTGGCCTCCGACCTGGATGAAAAAAGCGAAGCCCTGTTGACCGAACAGGAACTTTCTGAGAGCGCGCGCGCGGAAATCGCCCTATTGAACGGACAAATGAGCGAACTGCGCAACCAGATCGCGGCGCTCAACAAAGCGCTGGACGCAGCGGAAGCCAAAGCCGAAGAACAAGACGCCCAGATCGTGTCGCTCGGCAAGCGGCTCAATGCAGCCTTGGCGTCCAAGGTCATGGAACTCACCCAATACCGCTCCGAATTTTTCGGCCGTTTGGCGCGTATCCTCGGCGCGCAGGAAGGCATCGAAATCGTCGGCGACCGCTTCGTGTTCCAATCCGAAGTGCTGTTCGCCAGCGGCTCGGCGGAAATCAACATCGGCGCATATGAACAGTTGCGAGGCTTGGCCGGAACACTGATCGACTTGCAAGATCAGATTCCCAGTGAAATCGACTGGGTGTTGCGCGTGGATGGCCACACCGACCGCGTGCCGATTCGCAACCTGCAGTTCGCATCCAACTGGGAACTGAGCTCGGCCCGCGCCATTTCCGTTGTGAAATTTCTGATCGAACAAGGCGTGCCCGCCGACCGGCTCGTCGCGGCCGGCTTCGGCGAATACCAGCCGTTGGACTCAGGCACGGACACCGCCGCACTGACCCGCAACCGGCGCATCGAATTGAAGCTCACGCAAAGATAAAAATTCGGGGTTGCGAGACGGGAGACTGGCCCGTGCGGTTTGGAACCGCTATAAATTACCCAACCCCAATGCCATATTCCGGCCCGCCACGAAAAGCGACCCCCTTATGCCCATTCTCTTTTTGATCGTGTTCATCGACTTGGTCGGCTTCGGCATCGTCATTCCGCTGCTGCCGTTCTACGGCGAACACTTTCAGGCCGACCCGTTTGTCGTGTCCTTGATGATGGCGAGTTATTCCCTGGGCCAATTCGTGGCCGCGCCGTTCTGGGGGCGGCTGAGCGACAGCATCGGACGGCGCCCGGTGCTGATCCTGACATTGTTCGGCGCGGTGCTATCCTACATCTGGCTGGGACTCGCCACGACGCTGTGGATGCTCTTCGCCGCACGCATCGTGGGTGGGCTGATGGCCGGAAACATTTCCACCGCGTTCGCTTATATCGCCGACATCACCACACCGGAAAACCGCGCCAAGGGCATGGGGCTGGTGGGGGCGGCCTTCGGCTTGGGCTTTATCGCCGGCCCCGCCATCGGCGGCATCCTGGCCGGGTCTGATCCGTTGAACGCGGATTACCAGACCCCCGCGTTCGTCGCCGCAGCGCTGTCGTTCGTGGCGTTCGTGTTGACCATCGCGTTTTTAAAGGAATCCTTGCCGCCGGAACAACGCACGGACAAAGCCGCGCCGCGGCCCAACCGCTGGACGCAAATCCGCGAAGCCTCCAGCCGTCCCGGCATCGGGATGTTGCTGTTGATTTCGTTCCTCGCCACCTTCGTGTTCGCGGGCATGGAGACCACCTTCGCCATGTGGTCGCGCCGCCAGTTGGGCTGGGGGCCGGAACAGAACGGTTATCTGTTCGCCTTCATCGGTGTCATCGCCGCCGTGCTGCAAGGCGGCGCGGTGGGACGGCTCACCAAGAGATTCGGCGAAGCCAACTTGATCGTACAGGGCGCGGTGGCCTTGGCCATCGGCATGATCATGATTCCGTTCAGTACGTCCGTGGTCCCGCTGATCGTGGCGATGACGGTCGTGGCTTACGGCTTCAGCGTCATCAACCCGGCCCTCAACAGTCTGATCTCATTGCGCACGCCCTCGAATGAACAGGGCATGATGATGGGCGTGGCGCGTTCCGCCACCACCATGGCCCGCGTGGTCGGACCGGCGTGGGCCGGTATCCTGTTCGCGCAACTGGGCAAAGAATGGCCCTATTATGCGGGTCTTGTGCTGATGCTGCTGGTGGCATATCTCGGCCTAAAATCCCTGAAAGACAACGAGGCGGCCAAGCGTGCGGCACTCGCCACCGCCAACGGCGCGCCCGCCAAGGACGAAGACCGCGCCTCGCCCATTGATTGAAATTGTTGCGCCATTTATTGCAATTCTTATAAATTGATATTATGAACAGGCCTGTAAACAATATAGGGCTCTACAGGTTTGCCATACAGCGACCACGACCAAAACACGTACAAACGTGCAGCCAGCTTGTTGAATAGCGGTGATTCTGAAGGTGCATACACATTGTACCGCCGGTTATTTCCACGCCACAAAACGAATCCTGACTTCCTGCTGCAAATGGCCATCGCGGCGCTGGATTCAGGCCAAGACAACCAGGCAAAAAAACTGGCGACACGCGTTCTCAAGCTCCAGCCTGATGCTGGCTCAGCCCACAACCTGTTGGGTGCCATCGCTATAAACAGAAGAGACTTGTCCTCCGCAATCAACCATTTCCGAGATTTCGTCATCCATGCCCCGGATCATGTCGATGCGCATCTCAATCTCGCAGCGGCGCTCAACACCATCAACTTGGCGGATGAAGCGCTCGAGCACTTAACACACGCTCAAAACCTCGCACCCAAACGAGCGGATATACATTATCTGGTTGGAACAACGTTGCGCGCCCTGGGGCGGGAAGATGAGGCAACGGATGCGTTCCGCCGCACCTTGGGGCTGGATTCCGCTTACGCCGGCGCATGGAAGATGCTTGCTGAACTGGGACAAATCCAGCCGGGTAAAGACATCGAAACGATAAAACGGATTTGCACTCAGCCATCTACAATCCCCGGCGATACAGCCAAGGCCCATTTTGCTTTGGCGGCATATTTTGAGAAATCCAAGGATTTTGACACCGCATTCGATCATTACCGCCAAGGCAACAACCTGATCCGCAAATCCCTAGACTACGACATTGCCAACGACGAATCCGCCATGGCGGATATTGCAGAAACCTTCCAAAGCACACTGCTGGATAAGCTTGCCGGAAGCGGGCTGGACTCCTCACGCATGATTTTCATCGTCGGCATGCCCCGTTCCGGCACCACGCTGGTCGAGCAAATCCTGGCTGGGCATTCCCAGGTTTATCCTGCAGGTGAAACGCCCAACTTCCACAATGCGCTTGCAACATATGGCGAAAAAGGCGGCAAAACCTTTCCTCTCAGTGCGGCGCACTGGGGACGCGAGGATGTGCACAACATCGGCCAGACATATCTTGAGGCAATTGGCGTTCTTAATAATTCATCCCCATTCGTTACGGAAAAACTACCCGGCAACTTCCTATACTTGGGTGCGATACATGCCATCTTTCCACAAGCGCGTATTATCCATTGCCGACGGGATCCGATCGATACGTGCCTGGGAAATTACCGCCAACTGTTCACGTCCGGACAATACTTTTCCTACAGTCAGGACGACTTGGTTCGCTACTACAAAGCCTATGCACGCCTCATGAAGCACTGGCATTCAGTGTTGGGGGACTGCATCATGGACATCCAATATGAACAACTGGTGGACGCCCCAGAACCCACTGCCCGGAAAATCGTTGCACATTGTGGCCTAGACTGGGAAGACGCTTGCATTGACGTCCGGAAGGCCTCTCGTCCTGTGCGCACCGCCAGCGCCACTCAAATCCGCAACGGCATTCACTCCGGCTACGTTGAACGCTGGCGCAAATTCGAAAACCACATTCAGCCGCTGATCGAAGGCCTAAACGCCACATGAAAATTACGTAAACAGAGTGGCGCGTTTTGCAAGCCCCTTGTCGTCTTGCGTTAGTGTCTCCATATCTGCTTCTTGTATAATTTCATGCGAATGCTGAAGTCATGCGCTTCCAGTCATTGCGGCACATGGCCTTCTTGGCGTTACGCTATAGAACATCAACATCACGCCCGGAGAACGCCATGCACCGATTGACCTTGCTTGTTGGGGCGATGTTCGCCCTCGGCGCCTGCGGTGAAACGCAAGAAGCCCAAACCCCGCAAGAAGAGTTGTTGCGCCCGGCGAAAATCGCCACCGCCGTTTCCGGCTCGGGTCAGCAGATCAAAACGTTCCCGGGCATCACGGAAGCCACGCAAAAGTCCGTCCTGGCGTTTCGCGTCAGCGGTCAGATCATCGAACTGCCGGTGCGGTCGGGCCATGAAATCAAGCAAGGGGACCTGATCGCACGCCTGGACGATGCGCTGTATCGCAACACGCTTACGGACCGTAAAGCCACGTTCGAACTGGCGAAGACGGAATTGGACCGCCAGCAAACCCTGTACGAGCAAAAGCACGTCGCCAAATCCACCCTGGACGTCGCGCGTTCCGCCTTTCAAGCCGCCAAGGCTGCGCTGAAACAAGCGCAAGACGATGTCGCGTACACGCGTCTCACCGCACCCTACGACGGCGTCATCAGCCGCATCGACGTGGACAATTTCCAAAACGTCCAGGCGCAAGAGCCCATTGTGCAGTTCGAAAGCATCGACAACATCGACGTGGTCTTCAACGTGCCCGAAAGCCTGTTTTTACGCATCAATGAAGACAACACCAATGGCGGGCATGTTCTGGTGCGCTTCGATGCATTGCCCGAACGTATCTTCGATGCCTGGTACCGCGAACACGAAACCCTGCCCGATGCTTCGACCCGCTCCTTCAAAGTCACGGTCACGATGCCGAGACCCCAGGACTTGACCGTGCTGCCGGGCATGAGCGTCAACGTCGAAGTCGATTTGTCGCGCGTGCTAGGCGGCATGCCCGGGGTCCTGGTGCCATTGGAAGCGGTGTTCGAGGAAACCGGCCAAACCTGGGTGTGGAAGCTGGACGATGCCAACGTCGCGCACAAGACCGAGGTCACGGCGGAACGCATCGAAGGCGAAGGCGTGCTCGTCAGCGAAGGCTTGGGCGACGGTGACCGGGTGATCGCGGCGGGCGTCAGTTTTGTACGCGAAGGCCAAAAGATTCGTCCCCTCGTCAAAGAACGCGGCCTCTAGGGTTCAAACTCATGACGCTCACCGAATTCGCCATTCGCCGAAAAACCGTAAGCTGGATGGTCACATTGCTGCTAATCGCCGGCGGTGTGATCGCGTTCTCAGGCCTCGGCCGCCTGGAAGATCCGGAATTCACCATCAAGCAAGCCGTGGTCGCCACCGAGTACCCCGGCGCGTCGGCGCGCGAGGTGGAGGAAGAGGTCACCCTGCCCCTGGAAAACGCCATTCAGCAGTTGGCCTATGTGGACAATATCCAGTCCATCTCGTCCGCCGGGCTGTCGCAGATCACGGTGGAAATGAAAAGCACTTACCGCAAAGCCGCGCTGGCGCAAATCTGGGACGAGATGCGCCGCAAGATTCGCGATATGGAAGGAGACTTGCCCCCCGGCGTGATCCAACCGGCCATCAACGACGATTTCAGCGATGTCTATGGTGTGTTCCTGGCCGTAACCGGTGCGGACTACGGCTATGAAGACTTGGCCGACTATGTCGATTTTCTGCGCCGGGAATTGGTCCTGGTTGACGGCGTGGGCAAGGTCGCCGTCGGTGGCCGGCGCGCGGAGCAGATCGTTTTGGAAGTCAACCGCGCCAAAGCCACAGCGCTCAACACCCCCTTGAGCGTGTTGGAAGACATCCTCGACAATCAAAACCTGGTCAGTGACGCAGGGCGCATCCAGGTCGGCAGCGAATACATCCGCATCAGTTCCACCAACGCCTTCAATTCGGTCGAAGACTTAAAGAATCTGATGCTGGGCCAAGCGGATGGACAAATCGTTTATCTCTCCGACGTGGCGACCATCAAACGCGACTATGCCGACCCGCCGACACATTCCTACCGTTTCAATGGGCAAGCGGCGTTGACCATCGGCGTTTCCTTTTCCAGCGGCGTCAACGTCGTGGACGTGGGAGAAGCCGTGCGCCAGCGTTTGGCGGAATTGGAATACGCGCGGCCCATCGGTATGGAAATCAGCACCATCTACGACCAGCCCGCCCAGGTGGATCAGTCGGTCGACGACTTCCTTCTGAGTCTGGGGCAGGCGCTGAGCATCGTCATTGTCGTGCTGCTGGTCGCCATGGGCATCAAATCCGGCATCTTGATGAGCCTGGTTTTGCTGCTCACCATCCTGGCGACGTTCATCGGCATGAACATATTCGCCATCGACCTGCACCGCATCTCGCTTGGCGCGCTCATCATCGCGCTGGGCATGTTGGTGGACAACGCCATCGTCATTACCGAAGGTATCTTGATCGGCTTGAAACGCAGCCTCACCCGTGTGCAAGCCGCGACACGGATCGTATCCCAGACCATGTGGCCCTTGCTGGGCGCAACGGTGATTTCGGTGACCGCGTTCGCCCCCATCGGTCTGTCGCCCGATGAGTCAGGCGAATTCACCGGTGCGCTGTTTTGGGTGCTGTTAATCTCGCTGCTGATCAGTTGGGTTATGGCCGTCACCATCACACCGTTCTTCGCCACCATCATGTTCAAGGAAATCAAAACCGAACGCGAAGATAACGGCGAAATCGATCCCTACAAAGGCGTCTTCTATCAGGTATACAAAGGCGCCTTGCTTCTGGCGCTGCGTTTCCGTTGGGCCACCAGTGGGTTGATGGTCAGCGCGTTGGCGATGGCGATCTTCGGTTTCGGTTTCGTCAACCAGGCGTTTTTCCCGCCGTCGAACCTGCCCATGTTCACCGTCGACTATTGGCTGGCGGAAGGCTCCGACATCCGCACCACGGCGGAGGATATGGCCACCATTGAGGCGGCCATCGTCACGCACCCGGCGGTCACCCAGGTCACCACCACGGTGGGCCGCGGCGCGGAACGCTTTATGCTCACGTACGATGGGGAGCGTACCTATCCCAGCTACGGCCAGTTCATCATCGAAGTGGACGATTTTTCCCAAGTCGCCCCCACCCGCGCCTGGGTCGACCAACACATCCGCGACAATGCCCCTCAGGCCTTCTTCAAATCCGACCGCTTCTTCATCGGTCCCGGAAACAAAGCCAAGATCGAAGCCCGCTTGAGCGGCCCCGACGCGGAAGTCTTGCGTCAACTGGCGGCAGACGTGGTGGAGATATTCCGCTCTGATCCGGCCGCCATCAATATCCGCCACGACTGGCGTGAGCGCACCAAAGTTCTGCGCCCCAGGTTCGCCGAGGCCGAAGCGCGACGCCTGGGCATTTCCCGCACGGACTTGGACAACGCTCTGGCCACGAACGTATCCGGCAAGCAAGTCGGTTTGTTCCGCGACGGCTCGACCCTGCTGCCCATCATCGTTCGCCCGCCGGAAGCGGAACGCTCCACCGTCCAACAACTCGGCAACATTCAAATGCACAGCCCGGCTTTGGGTCAGGTCGTCGGCATCGATCAATTCGTGCACGGCATCGATCTCGTCTGGGAAGATCCGTTGATCAAGCGCCGCGACCGCAAACGCACCATCCAGGTATGGGCCGACCCGGACCCGAACGGCGCGGTCAATTCCTTCGCCCTGTTCGATCGTTTGCGCCCGCAGGTGGAAGCCCTGGACCTGCCCCCCGGCTACACCCTGACGTGGGGTGGAGAATACGAATCCCAACAAGACGCCAACGCCGCCGTGTTCGAGTTCGTACCGCTGGGCGTGGTGGTGATGATCGCCATCACGGTACTGTTGTTCAATTCCGTCAAACAAACCATTGTCGTGTGGTTGACGGTTCCGCTGTCGATTATCGGCGTGACCACGGGACTGTTGGTGTTCAATCAACCGTTTGCCTTCACTGCATTGCTGGGTTTCTTGAGCCTGTCGGGCATGGTTTTGAAAAACGGCATCGTGCTGGTCGAGGAGATCAAACGCCTCAACGAACAAGAAAACCACACCATGCACGACGCCATCACCCAGGCCGCCGTCAGCCGGCTGCGCCCCGTGGTGATGGCGGCGATCACCACCGTGCTGGGCCTGATTCCGTTGTTGGCGGATGTTTTCTTCGCGCCTTTGGCGGTGACCATCATGTTTGGCCTGGGTTTCGCCACCGTCTTGACGCTGATCGTCGTGCCGGTGCTCTTCGCCCTGTTCTACGGTGTGCGCTACCACCGCGCTGACCTGTCACGCCCCTAAAAAAATAAAAAACGCCGCCCGCCGCTCTTGAGTGTTTTTGCTCTTAATGCTTTCGTTTATAATTGTTATACGTACCTTTGATTTCATTCGCGCAGCCAGGGGGGCACATGGATACGGGCAGCGCACGGTGGGTGTGTCTGTTTGCCATACTCATCGCATATTTCACATCACCGGGCACAGCGACCGCGCACGAGCAGGCGCGTACGGACGCTTTGATTCTGGCGATTCACCCCTATCGCGCGGCGGAAGACTTGTTGAACCGGTTTACCCCGCTGGCCCGCTATCTGGAAAACCGCATCGGCCACCCGGTCCAGGTGGTTGTATCCGCGAATTATGGTGCCCACATCAATCATGTCGGCAGAGGGGAGGCCGATATCGCTTACCTCGGGCCCGCGTCCTATGTCGAGCTGGTTCGGCGCTATGGCCCGCAAAATATTCTGGCGCGCCAAAGCGTCAACGGCAGTCCCACGTTTACCGGCAAGATCGTCACGCGCGCGGACGGCACCGTCACCTCCATTCAGGATTTGCGCGGCAAACGCATGGCGTTCGGCGACCCGGTTTCGACCATGAGCCATTTGGTGCCGCATTACATGCTGCTGCACGCCGGGGTGAGCAGCGCCGATTTGGCTGCGTATGAGTTTCTGGAAAATCACGACGACGTTGCCCTGGGCGTACTGATGGGCGTATTTGACGCTGGGGCATTGAAGGAAGCCGTTGCCGACAAATACCGCGATCAGGGCCTTGTCACGCTCGCGGAGACGCCGCGCATATCCGAACACCTGTTCGTTACCAGATTCGGATTGAACCCAGACGTTCAAGAGGCGCTGCGCGAGGCATTGTTGAACCTGCATGAGGTCCCCGAAGGCGCACAGGTTCTGGGACGCATCAAAAGCGGCACCAATGCCTTTGTCCCGGCCGTGGATAGCGATTATGCAAACCTGCGCACGATTATCGATACTCTGCGCCACCACGGAGTTGTGCAATGAGCAAGCGAGGAGTCAACCTGACACCGCGCTATGCGGCGTTGATATCGATACTGGGCACCTTGAGCATATTGGCCGCCATCGCCTACACCGTTGCGATGGTGTTTTGGCACGACAGCTTGCGTAAGGAACAAATCGACCAGGTGTATGCGGAGCTGATGCTCGTCGATTACGCCGTCGAAGAGCAACTGCTGAAAAACCACTTCAACGACGCCAGGGACCTGCTGGAAGGGTGGGTCGCAGAGCATAAAATCATCTACCGCATCGACGCCGTGGCACCAAACGGTTTCACTATCATGTCATCCCAAAAACCTGGGACCCCGGAAGCCCTCTACACCATCGATCATGACATCGTTTACAGTCAACGCACGTTATTGACGATCAAGCTGACGCTGGACTTGAACAACGTCGAGGCGCGTCTGGGCGAACTGCAACGCAAACTGCTCATCGTTTTTCCGCTCGCCATCCTTGTGCTGGGAATGTTCCTGTGGGGCGTTGTGCGCAAATCGGCCATCATTCCGCTGGAGAAAGCCCAGAGCGAACTCAAATCCCAACAAGCCAAATTGGCTTCCACGGTTGAAGAGCGCACCAAAGACCTTCAGTCTGAAATCAAAACGCGCAGAACCGTTGAACGCGATCTTCGCATCAGCCGAGAGCATTACCGTCGCTTGATCGACGGACTGCGCGAACATTTTGTCTACTCCCACGGCACCGACGGTGTCTTCTCGTATGTCAGCCCCTCCGTAGAACATATTTTAGGCTATACGCCGGAAGACTTTCTCAAACACTTCTCAACATACCTCACGCCATCACCCATCAACGATGCGGTCGGGAAGAGGACCGCGCTGACCCTGCAAGGCCATCAACAATCCCCCTATCAGGTTGAAATCTTCGACAGCATGGGTGAGACTCGCCTGCTTGAGGTCGTGGAATCACCGGTGAGAAACGCAGAAGGCGCGATCATCGCCGTTGAAGGCGTTGCCCAGGACATCACGCTACGACGGCACATGGAAGAAGAGTTGCGCAACGCGCTGGTGGATGCGGAGCGGGCGAATGAAGCGAAATCCGAATTCCTCGCCAGTATGAGTCACGAACTGCGCACCCCACTGAATGCCGTCCTCGGCTTCAGCCAACTGCTGCAGATGGATAGCAGCCATCCCCTGAGCAACCACCAACTCGAACATGTTCAAAGCATACTGTCCGGCGGTCAACATCTGTTGGAACTGGTCAATCAGGTCCTTGATCTGTCCCGGATCGAAGCGAATCAGGCACCGCTGTTCCTGGAAGATGTGGATGCATCGGACCTCGTTTCGGAATGCATCGCCTTGAGCCTACCGCTGGCGGAAAAGAAGGATGTCACCATTCACAACACCCTGAACAACGTCAAGGACGTCATAATTCGCACCGACCGGTTGCGCATGAAGCAGGTCGTGCTGAATCTGCTGTCCAATGCCATCAAATACAATCGTGACGGCGGCACCGTAACCATCTCGGACGAAACCGATGACAGCAATTTCTGGCGGCTTTCCATCCAAGACACCGGCATGGGCATCGCCAAAGAAGACCAAGACCATGTCTTCCAGATGTTTCACCGTTTGGGCGAGGACCCGACCATCTCCCGGGAGGGCACCGGAATCGGCCTAACGGTATGCCAGCTTTTGGTCGAACGCATGGCGGGCCGGATCGGTTTTGAGAGCGAACCGGGGCGTGGAAGTACGTTTTGGATTGAATTGCCGCTCAAACAAAACGACCAGATCGTCATCTGGGCCGATGCGTTGCGCATCAATGTTGACGTCATTGACGACGATCACCAACGGATCGTCGCCATGATGAACAAACTTTCACAGAACAACCTCAGCCCGGAAGATGTCGACCGCACGGTGAGCGAACTGGTGGACCACACCCTGCATCATTTTCGCCGTGAAGAGGCGGTGATGGAAGCCTGCGGTTATCCGGATTTTGAAAGACACCGCGAACTGCACAGCAATCTTGCAGACAGGGTCAAGAACCTGGAGCGCCAATGGTGCGAACATCGCGACCCGAACTTTGCACTGGAGTTGCAAGGATTTCTGCGCGAGCTGTGGGTCGACCACGTCACCCAGGAAGACTGCCACATCTCCCAATACGCACGCGGGCGCGAAAAGGATATCCTCAAAGCCCTGGCCGATGTCAAAGGCGCGACTTAACCCTGCCGTTGGGGGAATATGATTTTCTGAATAGCGGGCCCATAATCACACAGTATTTGCAGAGTGAAGCATGGGCACCACCAGAAATTGTGTTATGTATTATTTTATTTGAGCTGCCTCCTGCAAACTGCCAAAATTAAACCGTACCAGCTCAGCTTTCTTCCCATGAAATGGGGCGCCACCCAGCCACCATGGAGGCCGAAATGCATCGGGACAGCTTTACCGCGTATGATCTTCACAGCCTCAAAATCATCATCGTTGACGACAATCAGCACATGAGGCAGCTTGTGCGTCAACTCCTGCATGCTTTTGGCATCCGCAATGTCCGCGAAGCGGAAGACGGCGCGAGCGCACTTAAGCTTCTCCAAGTTTTTGAAGCCGACATAGCGATCTGTGATTGGAGTATGTCGCCACTCGACGGCATAGAATTCACGCAGATGGCGCGCAAATCCTCGGATTCGAGAAACCCGTTTCTGCCCATCATCATGTTGACGGGCCATACCGAAAAGCACCGTGTCGAAGAAGCAAGAGACGCAGGTATAGATGAGTTCCTGTCCAAACCCATCTCGGCCTCTTCGCTGTATGGCCGCATGGTTTCCATCATCGAACACCGCCGCAACTTCGTCCAGTCAAGCACCTACTTCGGCCCCGACCGGCGCAGGCATGGTCACGACAGAAGCTATAACGGCCGAGAACGCCGCAATACATCTGAGATGGCGCTGGCCAGTTAAAACAGCTGCCCTTTAGTCTGCCGCACAGGGCCCCATGTCGCGTTTTTGACAGCCTTCCCCCACGCTTTCTTCTTGCGGCAAATCGATGCCAATACCGCTCAACAACGTCCCGGGCTGAAAGCCGGCGGCCATGCCCTGCAAGGTGCGCAGCAGAGGACGGCGGATCAGCACCGGCTCCGCGATCAAGACGGTCAGCGCAGCGGCTTCGTCGAAGCATGCCGGATCAATCTCACCGGACTTGACCTTCACCGCGCTTTTGTTGAACCAGTCCGACACCGGTTGGTCACCAAAGAAGGGGCGCAGCGTCTTGGGCGTCCACGGCTCGCTCAGCAGATCTTTGATCCGCAGGGTATAGCCAAGCGCCTCCAGGTGGGCGCGCTGTTTGGCGTTGCCTTTGCATCCGGGTTTTTCGAAAAACTCGACGACGGCGCTCATGCCAGACTGACCTTTTGACCCGCGAGTTGACTCAACTCGGCACCCAACACGTCGAGCAACGCTTCCCCACCCCGTGTCGACACCCATGTTCCGGCTTCCAAATCGAATGCGTAATGTGCGGCGCCGCTGACCGGAGACGACAACCAGATTTGCTTGTTGGGCGCATGCTTATTGATCACGTACTGGCGGCCATCCTCCAATTCGATGGTCAGGATCGCGTTTTCGAAATCCACATCGGCATCGCCGCCGATGGCGTCATCGATCGCCTCAAACAGATTTTCCAGGGTTTCATCGGCCAAATTCTCGAATTCAGTGGCGTCCACGGGCCCTCTCCAACTCAGCAGGGGTTTCTCGGATGTCCGGTTTTTGATGTCTTAATCTTCATATACGTACACCACAAGGTAAATGCAGGCATTGAAATAAATTTGCAAAACCCCTGTTCTTCCCTTGCCTTACGTCCGGCGCTTGGTTATATAAGCGCTCTGTTTTTTGGAGTTCAGTGATGAAAAAAGATATTCACCCTGACTATCACGAGATCACCGTCGAAATGACCGATGGGTCGACCTTCAAAACCCGCTCCACCTGGGGCAAGGAAGGCGACACCATGAAGCTCGACATCGATCCGAAGACCCATCCGGCTTGGACCGGCGTGCACCGCTTGCTCGACAGCGGCGGCCAGCTCGCGAAGTTCAACAACCGTTTCAAAGGCTTGGGCCTCAAGGCTTAAGTTTTTCGAAGCAGCGGAACGAAATTATAGGGGCGCCCGCCTCCGCGTTGGCGCCCCTTTGTCGTGCCTGGATTTTGCCACAATGCCGATGGTTGAACGGCTCTCAATTTTCTCCAAGCCCCTTGAGAAAGGCAGACATTCCCCGGAGCGCCATTTTTGTTTAGAATCCCCCGCTTAGTATTGTGTGCGATTGTGTCATACTGACTTGAAAATGACTGGCTAAATTAGGCATACACACACCTGCGCCACGTAGAACCGTGAGTATGTCCATGCAGCGTTTGGATATGGGGCAATTGTGAATTCGACGAGCTATGAAGTCCAAGTGATGCAAGGCGGCAAGTGGCGTATCCACGCCCAGTTTCCGCCCTCTGGTCGCGAGGACGCCATCGAAGAAGCCAAAACGCTGGAATCCATGCCTGGCCTGTCCGGCATTAAAGTTGTGCGCGACAACTACGATGACCGTACGGGTCTGCATAGAGAGCATGTCATTTACAAATATATGCCGAAAAAGACCGCCCAGACCGAAGCGGAGATAGGCTCGCCTTCTTTCGACGGCGGCAAGTACGCCCATTACATGGCCCGCGCCCAGGCCAACCGTATGAGCGATATCGACTTTGGCGACAGCCCCCTCATGCCAAAGCCCAAATCATCCGGCTTGAATGTCTTCATCAAACTGCTTTTGGTTTTGTTGTTCTCCATCGCCTTCGCGGCGCTGGTGGTGTTCTTGGTCAACGGCGTTCTGCCGTATAAGAAGATCGGTGACATCCGGCTTTACGGTGAGATGCGCTCCAGCATCATGATGGGCCTGGGCATCAGCACGTTCTTGTTGAGCGTGCTGATCGCTTACTTCGCCTTCATGCGCGGCGAAGAGTTGGACGCCCCCGATCTCGCACTTCAGGAAAAACTGAAAAGAGCCGAGACCGCCAAACGCGCCAAGCAGAAAGCCCAGGAAGAAGCGCAACGCAAGGCCAAAGAGGACGCGCTGGAACATGCCCGCGAAGAGCTGGAACGCAAGAAGGAGGAAGAGGAAGAGCTCAAGCGTGAGGCCGAAGAGGAATTGAAAGAAAAAACCGAACAGGAAGAAACAGTTCAAGAAGACGAAAAGCCCGAAGAGCAGCCGGCCGAAGAAGAAGAAAAGGAAGAAGAGGAATCGTCCAATCTCTCCCCCGTGGCCGAAGCACAAAAGGCCGTGCTTATGGGCTTTTTCGGCGCAGCCATCCGTGCCCTTCCAGCCGAGCGCAAGAAGATGGATAACTACAATCGCTTCGGTGTGAACCTGTTCTTGGCCGGTGCGACGGAAAGCCTGGGCAGTACGCGCAACCTGGATTCGGACAGCATGTCGCAGATTCTGACCTATGCCTTGGGCATCATGGGCCTCAAACCTGAACATGCGGCTGCCTTCGCCAACCGCTACGAAGATTATTTGCTGCAAGACGCCCGTTACATGGAGATGTTTCAAGCCGGCCGCCAGACCATGAACGCGTATACCGACGGCGACGAAGAAGCGCCGCAAAAACTCGATGAATTCCTGCACGAATGGAACAAGCCCAAAGCACCCGAAGATCCGGAAAAGGAAGTGGTGGTGATGTTCACCGACATTGCCGGCTCCACCGCCATGACCCACGAAAAAGGCAACTTGGCCGCCCAGGAAGTGGTGCGCGCCCACAACCGCGTGGTCCGCGACGTGCTGGCGAAAACCGGTGGTCAGGAAATCAAACACACCGGCGACGGCATCATGGCGTCTTTCCAAAAGGTCACGGAATCTTTGATGGCCACGCAACAAATGCAAATGATGATCGCCATGCACAACCAGCAGAACCCGGACATTCCGCTGAAAGTCAAGGTCGGCATCAATGCCGGACGCGTGTTGATGGAAGAAAAGGACCTTTACGGCGTCACCGTGCAGATGGCCGCGCGCATCGTGGACAAAGCCAAGGCCAGCCAGATACTGGTGTCCGACACCGTCCACGGCATGGCCAAAGGCGGCAATTGGCGCTTCGTCAAACGCGGGCCGTATTATCTGAAAGGAATCGACGGCCCGGCCTATCTGCAGGAATTGGTGTGGAACGACAAACTCGACATTGAATCCGTTAAGACCGCCGCCGAAGCTGAACGCCCACAGTTGGAACAGATGTACGCCGCCGCCATCGGCACGCCCCCACCACCCGGCGCCAAGACCGACCAAGACGCTGCCGTCCAACACCCCGCGGGCGAACCGGCGCAATCCGCCGCGTCCGGCGCAGCCACGCAACCACAACAGCCGCAAGCGCCAAAAGAGCAAGCGTCACAAAAACCCCAAGACCAGCCCTTGCCCCAGGCTCAACGCGCAGCGCAAAACCAACCTCGGACCAAGCCCCAGATTCAAGTGCCCCGGCGTGAACCGCGTCGCGAACCTCGGCGCGACCCCAAACCGCCCCAGCAACCGCAACGCCGCTAACCATCTGAATTCTCACTTAACTTTTTTAAGCCTCGCCCCTTGCAGGGGCGAAAACACATGCATAGATCAACTCTGCACCCGGGGATGCCACGAAGTGGGTCCCACAGCGCGTGCAGCATGAACCGGAGTTTCGCCGATTGCCGGGAAACTCCATATCCATAGTTGCTCTGAAAAGGAGAACCGTTATGCGTACCATCGATTTGACTCCCCTCAACCGTTTTGCCGTCGGCTTTGACCGCATGCAGCGCCAGCTCGAAAGCCTGGCCCATCTCGACGAAGCCGCAGGCGCATACCCGCCCTACAATATCGAAGTTCTGGGTGAAGACGCCTATCGCATCACCATGGCCGTTGCCGGTTTCGGCATCGACGACCTGGAAATCACCGCGCAAGACAGCCGCCTGAGCATTGCCGGCCGTGTGGAGCGCGACGACAGCGGCGTGGAATACCTGCACCGCGGCATCGCGACGCGCGCGTTCGAACGCCGTTTCGAACTGGCCGACCACATCAAGGTCGCCGGCGCGGACATGGACAACGGCCTGTTGCACATCGAACTGGTCCGTGAAGTTCCGGAAGCGTTGAAACCACGCACCATCGCCATCAAAGGCGGTGCGAAAGCGACCAAAACCATCGAACAGCAGGCCGCTTAAGCCCTGTTCGAGCCAGGCCGCTTGTTCTCCCCCGACAGACCCCAAAGCGGCCTGCCCCCCTCTCTATTCGCCATATGAATGACTCCCTTCGGCGCGTTCGTTTGAGCGCGCCGCTTTTTTCGGGGATGGGAGGAAATAGGAAAGGCGGTTGCAAAAGGAAAAGGGCTGCCGTGGAGCAGCCCTTATACCGGTTTCGAGCCCTGTTAAACTCGCCGTCTCAATTTTTGTGGCGAGACTTTACCATTTCAATGAACGAGGTCAAGCAGGCAAATATACCTGCATTGCAAAAAGCGCATGCCTGTTTTCCAGCCCCCCAGGGGCAAGTCCGCCTAATACACGGTGCTCATGCCATCGCCGCTGCCTGGTTCGTTACGGAGCTTTGCCTTTTCATAACGCTTGGCCACGTCTTTAATTTGCTCACCTGACAAAGTGCTCACATCCTGGTCACCGATAAAATAAAACCGGCAGTCCTTGCGGATATTATATTCTTTTCTAATCTTCTGGCAGTGTTGCATCGCCCGGTCCATGGCCTGTTTCGCTGTAGGTCTGTTATATGACCAAGCATAGGAATAACCTCGTCCCATCCCCGCATAGGCTCCGGCCATGGCCTTCATGTGGTTATGCTGAGAGTATTCGTTGAGGTTATAGTGCATTCTTGCGGGCACATGAGTGGTGGTTTGGCATGCCGTTAATGTGAATGCCGACAAAACAGCAAACGATAAGATGAAAACTTTCATGGTCACGCCCCCATACCGATAACGTCAACACATGCGTGCCAACACGATCATGGGACAATCGTACACAGTTCAAGCTAACTAAGGCAAACCTGTCTCGGGTTGCTTTAGGGAAGCTAAGCGATGAGGGGGCGAAAAATACCGCCCCAGATCTGCGGGGCGGCGAGTTTAACAGGGAGGCGCCGGAGGTCTTGTGCGAAAACCTTCCGGCACATGCACCATAGCCAGCCTAGCGTTAAAATAGTGTTAACCTAAAACGGGTTTCCCATAGGTGGCGCCCCGGTCAAGCACCCTGCCACCTCAACTCTTGAAAAACGCATCCGCCCCGGCGCGCGCGGCTTTCTTGGCTTCGATGGCGGCTTCGGCACGGGCAATTTCCGCCTTCAGGCCGCCGATGTATTCACCGATAGCCTCGATGGACATTTCATCCAAGTCCTTCTGACCGGCCTTGGGTCGGGTCGGCTCCAAATCGTCGCTATCCATGCGTCCCTCCTCTTGTCTTCGTGCGCAGCTTGAGCATACTGACTCCCTTACTCCCCGGGAAGTGTCGAAAGGTGACCAGCGAGAATGTCTCAAACCATGAAATGCATCGAACTCAGCGGTGAAACGGGCGCGGACGCGCTGGTTCTGGGGGAACGTCCAGTGCCCGAACCCGGCCCCGGCGAAGTGCTGCTTAAAATCAAAGCCGCCGGAGTCAACAGGCCGGATATCCTGCAACGCGATGGCCTCTACCCCGCACCGCCGGGTCACAGCGATATCCTCGGCCTCGAAGCCGCAGGCGACGTGGTGGCGTTGGGCGATGGTGTGCAAGACCTCAAGGTCGGCGACCAAGTGACGGCGTTGCTGAATGGCAGCGGCTACAGCGAATACGCGGCGGTGGATGCGGGCGCGTGCCTTTCTATTCCCGGCGGCCTGAGTATGGCCGAGGCCGCGTCGTTGCCGGAAACCTTCTTCACGGTTTGGAGCAACCTGTTCGACCGCGCGCACCTGACCGAAGGCGAAAGTCTTCTGGTGCATGGCGGCACATCCGGCATCGGCGTCGCCGCGATCCAGATTGCGTCGCGTCTCGGCGTGCGGGTGATCGCCACGGCGGGCAACCCTGAAAAGCGCCAGGCATGCATGGACCTGGGCGCGGAGCGTGCGGTGAACTACAAGGAAGAAGACTTCGTCGAAGCCGCGCGCGAATTTGGGTCCAAAAATGAAAGCGCCAAAGGCGTGGACGTCATCCTCGACATGGTTGGCGGCGATTATATTGCACGCAACATCAAATCCCTGGCGCCGGACGGGCGGCTGGTGAACATCGCCTACCTGCAAGGCTCCAAGGCCGAAGTGAACTTCATGGCGGTGATGTTGAAGCGCTTGACGCTCACCGGCTCGACGCTGCGCGCGCGCGACGCCGCGTTCAAAGCCGAAATCGCCCGCAACCTGAAAGAAACCGTGTGGCCGCTTCTCGAAGATGGCTCCATCAAACCCGTGGTGCACGCGACGTTTCCCCTGGCCGAGGCTGCTAGAGCCCATAAGTTGATGGAAAGCAGTCAGCACATCGGGAAAATTGTCCTGGACGTCGGCTGAGGCGGTCCCGCCCGGAAGCCGGAAAAGTACGCACAAACGGTTTACCTGACCTGCAATTTGCGATACATAAAGGCCCACTCAACCCCCGCAAAGGGGGTTGAACCGTTTTTAGAATAAGGAACCCCAAGATGGCGCAGCCTTTGATGCCCAAGGCGACGGCCGTGTGGCTCGTCGAAAACACCGCCCTTTCGTTCGACCAGATCGCCGAATTTACCGGCCTGCACGAACTGGAAGTCCAGGCCATCGCCGACGGCGAGGTCGCGGTGGGTATGCAGGGCGCGGACCCGATCGTCTCCGGCGAGTTGACCCAAGAAGAGATCGACCGCTGCCAGTCTGACCCCATGGCGTCCTTGAAAATGGCCAAGGCCACCTTGCCCCAGCCCAAGGTCCGCGGCAAGGGTGCGCGCTACACCCCAGTGTCCAAGCGCCAGGATCGCCCGGACGCCATCGCATGGCTGTTGAAGCACCACCCTGAACTGACCGACGCGCAAATTTCGCGCATCATCGGCACCACCAAGCCGACCATCAAGGCGGTGCGCGAACGCACCCACTGGAACATTTCCAACATCAAACCGCAAAGTCCGGTGGGCCTGGGGCTGTGCAGCGAAGCGGATCTGGAAAAAGTCGTCGCCATCGCGCGCGCCAAGGCCGGCACCCAGCATGCGCCGAACCAAGTGCCCGCCGCGCCCGCGCCGACGGCGGTGACCGAAGCGCCGGAACCGCAACTGCCGGCAATGACGCCACCCGCCCCCGAACCGGAAGCGGAAGACGAGCCGACGGTGGAAAGCGTGTTCGGTCCCGCACCGACGGAAGACGAAGGCGAGAGCGAAGAGCGTTAAAAGCCGATCTCTTTAGACGAACAAAGGGCCGCGAACGCGGCCCTTTTTTGTTTGGATCGAAGGCGCTGCTCAATCGCCGCCGCAAGACAAGCCGAATTGGTTGAGCGCGTCGGCCAAGTGATCACTGATCAGGGGATTCTGCAAAAGTAGGTGCGGCGTGTTTTCATCCAGATCGTCGCGCGCGTTTTGCATGGCGTCTTCCCAGTTGTCCATGTCCACGTCGCCACGCCCCAGCATCACCATGGCATGCATTTCGCAAATCTCTTCCTGGCTCATCGATTCGAAGAACGACAACAGCTCTTCATAGACGGAATCGTCGGGTTGTTCGGAAAGGATTTGGTGATCGCCGTCGTCCGTCGCATTGCCGCCCGGATTTTCATACGGCGCGCCTTCCTTGGCGTCGAATTCGCGGGCTTTGACGATCACGTAGCAGATTTTTTCGGAAGAGATGGCTTGCATGACGAAGCTCCTGTCCCCAACACATTCTGTGCCCCTATTATAGCACCGAACCCTTTGAAAAAACAAAGCATTCCGCTTTCCCCGTGAAAAAATAAAACGCTTGAGCTTTATGCCTTGCAGGGGCTACGCGGGACTGTTTTCGATTCTGGAGTTCCTAACGCCGGCGCGTAACCTATGCAAATAATTTGACCGATTACAGCTACCTAAAAGTGTGCTACCATTGATAGCAAATCAGAATTATTAAACTATTTTTATGGTGGCGCTTGCCGCCATGGCGACGTATCGGGACAAGCTCTGGGGAGGGTCGATATGCCAAAAACACGCCTGCCAAAACCATTCCTATACACTGCGTTATGTTGCGCCAGCCTGACACTCACGGCATGCCCGGGAGGAACGATCCTGGAGCGCGACATCTATCTCGATGCAGACAAGAAAGCGGGACCCTCGATCACCACAGGGGCGCGTCAACGCCTGATCACCAATACGACGATGGGCGTCGCCTCCGTACCCGGGCGTGTCCACGCCAAGCGAATCATCTGTGTGGAACCCAGTCCCGACGTGGCAGTCGCCATGGCGAATTCCTTTGGCCTCGGGCTCAGCGTTTTCGCCAAGGGCAGCGGCTCCCTGACCGGCGCGCAGGTCGAAGGCGTAGCCCAAATCGCGGAACGCACGGTCGCCATCCAGGCGATCCTGAAACAAGGTCATCAAGCCTGTCTGGATTACGCCAACGGCGCCATCACCGGCACCACCTACAGCCTACGCACCAGCCGACTGGACGATTTGTTGGTGACGCTGGTTCTGAGCGAAAATGCCAGCGGAGCGTTCGGCCGAAGCGGCGCGGCATTGGGCACGCAAGCCAGCGCAGACGCCAAAGCGACTCTGACGGACCTCACCAACGCCGAGGACGAAGTAGACAAGCTGCAAACCGAACTGAGCGCTGCAGAAGAAACGGTCCAAACCCAGCAAGCCGCCGTGGATGAGGCGCAGGCCGCGTTCGACAACGCCCCCGCCGACAACAACCAGACGGAACAACAAACTTTGGAGACGGAACAGACCAAGCTCAACGCCGATAAAGCCACGCGCAACTCTATCCTCCTGCGACTCAAGGCCAGCACCGACACGTTGAGCAAGGTATCCAACAAAGTTTCCAACGCAACGGGCATCGGCGGCATCGCGGCATCGCCCAGCGCGGAAGTCGCGGCGGTGATCGGGGATATGCAGGCCCGGTTCCTGGAAAAAGACATCGACCAATCCGTGATTTCGGCGTGCCTGACGGAACTTGGCCATAGAAAAGTGGAAACCCAAGAATACAAAGACTTCCTCGCCATGGTGATTCAGCGCATGGAAAAAGCAACCCAAAAGAACACTGCGTTTAGCGAGGTAACGCTCGAGGACTATTACCTGGGCAGCCAGTTGCTCGAAATGAATTTGCTGACGGAGTATTGCCGGGATAATCTGCCCACCTTCGTCGCAACGTCCATCGAAAACCGCCACGAGTTGAAACTGGTCAAACTCGAACTTGAGCGGGCAAAGGTCGCGTTGCTGACCAAGCAGGCCGAAACGGCCACCGCGACCCTCAAGGCCATCCATCCCAGTGCCACCTTAAACACCCTGAAAAAAGACCTGGAAGTTCTCGTCAAAACACAAGACCAGTTAAAGGGACAGGCCATCCCGGCCGCCAAGGCCCCGCTGTTCCCTGCGGACGCCCGTAAGAGGTACACCGACGCCAAGAATAAGAAACTAGCGGAACTGGTGGAGGTGAAGGCTGAAGCTGAACGCGTGGCAAAAGATAGTGCCAACGACGTGAATGATCTTGAGGCCCGCTATTTGGCTCTGGTGGCCCACATCGACAAAGGCGGCGCGGCCCTTGAGCGCAAAGCGTGGCAAGCCGATTTCGACAAACAGCAAGCCGAAGCGGAACAGAAGCATGTCGAGCTCAGCAAGCTTGCGCGGAAAGTTAGAAGCGCCACGGAAAGCGCCCAATCTCTGATCAAATCCATCAAGGCCATTAAAACCGAATGATAGGTAGGCGCTCGGCCCTGCCTAAAGCGAGCGCCAATGTGAACAAGGTGAGCGATCATGAATGAAGCAAGACAACCGCGAGAAGATGGGCGCCCCAAGGAACCTCGTCCCAGCGATCCCCGCCCGGACGATCCCCGCCCCGACGACCCTCGTCCCGACGACGAGCGTGCCGAAGACGAGCGTGCCAAAGATAGGCGCGGCGAAGAACGGTGATGACACCGACGGCCTCTCGCAAAGCCGCCCCATACACAAGGGCCGGAGGCTTAGCCCCCGGCCCTGTTCTTTTTTGCAAACGCCGAAGCTATCAGCCGCGTGCTTTCGCGTAACCGACCGTTTCCAAGGCCGCTTCGATTTCATCCAAGATGGCCGGGTCGTCGATGGTCGCGGGCATCTTGTACGCTTCGTTGTCGGCGATCTTTTGCATGGTGCCGCGCAGGATCTTGCCCGAACGGGTCTTGGGCAAACGATCCACCACGGTCGCGGTCTTGAACGCCGCCACGGGACCGATCTGTTCGCGCACCATCTTGACCACTTCCTTGACGATATCGCCGTGATCGCGGTCCACACCGGCCTTGAGCACCAACAAGCCCAGCGGCATCTGCCCCTTGAGCTGATCGGCCACCCCCATCACCGCGCATTCGGCGACGTCCGGGTGGGAAGCCAGAACCTCTTCCATCGCGCCGGTGGACAGGCGGTGGCCCGCGACGTTGATGATGTCGTCCGTGCGCGCCATGACATAGACGTAACCGTCTTCGTCCAAGTAGCCCGCGTCCCCGGTTTTGTAGTAGCCGGGGAACTCATCCAGGTAGGCCTCCTGGTAACGCGCGTCGGCCTGCCACAAGCTCGGCAGCGTGCCCGGCGGCAGCGGCAGCTTGCAGCAAATGGAACCGATGTCGCCCGCAGCGACCGGGTGGCCGTCGTCGGCCAGGACCTGCACGTCCCAGCCAGGCGCGGCCTTGGTGGGCGAACCGGGTTTGGTCGGGAATTCATGAAGCCCCAGACAGTTAGCCGCGATGGACCAGCCGGTTTCGGTCTGCCACCAGTGGTCCACCACCGGCGTGCCGAGAATTTTTTGCGACCATTCCAGGGTATCCGGGTCGGTGCGTTCGCCCGCCAGATAGAGCGCCTTGAAATGGCTCATGTCGTAGCGCTTCATCAGCTCGGCATTGGGATCGTCGCGCTTGATGGCGCGCAAAGCCGTCGGCGCGGTGAACAGCACCTTGACCTTGTGTTCGTCGACCACGCGCCAGAACGCACCCGCATCGGGCGTGCCCACCGGCTTGCCTTCATAAATCAACGTCGTGCAGCCGTACAACAACGGACCATAAACGATATAGCTATGACCCACGACCCAGCCCACGTCGGATGCGGCCCAGAACACGTCGCCGGGCTCCATGTCGTAGACGGCCTTCATGGTGTAGTTGAGCGCCACCATGTGCCCGCCGTTGTCGCGCAGGATGCCCTTTGGCACGCCGGTGGTGCCGGACGTATAGAGGATGTAAAGCGGATCGGTCGCCGCCACGGTGACGCATTCCGTGGGCTCCGCCGTTTCCATGGCTTGGGCCCAGTCGACATCGCGCGCACCCGATAAGTCGGCTTCGGCCTCGGGACGTTGCAGGACGATGATTTTGTCCGGCTTGTGGCTCGACAGTTCAACGGCCTTATCCAGCATCGGCTTGTATTCAATGGTGCGCCCCGGCTCCAGCCCGCAGGATGCGGCGACGATGGCCTTGGGCTTGGCGTCGTCGATGCGCGTCGCCAATTCCGCCGCCGCGAACCCGCCGAACACCACGGAGTGGATCGCGCCCAAACGCGCGATCGCCAGCATGGCGATGGGCGCTTCGGCGATCATCGGCATGTAAACGATGACCCGGTCGCCCTTACCGACACCGTTCGCGCGCAGCACACCGGCGAAGCGGGAAACCTGATCTTGCAACTCTTTGTATGTGATGGTGCGCTTGGTCCCGCCGGTCATGGGACTGTCGTAGATGATCGCGGCCTGGTCGCCACGGCCGTTTTCCACATGACGATCCACAGCGTTGTAGCAGGTGTTGCATTCCGCACCCGAGAACCAACGGTAAAACGGCGGGTTGGAGCTATCCAGGACTTTATCCCAAGGCTTCACCCAATCGATATTCCTGGCTTTGTCTCCCCAAAACGCTTCGGGATCGCTCAGGGATTGCGCATGCGCGACTTCATAAGGATTGGACATTCATCCTCCCTCTCACCCTCCGGTCTCTCGGCCTCGTTTTGCGAACGTGCGACCTGCCGGAGTTCATCAATCTACTGTGCGCACACCCCCGCGCACGCGCAGCTAACTCCTGGTCTGAATTTTGCGGCAAAAGACGGTTTTTTGCAATGCAGCACTGTGGCAAACTGGCGAAAATTGACGAATATTTTAAGTCTGAGGAGGCCTCCCCATGAGCACGGGCAACAGCATTTACGACCAGGACCTGGGCAAGAACGCCGCGAATTACCAGGCTCTCAGCCCGCTGAGCTTTTTAGAGCGCGCCGCACGCGTCTATCCGGACGCGGAAAGCGTGGTGCATGGCAACCGCCGTTATACCTGGTCGGAGACGTTTACCCGCGCGCGCAAACTGGCCTCCGCACTCACCAAACGCGGCATCCAAAAGAACGACACCGTCGCGGTGATGCTCTCCAACACGCCTGAAATGTATGAAGCGCACTTCGGCGTGCCCGCCTGCGGCGCGGTTTTAAACGCGCTCAACTACCGCCTGGATGCGGACAACATCGCCTTCATCTTGAACCACGGCGAAGCCAAATTCCTGATCACCGATACGGAATTTTCCGACACCGTGAAAGAAGCCTTAGGCAAGATCGGGCGCGACGACGTCACCATCATCGACGTGGACGACGAACTGGCCGAGGTGCGCGGCCCGAAGCTGGGCGAGAAGGATTACGAAGCGTTTTTGGAAGAAGGCGACGCGGACTTCCCCTGGACCCTGCCGGGCGACGAGTGGGACGCGATCAGCCTCAACTACACATCGGGCACCACCGGCAACCCCAAGGGTGTGGTCTATCACCACCGCGGCGCATACCTGAACGCGATTTCCAATGTGGTCGGTTGGAACATGGGCCACCATCCCCGGTACCTCTGGACGCTGCCGATGTTTCACTGCAACGGCTGGTGCTTCCCCTGGACCTTGGCCGCCAACGCGGGCACCAGCCTGTGCCTGCGCCGCGTCAACGCCGCCAACATCTACGCCGCCATTGCGGACGAAAAGGCCACGCATTTTTGCGGCGCGCCGATCGTGCTGAACTTCGTCATCAACGCGACCGAAGCCGAGAAAAAAGCCTTCGACCACACCGTCGAAGTCATGGTCGCCGCCGCGCCGCCGCCGGCCTCGACGCTGGAAAACATGCAAAAGGCCGGCTTCAACGTGACCCACGTTTATGGCCTGACGGAAACCTACGGCCCCGCCGTGATGTGCGCATGGAAACCGGAATGGGATGAGCTCAGCATCGAACAACAGACCTTGAAGAAAGGCCGCCAGGGCGTGCCCTATCACGTGCTGCAAGACCTCCAGATCATCGATCCCGAAACTATGGAAGCCGTGCCCAACGACGGCGAAACCATGGGCGAGACCATGTTCCAGGGCAACATCGTGATGAAGGGATATCTGAAAAATCCGGACGCCACGGCGGACGCGTTTCGCGGCGGCTGGTTCCACTCGGGCGATCTGGGCGTGATGCAGCCGGACGATTACATCAAGCTCAAAGACCGCTCCAAGGACATCATCATTTCCGGCGGGGAAAACATTTCATCCATCGAAGTGGAAGACACCTTGAACAAGCACGACGCCGTGTTCGCCGCCGCCGTGGTCGCCAAGTCGGACGACAAGTGGGGTGAAACGCCGTGCGCATTCATCGAGCTTAAACCCGGCACCGAAGGCACGGTGACGGAAGAGGAGATGATCCAGTTCTGCCGCGACAACTTGGCGCACTACAAATGCCCCAAGAATGTGGTGTTCGCGGAACTGCCGAAAACGTCCACCGGAAAAATCCAGAAGTTCAAACTGCGCGAGGTGGCGGAGGATTTGTAATCCTTCGCGCCGCCCGCTATTTCGGCTGCAACCGTTGCGCTTCTAAGATCGGCATCCCGGCTTCGGTTGGGATGTAGATCGTTTCACGGCCCTGGCCACCTGTTTCCTGCAGCATTTCTATGTAGCGCCATCGCAGATAGCCCTCGGCACCGCCAAGACTTTCAGCAATGATTTTATTGGCTTCGGCCACGCCGTGCGCTCGCGCGATTTCCGCTTCCGCCTCATAGACGGCAGCTTCCTTTTTCGCTTTGGCTTCGTTGATTCGGATTTGACGGTTTTGCTCCGCACGCGCAAGTTCAGCTGCGCCGGTCAATCCCTGCACCCAAACGTTATAATGCGGATTGATCACGATGGCCGCTCCCATCGCCCCCAATCCTATCAATCCTGAAATCAGAGAGCCGAACGACAAGCCATCGTTTTGCACGAACAAAACAACTGCGATGTATCCAAAAACCAATAACAGAACGATTGCAAAAATGATCAGCATGCTGCCCCCCTCACCAGTATAGGCCCGCCATTTATACGTCTTGCACCTTAAAGCCCCCTTAAGTTGCGCCAGTCAGAGAAAGGGTGGGCCGCTTGATTACGACCAATCCACCAGCAAGCTGATGTCGCCGATGAAGCCGCGCGGATAGCTGATCACGCGCGCCTTGAGCCGGTAGCCTTGGGGCTTGCCGTGTTCCTGCCAGAGGTCGTGGAAGTTTTTGGCCTTGCCTTGCAAGGTGTTGGGCCACGTCGGCTCGGAATTGTTGATGGCGCGCCCGCCGTCCGAGCAAAAGGCCGATGGAAAGTCCATGACCTCGTATTCGAACACACCGCTCCGCGCCGCGATGGCGATGTGGTCCAACAAGATCAGCAGTTCGGATTCGTCGAATGCGCCGTCCATGAAGACGCGGCGCTGTTCTTCAAGAAGGCTCGCATCCGCGTCCAGGCTGTTGTGACGCCGTTTGTCGGATTCCATCTGCTTGATGCGGGTGTAGCGGCGCAATTGATCTGCGCTCACAATACGCAAAACCATCTGAGTTCACTCTCTCAGATCCGGTTAAAACATCTTTTTAGTGTGCTTATGTGCTGTATGACGAACATGTTGCACTTTTGCGGGTTAATTGCAACCCACCTTTCGTCCAAAACCATGACAGCTCCCCGTCCCGTCCCCATATGTGGTGTGAACCCCTATGTGTTGTGGAGCAATCCCATGTCCGAATACCGAAAATCCGAACAAGCCGTCGCCGCCTTGTCGCCGGAGCAATATCGCATCACCCAGCAAAACGGCACCGAACGTCCGGGCACGGGGGAATACCTCCACAATCATGAGCCGGGCATTTACGTCGATGTGGTCTCCGGCGAACCGTTGTTCGCATCATCGGACAAATTCGAATCCGGCTGCGGATGGCCAAGCTTCACCAAACCCATCGAACCGGCAAACGTCCAGGAATTGGGCGATCTGTCCCACGGTATGGTGCGTACCGAAGTGCGCTCCACCCATGGCGACAGCCATCTGGGCCACGTCTTCCCGGACGGCCCGGTGGATCGGGGCGGGCTGCGCTATTGCATCAATTCGGCGTCGCTGCGCTTCGTGCATGTGAACGACATGGAAGCGGAAGGTTACGGAGCGTACGTCGATCAAGTGCGTTGATCTTACGGGGCGCTGATCACCACCACACCTGCCGGGCCGGCCTCCACGCTCACCACCATGCCCGCATAGCCGGGCGTGGCGGAAACGGTGCCGGCAAAGGGCGCTTTGAGACTGGCGCGGTCCAGCGTCCACACCGCAAGCGCCGCGTCGCGCCGGGCGTTTTCATAAGCGATCAAAGCCTCCGCCCGCGCGGTTTCGGCAATCTCCACATTTTCCGCCGAGGTCGAGAGCGCGTCGAACAGTTCGCGGGTTTGGTTGTAGCGCAGATCAGACAACTCGAAGATCGTCTTGGTGGCCTTCAGGGCCGCATCCGCCGCACGCTTTTTCGCCTGAAACGGTTTCAAGTCCAAAACCGCCAGCACGTCGCCGACCTTGACGCTTTGGCCCGCCTTGACCTTGATGTCCGCCACCACGCCGGAAACCGCAAACGCAAGGCTGCGGTCCGCCGCCCAACCGGTGGCGGACAATACCATCATCAAGGCGGCAAGTATGATCGCTCTCACGGCAGTCTTCCCTTTCTCAATGCACCCGCTTCAATTGACAGGCACGGGCGCGACACCTTCCACCGGCGCCGGTTTCGGTGCGGGCGGCTGGCCCCCAGGTTGAACGTCCGGCTGAACCGGCACGATGTCTTGGCGTTTGAATTCATCGGCGTCGTCCTGACCGAAGCCGGTGCCGGACTTCGGCACGAAAGTGCCGGTATCGTCCATCACGCCCACGGTTTCGGCCAGGAAGTCCGGGTCCAGCCCGCGTCCCGGATGTTCGCCCAGCATCACCGCGATCTTCGCCTGGATCATGGCGTACGCGCCGGTGGCGCGCACCAATTCCGCTTCGGCGGCGGTGTGATCGATCATGGCGCGGCCCAGTTCCGAAACACGTTCCTGGGCATAGAGCTGTTGGCGGCGCAGCAGGTTCTTCGACGTGAAACCGTGCTGCGCCAACGCGGACAGGACACGCTGGAAGGCGTCGTCGCGTTCCATCAGCACCGTATAGGCCTGGCGGCGCAGATCGCTTTTTCGGGCCTCGTACCGGGCCATCGTGCGGCTCAGTTCTGCGGCCATGCGGGTCTTCTTGGCCTGGGTCAAGCCGCCATCGAAGATCGGCCAATTGAACCGCGCACCCACGGCGTAATCGTTACGCCCGCGCAAATCGCGGGTCGAATAACCGGTGCTGGCGAAAGCGTCCAAGCTCGGCAAAGCTGCCACACCGTCGCGGCGCAAGCCCGCGGCTTCCGCCTGCTTGGCGAGAATCAGAAGATCCGGATTGCGCGCCCACACCACCTCCACGAACGCGTCGCGGTCCACTTCGCCGTGTTTGGCCTTGGGCGGCTCCGGCGGCGAGATCAGCTCTTCGGGCAGGCTCACGCCCATCAACTCTTCCAGGCGCAAACGGTACCCCGCGTTGCGCGTGCGTTCACGAAAATAGACCAGGCGCGTTTTTTCCGCCAAGGCCAGGGTCTCTGCCACCCCGATGGGACTGTCGCGGCCCAACGCCTGATTTTCCTTGGCCCGATCCCACTTCAGATACGCCGACGTATGCCCTTCGTAAAGCGCGCGCATCTCCAACTCCGAAGCATGCAGATCGTAATAAAGCGCAAGCCCCTCCATCAGCACCGTGTTACGCGCGGCCGTAAAGGCAAGTTCCGCGGCCTCGGCGTCGCGGCCCGCCGCATCTTGGACGCTTCCGGCCTGCCCGAAATCGTAGACCGGCTGCACGACCTCCAGCTTGCCGTAAACTTCGCGGTTGTCGTCGGGATATTTTTTGTGCGCGCGCGGTCGGTAGACCTGAGCGGTGGTGGACAAGGTCAGCGATGGCATCAACCCCGCCCCCGCTTCCTTGAGCTTGGCGCGTGCGATATCCATATCCGCCTGGGCGGCGGTGATGGCGTAATCGCCGTTGTTTTCGATGCTTTGCAAAACTTGCTCTGCCGTGAGCACGCCCGCATCTTCCTGCGCAAATGCCGTGGACACACCCAGCACCACGCCAAGCAGAACCGTCAGGTATCTCCTGACCCGCTTCATTTCCCCCCACTGCATGTTCTAGTGCTGTTCCTGGATGTAGCGGAAAAACGACTTGCCGCTCTTGTGTACACCGTCGACGACGTATTTTCCGGCCAACAGAAATTGTTTTTCATCCAAATAGCCGGTGGTGCGCAACGCCTGGGCGCCGTCCTTGTCGTAGAACACGAACACCGGCGTGGCCCGGACTCGCAGCTTGCGCGCGAAACCGACTTCGTTGGTTTCGGTCCCATCGGGCATGACCACATCCAGATTGCCTTTGATGTTGCTTTCGATCATCACGAAGTTCTGGCTGTAATAGTCCATGACGGATGGCGCGGGATGAACGCGCGCGCGCATCTTATCGCAATAAGGACAGCCCGCTTGGTGAAAGAACAGCACCAGGAACTTGTCTTCGTCGGCCGCCGCCTCGATTTCACCTTGGAAATCGTTGTCGATGCTTTCCGTGCGGAACTCCGCACTGGCTGGCGGTGCGGACAGCGCCCAAACCAGCATCAAAACGGGTAACAACCACAATCGTCTCACGAAATTCACCTCACCCCTTGTTGTACAAGTCCCCTGGAATCGTTCTCAATCATAGCGAAAAGCCGGAAATCACGCCATCAAATTGAAAAAAACCAATAAAAACCGGCCCTTCCTTGAGGAAGAGCCGGTTTGATCGTGTGGCCCTCACTGGCTCTGTCGACCGGAACCGGTCAATGGCGGGTGAGGACTTCCAATTCGTCTTTAATTCGCAACTTTTCTTTCTTTAGGGTGTGGATTTCAGTGTCGTCAGGATAGGGTTTTGAATTTTCCATTTCGATGGCCGTTTCCAACTCGCTGTGGCGTGTTTTGAGCGAATCGATCCTGCTATCCAATGCCATTGTAATTTCTCCCAGCATTTTTGATCCATACTGGCAAGAATCTTACGCCTCAGGATGCCAAAAATAAAGTCCCACCTGATCGCTCCGAGTTTTCAAAGCGTTGAACCGTGTCCTTTAAGGAATCGCATTTCCGGACCTGTAAAAACGGCTGGGATGTGTGATATGGTGAGGCGAATTTGAACGGACTTTCCATGCACGAAGACACTTTCGACGACCCCCGCGCCCGGCTTGAAGAGCTGAAATCGGAACACCGCGATTTGGACGACGTCATCGCCCGCCTTTCCGAGGACGCGGCACCCGATTTGTTGCAATTGCAACGGCTCAAAAAGCGCAAACTGCTGCTGAAAGATCAAATCGCAAAACTGGAAAGTGGTTCCATTCCCGACATCATTGCCTAAATAACCAAAATCAGAATATGGTTTTTGGAGGGGCATATGAGCAACGATGCCATCATCGATTATTATTTTTCCGTGGTTTCGCCTTTCACCTATCTGGGCGATGCACGCTTCCAGGAGCTGGCCAAAGCGCACGGCACGCGGGTCATCTACCACCCGCTCAGCTCTCCCGACCTGTTCCCCGCCACCGGCGGGCAACTGCTCAAAGACCGCGCCCAGCACCGCAAAGACTACCGCATCGTCGAATTGAAGCGCTGGCGCGATCACCTCGGTCTTGCGATCAACATCCAGCCGCAATTCTTCCCCGTCCCCGAAGCGCCCGCATCAAAACTCATCCTCGCCGTTCAAGAAGCCGGGCATGACGCAGGCGCGTTGGTGTCGTGGCTGCTGAAAGCCGTGTGGGTGGACGAACTGGACGTCAGCGACGCGGATACCCTGGTGACGTTGGCCAATGCCGCAGGGTTGGACGGCGCAGCGATGCTGAATGCCAGCCAGGATGCAAGTTTCGATCAGGCCTTCGCGGACACCACGCAAACGGCCATCACGCGCGGCGTGTTCGGCTATCCAAGCTACATTTACAAGGACGAACTGTTCTGGGGCCAGGACCGCCTGGACTTCCTAGAGCGCGCCCTGAGCACTTAAAGGGATGAACGCCTGATCACGTTGCCGCTTGGGACAGGCGCTCGATGCGGATGGGGCCCTTCAACTGACGTAGGGCCGCACGTGCAAAACCCAGTTCGAACGCCCCGTCTTTGGCGGCGTGAACCGCCGGCAAACCGCTCCAAGGCACGTTTGGAAAGCGATGGTGCACCCGGTGGTAATTAAAATGCAGGATCAACTGAGACGCCCAACCGGGTAGGGCCAAGTTGTAGCTGTAGCGCACTTGATCCAGCGGCGTGGCGTAGTGGTAAACGTTGTCGAGGAACGACACCAGAAATCCGCGCCCTGCGATCAACGCCAGCAACAGCGGCCAATCCGCGCCATAGAGCCAAAAGCCCACGCCGTAAAACCCCGCAATCAAAACGGAATCGGTCCGCAGCTCCCAATAGCGTCCTTCCGCCACCAGTTGCTTGACCGCCCAATCCCGCACGTCCGGAGAGCCCTCCCCGCGCGGCCGAAACAGATGACGCACCAAAGATTCCAAACGGCGTTTGGGCGCCCAGCACAGCACCAGCGCGGACAATTCAATCAAATAGAGACCGATAATCAGGATGAAATAATAATGCGCCGCCCGCGAGAACCAGCTTTCTTGCTTCGGCGCGTAGGCTTCCGAGCGGTCCATGGCGGTGCGGCTGACCTTGTGATGCACCAAGTGACCCAGCCGCAAGGCGCGAAACGGCGCGCCGAACTGCACCGCCAAAAACCGACCCATGGCGTTGTTGGTGTTCTGGGCGGGATGAAACACGCCGTGCACAGCTTCGTGCATCAAAGCCCAAAAGGCCGGCGTCACCAACACGGCGGGCAATACCAACCAAGCCCACGCATCATCCAAGGGCAGCAGCCACAGCGGCAAGGCCAAAACGATGCCCACATTGATGACGCTGAACAGCGCGGCCAACACCATGTTCGTGCGAACCGGAATGCGTGCGGCATTTTGCAGGTGCGAATACATCGGCATCTGGCGTCTCCCACTCAGGGGTATGGAGAACCCGCCATACCAGAAAAATATGAAAGGCCTTTGACACCCGTGGACAAGACGCCAAAGAGCAAGCCAAAAGCCCAATTTTACGGCATCGGCAGCGGGCGCGCCTCCATGTTGTCTCTGGCGCGCCGGATCACTTCGTCGCCCGATTCCCCCGGCAAGATGATCGCACCGCCATAACGGGCTTCGATGCCCAACGTCTGCCCCTGCCACGAAAAAGACCGGCCGCCCAACATTGCGATCAATTGCGCGGCCTTGGTCTGGCCAGACTCCAGAGTGGTGCCGGGCAAAAGCAAGCCAAAGTCGAAGTTCTCCAAGCTGCCCAGAACGTCGCCCGCCTCGGCCCCTTCGCGCAGCGCCTGCGCTGCTTGCACCATCAGGCTTTCCAGCGCGCCGTGGCCAAAGTCGGCGCGCACTTGGGCGGCGTTGGCGATTTGAATGTAGATCAACGTGAAGGAGACCTCTTCTTCTTCGGTACGGCGCACCGCCAGACCCAGGCGCGCCATAAAGGCACGCCGGCGCATGACGTGCAGCATCCGGTCCTTTTCCGCCTGCTCTTCCAGATAGGCCTCGTGCCCCTTGGTGCGCGCCAACTCGCCACGCAGGTGGTTGATCTCATCCAGCAAGGTTTGAATCGCGCCGCGCACGTTTTGGGTCATTTCCTCTTTGGGAATGCCCAGCACGGTTACGTCGTCGTCGATGGAGGTCTGGCTGTAGCCGCCATGATGAAAGTCCGCGCCGTCTCCATCGTCGTCCTCGCTATGATGGCCATGTTTTTGCTTACGTTCGCGTTTGGCGGCCTGCAACGCCCGATCCTCTTCCGCCAGACGGTTGCGTCCAGGGCGGACCGAAACGATGGGCGCGGACGGACCGACATTGTCTTGTGACATGGTCTTGAGCTTTGGCCTTCCATCATATGTGCGTGCACCATCCTTAAACGGACGGTCGAGATTCTGCATTTTGAATGTAGCACGAATCCCGCCCTCGGTGGAGGGCAACCGGCGTTTTCGCCGCATCGCGCCTAGGGGCTTGCCTGATAGGGCGCGATGCCTATAATTGCCCGCTTTCCCGGGGCCTGAATGCGCCAAGAACGGCCCCCTTGGAGGAGCAAGACAAAATGAGCGTCAAGGACCCCGCCGTGGGCATCATCATGGGCAGCCAGTCCGACTGGGAAACCATGAAAAACGCCGCCGATACGCTGGAAAAATTGGGTGTCCCGTTCGAAACCAAGATCGTCTCCGCGCACCGCACGCCGGATCGGCTTTACGACTACGCCAAGTCCGCCAGGGATCGGGGTCTGCAGACGATCATCGCCGGCGCCGGGGGGGCCGCGCACCTGCCGGGCATGGCCGCCGCCATGACCACCGTACCGGTGCTGGGCGTGCCCGTGGAAAGCAAGTCTCTCAAGGGCATGGACTCCCTGCTCTCCATCGTGCAGATGCCGGGCGGCGTGCCCGTCGGTACACTGGCCATCGGCAAGCCGGGTGCGATCAACGCAGGCCTGTTCGCCGCCTCCATCGTTGCACTCAATGATGAAGCCGTGGCCGCCAAGCTGGACGCGTGGCGCGAAAACCAGACCTCCGCCGTGGCGGACGAGCCCATCGACTGACGCTGTAGGTATTTTCGTGCGCAATGCCAACGCCCCCATCGCACCCGGTTCCACCATCGGCATCGTCGGCGGCGGACAGTTGGGACGCATGACCGCCGTGGCGGCGGCAGAGCTCGGCTACAAGGTGCACATCTTCACGCCGGAACCGAACGCGCCCGCCGTCCAAGTCGCCAAACACGCCACCGTCGCGCCCTACGATAATCAAGACGCCATCGAAGCCTTCGGCCGCATGGTCGATGTGATCACGTTCGAGTTTGAGAACGTGCCCGCCGAAACGGTCAGGCACTTAACTGCGCTCGCCCCCGTGCGCCCGAGTTGGGAATGTCTGGCGGTGTGTCAGGACCGCATCGAAGAAAAGAGCTTCTGCGCTGAACTCGGCATCGAGACCGCGCCGTGGAAAGCGGTAGGCAGCGTCGAAGAACTGCACACCGCGATTGCGGAAATCGGTGCACCCGCGGTTTTGAAGACCGCGCGGCTGGGTTATGACGGCAAAGGCCAAGTGCGCATCCACGACGACACCGATCCGGCCCGAGCGTGGGATGAGATCGGCGGCGGCCCCGCGGTTTTGGAAGGCTTCGTGGAATTCGAGCAGGAAGTCTCCGTCATCACCGCACGCCGTCCGGGCGGCGAAATGGCGTCGTTCGACGTGGTGGAAAACCGCCACCGTGACGGCATCCTGGACGTCACCATCGCGCCCGCCGACATTCCGCCCGAGGTGGCCGAAGCGGCGCGGGACATCGGCCAAAAGCTGACCGAAGCCATGGACTTGGTCGGTCTTTTGGCGGTTGAAATGTTCGTCACCAAAGGGGGCCGGTTGCTGGTCAACGAAATGGCGCCCCGCCCCCACAATTCCGGCCACTGGACCCAGGACGGCTGCGCCACCAGCCAGTTCGAACAATTCGTGCGCGCGGTGTGCGGCCTGCCGCTCGGCGCCACGGTGCGCCATTCCGATACGGTGATGAAAAACCTGTTGGGCGAAGACGCAAACTTGTGGGAACAGCACCTGTCCGATCCCGGCAACAAGCTGCATTTGTATGGCAAGGACGACGCCAAGCCTGGCCGCAAAATGGGCCACATCAACCGCATCTATGCAAAAGGCTCCCAGCCGAAAGGCTGATGCACAGTTACGCTGGGATCAGCGAAACGCCTTCAAATAGTGGTGCTCAAACCACCGCTTCGACCAATGGCCGAAAACGGACATGGGGAACTGCAGATTCCGTTTGGTGTCGCGATAGACCATGGTGCCCGACGACAAGGTGTCGACGATGCAAATCAACTCCACCCGGAAGGTGTTGTCCGCAGACTGGCCCGCCAGTTCCGCGGTCAGGTTTTGAACGGCGGCCTTCGCTTGCAAATCCGCCATGTGCGCCTGCTTCGGCATCCAGTCGGGACCGCCCGCGTAAGATCCCGTATCGCCGACGACATAGGTTTTTTCCCAGCCTTCGATCTTGCAACGCATATCCGCCTGCACCATGCCGCCGGGCGAGAGGGGCAAACCGCTGTCCTGTACCCAGGCAGGACCGGTCAAGCCGGGCATGAACAAGATCAGATCGGCGGAGAACGCACCGCCCTCGGTCACCACCTGGCCGTCTTCGAACGCTTTCATTTTATGGCCCAAGTGCGTTTCGATGCCGCGCTTGGACATTTCGCCGAGCAACCGTGCAACGGCTTTTTCCCCCATGCGGATGCCGGGCTTCGGCGCCGGCGAGAAAAACACCAGCTTGAATTGATCGCGCTTGTTTTGTTGACGCAAGTAAGTGTCGATGCCGAACAAGAATTCGAATATGGGGCCGCCACGCACGCCGCTGGGCTCCTTGGGATTGCCACCAAAGCCCATGGCGATGGTGCCGCCGCCGCTTTCCATCATGGCATGCAGGCGGTCGTGGATTTGCTGGGCCTCGGCGGTGCCGGAGCACGGCACGATGGCGTTTTCGATACCGGGAAGCTTGCGGATGAAGCGCCCGCCGGACGCGATGATCAAGCCGTCGTTGGTGACTTCTCCCTGGTCGGTCACGACGGAGCGGCCACCTTGGTCCAGTCCCGAGACAGCGCCCGGATGAAAATCGATGCGATTGGCGACCAAAAAATGATCCAACGGGATGACCAAATCTTCCGCCTTGCGCAGTTTCGTCGGCACCCAAATCAAGCTCGGGTAATACACGAACTCCGGTTTCGGCGCGATCAGCGTGATGGACGCATCCGGGTCGCTTTTGCGCAACAACTGCGCGGCGGTGAGCCCGCCGAACCCGGCGCCGATAACGGCATAATTCACCATGGTCGTTCCTTTGCCAGAAAGCGTTTCTTTTGCAAAAACCTAACAAGAGGTCGGGCTTTTTTCAAACCAGCTTTGTTAGGGTCAGGGCCCATTATTGTGATGCGTTTGGCAGCGTCAGAGCCGCCTGAAAGTGGTGGCGCGCTTCCGGCGTGTCTTTATCCTTGTCAGAAACCGGTTTTCGCAAACCAGACACACCAGAGTAATGGGTTCCGACCCTAATGCGATTTAGTCTCAATCACAACAAAAATTGAATGGAATCCTGTTCTGACATATACTGCCCGTTCGAGGCATCACCGCGACGGAGCCTTTCATGGCCGATACCGCCATCGGATCTGATTTAAACGCCCTGACGTACGCACGCAGCCGGGAGCTGCGCGCCCGTGACAATCAGCTCGCCATCGATGCCAATCGGACCAATCGCACTGAGCGCACGCAGGAGACACAGGACAGCGTGCGCCGCGCGGAAGACGCGGATGCATATCAGCAGCGTCTCGACGATGAGCAGCGTGCGCGCGACCAACAACTGCAAGCCGCACTAGACGCGCAGCGCGATATTGAGGCCAACGCACAATCCAACGAACCCCAACCGCGCGGCTCGCTCATCGATCTTTTGGCTTAAATTCTGGGAAATTTACGCCCGCCCGCTCACACCGCTGTAGGCGGCGGCCGTGTTGGCGCGGGTGAGCGACTTCTGGATGTCCTGGGCGGAGATGCGCTGTTCCTTCACCGCTTCGAGAAGTTCGATTTCCACCGCCAGGCTTTTGTCCAGGTGCAACGCGATGGCGTGGCGGATGAAGTCCTTGGTCGAACGGTCCACGCCCCGGTTGGCAAGCGCATTGGACAACAACTCGCGGCGCACCAGCGGCGGGAACCGCAGCACTTCGATCGTCACCATCTTTTTCACCTGCAGCGGGATCATCGGTGTGGCGAAGATGCGGTCCAGGCAATAGCTGTAGATGCCGAAGTCGAGCCGCCCCGCAACGGACTTGGTGAAGTCCACGAAGTCGTCGATGAACGTCCCGGACGCGATCTTGCCTTCGATCAGGAAGCGCACGGTTTCCAGGAATTTGCGGTAGCGCGTTCTTGCGGGGTTGAGGTCGTCGCTGAGCACCGCTTCCAGCTCACGGATGCGCACTTCACGAAAGCCCGATTGCAAGACCGCTTGCGCGCCGGTGCGCACCTGAGGCGAAAGGGTTTGCTTTTCGATCAGTTCGAACAATTCTTCGAACGCTTCGCGCCGGGCATCGTCCAAGTTGGCGGCGCGGTGCGCCAATGGCATCAAAGCCGCACGCGCGACCAGTTCGTCTTTGGAACAAATCGACGCCATGGCCTGGGCGTCACGGGGAATGTGCAGCTTGGCGGATTGGAAGTCGTCGGTGATCAAGAACCGGCCGTTGCCTTGGAACGTCAAGTAACGCCCCAGCTTGTTGCACATGAGGAAGTGATCGGCGAGGCCAATGCCCTGCACCGGTTTGGCGGTCGTGGCTTGAGACGCGTTCATCTGCGTGGTCATGAATGGTTTCCCTTCTGTCTCTCCTCAAGCCTTCCGATTTTCAGATATTTTGTTTACGGGTTGTAACTAGGGGCGCATTTCCAAATCCGTTTTGGCTTTGCCTGTGAAGCGCGCAAACGGTCCGCCCTTCACGATGTCCTCCACGGCCTTCATCACCTTGGCCTTCATCGGCGGGATTTTCAAAACGTCGTCGATGCGCCGCTCCAAGAAGCCCCAGGTGTCTTCACAGCCTTCGGAATTGTCGTTCAACCAATAGAGCACCGTCGCGGCGTAGACCGGCGCAAGCAGGCCGCGCTTGGTGTACCAGTTGAAGTCCGCCGAGCGATCGCCCGCCATGTACCACATGTGATCCACGGTGGTGTGCGTCAGTTGCGCCATCAGCCCCGCGTGCAGCGGGTTGGCCAGCACGTGCAGGCCGCCGCGTACCGCTTCGCGGTGTGGCGTGAGAAATTCGAGCCGCGCGCGCACGCCGAAAATCACCCGGTCGCGCACCCGCATGTTGGGCATGTCCGCGCGTTCCATGGCCTGGATCATTTCCCGGTCCGCAATGGCGGCGAATTGGGCGATGGCGTCCTCCGCCCCGCCCGGAAACAACCGCTTGGCGGTATCGGCGTCAAACCCCAAATCCTGAGCCCCCGCCGCAAGCGCGACATCGCCCCAGCCGTCGAACGCCACGTGCGGTGCGGCGGCGAGCACGATTTGATCCTTTTTCGCTTCGCGTTTGGCCATCCGCTCAGCCATGGTTTTCGCTTTTGTCTCGGCGCTCATACGGTTGGATCCTTGTTGTTCTTCCGCCTATTCCTCTGAGGGCTCTTCACGCAGATGGGCCTGGCGGGTCATTTCCTCGGTAAAGCCGAAACGGCTCATGTCCTCGATCCGGTAAGGATACAGGATCCCGTCCAGGTGGTCACATTCGTGCTGGATCACCCGGGCGTGAAACCCATTTGCTTCGCGCACATGGCGCTCGCCGTCCAAATCATACGCTGAATAGCGGATATGGGTAAAGCGCGGCACTTCACCCATCATGCCGGGAATCGACAAGCATCCTTCCGGGCCGATTTTTTTTTCAGGGCTCAAGGGCTCGATCTCCGGATTGATCAACACCGTCAAGGGGACACCCTGCCCTTCGCCGCCTTCGGCCTTATCACGTTCGGGGTAAACGGTATAGACAACGACGCGCAAAGGCACATGGACTTGTGGTGCGGCCAAACCGGTCCCGTTGGCGTCGTGCATGGTTTCAATCATGTTTTCAACCAGTTCCGCGATGTCCGGACGGGTCGGGTCGTCCACCGGCACGGCCTTGGCCTTCAAAATGGGGTGACCCATGCGGGCAATCTTAAGTATAGCCATTTGATTCTACCGTATTATTCCAATCCACAGCCCGCTTCGCGGGCAAGGCAAGCGCCCCAATGTGGGGGCACCCCACACCGCGCGAATGCGCGTAAGCCAAGCGACCGAAAGGCGCGCCCGGCGTTTGAGGGCTTTTAACAAATAGCTGGCAAAGCCAGCCAACGCTTCACATATGGGGATGCGTGTGCTAAAACACGCCCCGTTTCCCGCCACTGTGGCTGGGAAACCGTTGAGAAGCAAGGCTTCTCGACGAAAAACCCAAACTTGAAAGGAAGTGATTAACGTGCAAGTTGTCGTTCGTGATAACAACGTTGATCAGGCGCTGAAAGTGCTGAAGAAGAAAATGCAGCGGGAAGGTATTTTCCGCGAGCTGAAGCTTCGCAAGCACTTCGAAAAGCCCTCCGAAAAGCGTGCGCGCGAAAAGGCCGAAGCGGTCTCCCGCGCCCGTAAAATGGAGCGCAAACGCCTGGAACGCGAAGGTTTCTAACCGAAACCACCGCGTTTCAAACGAAAGGCCCGCCGTCTGGCGGGTTTTTTGTTGGGCAAACCGCGCCGCGCCGTTCTGTCGGCTTTGTGACAAGCCCCTCGCCCCCATGGCGCACAACAGGCCACAAGCGCAGCTTTTTATTCTAAATTACAAACAAAAACAATGTTTTATGATGCAGGTGCGCATCTTGCATGAGGGTCCTCACCAATAATCTTCAAGGTGCGGACAACGAATGAACTTCGACACAGACCATTATACGCAAAGCTTTGGTTTCGACACTTTTTCTAGGGGAAGCGGCGATTATTCCGGGCCGTACATCCCCGAGGCCATTGACTGCCAAAGGTGTGGATACTGCCTGCGCACTTGCCCGACCTACAAGGTCAAAGCCGAGGAAGCCTACAGCCCGCGCGGCCGGGTGCGGATGATCGAGCGTGTGCTCAAACAGAAGGATGTGCTCAATGACGGCGAACTGGCGGCATTGAACGCATGTACGCTGTGCCGGACCTGCGAACCGGCCTGCCCCTCGAAGATGGATTATGCCGGACTGTACCGCCAAGTTATGGAAGCCATTGAACCCAAGCCTCAAAAGAGCTTGGCGATCAAGCTGCTTCTGCATCTCTCCGCCACGGGGCGTTCGACGCAACGCGCACTGCGCGCCTTGATCCACACGTACCGGCGCAGTGGACTTCAGTGGCTGCTGAGAAGGTTGCCGCGCACACCGCTCAAAGGCGATTTTAAGCAACTGGACGCGCTTCTGCCCGTCCCCCATGCGACGGGCAAAGTTCCCCACCACAGTCAAGCGGCGGACACTGCTGTGCGGCAAGGGGATGTGCGGCAAGGAGAAGTAACGCTGTTCACCGGCTGCGTCGCAAACACTTTGGACACTGAAACGCACACCGCCACAACCACGTTGCTGACACACCTCGGTTATGACGTGCGCATACTCAAGACCCAAACCTGTTGCGGCGCCATGCATGCCCATAACGGGGAAATGGAGCGCGCCAAAGCCCTGGCCCAAACGAACATCACCGCCTTTTGTGAAAGTGGGACGGACGCAATCCTCTACAACGCAAGCGGCTGCGGCGCGTTTTTGAGCGAATATGAAATGGTGCTCAAAGATGATGCGCATGACGGCTCCCTCGAACGCCAGCCACTGATTGTCGACGTCTTGAGTTTCCTTGTCGATGACGGGCGGATCGGTGAACTGTCGTTTCGGGCGCTCAAGAAACGCGTGGCCGTGCATGAACCCTGCTCTCAGCGCAACGTTTTGAAGACGCAGGATGTGATTTATGAGGCTTTGTCACGGATTCCGGACCTGGAGGTCGTCCCGCTGCCCGACAACTCTATGTGCTGTGGCGCCGGCGGAACCAAGATGGTGACCCAGCCCGAACTGGCTGCACCGCCGAGAGACGAAAAGGTGCAAGCGCTCATCGACAGCGAAGCCGAAATCCTGCTCAGCACAAATCTCACCTGCGCACTGCATCTGGCGCAGGGCGTTCGTGAGGCCGGCCGCAAGGTCGAGGTCTTGCATCCCGTCAGTCTCCTGGCGCAGCAATTGATGTAAAGCCGGCGCTTGTCGCCCGCGCCTTACAACGCCTCGCCCAACCCCGCTTTCACCAACCGGTCGCGCACGGCGTGCAATTTCGCCATCAGGGCCGGTTCGGCCTGAGCGTAGGCGTCTTCGTCCGTGGTGCGTTGCACGACGATGCCCAACAGCTCCGTAATGGCATTACCGATGGAGTTTTGACTGATGGTGACGATGTAGCGCCCCTCGTCGTCGCGATAGATGACCTGCTTGTAGGCCGGACGCCAGCGGATTTCGTTGGCCCACTGCGGGTCGGCCTTGATGCGGTCGCGGATGTCCTTGGCCACGGCGTGGAAGTGGTTGTTGAACAGCAACACGTTTTCCACCTGATCGGGGAAATAGAGGCCTTCCGGCATGGAGCCTTCGGGCTGAGCCACCAGGGTGAAAAAGGTGCGGTAGAAATCCAGGAAGCCTTTGAGCACGTCGTCGTATTCCTTCCAGAACTTGGCCTTGGCGAGGCCGTCCAGCCCCCCCTTGACCACCCAACTGGGCAAGCCCTGGGGATAGCCGGTCGCCGCCAGCGCGCCGACGCCGGTTTCCATGGGGCTTAAGACCTCCAACTTCAGGACGTCCAGGAACTCGTGATAGACGGCGCTCAAGCGCGAAGAAAACAGGCTGTTGTGCCCGCCGTCCGTCAGGTTCGGATTGTCCGGATCGGCGGCGGGGGCGGTGTTCAACGTCTCCATTGGAAACACGATGAAGTGGTTATGGATCATGCGAATGGTCGGCACGCCGGGTTTGCTAAGCGGCCAGGTGGCGTCCAAGCTGGCTTCGCCGCACATGATCAACGCTTCGCCGGGGTCCGGGTATTGCTCCGCCATATAGTCGATGATGGTGTGGCTCATGCGGCTGAAGACGTGGCCTTCGCGTTCCGATAACTGATCGCGGCGCACCGGACGGCCTAAGGGATCCAGGATGCGCTGGGAGGTGTCGAGGATCACCGAGGTGTCGAATTCCACGCTGTGGCCGATAGCCTTGCGGTACAGCAACAGGTCTTCCGGGGTGCGCAACAGGCCATTGTCGTCCGACAGATTGCGCAGGTTGGCGGCGGAGTTGAAAAACTCCACGGCCGTCATACCATCCGGCACATCCAGCGGAATCTGACGGTGGGGGGTGACGACTTGCCTGGGAAAGCCGGTGTTCATGGGATCGTTCCTTCGCTCTCAAGACTGCAGTCGCAAGGGGGCGCGGCAAAAGAAACGATGATGGCCCTCCCCCCGGCGAACCCGTAACGGCAAACCATTACGTGAGCAAAGTCTAATATAAAACCCGCGAAAGGGAAGTGCGAAGGTTGAAGCCTATGGGTGCATACTGAAGCATATTGCTTATCGCTTGCCTTGAAAGCACTTTTAAGATGAGTATCGATTAAAGGTGGATATTAATGGGGGAATCAAGATGGCGGTTTTTGCATTTACAAAAGGAGCGTTCCTGCATGGTGAAGATGTCACGTGTTACGTGGACCTCATGCCTGGTGAAACTCTTGTTGACGAACTTCACGGAACCCAATTCGACGTTTTCTGGAATCACTATCCCGAAAATGTATTTTCAAAAGGCACTGGTCCTTCAGAACAAAAACAAGAAGCGCTCTACGACCGCTATTATTTCCGTTGGAAAAAACTGGGGGATTATTCACAGCTGCAAGACGGCATGTTCATTGCCGTTTGCGGGGAATACCGCTGGGAATCAAGCGTGGAATTGAAAAACGGTACGCTCGAAATCAAAGAGCCATTTTTTGTGGCCGACCCAAACTTGGTTTTTGTCAAGAAAACAGCAGGCTGGCTATGCGAACTGTCCTTTACCGCTCTAAACTACGTACCAGGAGTAACCCTCACTCTCCGAAAGGGGATCGGATATGGTCTAACGCGGATTACCACGGTTTTCGATCACTTTGTCAATGATCCCCCAGATCAGGAAAATTGTTCCGAACGGGCCACGCTCAAAAACACCCTAGAAACATATAGCTCAACTTTATCTGAACGCTTTGGCGTAGAGGCGTTTGAGCATCCTTTGGTCGTCGGGCTGTTTTCTTTAAGTGATCACATGCAACGCCTTCTCGATACCTTAGAACGCCAACAGGGCGCACGTGAAAAAGGCGAAACAGTAGACCGGCAGATGCAAGCAGATACCTTCAAGGCTTATGCCCGCATCGCCGCAACTGAAGCCACGGACCTATGTGACATGCTTGAAAAATATGATGATAAATTACATGAAGTCTCTATCGATACTTCTGCTGGGCTCCAAGAAAGAGATATGATCATTAACGAAGCTGCTCAGATATTTAATATAAATGTCGAAACACTTGAAAAGTGGCGATCTGCCCCACTCGAGAGTGTTTCCCCAAGATATGTCATCCTGGTACTCCGCCAGAGGCTTCAAGAACTCTCCAATACGCTTAATATGCTTTCAGAACGTTGGACAAACACAGCCGATCTTTTCAGAGGATTCGAAGAGCCACCAGCGATACGTAGAGCTGGCCATGGTTAAACCGTAATTTAAACAAAACGGCGGCCCCGAAAGGCCGCCGTTTTACGTTAGTTTAAACCGTCGAGCCTTAGTGCCCAAGAGCCTGAACGATTTCCTCGGTCATCTTCTTGGCGTCGCCGAACAGCATCATGGTGTTGTCGGCAAAGAACAAGGAGTTGTCCACGCCCGCATAACCCGAAGACATGGAGCGTTTCAAGAACAACACCGTGCCCGCCTTTTCCACGTCCAAGATCGGCATGCCGTAGATGGGGCTTTGCGGATCGGTCTTGGCGGCGGGGTTGGTGACGTCGTTGGCGCCAATGACGAAGGCCACGTCGGCGGTGGCGAACTCGTTGTTGATTTCTTCAAGCTCGAACACTTCGTCGTACGGCACGTTGGCTTCGGCCAACAGCACGTTCATGTGTCCAGGCATACGGCCCGCCACCGGGTGGATGGCGTAGGCGACATCGACGCCTTCGGCCTTGAGCAAGTCGCCCATTTCACGCAGCGCGTGCTGCGCTTGCGCCACCGCCATGCCGTACCCCGGCACGATGATGACCTTGGACGCGTTGCCCATGATGAACGCGGCATCGTCGGCCGAGCCGGATTTGACCGAGCCGCCGCCGGAAGACGCGGCCGCAGCCCCACCGGTGTCGGAGCCAAAGCCGCCCAGCAACACGTTCCAGATGGAGCGGTTCATGCCCTTACACATGATGTAGGACAGGATCGCACCCGATGCACCGACCAGCGCACCGGTGATGATCAACAGCGGATTGCCCAGCGTAAAGCCGATGCCGGCCGCCGCCCAGCCCGAGTACGAGTTCAACATCGACACCACGACGGGCATGTCCGCGCCGCCGATGGGGATGATGATCAAGAACCCGATCAGGAACGCCAGCGCGGCCAACATCCAGAACGCGGTGTACTGTTCGGTTGAAGCGAACCAGAAGAACAGGAACACCATGACCACGCCCAAAAGCGCATTCAGCGGGTGCTGCATGGGGAAGGTGATGGGCGAACCGCTCATCACGCCTTGCAGCTTGGCAAACGCGATAACGGAGCCGGAGAACGTGATCGCACCGATCGCGGTGCCCAAGCCCATTTCCACCAGGCTCACCACCGGGATGGCGCCCGGCGTACCGAGACCGTAGGCCGCCGGGTTGTACAGCGCCGCAGTGGCGACGAACACGGCCGCCAAACCGACCAAAGAGTGGAACGCGGCCACAAGCTGCGGCAACGCGGTCATTTCGATGCGCAACGCCACCACGGTGCCGATGGCGCCGCCGATCAGAATACCGGCGATGATCATCGGATAGCTGACCACGTTCGGGTCGATCAAAGTCGTGGCGACGGCGATGACCATGCCGATCATACCCAGCAAGTTGCCGCGGCGTGAGCTTTCCGGGTGAGACAGACCGCGCAACGCCAGAATGAAGCAGACGGACGCGATCAGGTACGCAAAAGCGCTCATGTTTTCAGTCATGTCAGCGCTCCCTTATTTCTTAGCTTTCTTCTTGAACATCTGCAGCATGCGCTGAGTGACGATAAAGCCACCGAAGATGTTCACAGAAGCCAAGGTCACGGCGATGAAGCCCATGATCTTGGAGAAGTTCATGTCCGCCGGACCGGCGGCGATCAACGCACCGACGATGATCACCGACGAAATGGCGTTGGTCACGCCCATCAGCGGCGAGTGCAACGCGGGCGTCACGCTCCACACCACGAAGTAGCCGACGAAACACGCCAGCACGAACACGGTAAAGAGCGCGACGAAGGAAAAGCCTTCCGCAGGCGCGCCGGTTTGCACCACCATCTGCGCCGCGCTGCCCGCCAGATCGGCGGCCTGCTGCGCCAGATCGGCCGCGCCTTCGGCCAGCTTGCTGGATTGTTCTGCAATGGAAGCTGCGTCCATGACTTAAGCCTCCCCTTTCTTGGCATCTTGGCCCGTCAACATCGGGTGTATGAGCTTGCCGTCCTTGCACACGCATGTGCCGGACACGGTCTCGTCCTCGAAGTCAAAGGTGATGGTTTTGGCTTCCTTGTTCACATGCGGGCTCAGGAAGTTCAAAAGGTTCTTGGCGAACAGGTTGCTCGCGTCCTTCGGCAAACGGCCCGGCACGTTGTTGTGGCCAACGATGTGCACGCCGTTCTTGGCCTTGGCCACTTTGCCGGGCTTGGAGCCTTCGACGTTGCCGCCCGCTTCCACCGCCAGATCGACGATCACGGAACCGGTGGACATGCTCGCCACCATGTCCTTGGTCACCAGCACCGGAGCCTTTTTGCCCGGAATCAACGCCGTGGTGATGACGATGTCCTGCTTCTTGATGTGCTCGGACACCACAACCTTTTGTTTTTCGAAGTATTCCGGCGGCATCTGCTTGGCGTACCCGCCTTCGGTTTCGGCGTCCTTTTCCATCTCTGCATCGACGGTGAGGAATTTGCCGCCCAGGCTTTCCACCTGTTCGCGGGTGGCGGGACGCACGTCCGTGGCGGTGACCACCGCGCCCAAGCGCTTAGCCGTGGCGATGGCTTGCAGCCCCGCGACGCCGACGCCCATGATGAAAACCTTGGCCGGCGCAATGGTGCCGGCGGCGGTCATCATCATCGGCAGCGCACTGCCATATTCATTGCACGCATCCAGCACGGCCTTGTAACCCGCCAAGTTGGATTGGCTGGAGAGGATGTCCATGCTTTGCGCACGCGAAATGCGCGGCATCAATTCCATGGCGAACACGGTCAGCCCGGCTTTGGCCATGGCCTGCATATCCGCCTTCTCGGTCAAGGCCGACATATGGGCGCAGACCACCGCGCCTTTTTTCATCAACTTGACCTCGTCCGCAGTGGGGCGCTGAATTTTCAGCACCACATCCGCGTCCTTGAGCGCCGCTTGCGCGCTCGCCGCTATGGACGCGCCAGCGCCCTTGAAATCGTTGTCGGTGATGGAAGCCGCCGCACCTGCGCCTTTTTCCACCGCTAGATCGAAGCCGAAGCCGACAAGCTTCTTCACCACCTCAACAGACGCCGCGACGCGGGTCTCACCGGGGTGGAGCTCCTTGGGAATTGCGATTTTCATGATGAACCGTCTTAAACCTGGGAGATCCCTGTATGAACTGAGCCAAAATTTATGCCCGCTTATGTCCGGTTACACAAGTGTTGCGTTGCACAAAAATCGAAAAATGTCCGATTTTCCACATCGCGCCGGTTCTCGGGCTTAGGTTCCAAGTGGGGGGATTAAGCCTTGGTTTCAAGGCCGTATTCGTGTTTTCAGACACTTAAACCGACGGGTGACTTGGCGATCCCCGCCCACCGGATTATATTTCCGCTCATGTGGTTTCGTTACAAAATTTTCGGGTTCGGCGTGTTGATAATGGCGCTGGGGGCGCTCTTCCACTCGCCCGCTGCCGCGTCCGCGGACTTGCATTTGCGCTACGCCGCCAAATGGGGCGGTTTGCACGTGGCCGACTTCACCTTGTCCCTGGTTCACACCGGCGGCACCTATGAGAACCGCTTTCATTTGGAAACGCGGGGCTTGGCGCGTTACTTCTCCAACGTCGGCGTCAAAGCCAAGTCCCAGGGGCGGATCGTCGCCCCGCCGCCTTTAAACAACGATGAAGTCCAGGGGTTGACCTATCTGAGTGATCACTACCGCACCGAATACACCAACCACAAACACTTCCGTTGGGTCGATATCGCCTTCCCCGCCCCGCCCGAGCCGGCGCAGGCGATGACCGGAACCGAGCCCGTCCCCGGCATGGAAGACAAGTGGAACCCCGACGACAAAGGGCCGGAGGAAATCGACCGCGTCGAAGCGGCACAGCGCATTGGTGTCAACGACCCCATTACGCTGATTGCGCAAATGATCTCGGTGGTGCGCACGCACTTGGAGGGCGGGCCGAAACACGGCGTGGTCAAAGGCTTCGACGGACGCAGACGCTTCGACATGCACATCACGTATCTGGGACCGATGGAACGCACCGTGGGCGACACCCGGCATATGACCTATCGCGTGCGCATCGATCCCAAACCCGTGGCCGGCTTCAAGGAACGCCACAAGAAGATATGGAACGAAGCGGCGTATGACTTTTATCTGTCCCGCGACGGCAAGTTCGTACCCTTGCAGATCGTGCCGGTCAAACGCGGCCCGGTGCTGACTTTGGTTAGGGAATGTCCCAGCGATTGTGAGATCAAAGCCGTGGAAGAGAACTGAGCGCCGTCAACCGATCACACGTCAACCGACCGCGGCTTGAGCGTCCTGCTGCGCTGCCACCTGAGCCTTGTAAGCCTTGAAGTGGTCGCGGATCGTGTCCAGGCGGCTGGCGGTGCCTTCGCCGAACATAAAGTCCAGCTTGACACTTTCCTCATCATCCCACAGGGCGCGGAACAGGTCTGAAAACAGCGCTGTGAACAACAGTTGGAAGTGGGTGTCTTCGAACAAGAAACCGGACTTGCGCTCCGTCACGTTGTTGAGGATGGAGATGAAGTTGCGCTTGGCCCAGTCGAAGTCCTCGAATTTGAGTAGGATACGGATCAGAATATTGTAGGCGAACCGCTTGTTGCGGTCGTTTTTGCCGATCATTTTCCAGATTTCGCCGTCATCGTCGGTGGCGAACTGACTGAGCAGTTCCTGCGCCTCCACGTTCAATTCGCTGTAGAGCACGTCACCCAACAGTTTTTCCAGGTAATTGTCGAAGCCCATCACCACTTCGCGCGGGAACACCGGGTTTTCCGGATCGGCGAACAGGTGGGAAAAGCGCCCGGCGATCAGACGCAGCAGGAATTTGGAGCGGTTGCCGGATTCTTTTTGGGGCGGCGGCACACCCGCCGCATCGCCACCAACCTGGGTTTCGGCGAGCAACGCCTCTTTGCGAACCTTTTCCGTGACCTCGTTGCCGTGATTCAAAAGATTGGTGCGGATCACCACTTCGATTTCGCGCACCAATTCTTTGATATCTTCGTCCAGCTTGGGCGTCTTCTTCTCCTTGGTCAGGAGACTGTTGGACATCATCAGATCAAGAACCGAGCGGATGATTGTCTTGGTCGCGGCGGTCGAGCGCTGGGCCACCTGCAGGCTGCCGCCGGTTTCGTTCGGTTTGTTGTCCTCTTCGAACATTCATGAATTCCGCTGTCTCAACGCCAATAGGCCGGGCCGCCCTCGATTCGGCGAACTTCGCTATTTTCTCTTAGCACATTACACCCTAACAGTTCACTAAGCGGCTGTAACGCCACTTATTTTATTTTGCGGGGCAAAGGTTTAGGACCAACATCCCATTATTGTGATGCGTTTGGCGGTGGCGCACCTTTTACCTTGCCAGGAACCGCTTTTTGCAAATCAAACACAACAGAATAATGGGGCGCTGGCCCTAGCTCACCGCTTCCAACTCATCGATGAAGCCGGAGATGACGCTCAAACCCCGCTTCCAGAAATCCGGATCGCTGGCGTCGAGGCCAAAGGGCGCCAACAATTCCTTGTGGCGCTTGGTGCCGCCTGCCGCCAGCATGTCCAGATACTTCTGCTGAAAACCCTCGTGTCCTTGGGCAAACACGTCATAGAGCGAATTCACCAGGCAATCGCCGAACGCATAGGCGTAAACGTAAAACGGCGTGTGCACGAAGTGCGGGATATAGGCCCAATAATTCTTGTAAGCATCATCGAAGCGGATCGCCGGGCCTAAGCTTTCGCCTTGGACGTCGAGCCAAATTTCACCCAACCGGTCCACCGACAGCTCGCCCGCCTTGCGTTCGTCATGAACACGGCGTTCGAACTCATGAAAAGACACTTGGCGCACCACGGTGTTGAGCATGTCTTCGACCTTGCCCGCCAACAGAATGCGTCTGCGCGCCGGATCGGATTCGGTGTCGACCATTTTGCGGAACGTCAGCATTTCGCCGAACACCGACGCAGTTTCCGCCGTGGTCAAGGGCGTGTCCGCCATCAACCCACCTTGGTCCGCCGCCAGGACCTGATGCACGCCGTGGCCCAATTCGTGGGCCAAGGTCATCACGTCGCGCGCCTTGCCATGGAAGTTCAACAGGATGTAAGGGTGCGCGCTGGGCACCACGGGATGGGAAAAAGCGCCGGAGTCCTTGCCTTCTCGCGGCCGGGCGTCGATCCAGCTTTCATCGAAGAAGCGCTGGGCCGTGTCCGCCATGTTTGGCGCGAACGCGCCATAAGCGTTCAGCACCAAATCCTTGGCTTCCCGCCATTCGAACTTGGCGGCGTCATCGTCGGGCAGCGGTGCATTGCGGTCCCAGTAATCCAAATGCTCCTGACCGAACCACTTGGCCTTCAGTTTATAGTAGCGATGCGAGAGGTTTTCGAACTGGCCCTGCACCGACGTGACCAGGGCGTCCACCACGTCGTCCTCGACCTGGTTGGAGAGATTGCGTTCCGACACCGGGCGTTCATATCTGCGCCAGCGGTCCTCAATCTCCTTGTCCTTGGCCAAGGTGTTGGTGATCAACGCCAGCAGCCGCACGTTTTCGCCCAACACCTTGCCAAAAGCTTCGGACGCGGCCTTACGCTTGGCCCCGTCCTTATCGGACAACAAATTCATCACTTGGGACTGGGTCAAACCATCGCCCACGCCGTTCACGTCGAAACGCATGTCGGCGAAGGTTTCCTCAAACAAACGCACCCAGGCGGAACGCCCGGTAACGGATTTTTCCAACAACAGCTTTTCCATGTCATCAGACAGCTGGTGATCGCGGAATTGGCGCACCTCGCGCAGCCATGGCCGGTAGCGCGCCGCACCCGGGTCGGTCAGCAGTGTGTCCAGGACGCCATCGTCGAGGCGGTTGATCTCAAGCGTAAAGAACAAAGTTTCGGACGATATCGCCGTCACACGCTCCTGCAGCGTTTGGTAGAATCGGCCCACTTCCGGATCGCCGGTGCTCACCGAAAACAACAACTGGCCATAGCTCATGGCCTTGTGGAGAATTTCCAAAATGCCTTCGTATTCGCTGATGGCGGCGGCAAAAGCCCCGCTTTCCAAGCCGCCCAGCTGGCCCGCATAGGCTTCGGCGAAGGCCTTGGCGCGGGTTTCCGCCGCGTTCAGGTCCGTTTCCAGGCGCGCATCGTCGGGGTTGTCATACAAATGTGACAAATCCCAGATAGGAAGCTCTGCAGTTTGGGCCATGATTTACTCCTTTGCGTCTCGACGCCTTGACGGGCATCAGATATAGGGTTGGAATGTGGCTCAACACAATACGCAATCTGGGGATTTCGGGGATTTTCGACGATGTCTGTACAAACTTGGCCTAACTTGGTCACCATGTTCTACGACCAGGTGGAAAAGTACGGCGAGCACCCGTTCCTGTGGGCCAAACGCGACGGTCAATATCAGCCGCTGACGTGGCGTGAAATCGCAGCCCAGGTGACCGAGCTGGCGCGCGGTCTGCAAGCGCTCGGCGTCAAAGACGGCGAACGCGTGGTGTTGGTGTCCGAGAACCGTCCCGAATGGCTCATCGCGGACATGGCGATCATGGCCGCGGGCGGCATCACGGTGCCCGCTTACACCACCAACACCATCGACGATCATCGCCACATCGTCGATCACTCAAAAGCCGTCGGCATGATCATTTCGACGCCCAAGCTCGCCGACAAGGCTTTGCAGGCGGCACACCTCTCAGACCTCGCCACCTTCGCGGTGATGATCGAAGACTACGAAATCCAGCAAAGCCTCAATGTCGAAGTGCTGGGCTGGCAGGCGGCCATCAACCGCGGCATGAACGCGACCACCAACATCATCGAAGATGCAGCCCGCCTCAAACGTACGGACACCGCCTGCATCATCTACACGTCCGGCACCGGCGGCGTACCCAAGGGCGTGATGCATCCCCACGGGGCAATCCTGCATAATCTGGCGGGCGCGACCAGCGTTCTGGAAAAGCTGGGCCTCAACTCTGAAACGTTCCTGTCGTTCCTGCCGCTGTCGCACAGCTATGAGCACACCGCCGGCCAATTCTGGCCCATGTCGCTGGGCGCGCAGATCTATTACGCGGAAGGCGCGGATCAATTGCTGGCCAACATGGCCGAGACCAAGCCCACCATCATGATGGCGGTGCCGCGCCTGTACGAAATGATGCATACACGCATCACCCGCGGCGTCGCCAAAGAAGGCGGCAAGAAGGAACGCCTGTTCAACAAAACCGTGGCGTTGGGCAAGAAAGCCTACCTGGCGCCCCAGGACATGACGCTGCTTGAAAAACTGCAAAACTTCGCATTGGAGCGCTTGGTGCGCGCCAAGGTGCGCCAGAAGTTCGGCGGACACCTCAAGGCGTTTGTCTCCGGCGGCGCGCCCCTGAACCCCGACATCGGCTTGTTTTTCACCGCGTTGGGCCTACGCATCCTGCAAGGCTACGGCCAAACCGAGTCCGGCCCGGTGGTGTGCGTCAACGTGCCCGAAAAGGTCAAGATGGACGCGGTTGGTCCGATCTTTCCCGACACCGAAGTGCGCATCGCCGACGACGGCGAAATTCTGGTCAAGGGCGAGTTGGTGATGAACGGCTATTGGCGCGACGAAGAGGCAACCCGCGCCACGGTGATGGATGGCTGGTTGCACACCGGTGACATCGGCATGATCGACGAAGACGGACATTTGAAAATCACGGACCGCAAGAAAGACATCATCGTCAATTCCGGCGGCGACAACATCGCGCCGCAACGGGTCGAGGGGATTTTGACGCTGGAACCCGAAATCTCCCAAGCCATGGTCTATGGCGACAAGCGCCCGCACTTGGTTGGCCTGTTGGTGCCGGATACGGACTGGCTGAAAGGCTGGGCCAAGGACAACGGCAAGTCCCAAGACCTGTCCGATCTCGCCAACGACGACGACCTGCATAAAGCGCTGGGCGCAGCGGTCACACGGGTCAACAAGCAGCTGTCGAACATCGAAAAGGTGCGCAAATTCATCGTCGCCCAGGAACCCTTCACCATCGACAATGGGCAGATGACGCCGACCCTAAAGGTCCGGCGTCACAAGCTCAAAGCCGCCTACGGCGATGACTTGGTGAAACTTTACGCTTAGGCTGTCAGACCGTTTTCTCAGCCTGTTTGTCCCCAGCGCGCTTATCGACGTCTTTGCGGGTTGCGGGACCGATACCCGCAACCGCAATCCCGGCGAAAATCAGCGCCAGCGCGATCAATTGGTCGTTGCCCACCGTTTCGCCAAGGAACAGATAGCCCCACAACACCCCCATCAACGGGATCAGGTAGTTGTTGAGCGCCAGGAACGTCACACCGCGCGATGCGATCACGATGATCAACAAAATGGTGGCGATGGCCGTGGGGAAAACGCCCAAGTAAAGCGACACCAAAACCGTCTCGGCGTTTACCTCCACGGTCCACGGCTGCTCCGCCGTCAACGCCGCAGGCAGCAAAACGACGACGGACGCGATCAAGACCCCGGTTCCGTGCTCTAAAGGTTTGGCGGTGGGCAGTTTGCGCACCAATATGCCCGCGATGGCGTAACACACGCCCGCCGTGGCGACGGCCAACTGGCGCAACGCCTGATCCCCCAAAGCCAACAGTTCAAACGGGCCGATCAACACCACCACGCCGGCGAAACCGATCAGCACGCCGACGAGCCGGCGGGCATTCAAGATTTCATCGGAAAAGATTCGACCCAGTACCAACGCCGCCAGGGGCATAGTCGCAATCACGATCACGGCAAGGCCCGATGGAATCGCTTGTTCCCCCCAATTGATCAAGGTGAAGGGAAAGGCGTTGCCGATCGTACCGATCAGAAAGAACGACCACCACAAGCGCGGCTCGGTCGGCAAGCGAAACCCCTTGAGTCTGAGCCACGCATATAAGAGCACCGCGCCAATGGCGACGCGCAGCAGCGCCAGCGTCACCGGTGGAATGGTTTCGACGCCCACCTTGATAACGGTGAACGACGAGCTCCACATCACGGCGAGAACCACCAGCAAGCTCAGATCGCGGGCAAGTGTCGGCAAAACCGTCTCCTAAAGAATGAACCACAACAACGCGGGCAGCGTGATGAACGACGCCACGGTCGAGATCACGACCGATCCCGCGACGGCTTCGGGCTCGGTCTCGTAACGCATGGCGAAAAGATAATTGAACACCGCGACCGGCATGGCCGACTGCAGGATCAAAACGCCGCGCATGGCGCCTTCGAAACCCAAAGCTTCCGCCAGCCCCCAACCGATGGCGAAACCGACCAACATGCGAAAGGTGGCAACGACGGTGCTGCGCTTCAAGGATTGAACCTTTAAATTTGCGAGAGAGACACCCAACGTGATCAGCATCAGGGGAATGGCAAAGTCCGCCAGCATATCGACCGTATTGCCGGCCCAGGCCGGCACCTGCCAGCCGGTGTACATGAACACCAGCGCGATCAAGGTTGCGTAGAGCGGCGGTATGCGCAAAAAAGCCGACAAGCTGGTGCCGCCCGAGGCGACCATCATCGCGGCCGAGAAGCCGATCACCGCACTCACCGTGAAATACGCCACCGACAGCGCCATGCCCTCTGAACCAAACGCCAGGAACGACAACGGCAAACCCATGTTGCCGGTATTGGCCATCACAACCGAGGGCAGAAACGTGCGGATCGACTGTCCCCAAGCCTTCAGGAATACGAGACCTAAAACGGTGGTGATGACCAGCACCGCCATGGCCGCCCCGGCCATACGGCCTAAGGCCTCGAAATCCACTTCCACTTTGACCAGGATCGAAAACACCAAACACGGCACGCCCACGGTGGTCACCAGGTGAGACACCATTTCCGCATCGAACGGCCGGTCGAAGCGCGCCCACGCGTAACCGACCGCGGCGGCGATCAAAACGGGAGCGATGATGGAAAACAGCTGTTCGAACATGGGACCGCGATCCTGGGGAGCATGAACTTCATCCACGCTAGCTCCCCGGCAGACAAAAGAAAAGCGGCGTCCGCTTAAACGGATGCCGCTTTTTTGTCAGGATACAATCGTATCGCGTTCGCGCCTTATTCGACGTTGGCGATGTGCAAGATGTTGGTGCCGCCGGGAATGCCGAACGGAATGCCCGCGACGATGACGATAGTGTCACCATCCTGGGCGAATTCCTGACGCTTGGAGATGCGCACCGACTTGCCCATCATTTCGCCGAAGCTGCTGACGTCCTTTGTGCGCACGGAGTGCACGCCCCACGCCAGCACCAATCGCCGGGCGATGTCCAGGTTCGGCGTCAAACCCAGGATCGGCACACTGGGCCGCTCGCGCGCGATACGCAACGTCGTCGAACCGGTGGACGAGAACGACACAATGGCCTGAGCGGAAATGGTTTCCGCAGTCTGACGCGCAGCGGCGGAGATCGCATCGGCAGCCGTCGCCTCGGGTACGGAGCGCGCCGCTTCGGTAATCTTGCGATACAGGCGGTCGCGTTCCACACGGTTGATGATGCGGTCCATGATGGCGACCGATTCAATCGGATATTCACCCACCGCCGTTTCGGCGGACAGCATCACCGCATCCGCGCCGTCGTAAATGGCCGTGGCGACGTCGGAGGCTTCGGCGCGCGTCGGTGTCGGTGCGTGCACCATGCTGTCCAACATCTGCGTGGCAACCACCACCGGCTTACCGGAAATGCGGCACGCGTTGATGATGCGCTTTTGTTGTACCGGCACGTCTTCGGGCGGCAGTTCTACGCCCAAATCACCGCGCGCGACCATGATGGCGTCGGCCAGTTCCACGATGCCGTGCAGATGTTCGATGGCCGACGGCTTTTCCAGTTTGGCCATGACCCCAGCACGACCTTGGACGATGTTTTTAATCTCCTCGACGTCGGAGGGGCGCTGCACGAACGACAGCGCCACCCAATCCACTCCCAGTTCCAGACCATAGGCCAGGTCGGCGCGGTCCTTTTCGGTGAGCGGCGACAAATCCAAGATGGCGCTCGGCACATTGACGCCCTTGTGGTCGGAAAGCTCGCCGCCGAACACCACTTCGGTTTCGGCGAAGTCCTTGCCGGCCTTGACCACACGCAAACGGATCTTGCCATCATCCAACAACAGATCCATATCGGGGCGGAGCGCCGCAAAGATTTCTGGATGGGGCAAGGGCGCGACCGTTTCGTTGCCCTTGGCGTTGGTCAGTTCCAGACGCAGGGGTTGACCCGGCGTCAGTTCAATGCGGCCATTTTCGAATTCGCCGACACGCAGCTTCGGACCCTGTAGGTCCATGAGAATGCCGATGGGTCGCTGGTATTTTTCTTCCAGAGAGCGGATAACGTTGTAACGACGTTTGTGGTCTTCGTGCACGCCGTGCGAAAAATTGAGGCGGAAGACATCGGCGCCAGCTTCGATCAATTCAGCGATGTCTTGTTCAGAGGATCTGCCAGGCCCTAGCGTGGCGATAACTTTAGCGTTTCTTGTCCTTTTCATAATGGCCCGCAACATACTGCGCTATCTGTGAAAGCGCTATCTATTTTGTATTAAGCATTTTTGAAGGCAGACTTTTTTCCGCCCCGTGAGAATGCCACGATCACTTCCGCACGCACATGTGGCGCGCACGGGTATTCGGTCAGGGAGGTCGCGATTTGGCCCCGGAAGGAAAGGATTCCGGTTGGGCCTATCCTAGCCAGCACAGACGTATTTGCAATGCTGAATATGGGGTCCAAATATGCAACGGTCCGCCAGATTGCCCCGCCAGGCGGAATCGCGTTAGGCTGTTGCGCTTCCGCCGCGAGGATCCGCGTATGTCGAAATTCTCAAAAGCCTTCATGTCCCTGTTTTTGGACCAAAAAGCCCGTGACGCAATGGAACTCGCCCGCCATCGCAAGACGGTCTTGGAGGAAGGTGCAAAAACACAGCCGGGAACGCCGCCAACTTCCCAGCCCGCCCCCGAAGACCTGCCACGGGAAGACATCAAGGAACAACTCGATGCCAAGCTCGACGAAGTCCAGAACCGTGCGGAGCGCACCGGCTCGCCATCCCGGCAGGCTCTGATCCAAAACGCGATGCGGGTGCGCGCGCAAAAGCAAGACGTTTTGTCCGACCTGTCGGACGAGCAGCGTCTGAAGTTACAGGTTTTGGCCTTGAAGGCGATGATGCCGCCCAAGCCCGGTGAAAGAGATTGAGGCCATAGCGCCAAAAACGGAAAATGTTTAATTTTTAGCAACATTTAACCGTTTTTGCTGTTACAGTAGGTTCAGACTGGGGATTGCGCTGCCGTGCGTGATGAGTGCGAATTTTGGGTAAGAGGACTGCGGCATACATGACGGCACAGCTCGATGAATTGGACTCTGAAGCTCTGCGCCAAGAGCTTCAAGGCTTACTGCGTTATATCAACCGGGTGCGAGAAGAAATCGCCAGCATTTCCCGCCCCGCAGACGACGACCACGAATTTTCCACCATGTCCGACCAATTGGATGCGGTGATCAAGGCCACCGACGAAGCCTCCAACACCATTATGGCTTGCGCCGAAGGCAACGAAGACATCGTGCAGGAACTGCGCGGCACACTGAGCGATCCGGCCCAAATCGCCCTGTTGGATAAAATCTCCGAAAACGACATGAACACCATCCAGGCCTGCAGCTTCCAAGACATCACCGGGCAGCGCGTAACCAAGGTGGCGCGCTCGTTGACGTATGTGGAAGACCGGGTCACCGCCTTGACCGAACTTTGGGGCAAGGACGAAATCGCCAAGGTCGACGTCAAAGGCGAAGAAAAAACGGAAGATGAAAAGCTGCTCCATGGCCCGGCCCTGGATCCCAACCGCGCCATCAGCCAGGACGAGATCGACGCTTTGTTCGATTGATATGCATCGATCTCCCACCAGCTGCACGCTCCGCCACCTCGTATGACGGTTCTGAAATACGTTGAACGCGTCACAACGTATTTCAGAAACTGAATCACCTTAAGCCTCAATATATAGTGGCCTGCTGAACCCAGTCATTTTGCATTTTTGGGGTAGGACACAGGCGGGGTTTTGCTTTCCAAATCATCGTGCTAGGCTCCCCCAAAGATTCCACGCATCAGTCCAGGGGGACACCATGACCCGCTTCGTTTCCGCCTTTACCGCCCTCATTGTTGGAGTTTTGATCATGACCGAACAGGCCTTGGCCCTTGAACCTGAAAACACGCTGTATCTGGATCTCAAGGACGGCCGGGTGGTGATCGAACTGCGCGAAGACTTGGCGCCGAAACACGTGATGCGCATCAAACAGTTGACACGTGAAGGGTTCTACGACGGCCTTACTTTTCATCGCGTGATCCCAGGCTTCATGGCCCAAGGCGGCGACCCGGACGGTAATGGCACTGGCGGTTCGGGTGTGAGCCTGCCGGCTGAATTTTCCAACCAACCGTTCGAACGCGGCATCGTCGGCATGGCGCGCAGCCGGGACATCAACAGCGCCGACAGCCAGTTCTTCATCATGTTCGCGCCCGCCTCGCATCTGAACGGGCAATACACCGTGTGGGGCCAAGTGGTCAAAGGCATGGAATTCGTCGACAACATCAAGGTCATCGAAGGCGGCTATGGGGGCGAGCCCGATGCAATCGTGCGCATGCAAGTCGCCGCTGACGCCAAGGACTGACCTTTTCCGGACGATCTGACGGAGTCGAAACGTGCGTATCCTGGTTTTGGTGACCATCGTGCTCGCCGTTGCAGCCGGTGCTTGGGTGGTGACCGGGCAGGCGCCCGTGAGCGCATCCAACGGCAAGACCAAAGTGTTTCAAGGGGCCGGCGAAACCAACCTTGACCTCAACCACCCGGACAACATCCTGTTGCTTGACACCCGGCACGGCCGCGTCACCATTCAAATGCGACCGGATCTGGCGCCCAAACACGTGCAACGGATCAAGGAATTGGTCCGCCAAGGCTTTTACGACGGGCTGGCGTTTCACCGTGTCATTCCCAGCTTCATGGCCCAGGGTGGCGATCCGGCGGGCAACGGCACTGGTGGGTCGGGTATAAAAATCCCGGGTGAGTTTTCAGATATCAAATTTGAACGCGGCATCGTCGGCATGGCCCGTTCGCGCGGCGTGAACAGCGCCGACAGCCAGTTTTTCATCATGTTGGGCAATGGCCGTTGGCTGGACGGTCAATACACCGCCTGGGGCCAGGTGAGCGACGGCATGGATGCGGTTTTCGCCATCAAGAAAGGCCGCGCCAACGAAAACGGCAAGATCGATGGCGAGCCCGACCGCATCTTGCGCATGCACATCCAAGCGGACAGCCAAAACTGAGGCTGAGTTCCACCGCTGTCCGATACAACTAGACCGCGTACGAACCGTCCAAGACCCGATTCACGCAATCGGCCAAATCGGACATGGAGAACGGTTTGGTCAGAGCGCAATCGGCGCCCACACGGTACGCGGTATCCATAATGTCCAAGTTGTTGTCAGCCCCTGAAATGGCGATAATTCTCAGATCCGGATTGCCGATCTTCAGTTCCAGGATGGTTTCCACGCCATCCTTCCCGGGCATGATCAAATCGGTGATCACCAGATCGAAGTCCTTGACGTTGCACACGGCGATACCTTCGATGCCGTTGCCCGACACGTCCACGGCATGGCCCATGCCTTCCAGTGCGGACTGCAGAGCCAGCCGAACGGCTTTGTCGTCGTCGATGATCAAAACGGTTGCCATGACCATCTCCCTACTCCCCACTTCAATCATAGGTCGATTTCGTCGAGTTGCCCATCGTCAAATTGGCGGATAGACACCGAACATGGCCGCGGCTTCGTTCAGTGCGCGACAAACCGGCCTGGATTTCACCCCGAGGCGCGTTGAGGGTTTTCATGGCATTGGCATAAGGTTCGATTTGTGACGCCACCCGCGCAAAAGCGTATTCTCGGCGTGGAACTTGGCACAGACAGCGGCTTAGGTTCTGCGTGACCCAGCAGCCGCTAAGCGCTTCTGGGGGTCAGGGGCCTATTCGCCCGCAGCCGCTGTAGACGGTTCCAGCTTAGGCTTGCTGAACACGGTTTCACGCCCGTGTCCCGGATCGCGGGGCACCAACAGCGCCAGCAGCAACGATCCGGCCGCCATGGCTGCCCCGGCCATGAACACGTATGAGTGATCGCTCACCCAAATCTGGCCGAACGTCACCGGGATCGCCACGGCGGCGATGTGGTTGATGGTGAAACTCACCCCAGACGTGGAGGCGATGTCTTGGTGGTCTGCAATTTTCTGAAAGTAGGTCTTCGACGCAAACGACATGGCGAAAAACAAATGGTCCAGCAGATACAGCCCCACTGCGATCCACGCCGTTTCGACAAAGGCATAGGCCAGGAACACACCCACCAGTCCGCTATATTCGATGATCATCACGCGCCGCTCGCCAAGTCGCGCGATCATACGCCCGACCTTGGGCGAAAACCACATGGTGATGGCGCTGGTGGCGAGAAACATCAGGCTCATGGCGGCCGCGTCGAAGCCGAATTTTTCAACCATCAAAAAGCCCGCGAACACCACGAAAATCTGGCGCCGCGCGCCCCACAGAAACGTCAGCGCGTAATACAACCAGTAGCGCTTTCGCAAAACCAGGTGCTTGTGCTGCTCGGCCTTGCCCTGCATGCGCGGGAACGCCGCCCAACAGTAAAGCGTCAACGCCACGGTCAGGCCGCCGCCCGCCATGTAGACCCACACCATGTCCACGGCAAGGACATCCAAGGTCAGCCAGATCAGCGCGAACGCCACCAAACCGGCGAACGAGCCGGCAGCGACCATGCGGCCCATGGCGATGGGCGCACGGTCCACGTCCAGCCACTGCAAGGCCAGGGACTGGCGCAAGGTCTCGAAATAATGAAAGCCGATGGACATCACCACGGTGGTGACGTAAAGCCCAATTTCAGAGGGGAATAGCCCCGTCACCGCCGTACCGATGCCCAAAAGCAGCAGCGCGATCATCGCCAACGGCTGTTCGCGCACGAACACCAGCAAAAACACCACGCCGAAAGCGAGGAAGCCGGGGATTTCGCGCAAGCTCTGCAGAATCCCGATCTCCACACCCGTAAACGCCGCGCGCTCAATGGCGAAGTTGTTGAGCAAGGCCTGCCACGTGCTGAAGCTCAGCGGCATGGCGATGGACAACAGAATCAACAGAACTTCGGGACTTTTCCAGGCGGAGGTGCGGTTACTCATATGGCGCTCATTTACAAACGAAGGACGTTGACTTGCAAAATACCTTAGCAACGCGCTAGGCTTATACACGAGAATTAGACATCTTATATCGAGAATATGCCAAACGCGCCTGTCCCCCCCGTACCATACGTCATTCCCGGCGTCGCCCTGGATGAACGCCACATCCCGCGGCCCATCGTGATCCGCCCCCAGTGGATCGCAGGCGGCGAAGACCGCCCGATCCACCGCCACCAACGCGAACAGTTGGTCTACGCCGATCAGGGGGTGATGTCGGTCACCACGGTGCACGGTACCTGGGTGGTACCGCCCAACCGCGCCGTGTGGGTGCCCAGCAACCTGGACCACGGCGTGCGCATGATCACGGATTGCCACATGCTCAATGTGTTTTTGGAGCCGGGGCGCGTCGCCAAACTGCCGAAGACCTGCATCGTGGTTTCCGTGCCGCCCTTGTTGCAAGAGCTGTTGCGCCATGCCTCCACATTCGAAGACGAATACGACGAAGACGGACCGGATGGCCGCATCATGGCGGTGATTATCGACGCGGTGCAATCCCTGGAAACGGTGCCGCTGCACCTGCCCATGCCCACCGATGCCAGATTGCGCCGCATCGCCGACACCATCATCAGCGATCCGGCGGACAACCGCTCACAAGCCGACTGGGCCAAAGTGTCGGGCGCGAGCGTGCGCACGCTGGCGCGCCTTTTTCCGGAGCAAACCGGCATGACGTTTAGCGGCTGGCGGCAACAGGCGCGCCTTATGGCCGCGCTGGAACGCTTGGCCGCAGGCGAGCCGGTGGTCCGCGTCGCGCTGGACCTGGGCTACACCAGCCAGAGCGCCTTCATCGCCATGTTCAAAAAGGCGCTGGGCACCACACCCGGGAAATACTTTTCATCTTCGTCTTAAGAAGCGAGCGCCGCCTCGATGGCGTCCAAACCGGCCTGGGCCTTATCCGCGTCGGGGCCGCCGGCTTGCGCCATATCGGGACGTCCGCCGCCGCCCTTGCCGCCCACGGCGGCCGAACCCGCGCGCACCAGCGCCACCGCGTCGATCTTGTCCGTGAGATCGTCGGTCACGCCGACCACCAGGGACACTTTGCCGTCCGCGACGGAAACCAACGCCACGACGCCGGATTTGACCTGCGCCTTGATGTCGTCGGCCAGCCCCTTCAGCTCTTTGCCGGGAACGCCGTCCAGAAGCTTCGGCGCGAAGGTTACGCCGTTCACGTCCTTGGTCTCGGTTCCACCACCACCGCCGCCACCGGATGCAAGTTTCTTGCGCAAGTCGGCGATTTCACGCTCCATCTTCTTGCGCTCATCCAACAGGCTTTGCACACGTGTGGGCACATCGGACGGCGCCGACTTCAACGCCGCCGCCGCCGAATGCAACGCGGCTTCCTGGGCCTCCAGGTATTTCACGGCCACAGCACCGGTCAGCGCTTCGATCCGGCGCACACCGGAAGAGACCGCACCTTCGGAAACGATCTTAAGCAGGCCGATATCGCCGGTGCGCGTCACATGGGTGCCGCCGCAAAGCTCCACGGAGAAATCGCTTTCATCTTCCGTGCCCATCGACACCACGCGTACTTCGTCGCCGTACTTTTCGCCGAACAACGCCATGGCGCCCGCTTCCACCGCTTCGTCCGGCGCCATCAGACGTGTGGTCACTTCGGTGTTGGCCCGCACTTGGCCGTTGACCATGCTCTCCACGTTGGAGAGCTCGCCTGACTGGACCGCCTTGGGATGGCTGATGTCGAAGCGTAACCGCTCGGCGGCCACCATGGAGCCCTTTTGCGTGACATGATCGCCAAGCTCTTTCCTCAGCGCCGCGTGCAGCAGATGCGTGGCGGAATGGTTGGCCCGCGTCGCCGAACGGTTGGCGTGATCGACGCTGAGCGTGACCTCTTGGCCGACTTTCAACGTGCCGTCCGTCACCGTGCCCGCATGCACATGCACGTCACCCAGCTTCTTTTGCGTATCGGTGATCTCGATTTGGACACCATCAGCACTGAGCGCGCCGATGTCACCCATCTGGCCGCCGGACTCGCCATAGAACGGCGTCTGGTTGGCGACGAATAGGATTTCATCACCTGCAGAGGCTTCGTCCACACGCGCACCGTCCTTGACGATGGCGGTGATCTGGCCTTGGGCTTCTTCGGTCTTATAGCCCAAGAAATCGGTCGCACCGACCTCGTCCTTCACGTCGTACCACAACGCATCCGTCGCCGCTTCGCCGGAGCCCGCCCAGCTCGCACGCGCGGCGGCCTTCTGCGCCTCCATGGCCGTGTTGAAACCCGCTTCGTCGACACCGATGCCCTTATGCTTCAAGGCGTCTTGGGTCAGGTCCAACGGGAAACCATAGGTGTCGTAAAGCTTGAAAGCGGTCTCGCCGTCCAACTCCCCACCCTCGGCCATATCGCCGGTCGCTTCGTCCAACAGCTTGAGACCGCGATCCAGCGTTTTCTTGAAGCGTGTTTCTTCCAGTTTGAGCGTTTCGGTGATCAACGCTTCGGCGCGGTTCAGTTCCGGGAAGGCCGCGGACATTTTGGCTTGAAGCGCGGGGAACAGCTTGTAGATCACCGGCTCTTCGGCGCCGATCAGGTGCGCATGGCGCATGGCGCGGCGCATAATCCGGCGCAGCACATAACCGCGCCCTTCGTTGGACGGCAGCACACCATCGGCGATCAAGAATGCCGTCGCGCGCAGATGGTCCGCGATGACGCGGTGCGACACGCTATGGTCCCCATCCGGGTCCGAGTTGGTGGCGCCGGCCGACGCTTCGATCAAGGCGCGCATCAGATCGATGTCGTAGTTGTCGTGCACGCCTTGCATCACGGCGGCGATGCGCTCCAACCCCATACCGGTGTCGATGGAGGGCTTGGGCAGCTCCACGCGCGTGTCCGCGTCCACCTGCTCGTACTGCATGAACACTAGATTCCAGATTTCGACGAAGCGGTCGCCGTCTTCGTCGGGGCTGCCGGGAGGCCCACCCGGGATGTGGTCGCCGTGGTCATAGAAGATTTCGGAGCACGGACCGCACGGGCCGGTGTCGCCCATGGCCCAGAAGTTGTCCGACGTCGGGATACGGATGATTTTTTCATCCGCGAAGCCGGTGACCTTCTTCCAGATGTCGAAGGCCTGATCGTCGGTGTGATAGACCGTGACCAACAAGCGCTCTGGGTCCAAACCATAATCCTTGGTGATCAGGTTCCACGCCAGTTCGATGGCGTCGTCCTTGAAATAGTCGCCGAAGGAAAAGTTGCCGAGCATTTCGAAAAACGTGTGGTGGCGCGCGGTGTGGCCGACGTTTTCCAAATCGTTGTGCTTTCCGCCCGCGCGCACGCATTTCTGCGAAGTTGTGGCGCGCACGTAATCGCGGGTTTCCATGCCGGTGAACACGTTCTTGAACTGCACCATGCCCGCGTTGACGAACATCAGCGTCGGGTCGTTGTGCGGCACCAGGGGGCTTGAGTCCACCACTTCGTGGCCGTTTTTGGCGAAGAAGTCGAGGAAGGCCTTGCGGATGTCGTTGGCGGTTTGCATGGGGCGCGTGCTCGTGTTTGGGGCGGCTGGTTTTCTCAAATCGATATATGCCCTCATGGGGGGAATTCCCACCCTTTGGGCGAAACCTGCTTTTACTAGGGATAGGCCTGTCTGTCCACCGCAACGGCGCGGAAATCCGGGCCTCTGCAACGCCTCCCACAACGCAAAGCACGGCCCCCGCTACGATCGCCGTGACGATCCGGGGGGCCGCGTACGAGAGCCGGATCATTCTCATCAGAACGACATTGCGTAACTCTGATGAGAATGTGAAACCGTCTCTAAAAAATTTTTGAGGGCGATTCACGACCTATTTCCGGTCACACCGTGACTGGAAATAGGTCGATCGCACTCAGCATGGGGATCATGCGGAGAAAGGGTTTATTTCTCGGCGGGAGCGTCTTCGCCGTCTTCAGGCTCGGAATCCGGACCGCCCACCAACATTTCTTCCGAAATCAGGCCGGCGTTGGCGCGGATTTGCTTTTCCAGCTCTTCCGCCATCTCCGGGTTGTCGCGTAAGTATTGCTTGGCGTTTTCGCGGCCTTGGCCGATGCGCACCGAATTGCACGAGAACCAGGAGCCGGATTTTTCCACCAACTCGGCCTTAAGGCCCAGATCAAGCAACTCGCCCATCTTGGAGACGCCCTCGCCGTACATGATGTCGAATTCGACCATCTTGAACGGCGGCGCCATCTTGTTCTTGACGACTTTGACGCGGGTTTGGTTGCCGACCACTTCTTCGCGGTCCTTGATCGCGCCGATGCGCCGGATTTCCATGCGCACGGACGAATAGAACTTGAGCGCGTTGCCGCCGGTGGTGGTTTCGGGGTTGCCGAACATCACGCCGATCTTCATGCGGATCTGGTTGATGAAGATCACCAGGGTGTTGGAGCGCGCCACGGATGCTGTGAGTTTGCGCAACGCCTGGCTCATCAAACGCGCCTGCAGACCGACGTGCGTGTCGCCCATTTCGCCTTCCAGTTCGGCGCGGGGCACCAGGGCGGCGACCGAGTCCACCACCAACACGTCGACGGCGCCGGAGCGCACCAGGGTATCGGTGATTTCGAGCGCTTGTTCGCCACCGTCGGGCTGGGAAATCAGCAGCTCATCGATATCGACGCCGAGCTTCTTGGCATAGACCGGATCGAGCGCGTGTTCCGCGTCGACGAACGCGCAGGTGCCGCCGGTCTTTTGCGCTTCCGCCACCACGTGCAGCGCCAGCGTGGTCTTGCCGGAGCTTTCCGGCCCGTAAATTTCCACGATGCGGCCCTTGGGCAGACCGCCGATGCCGAGCCCGATATCGAGCCCGATGGAGCCGGTGGAGATGGCCTCCGCCTCCACGGTTTCGCGCTGGCCGAGCTTCATCACCGAGCCCTTGCCGAAGGCGCGCTCGATCTGCGAAACGGCGGCTTCCAGCGCCTTGTTCTTGTCCACGGAGTCTTTCTCCACCAAACGTAAAGCCGATTGCGACATGATCCCCACTCCAATCTTCCATAGAGGTTAACTATGTTCAACTGGAGCCAGGATGTACCACTTTTGTTCTCATTGTCAAAATAATTTTTAATACATTGTTATAGTTAAGTTTTATGGATCATGTTCTCACAGTGTTCCGCATAAAGTGGAACGCATATATCCCCTTGACGTACGTAGGCGGTTTTGCTACTCTTTAAGCATAAGGAGAGCGAATCGTGGCACAGACATTCACCATCACAGACTTCTTTCAGCGCTTCCCTACGGATGATTCTTGCTTAGAGCATCTCATGCACATCCGGTACGGCGAACGCATGGCGTGCCCGAAATGCGGCAAGGAAAGCAAGTTTGCCCGGATCAAGAAGCTCCCTGCGTACTCATGCCCCCACTGTGGGCACCACATCCACCCAATGGCCGGAACGCCCTTTGAGCGGTCCCGTACGCCCCTGCAAAAGTGGTTCTACGCCATGTACCTGTTCACCACCACGCGCAACGGCGTGTCGGCCAAGGAATTGCAACGCCAGTTGGGCGTGACGTACAAGTGCGCATGGCGCATCGGTCATGAAATCCGCAAGTACACGGCGCACGTCGATGGCGATACGCCCCTTGGCGGTGGCCGCGTTGTCGAAGCCGACGAAGCCTTTGTTGGCGGTCATGTCCCCGGCGGTCGCGGCGGTAAGGGCAAGACGGTTGTGTTCGGCATGGTGGAACGTGAAGGGGATGTGATCGCCCGCGTCGTTCCTGGTCGTGGCGAGTTCGTTCTTGTCCCGCACATTCTCGAAAACGTTAAGCGTGGCTCCAAGATCGCCACCGACGAACACAAGTCCTATTCAAACCTGAGCGAAGAAGGTTACCGGCACGGCACCGTCAATCACGCTCAGAAGGAATACGTGCGCGGTCCCGTTCACACCAACACCATTGAAGGCTTCTGGTCTTGGATGAAACGCCAGATTGAAGGCACACACGTTTGGGTATCGCGCAAGCACATGCCCAAATACCTGGGCGAAATGGAATTCCGCTTCAATCTTCGGAAGTCGCCGGAGTTGATGTTTCCGAAGCTTTTGCTGGCTTTCCAGAAGCCATATGACTCAAAAAATTAAGAGAATCGTGCTACTTCTCTTACCGGCGCTCGTCGTCACCTTATCACTTCCACATGGGTTGCATTGCCTGATTTTGGGCGGGCAACTGGCCCGTGAAAGGAGGTGTTGTAAATGGCAAAGGTTAAATGTCGTCCGTCTCGGACAACAAAAAAGCCTGGGCCTAAGACCGTGCGTGTGAAGACCCATACACGGTCCAAGCCCAAGCCGCTTGGTAAAAAGTGTTAGTTGACACCTGACACTGGCGACGAGCGCCACCTAACCATTGATTCAGAGAGTTGAGTCTGCGTCAACTTTTTTGTTTCTCTAAATCATTGACCCCATCTTTTTCAGGCTTGGCTTTTGCCATTCGATTTAGCAATTGATCAAACTGCTCTCTCTTGCCAACAGATGGATGTTCCTTGGCGAACCGGTCTAGCTGATCTGCTTTCCTGGCCTCTTCGAGGCTTAGATGTTTTCCGCGTGACAATTAATTCTCCATTATTTGATCGTCAGGAAGACGCACACATTTATTTTTTTCAAATATGTATCTATCAACCTGCGCGTCGTTAGAATTTTCGAACTCAGACCAGTTTCTGCACCTCGCATAAACAATAACACCATGACCGTTTTTGCGTTCTTCCCATGTTATCTCCGGAAAATCACTTCCGATTTCTGCACCCGGAATCAATACAGGACCGCTTGGAGGTTCAGTAATTTTGTATATGCGCATGGCATGTGTATGTGCACCACAATGATAACGTACAATTATTTCATTACTACCATCGCCATCAAAATCATGCTCATAGATAGCAAAACCGTGCCCTTCAATGCTGTCAAAAACCCCCGATGCACCGCTTGACCAAGAATAGATCAAGGCGTGTTTAGTTGCTCCAATTAAACCAAATAGATGCTTGGCCCTGATCGTGATAATCTCACCAAAAGCGACAGTCTCAATAAAAGCTTGAGGGTCAAAAGATACTTTGGGAGCGATGGTATATTTCGAGGGCCAAAAATGAACCAAGAGAACCCCAATAACACTAAATGCGATTAGAAAATATGTTCCGCCACCTATGTCTGGAACATATTCCAAGCGCCACGTTTCTATCTGTTTCGCAGCTTCCGGAAAGCCTATTAAATCCATAATGCGCCCGCCCCACCGCTCGAGGACAGCAAGCACGCCCGGAAGTGCAATAATAACGCCCTTAATGTATTTACGCATGACCACGATCCTGCCACCGACACGCGAGTCGTGTCGAGTCGGCAGGATTTTAGGCTATTTTGTTTACGTACGTCAAAGGTATACATGCGAAGTGGAACAACCCACCTTGCCCCGCTTCACACCTTGACCGACACAATCCAACCGGGAATCGCAGTTTCAAATGCCCACCCCCTCCAACGTTGATTAAACCAAAATTCTTATGTAAATTCCTCAACTGTTGCGGATCGGCGGTGGCCGCTCAACAACCATATTCAGGTATTATTCAGGCACATCGTTGGGGGGGGACAGTCAAAACCATGTAGATTTCACCAAAGCTATTGGCGGTCACACTCGCAACCATTGTGCTGACGGGGTGCAACACTTGGTCGACATCGAAGGTCGACTTGAAAACATCCGGCACAGAACTGCAAACCTCTGGTGCGCCGAACGCGGTGGCGGCCATTGAACCGGAAAAGAATGCCGCGGATGTCATCCTAACTGAAAACGACATCACCGACCGTGCGTATCGGGTCCTGGGCGATATCGAAGTCACCGTCAACAAAACCACGATTTTCCACAGAGACCCGACCCGCGAGCTCGTAGCCCTGAAACTGAGGGAAAAAGCTGCCGAACTTAACGCCGATGCGGTGATATTAGTGCGCTACGGCACGATTGGCATGAGCATGATGAGTTGGGGTTCTCTGGACGGACGAGGACGGGCAATTGCGTTCACCAACTAATCTGGGGCTTGTGGCTTGCGTCCTACTGATCGCTGGTTGTGCACGCAATGCATCCGAATTGCCGCCCGATTACAGCGACCGAGATGCACGCACCCAAGCAATGGCCGAAATGCCGTCAGAAATCCGGGATATGCCCTGTCCTGAAATCGAAAGCGATATGGCCAGGATGACACACCAGAGTGCCGATCTGGAAAAGCAGATTGAGGGCAACCGAAAAAAGAACCAGACCGCATGGTTCTTGGGCATGCTGTTCCCACCGACGATGCTGGCCGTGGAAAACGATAAGCCGGCTAAAAGCCAACTGAATCAGAACCAAGCGCGGCGCGACCACTTAATCGTGGCATCCTCCGAAAAGGGCTGCTCGTCCCTGAACAGAGCAGATCACAACTTCCGATAAACAAGCCCCAGCACTAGGCCGGGGCTTTCATATGGTGCCCAAATATCCTTGTTAAATCGCCCGGTTAGACCGCACCCGCGCATGCGCACACCGCACCATCACGACGATCTGCCGACGCGCACCGCCTCTACCACGTAACGGAACGGGCCGCCCGCCGCCAAGCTTTCGAACGGCCAGCAGGTGACCAGCACCAAGCGATGCCCGCCATCATCAGTGACAATACGCGCCAGATCCTTGTGCACCACCTGCGTACTGATGGCGCGGTAGCGGTGCGTCACGCCGCGGCGGTCGGTCATCTGGATTTCGTCGCCGCTTTGCATGTCGCGCAGAAACGTCATATGCGTGTCGCGATGGCCCGCGATCACGGTGGCGCCCGCGCGGCCAGGAAGCGCACTGCCGTCTTGATGACCGGGGCCCCAGGCGAGCGTGCGCCCGTTCGCGCCGGACAGAACGATCAGGTCTTGGTCCAAGCGCGGGACTTGGAGGCGCGCCACCGGCCAGGTGTCCGCCCAGAACCAGGGAAGCTGGCGCGCACCGCCTTCCAAGGTGTCGGCCCACGCGGTGCGGATCAGATGCTGGCCCAGCCAGGCCTTGGCTTCGATGTAGACACCGGAGCCCGCCTGCCAGAACCCAACGGCCAACATCAACGTGCCGACGGCGAACAAAATCCGCGCCATCCTACCGCCTGCCATGTCGTCCATCATGTCGCTGTTCCCCGCCCAAAGCGGCGGCGGGCCAACACCAGAACGCCGAGCCCGGCGATGATGCTGAACGCGCCGAGCATCAACTGCAGCTCCGCCATGGTCGCGCCTTTTGCCCGCAACAGCGCCACCCCTTGGGTGGAGCCTGCGCGCATGACGTCCTGTTCCCGGCGCAACAGCTCACCGGGCGTCGTCTTGGCGACGGCCCCGAACAAGCCCTTCAGGGTCCAGCCGTGCGGCAGGTTGGTGGGTAAGGCCGTCTGGTGCAAGGTTTCATCGCCAGTACGCGCCGGTGTGGCGTCGACGGCAATGAGGCTGGTGTATTTACTCACCAACTGATGCGCCAACGCCACATCCAGCACGTCGAGGCGCACCTCGCCAGCATCAACACCAACATAGGTGCGCTCCATCAACTCTTCGATCTTGCGCCGCGCCCACAGCTTGGCGATGCCTTTCGCCGGCCGGGCGTCGGACAAGTCGGCATCCATCTGCCAATCGCGGGCCCCGCGCATGCCGCCGAAGGTGACCACGCCGTCGAGGCTTTGCACCCGGGCGCTCAACACCAACGGTTCGCCCGCATATAAATCCGCCATGGTCTTGGGCCAAGCCTCGGCGCGGGCTTGCACGGGGAATTGCGCGCGCAGGTCGCTCAGCACCGGCGCTTCGAGTTTTTGATAGAGCGCGGCGATCTTGCTCTCGGCTTCATCGGGGGTGGAAATGTAGGTGAAGGTGCCGCGCCCCATCCGCGCCGCCTTGTTCATCAAAAACGTGTTCGGCGCGGAACCGATGCCGATGGTGAAGATGCGTGCGTCGCCGCGCATGCGCCGGATATAGGCAATGATTTGCGCTTCATTGCCGACCGAGCCGTCGGTCAGCAAAACCACTTGGCGCACCCGGGAAGACTGATAGCGCCCATCCAAGGCGAGCTTCAAGGCCGAAAGAATTTCGGTGCCACCGTCCGCTTCGAGGTCTTGGGTGTAAGCCCGCGCCCGGCTCAAGGCTTCCGGCGTCGCGGCCTGGACTTGATCGAACAGGGACGACGCGCTTTCGGAAAAGCGCACGATGTTGAAACGGTCCATCGGGCGCAGCCCGTCCAGAGCCTTCAACAAGGCCGCGCGCGCGCCCTTGATGGACAAACCGTCCATGGAGCCGGAGGTGTCGACGATGAACACCACATCACGCGCCTGGGCACTGGCGCGGACCGTTTCCGGATCCGGCGGCTGCACCAGGGCGAGCAAATAGGTCTGCCCCGCTTGGTCGGTTTCCTTGAACAGATTCACCGCCGTTTTCAACCCCGCCTGGGGCGCGAAATGCAACACAAAATCCCGGTCCGCCGGCACCGTGCCGCCCTGGATGCGCACCCGCGTGCGCCCGTCATTCAACTCCGTGACCTCGATGGCGTGGCTTGGACTTTCGATGCCGCCCAACGCGACGCCCATATCCAGGGTCACGTCGAACACGACTGGATTGGCGGGCGGATTGACCGGCGCATCGGTGGAAGGCACATGCAACGGCGGGGTGATGCGTTCCGCATCGGGGACTTGGTCGGTGTTGGCCCCGACACCGCTACCGCCAACGCCGATGACCGGATTTTGTCCCGGGATGTAGCGGGGACCGACCACGGTGGGGAAGCGCAATTCATAATGGCCGTTTTCCCAACGCAAGGTTTCTTGAAAACCGATTTCCACGGCGATGGTGCTCAGCGGCGCGATGTTGGTCACATGGGTGGTGAAAATATTCGGACGTTCCTGCGTCACCAAAGATGCGCGTTTGCCCTGCTTGCGCGCCGCTTCGAACGTTTTGCGGGCTTGTTCCTTTTCCTTCACGACGCCTTCGATCACACGATCGCCGACAAGCATGCGCAAAGTGTCCACCGCCGCCGTTTCCGGCAAGGGAAAAACATATGTGCCTTCCAGCCAGGCGTCCGCCTGGTTCACGAACAGCTGGCGCACCGCCGTGCGCGCTACAGGACCGGCGATATCGATTTCGATTTCCGTCGCCAACACCGGCGCGGCGATGGGAGCTGGAGGCTCCGCGGACGATATTTCGTCCTCCTTGCCTTCGGCATTGTGGGGCTCTTGCATGGACGTCAGCATCAACGCATTTGAGCTTTGCGCCAAAGCGGCGCTGACGCTCAGAATCATGACCGCCGTGATGGAAAACAATAAGATAACGACCACACGCCCCCAGGGACTGAGTGCGGCAAACGTGTTGGAGAAAACATTGGAAGCCCGGCTTGGATGGCGCATCGCTGCCCCCCTATCTCGGTCGCGTTGACAAAACGAATGTGATAGGGGCGAGTAAACGCATCGGCTGTGGCACGTCGATGGCCACTTCTGGGCCATTTGGAGAAACTTTCGGACAATTCCGCCACAAAAAAACCCCGGCTCTCAAGCCGGGGCTTTCATTTGTGTGTCGAGGTGTCCCGGTTAGATCGCACCTGCGTATTCGCGTACGGCTTTGTTGGTCTTGGTGACGGCGTTGGCGAAGTCGAGGTTTTCCCCTTTAGGTTTGAACTCGCCTTTGGCGTCGGCCACGGTTTCGACCTTTTCTTCGGCGCTTTGGCCCTTCAGGTCGGACTTTTCGATGTAAAGCAGGTCCATCAGTTCGTTCCACACCAAACCTTCCGCCAGCGGCAAGCAGGCGAACGTCACGCCGTCCACGGCAACCTGCATGGGATCGTCGATGTTCAAGACGTACAAGATCGGCATCAGGCCCTCGGCGAAGTCACCCTTGAAGCGTTCGGTCAGCGGAGCGAGGCTGTTCAAATCTTCCAGGAAGCCCGCAAGAAAGGTGATCTTGCCGCCGTCGGCCAACAGCACCACTTGTTCGAAAATCTGCTTCGGCGGATTGCGGGTCTGCGACGCTTCATGCATGTCGCCGAATTCGATCACCAGATCGCCGCGGAAGGCTTCTTTCTCACCACTGCCAGGCGTGCTGATCGGGCCGTTGACGTTGGTCAGCCACATTAGATTGTCGTTTTTGTAGGTTTCCAATAACATTTGCTTGCTCTCTCTCATCCAAAGCGGGCCCGTTTGTCGGGTGTCCGACAAAAAACGGGGTTCAAAGCGTCACTGGAGAGAGTTCTGCAAAACCGGGGCCAATTCCCATAATTTCATCATGGATATTTCCACAAAACCGACGAGCCAGCCACATGAACGACATCCGCGCCGCCACCGAACAGGATTTAGACGCCGCCTTGGCGGTGGAACGCGCCGCCTTCGGCGGAGAGGCCGAGGCGGAGTTGGTGCGCAACCTGCTGGCGGACCCAAGCGCAGAGCCTCTTTTGTCCTTGCTGGCGTGGGACGGCAATGAACCCGTCGGTCATATTCTGTTCACGGCGGCCAAACTGGGCAATGCGACAGCCACCATCCTCGCCCCGCTGGCGGTGATCCCCGGCCGCCAGAAGCAAGGTATCGGCGGCAAGCTGATCCGCCAGGGCCTGAATATGTTGGCGGAGCAAGGCGTCGATCTGGTGTTCGTGCTGGGTCATATCGAGTACTACCCCCGCCATGGGTTCGAACCGGCGGGGCGTCTGGGGTTCCATGCGCCCTACCCCATTCCCGAGAAGGTCGCCGATGCATGGATGGTGCAGGCGTTACGCGACGGCGTCATCGGCCATGTAACGGGTACGGTACACTGCGCCAAAGCCATGGATAAAAAAGAATATTGGGTGGAGTGATTATTCCGCCAACACGGTCTTGACCTTGGCGGCCAGGTCCTTCAGCGAAAACGGCTTCGGCAGGAACGAGAATCCGGCGTTTTCATCGATGCCGCCGGGGATCACGTTGTCCGCAAAACCGGAAATCAGGATCACCTTGACCTCCGGCATTTCCTGACGCACGAACTGCACCAGAGTGTGGCCGTCCATGCCGGGCATAACCACATCCGTCACGATGAGAGCGATTTGCTCCTCGGTCGCATTGATGACCTCCAAGGCCTCCTCGCCGTTGGCGGCTTCCAGAACCGTGTAGCCTTTGTTGCGCAGCGCGCGCGCGCCGAACATGCGCACCGCGTCTTCGTCTTCCACCAACAAGATGGTGCCGACACCGGTCAAATCCGCGTCCTCGTCGCTGCCTTCCCGTTCGGCCTTCAACTCCGGCTCGGGGACAGATTCCGGTTTTTCCTCACCAGGCGCCGGCGCCGGACCGATTGCGGCTGCGGGCAACGCGGGCGGTTCGGAATCCTCGAAATGGCGCGGCAGACACACGGTGAACGCCGCGCCTTCGCCGGGCGCTGAATCGACGAACACATGCCCGCCGGTCTGGTGTACGATGCCGTAGACGGTGGAAAGCCCCAGGCCGGTGCCCTCTCCCACCTCTTTGGTGGAAAAGAACGGCTCAAAAATACGGTTCAAGTCTTCCTTGCGGATGCCCTCGCCGGTATCAATGACATCGATCGTGACGTAATCGCCCGCAGGCACCAATTCCATGCCGCGCTGGGTCGGCTCGTCCAAACTGAGGTTCGCTGTGCGGATGGTCAGCGTGCCGCCGCCCGGCATGGCGTCGCGCGCATTCACGGCCAAGTTTAGGATCACCTGATCGAACTGGGTCGGATCGACGCGGATGGGATTCAAGTCACGGGAATGTTCGATGTTGAGTTCAATGGTCGGGCCGATCAGACGGCTCAAGACTTCCGACAGCTCCGAGAGTTTTTCCTTAGGCTCGACGACCTGCGGCGCCAACGTCTGTTTGCGCGAAAACGCCAGGAGCTGGCGCACCAGAGACGTCGCCCGCACGGCGTTCTGGCGGATTTGGTTGATGTCGTTGAACGATGGATCTTCCGGGCCGTGACGGGTCAGCAGCAAATCGGAGAACCCGATCATGGCGGTGAGCAGGTTGTTGAAGTCGTGCGCGATACCACCCGCCAGTTGGCCGATGGACTGCATCTTTTGGCTTTGCGCGAATTGAACTTCCAGATGCTTTTGCTCAGTGGTGTCGATGAAGTGCACGATCAGGCCGGTGACTTCACCGAACGCATCTTCCATGCGCGATGCATAGAGCGACGCCGTGACTTCGCGTTCGCCCACGGCGGGCATGCGTACTTCCAGGTGCGCGGCGCGCATGATGCCCATCACCACCTTGGAGAGCTGCCCGCCCACTTCACCCTGATCTTCCTTGGCAAGACGTTCGGTGAACGGCTGGCCCAACACGTCGTCCTTGTGCAGGCCCAGCATTTTCAAGAACGCCCCGTTGCAGTCCGTGATGTTGGCTTTGAGATCCAACAATGCGATCGCCACCGGCGCTTCATCGAACAGCCAATAAAGACGGCGCGCAATGTCGGAGACGTCTTCGTCTTCCGGATGCGCCACAACGGACGTGTCCGGCGGCGGCTGCTTGCGCACCAGATCGCGCACGACGATAGAACGGGTGTAGAGCAGATCGCCCGCTTCGTTGAGCCGCCCCGATTGCAGCAAGAACGCCTTGAACGCATCACCCCCGCGTGGGCTGAGCGTCACCTGTCCATGATCCCCATTTTCGTCATGGTCGCTTTCATCCTCCGCCAATTCGGTGACGAATTCGGCGAACGTCAGCCCCTGATCGCGGATGTCGCTCAGATGAATGCCCAACCATTTGCAAAGCGTTTCGTTGGCGTAGACCATACGCCCGGTGCCATCGACGGAGAAAAAACCCACCGGCAAATTGTCGAGCAGATCGGCCAGAACCGCTTCTTCGGCGCGGCGCACTTCGTCCAGTTCGCGGCGCGCCGTGACGTCGCGCGCCGACCAACTGACCATGCCGCCGCCAGGTTTTCCCGCCGGGCGGGCGTTCAACTGCCACCACTGGACTTCATCACCCAACATCAAGAACGGCATCTCCGCCCAGTCCTTCGCGCCGATGCTTGCGGCTTCAAGGATGCGCCGTATGGCCGCGGGCGAGTCTGCGTCGTGCTCGGAAAAACGCAAGGCGTTGGGCACTTCGGCCACGGCATTGGGGCGGAACAATTCACGAAACGCCTGGTTGGCGAACAGGACCCGTCCCTGGGCGTTGGTCAGCATCAAAGGTGCACCGGTTTCGCCTGCGGCAAGATGCACCAACGCGGCCTCGATATCCGTTTTGGACTGCCGGCCGAAACTCCATGCCGCCGCCAGGGCGAACGCACCGGCGGCTGCCAGCAAGACGTTGCCCGTCAAAACCGCATCCAACCCAAACTGCGCGGGATCGAACACCCCCAACGCCTGGGCAAAACGGACAGCCGCAAACCCCACGGCCGGAACGATGAACGGAACCGGGTTGGGCCCGCGTGGCGGGCGGAAATGCTCCGGACCGGGACCTTGCAAAGGTTTGGACGTGTCTTCCACCGCAGGCGACGGGCCCGCGCGCAAATTGTCCGACGCGCGGGAACGATCCTGCGTCCCGGCGTCTTCGGCGCTGCTCACCCCACCCGGGCCGGGGCTGTTTTCAGTGGACAATCGGTCCAGTTCCACCCGATCTGTTCCCCTTCATGCGCATCACGTAACCGATCACTTCCGCCACCGCTTGGTAATGTTCGACGGGGATTTCCTCGTCCAGTTCGACCGCGGCATACAATGCACGGGCCAACGGTGGGTTTTCGACGACCGGCACGTCGTGTTCTTCGGCGACTTCCCTAATCTTAAATGCCAGACTATCCACACCTTTGGCAACCAGTCTGGGGGCTTGCATCTGCTCAAGCTTGTATTCCAAGGCCACGGCGTAATGCGTCGGGTTGGTGATCACCACGTCGGCTTGCGGCACCGCGGCCATCATACGCTGCTGCGCGCGCTCGGTACGGATTTTACGGATGCGCGCCTTGACCTGCGGATCGCCCTCCGTCTCCTTGTGTTCGTCTTTCACTTCTTGACGGCTCATGCGCATGGATTTCGTGAACGAATAGCGCTGGTATATGTAGTCGATCACCGCAATCACGAACATCACCATGATCGATCCGGCAAAAATCACCAAAGCTATGGTGTACAAGCGGTCCAAGGACGCCAAAATGTCGAAGTCGGCAAATAATTCATAATCCGTCATCCACGGGATCGCCATGGCCGCCGCGACGAAGGCGAGCACGGTCAGCTTCAAGATGCCCTTGAGGAATTCGACCACGGAGCGCAGCGAGAACATGCGTTTCACGCCGCTTACCAGCGAAATTTTGTTCAGCTTCGGCGCCAATTTACTGGGCGCCATAATAAACCCGGATTGCGTGACGCTGGACAGCAGGGCGATCACCGTCAACAAGGCAAAAATAGGTGCGGTGATGATGCCGATTTCGATGAGTATATCGGTCAGCAAAACAGGGATGACGCCCCGCGAAAGCGCGATGGTGCCCGCCTCGCCGATAAACACAACCACGTAATCCGAAATCCGCCCCATGGTCCAGGGCGCAAGCAACGCCAGCCCGATCGCGCCGCCGAACAGGATCGCCCAGTTCTTGACTTCCTGGGACGAACTGACTTCACCCTTCTGCTTCGCTTTGGCAAGTTTTCGCGCTGTCGGCTCTTCTGTTTTTTGTGACTCGTCTTCGTCAGCCATATCCTTGCCTCATTCTCTTTTCAACCACCCAGCGGTTGGGTGAAGCTGAACATCGCATCTTCGAAATAACGCAGAAACACCAACATCATCGCGCTGAACGCCGTCATCAAAATATACATTTGCAAAGCAATTTGGATCGGCATACCGAAGAAGAACACCGGCAACTGCGGCATCAAGCGTCCCATGATGCCCAACCCGATGTAGTACGCCACGCCGGAAACAATGATCGGCGCGGTGATCTGGATGCCGATACGAAAACTGTCCGCGACACGGTGCGCCATGTAATCGGCCATATCGCCAATTTCCGGCCCTTGAAACGGCGTAAACAGAGTGTAACTGTCCACAACCGCAATCAACAGCAAATGGTGCAGATCGGTGACGAACACCAAGGTAATCGCCGTGGTGCCGAGAAACGACGAAATGATAGAGCTTTGCTGGTCGGCCACCGGATCGTTGATGAAAGCGTTGGCCATCGCCGACAACATAGCGATCATGGTTCCCGCCGTCTGCACCGCGGCCACCAGAACGCGTGGCACAAGGCCTAAGAAAGCACCGATCAGCGCTTCGGAAGCGATCAACAAGACCAGCACCGAAACCGCGTCCGGCGCCGCCGGCAACAGCGGCAATAGGACCGGCGTCAAGACGAAGGTCACAGCCAGGGCGAACGCCAACCGGATTCTCACGGGAACCTGCATCGAACCGAAACCAGGGATCAGGCTCAAGGCCGTTCCGACACGCGCGAAAATCAGCATAAAGGCGAAAACGTTGAGATTGACCAGTTGTGCCAACATGTCTCATCACACCGGCGCGCCGATGGTCGCGATGCGATCAAACAAAGTCATCGAAAATTCGATTATCGTGGTCATCATGAACGGAAGAAAAAATAGGATTGCGACAAAAATGACAACGATCTTCGGCACAAACGTCAGCGTCATTTCCTGGATGGTGGTCAACGCCTGAAACAGCGCGATGATCAAACCGATGAACAGACCCGCCATCATCGTCGGACCCGCGATCATCAAGATGACCCAAAGCGCTTCCCGGGCGATTTCAAGGACGCTGGTTTGATCCATTCGTTCAGCTCACCTCTCCCCGCGCAAACGGCTCTTTCAGGCCGGCCCATTAAACGGGCATGCGGAGAATCTCTTTGTAAGCTTCAACGACCTTGTCGCGGATCGCAACAACCGTTTGCAAGGTCACTTCGGCTTCGGCGACCGCCGTCGCCACGTCGGTGAGATTGGCTTGGTTCACAGCGCCCTGGATCGCCAATTGTTCACTGGTGCGGCCCAGTTCGGTACCCTGTTGTAAATAGCCAGACACCAGCGACGAAAATGCGCCGTGTCCAGTGGAAGGCGCCTCCTGCTCGGGAAGGGTGTTGGGCACAACGCCCGTCTGCTGCGCCTGGTTGTACGCTTGAGCGGCCTGCGCGACATTCATAAGGGGATCGATGGCCATGACTCAAACTCCTGTAATCTAACTACTTTTCCGACAATCAGCGCAGCAGGCCGATGGTTCTCTGCAACATGCTCTTTGAGGACTTGATCACATTCAGGTTCGCTTCGTAGGACCGCTGGGCCTCGCGCATGTCCGACATCTCCACCAGCGTATTGACGTTGGGGGCCAACACATACCCATCCGGTCCAGCGGCGGGGTGGGACGGATCGAAGCGTTTTTTAAAATTTCCCATGTCACCCTTGATGCGGTCGACTCGCACCGTGTCGACACCAATTGCACGGTCCAATTCGTTGCGGAATGTCACAACTTTGCGACGGTACGGATCCTCGCCGGGTGTCGTGGGTAGCGAATCGGCGTTGGCGACATTCTCCGATACCACACGCAGACGTGTGCCCTGGGCTTTCATGCCCGCTGCGGAAATGCGCAAGGTCTTGAGAAGGTCATCCATGCCGTTAACCGATCCTTCCTGTCTGCACGCGCCTAACGGCCCTTACCGATAGCGGTTTTGATCATCGCGATGTGTTTACGGTACAACTCGCTGGTCAACTGAAACTGCGCCTGATTTTCACCGACCATGGCCATTTGCTCTTCAAGCACCACGGAGTTTCCATCCGGCGACGTTTCGTAAGGGTTGCGATTCTCTTCAACCGCGAACGAAGAGGTGCTGCGGCGCGCGCCTTCCATGTGCATGGGCGACGTCGTCACGGCGTTGAGGCGCATTTTCTGGCTTTTGACCATGTCTTGAAAATTGAAGGACTTAAGGTCCTTGGCCTTGTATCCGGGCGTGTCGGCATTGGCGATATTTTGCGCCAAAACCTCCTGACGGCGGGTCAACCACCCCATTTGGCCCTTCATCAATCCAAACAGCGTAAGCTTGTTGAAATCCATCTCAAGCACCTGATATAGAGCGAAAAAACCTACTTCCGGCTGGCCTGGGCCTGGGCCGGAGCCCGCTTCTGAGGGCCTGTTGTCCCATTCTGGAACGGAAATTCTGATCAGCTTTGAGTCTCGCGCAGACATTTTAAGATTCCATGAATCGCCCGGTTTCGCACACGTATGGCGATTCCGGCGCCCATGCGCGCCCTTCCAGCACGAGATTCGGAAAGATGATTCAGGGGATGTTAAGCGCCCCGTGCGATCCTGTCCGTTCGATGAATAAACCAATAGGATCTCAGTCGGTGACAGCCAGCGACGACGCACAAAACGACAAGACGGGCAAATCCGGGGCTACTCAGCCCAAGGCCAAGGGCGTGAGCGACGACGATCTCGCCGTGGCGGTCGGCTATGCACCGGACATCGACCAGGCGCCGCGCGTGGTGGCCAAGGGGCAAGGCTGGCTGGCGCAACAAATCATCGAGGTCGCCGAAGCCAACGGCATCGAGGTGCGTGAGGACGCGAACTTGGCGGAAATCTTGTCGCAGGTCGATGTGGACAGCGAAATCCCCCTGGAGGCTTTTGCCGTGGTCGCGGAAATTTTGTCCTATATCTATGAAAAAAACCAACAATGGCCCGAAGGGCTGGGTCCCAATACGAAACGCTAAGGGCGGGGTAAAGCATGTCCATCGCGATTGAAGACACGATTCGCCAAGAGTTGGAAAAGGCCGCAAGCCTGATCACCGGGGCGCGCCGTTTGGTGGCCGAAGGCCGTCACGTAAACCTCAACGCCATGGAGGAGCGCGTGCGCGCCATCACCGAAAGCGTCCAAGCCGCCCCGGAAGATATCGCGCTGCGCTACAAGGAGCACTTGGAAGCCCTGCTCGAGGCCCTGGATGCCTTGGAAAACGACCTCACAGCCCACCACGAGACCCTGGAAAGCGGCATGAAAACCATCCGCCAGCGCGAGGCCATGAGCGCTTATGACCCCAAGAAAAAATGAAGACATGGGCGAATCGGGATGTTTTTCACCACTTGCTCAAACAGCATATACAAACCCCCTTATTAAAAAACCTTGGTGCTTCTAAGCGTTGCGCGTTTACGTTCCCCCCACCCATCAGAGTGACTAGTCTGTGATCATGGATTTGAGTAATTACCTCCGCTTCGTCCTCGCCCTGACGTTCGTGTTGGGTTTGATCGGCTTGGTGGCTGTTCTGGTGCGCCGCTACGGGTTCGGGTTAAGCCCGGCGGCAATGCGCAAAGGCATGGACCGCCGTCTCAAACTGGTCGAAACGCTGGCCCTTGACGCCAAGCGCCGCGCCGTGCTGTTGCGCCGCGATGACGTCGAACATTTGGTGATTCTGGGCGTCAATGGTGAAACCGTGGTGGAAACGGGCATTCCCGCCAAACCGGAAACCGCTCAGACGTTCGACGAGACCCTGCGCAGCACTCACGAAAGAGACGACCTCCATACCGGCGCTCCTGCGCCAGATGGGAAAGCGGCACCATGACGGTTTTCGCCTTCAGCCACAACGCTTTCAAGGCCGTACTGCGCCCCGCCGGGAAGTTTGGTATCTTCACCATTGCCTTGGTGGGACTGGTGTGGATGTTGCCGTTGGACGCTCTGGCGCAAAGCGTCACCCTGGACCTCGGCCCGGAAGGGAGTGCATCGACCACCGGGCGGGTGATTCAGCTGGTCTTGCTGCTCACGATCTTGAGTCTCGCACCGGCGATCTTGATCATGATGACTTCGTTCACGCGCATCATCGTGGTGCTGTCTTTCCTGCGCACGGCCTTGGGCACGCAGCAAACGCCGCCCAATCAGGTGCTCATCTCGCTGGCCCTGTTCTTGACCCTGTTCATCATGATGCCGACCTTTCAGAATGTTTATGACGAAGCCGTGCAGCCCCTGCTGGACGGCAACATCGATGAAATTCAGGCGTTCGAACGCGCGGTCGTGCCGTTTGAGACCTTCATGATGCGCCACGTCCGCGAACAGGACTTGGCGCTGTTCGTCGATATGGCGGGGCTTGAGGACGAAGCGGTGCAAGACAACATGCCTATGCGCGTGCTGATCCCGGCGTTCATGATCTCGGAATTGCGCCGTGCGTTCGAAATCGGCTTCTTGCTGTTCGTACCGTTTCTCATCATCGACATGGTGGTCGCCTCGGTCCTGATGTCCATGGGTATGATGATGCTGCCACCGATCATGATCGCCATGCCGTTCAAAATCATCTTTTTCGTCCTGGTGGACGGCTGGTACATGGTGGTGGGATCGCTGGTGCGCAGCTATGGCGGCGGATAGCTCCCTTTCCCTTGACGATGGGGCGCCGACGCCGGCGCTAAACGCATGCCTCCCGCTGCGTTTGTGGAAGTGCTATAATTGTGGATGAAAGCCCCCGTCGGTGAGGGGTGTGGACTTGGGCCCGATCGCGCCCCGGTCCCGGTTTTCTCTGTACCTTTCGCAAGAGGAGGCTGCCATGTCGGTCAAAGTCAAGAAAACCGAAAAGGCCAACAAAGACCTTGGGCCAACGCATGAGGATGCGGCCCAAAAGGACGTGCGCCATCACTTGGCGAAACATCCTTTGTTGGCGCTTCGTGAAGAAATCGACCACCTGTTCGACAATTTCTTCTCCGGTTTCGCTTTGGGTCCGTTTGGTGAGTTCGGACGGGGTGCGCTGCATACCGAACCGTTTCGCCGGTTTGAGGATGCATTCGCCGGTTTGACGCCGCACTTAGGTCAACTGAGCATCAAGGCCGACGTCCATGAAACCGATGACGCCTTCAAGATTGAAGCTGAAATGCCCGGCCTCGGCGAAGACGACATCGACGTGAGCGTGTCGGACGGAATGCTCACCATCCATGGTGAAAAGCACGAAGAGAAGAAGGAAGACCGCGAAGATTATCACCTGACCGAACGCCACTTCGGCTCGGTCAAACGGACCTTCCCGGTCCCGGATGCGGTCGACGTGGGTAAAGCTGAAGCCAGCTTCAAAAACGGGGTGCTCTGCATTTCCCTGCCGAAGAAGGCTTTGACGAAGCCCAAAGCGAAGAAGATTCCCATCAAGGGCTGAACGGCGGCCCGGACCGAAAAGAAGCCCGGCGCTTGGCCGGGCTTCTTCGTCGAACGTCTCGAACTTAAGCGAAGACTATTGCGTCATCGCCGTCGGCTTCGGTGTCCTGTGTGTGCTCACCGGCAGAATCGGGTATTCAACCCTGGGCTGCTCGCCGGTCAAGGTCTTCAAGAATGCGGTGATGTCGACGACTTCCTTGTCGGACAGCTTTTCGCCCAACTGGCTTTCGCCCATGACCGCCACGGCCTGTTCCAACTGCCAAACGTTACCACTGTGGAAGTAAGGCGCCGTCAACTCGATGTTGCGCAGTGGACCGGCGCGGAAAACATATGCGTCATCCGCGGTCTTGGTCACCGCGTAACGGCCCTTGTCACCCTCGGGAAGGATGTCCGCGCCCGGTTTTTCCATGACACCAAACGGATAGTAGTCCTGGCCGCCGAGATTGACCCCGGCGTGGCAGGCCGCGCAGCCCTTGTCCATGAACAGCTTAAGACCGTTCTTTTCCTGGGCGTTCAAGGCGTTGGCGTTGCCTTCCAGATACGCGTCGAAACGCGAACCTGGTGTGATCAAGGTCGCCTCGAACGCTTCGATGGCTTTCGCCATGTTGTCGAAGGAAACGGCTTTCGCCTCACCCGGAAAAGCCTCTTCAAAGGATTGCACATACGCCGGCATGCTCAACAAAGTCTTTTCGACCATGTCCGGGGTGTTGTTCATTTCCACACCGGCTTGAATCGGGCCCTTGGCTTGGGCCTTCAAGTCTTCGGCGCGGCCATCCCAGAACTGCGCAACGTTGAACACCGCGTTGAAAACCGTCGGCGCATTGCGCGGCCCCTTGGCCCAACCGTGGCCAATGGACGTTTCCAGATTGTCGTCGCCCCCCATGCCGAGATTATGGCACGTGTTGCACGAAATCAGATGGCTGGACGACAAACGCGGATCGAAGAAAAGCTTTTTGCCCAACTCGACCTTGGCGCGGGTGACGGTGTTGTTTTTCACCGCCGGCACCGTGGATGGTATGGGCTCAAATAACTCTTGCGCTTCTTTCATCAATGCGTCTGCGGATGCGAACGCGGGCCACATCAGTGCCCCGACGACTGCAGCTGAGACAAAGGTTGCTTTCATAGTACTGCCTCCTAATTAACCATGATTGGTGTAAGCGGAGGCACTCGGCAGCTACCCCATCATGCCCCCACAGGCAGAAGCTTACCCCTATATTTTTTAAGGGTAAACATTTAATTATTACAATTATAAAAAATCGCGTAGTCGTATGTACAAACTCTATAAATATAAGAAATATGTTTTGCATGACTGAAATTCATACGACAAAAAAACCACAAAAAATAAATGGTTTTACGGCTCAATCCGTCATCAAATCCAGGATGAATTGGGGCAAAGCGAACGCCGCACGGTGGACGTCGGGCGTATAGTAGCGTGTCTTCAGGCTGCTGATCTCGAAGCGGACGCGCAACACTTCGATATCCACGTCGCGCAAGGTTTCATCGTCCGTGCCCCAACCCAGCGTCATGAAACCGCCCACGTAGGTCGGCACCACGGCGGTGTAGAACCCCGTGTCGGCGAAGCTTTTGCCCATGCGTTGGTAGGTGTTGGTCACTTCTTGAGCCTGGAAAAACGGTACGCCGTTCTGCGTCACCAAAACGCCGCCGGGCGTTAGGCAGCGTTTACAATCGGCATAGAAGCTTTCGGTGAACAGCACTTCGCCCGGCCCCACGGGATCTGTGGAATCGACGATAATGACATCGAACCGTTTGTCCGTCTCCGCAACGAACTTCACCCCGTCCGTGATGATCAGGTCCGTGCGCGGGTCGTCAAACGCCCCATCGGAGATTTCCGGTAAGTGCTTCCGGCACAAATCAACGACCGAGCCGTCGATTTCCACCATGGTCGCGCGCTCCACTTTTCTGTGCCGTAGGACTTCGCGGAGAATGCCGCCGTCCCCACCGCCGATGATCAACACCTCCGGGGCGTTGCCATGCGCCAAGAGCGGGACGTGGGCGAGCATTTCGTGATAGACGTATTCGTCCTTGGTGGTGACCTGCACGATATTGTCGAGCGCCATCACTCGCCCGAACGTTGGCGTTTCAAAGATCACCAGGTCCTGATGTTCGGTCTTTTCGTGGAAAAGGACGTCGGTGACCTCGAAGCTTTGCGAATATCCCTGATGCAGGATTTCGTCGAAGCGCTTCACGTGCTCTCATCCCGCTCAATCACGCCGCGTTTGTGTTCCGCCACGTCCATGGTTTCCGGCTGGAACGCCTTCTTGATGGCGGGCAACGCATTGTTGGGATCGCATTCGCCGCACATGAAGATGTCGATGGCGGCGTAGTCCTTTTCCGGCCAAGTGTGGATGGAAATGTGGCTTTCCGCCAGAACTACGACCCCCGAAACGCCCGAATACGGGGAAAAATGGTGGAAGTGGCTGTGCAGAATGGTCGCGCCTGCATCCGTCGCACCCTGGCACAAGGCATCTTCGATGATCCTGGGGTCGTCTAGGTTCGTCGCCCCCCACAACTCGGCAAGAACGTGGTTGCCGGCGTAGCGCAAACCGTCCTTTTCAACGAAATAATCCTTGGTGTTATCGACCACCGGATAAAGGGTGGCGGCGGGCCCCGAAACGAGGTCCGCTGCAGCTTCGATATGCACTTCCGAGTCAGCAAGGGCTTTGAGGTCCATTGCGTATCAGTCCCGACAAAAAAAAGAGTGATCCGTTAAGAGCCCATCCGGAAATTAGCGGCTGCCTGCGTTGGCGTCCAAAATCGTTCCTGTATAGGAGAAAAGCGCAAGGAAGTACTTATCCACTTTTGAGCATTTTCGACGACTTCAGGGGCGATTTTAGCCCAACCCGAAGGGCCGCGCGAAAAATCCCAGGCTTGTCGTCGTTCGTCATCGAATATGCCCAGCATGTCCTTCTTCCTCACTCCTAAAACCAGTGAATTTTCGCTGCGGCGCAGACAATCGCCAATTCCCGGATGGGCTCTAAGAACAGAGCCGGGTGAATACGATAAAAGCGCCCCCTTAATCAAGTGAAATCGACACGCTACAAAACTGTCATATTTCCTTAATAAATGGAGCTGAGCTGCCCGTCCTCGACGCGCTGGCGGTAGACTTCCATGAAGCCTTGGAAGTCCTCGACTTTTTTGACAATACGCTCCAGTCCGCGGAAGTTGACCAGACCTGTTTCCGGGGGTTCCGCAATAAGCTGGAAACCATCCGCATAACCGGTTTGCGCCATGGCCGGACCATAGTTGGCGAGCACCCGCATGATCGCCACCTCGTTGCCGTCCAAAGTATAGGCGATCGCCAGGGCCAAAACGGCAGCGGCCTGAATGTCGTCCAGAGGTTTTCGCGGCTTGGCGCCGAGATCGCGCACCAGTTTGGCCAACGACTTCGACGCGTTCTGCCATTCCTTCGCCCGCCAATAAATGCCGGAGCGAATCAACTCCGCATCCTTGCTGACTTCAGGCAACAGCAAATCCAGCGCGATCTGCGGCTCTTCCCTGCCGATGTGAGCTTGAGCGCGCAACAGCGCCCGCTCGGATTTGAGTTGATCGGACAAGTTCCCCTCGTTGGTCTTGTCCAGCGTGGCGATGGCCACGTCGTATTTACGATCGAACAGATAGATCAGCGCCAAACGCGCGCCGACACGGGCCTTTTCTTCACCCCTGAGGCGAAAATCGATTTGCGCCTCCAAAAGGTCGGCGGCACGGTCCAGCAAATCCACCCCAACCAGACGATCGGCCAACTTGCGGATCATTTCATCGCCCAAGGCCCCCGGCGGCGTCAACTCGCGGAATTCATCGTAAAGTGCGATCGCCGTCACCGGCGGCAACACGTCCGCACCGTCTTGCAGATAAAGCATTTCGAAGGCATCGCTCATCTGCTTGGTGACTTGGTTGGAGCCTTCATTATCCGGGAAGTAGGTCGCGGCTTGGCGTAGCGTACGCAGTCCGTCTCTATATAACTGTTGCTCCAGATAGAGCGTGCCCAGACGGCGCAACAGTTCGAACTCAAAGTCGTCACCGCGCCACACGAAGCGAAGTTTCTCGTACGCCTCGATGGCGTCTTGGGGGGTGAACAGCCCTTGTTCCAACAACAGTTCCGTGCGCGCCACGGCGGCCCTGGCCCGAGACGGGCGGTGACGGCCTTCCATCACACTTTCCCAATCGGCAATGGCGGCGTCGAATTCGCCACTCAGTTCTTTCAATCTGCCCGCGACGTAGTTGATCTGGTCCAATTGCGCACGCGTTGGATTGTCCACGGATAACACTTCCAGATACTGGACCGCTTGGCGCACGTCGCCAAGCTCCACCGCAGCATCAGCCACCAAAGTCGCCATCGGCATCTTTATGGTTTTCGGATACGGCTGGGTAATTGCTCCGGTCTGACGCAGCTCATAGGCTGCGTCTTCCAGCCTGCCCTCTCCGGCGATCACGGCGGCGCGCCAAAAGGTCGCTTCGTCATAACCGTCCAGCACTGGGTTATAGAGAGATGCGCGCGCGTCAGCCATGCGCCCCATCAACCAACTGGCCGCGCCATGCATGATCAAATATTCGGAATCGTTGGCATAGTCGGGATCGTCAGACACCATCACCGTCAGCACGCCCAGGGTTTCGGCCTCGAAACCGTTGGAAAAATAGAACTGCGCCAGTTCGCGCTGAGCACTGGCACGTTCGCGGCTGTTCTTGGAGGACACAACGGCGCGTTGCAGGTCCTGCTTGGTTCTGGTGAAGTCCATGAGGTCAGGGCGTTTCCACTTTTCCAGGTCCAAGATACGCGTGAGCGCCGAGGCCTGAACCATCCCGGCACTGGCGGCCAGTTGCTGTTGTAATTCCACCGCCGCCTTTTGTTCCACCGACACGTAGGAAATCTGCAAAGTGCCCGTGCTGGTGATTTCAACGCCTTGGCGCAACGGGCGGATACGCAAATCGTCCGACAACGGCTTGATCACCACGCCCTGCTTGGACGGCAGAAAACGCAATTGCGGATACGACCATTCGCGCGACATGCCGTGACCCAGCGGAATGACGGGAATGGTCACCAAGTTGTCACCCACTTCTGGATCGCGAAATGCAATGATGTTGCCGGGCTCCGGTACGGCGACGAACAAACGCGCACCCAACGGTGAGTCGGGTTGAGCATCGGATTGCAATGGCGCGGTGGGGAACAAGGGTTGGGGCATGAACTCCAACAGCCATGCAAGCCCGGCACGTTTGATGTCCGGGTTGATGCTTTCCGCTGTGGTCATGCGCAGCACCGCACCGTTGCGGGACGGGACCTGTTCCACCGACGTAATCAAGCCCGCGCCGTCGCGCACCAGGGCTTCGGTGTCGATCTTCGCGCGCTTGTCGAACACCACCCACAAACTGCCGCCCCGGCGAAACACAGCGGCGCCGACCGGTTCGTCCCAATCGAATTTCAACGCCACCGCGCCTTCGGTGATGGTGGTGGCTTCGGCGCGGGTCTCGACCCGGTCCTCCAGTACCTGTTCAACGGGCAGGTCTTCGGCTTGGGCCTGAGCCTCAGCAGTCGCGTCTGAAGCTTGCGGCGTCAGGCTCACCGGCGAACCGGTCTCCGCTTGGGCGGTCTCAGACTCGGTGGTTGCGGACGCAGCGGTTGTGGAGGCTTGCGTCGAAGCAGCCGCCGCCTCGGCGGTCACAGTTTCCGAAACAGCCGGACCGTCTACCGCAACCGATTCGACGAGTGCCGTGGGCGCGGTGGCAGGTGCAGGCGGCTCATCCCCCTGGGCTTGGCGCGGCACAGCTTGCGGAGGTTGTTCCTGGGACACCGCGGGCGCCAAAAGCGGCGCGGCAGGCTGGGTTCCGGGGGCGTAGACGTCCACCACCACCTTGGGGCCGCTGGTAAAGGCTCTGATGCGGGATGTGGCGTCCACGTTCAAAGTCACCGTCAGATCGCCATCCTCGACCGCAGTGGAGGCGCCGGACACGTTCCCAACACGCCGCCCCGCCAACCGTTGGACGTTGGCTTGGCCGGGCGCGGCGAACTTGATGATGGCCTTGCTTGCGTCGCGCACAACTTCAAATTCGGTGTTTTGCGGCCAATCGAACACCACCCGCGTGTAAGCGTCGTGCACGCCGGTGCGCACCGGAACGGTGGGACCGCTGACCGTCGCCGGAGCCGGTTGCGCAGGTCTGGTTTCCTGTTGAGGCTCGGCCTGGGGTTGGGTTTGGGGCTGAGGCTGAGTTTGCGCCTGGGCGCCCTGGCCGACGATATCGACGACAACGGAGGCGCCGCTGTCGTAGCTGCGCACGGAAAAGTCGCCCTTGATGCGAAACACCACCGTGGACTCGTTGGGTGCGGCTTCGCTCGCGGCGATGTAGCCGCCCAGGCCGCGCACGACGGCGCGCAAATCAGCCTCGATGGGGCGGGAAAAATTGACCACCAACCGGTCGCCATCCTTTTGCGCCTGATGGCCCACCGGTTGCGGCCACAGAAAGGTCAAACGCCCATAACTGTCACCCGTGCTGGTGCGGATACGTACGGTATCGGCGAACGCTTCGACGGCCATAAGGACCACCAACACTCCCGCTATTGCCGCCCACCCGAACGCACGCATCAGTTCCGGCCTCCCACCGTTGGGAAGATCACGATGTCGACCCGCCGTCCCATAGCGGCGCGCCTGTCGGGTTCAATCTCGGGCAATTGCGTAAACTGGCTGGCGGCGTATCCGAACGCCAGAATGTCGTCGGTATAACCTGACTGACGCAGGGCGTTGGCGACCGCGGCGGCGCGCGCCACGGACAGCGACCAATTGCTGGAATACACCCCGTCCGGAGACGGCGGGCGCGGGTCGGTATGGCCGTTGACGCCGATCTGATTGCCGACGTTGCGCAACAAGCTTCCCAGCGTAAACAAAGCGGCGCGGGCCTCCTCCGGCATCACGGCTTGGCCGGGCGAGAACAGCAGATCGCCTGGCAACGCCACCACCAAACGGTCGTCAAGCAGCATAATTTTCGAGGTCTTGAGAATATCGTCTTCCGCCACGCCGCGTTCCAACACGCCGGAGAGATAATCCAGATCGGTGGCTTGGCGGCTGAAGATGGTGCCGATGTTGAATTCAGCCGTGGCCGCCGCGACGGTGGTCAGCTTGCCGGGATTGAGGGTTTGGGTCAGCGTGTCCGTCATCGCATCCCATTCATCCATTTGCAGCGACGACATGGAAAACAGCAGGACGAAAAAGGTCAGCATCAAGGACACCAGGTCCGTAAACGTGATCATCCACGCCGTTTTGGAACGGGCGCTGGGCTGCTGGTCTGTGTTCATTTCGTCGTCAAACATGGCGGTCGGTCAGCGTCACTCAGCGACGCCAAAACTGTCCCCTTCTTCGAACTTCAATTTGGTTTTTTCGATATCGCGGGTGTAGAACCAGATCATGACTTCACCGACATGCCCCGGGCGGATACCCACGGCCAGATTTTCGGGCGCCAAGCCGCGCGCATGCATCTCGGTGGCAAATGCGCCCGCGCGCAGGATCGGCAGGGATTCGTCCGTCGGCATGGTTTTTCCATCCTCACCGGCCTGCACCCCGATCACGAACTCCATGTCATAGCGCAAGCCGGAGGGACGTGAGGACAGCGCCGCGATGGCGCGGTCCAGAACGGGATACATAGAGTCGCGAATACGCGCTTCGTCATTGAAAAATAGGCTGTCCGTACTCATCAAGAGACGCATTTGACGGCCCGGTTGCACGGTTTCGACCTTGTCGATGCCAAGCTCCGTGGAAAAAATCCCGGTGATTTGCTGCTGGAATTCTTGCCCCGCCAAAACATCCCCATCCTTGGAGCGAAACGTCTGCAAATCCGCAGACGGCGGCACGATGGAGGTAAACGCGCTGGAGAGACTGTCCATCACCCGTTGCGACTTGGTTTCCTCAATGGTGGAAATGGTCACCAGCAGGATAAAAAACGCCAGCACGACCAAATACAGCCCCAGAAACAAGGCAATCGTATTGGGCCCCTCGTCGGGCAGCTTCTTGATCTCGTCATCCATCACGCTCATGGCGTACTCAAATCAAAGCTAGTCAAAGCTTGCCAACAGATCGTCGATCTCAGCCTGGCTTTTGGCCTTGTCTCCAAGCTGGGGACCTTCCAGCAGGTCCGCATCGGCGATCTCCTGCTTCGTTTTCGGTTTGGGTTTCGCCTTAGGTTTGGGCGCTTTGCCATCACCTAGGGTATATAGCAAGGCGTCGATGCGCTCTTCGATGCTTTTGAGCGCCGTGACCACCTTACCAATGCGCTGGCCCGTAATGTCCTGAAAGGTGCAGGCTTCGTATATCCGTGTGGTCGCCTCCATCAAGGTGTCGGACACCTCCGCGCTGACCCCGCCCATGACACCCTCGACCCGTTCACAATTGTCCATGATGACATTGGTTGCGTCCGCCGTGGCTTCGACGATGGCGTCCAGTTCATCGGTGGCGCTGGGCAGCAGTTCTTCCTTTACGTTCTCAGGGCGGATCGCAGCTATTTCTTGCTTAGCGGCGTCTATGTAGGCCGCCAAACTTTCCAATTCAGCATATACGCTGACGATTTTCGCGTTGGCGCTGGTGGCGGATGGAGCGTGTTTCGCCTTGCCCTTGGTTGTTGATTTGACCTTCTTGGCGGCGGTTAGAAGCTGTTCCACGGCCTTGCCTTGCTTCTTGGACGTGGCTTTTTTCGCTACGGATTTCGTGGCTGCAACCTTTTTTGTCGATTGCGCCTTTCTGGAGGGGGATTTACCCTTGGCCGCCTTCTTAGCGCTGGAGCTTTTCACACCGGAGCGTGATCCGGTCTTGGCCCCGGTTTTGGCTTTTGGCTTCGGCTTCGCAGCCGTGGCCGTTTTCGACTTGCGTCCGGCCATAAAGGTGCTCCCCAGACGGTCTTAGAAGTCGCCGAGCACGCTGACCATTTTCGATTTCAGGGTGTCAGCGTTAAAGGGTTTCACGATGTAGTTGGACACACCGGCTTCCTTCGCCGCGATGACGTTTTCGGACTTGGATTCCGCCGTCACCATGATGAAAGGGATATGCTTGAGCTTGTCATCCGCGCGCACATGGCGCAGCAACTCGATACCGGTCATGGGTTCCATATTCCAGTCAGAAATCACCAGGCCGAAATCGCCACCGCTTTCCTTGAGTTTTTCAAGGGCCTGCGTTCCGTCCGTTGCCTCGTCGACATTTTCGAAACCAAGTTGGCGAAGAAGGTTTCGGATAATCCTGAGCATGGTTTTGTAATCGTCCACGATCAGAACATTCATGTTCATATCGACAGCCATCTGAACACTCCATTTCCCGGCCGGCTCATGCGCCGCGTCCCGGCGGCCTGCGACGACCGCCTTGTATCCATTAATTTACGGCCAAACTATTAGTCAACCGTTACCCCAGAGAGCATTAAACACTCAATTCTAAATTCGTTCCGGTGGGCATATGGAGGCGAACAAGACCGCATTTATCCCCCTAAACCCACACTCGAAACGTAATCATCCTACTTTCGTAAAGGAGTCGCAACCACTTCGCAACCTTTTAGAACAACCACCTAAGCCAATATTCGTACCCGCCGCATAGGTCTCATCAACCGCCCTGGCCTATGGGCTCGGGCAACTTGCGAAGGGCGTTGAGTTCCACAGTCACTTCACGCGCCCGGTCCGGGTTCATTTTGGCCATGATCGGAGCAAGGGAGCGCTCTTTCATGCGTTCCGCAACCTGCAGCAACACGTCCATTTCCAAATCTTCGAAAATCCGCGCCGCGTCCTTGGGCTTCATGTTTTCGTAAATCTTCACCAGACTCAGCAATTTCTGGTCCTGTTGCTCATCATAGGTCTGAATAAGGCTTTCGATGGTAGCCTGTAACGCCTTGAAATCCTGTATTTTTCGATCAATTCGAGATTCCGCGGCCGCAAGCAGCGCTTCGCGTGTTTCCATTTCCCGCGCCCGTGCATCGATTTCCACGCGCCGTTCGGCCAGCTTTTGCAACAAGTCGATTTCGGATTGTGTCAGCAGCGTCGGGTCATCGGCCAGCATCCGCGCGGCGACCGCGGCTTCGTCCTCCTCAGGCAACAAGCCTTCTTCCAGGCCGTCGGGCGTCATCAATTCTTCGGGCAGCTCACCATCGCCGGGGATGGTAGCGTCGGTGGGTACGGTTTCCGTCCCATCCTGAGCCTGCGCCTCGGTGCTGGAAACCGAAACCGTGCCGTTGAGAAAGCCATCCACCCCTTCCCAAATATCGCCGACGCGCACCGTGAGTGTCAGGGTGGAGAAAAAGATCACCATCGGCAACAGACGCACCTTGACCACTACGCGGCGCAACAGGCTGGGCGGCTTTCCCGGATAATCGATTTCGTTGTCGATGCCAGTATCATCCCCCGGCATGGCCTGAGGAACGATATCACCTGAAGCGGGTGGGTTTAGCGGCATGGCTTGTCGTTCATCCCGTCGTCAGTCTACTTCACCGCGCTGAGCGCCTTGAGCAGTTCGCGCGCAGCGTCGGTATCGCCGACCGTTTTGGGCTCGTCCGCCTGGTGCAGGCGATCATCCATCAGCCGGTCTTCGGGCGCCAACCCACCAAGACCGCCCCCCATGGCCGGCGTGGACGCAGGGGACGTGGACGCAGAAGGCTGGGGCGGCGACGGCACGGGTTCAGGGTGACCGCCGCTGCGCCGTGCCGGAACGCCTGCACCCGCTCTGGCGGCGAGGTGCTTGAGCACGCCCCCATCCTTGCGTCCGCCCTTAGCCGAATTTGGACCTAAGCCCGGCGCCTGCACACCGGGGCCGCCCTTGCCCATCGGCTTGCGGGCCGGGGCGTCCCGGGGGGCGCTTGGGGTAGCGGCGCGGATGGCTTCCTCAATCAAACGGTCTTCGTCATCACTGGCCAGCGCCTCTTCGCGCAAAGCCTTGGGTTTGCGCATGTCTTCCGCCATTTCGTCGGCGGTACGCCCACCCCTGTCCACCAGATAGGCCAGGTCATCACGCAGAATTTCGGCTTTCTTGACTTCGGTGCTCAGCGAGTCCGTGGAAACCTTGAGCTGCTGGATGCCCTCTTCCGCCTTGTTGGTGGCGTCGGCAAAAGTCTTCGCCAGTTCCTGCAATTCGTTTTTGTCCTTGCGCAATTGCGACAGGCGCTGATTGAGACGGACCGCATAGGTAATGGTCAGCACCAAGAGCACCGCGATAATGATGTCGAGTACGAATGCGATTTGCACGTTTACCTCACCGGCGCACAAGCGCCCTTTGTCCGTAGTTGATCACCATTCTGGCGTTACTCGCTCTTCGGTTTCTCATACTTGCCGTCAATGCGAATAGCGATCTGATCGCCCTTACGCCCCATACGGCCAAGATACATGGGCACATCTCCGCACAATAGCATGACCTGGCTTTCCGGCGTCGCACCCAAATCCATGTGCGATCCGACTTGCAGATTGAACACGTCACCCAAACGCATGGTCTGGGTGTCAAGCACCGCTTCCATTTCGACTTCGGTCATCCACAGCTCTTCGGCCAAGTGGGTTTCCCAAATGCTGTCACGACCGAACTTTTCGCCCATGAACATTTGCAGCAACAATTCGCGAACCGGTTCCAGCGTCGCGTACGGCAACAGCAGCTCCATTTGCCCGCCGCGGTCTTCCATATCGATGCGCAGGCGCGCCACAATGGCGGCGTTCGAAGGCCGCGAAATGGTTGCAAAACGTGGATTGGTTTCCAACCGGTCAAAGCGGAACGTGACCGGCGACAACGGTTCGAACGCCCCCGAAAGATCGGACAGCACCACATGCACCATGCGTTCCACCAAGGACCGTTCGATGGTTGTGTAAGGCCGCCCCTCGATACGCATCGCCGCCGTACCGCGCCGCCCGCCCAACAACACATCGACAATGGAATAGATCAGAGAGCTGTCGACCGTCAACAGGCCATAGTTGTCCCATTCTTCCGCCTTGAACACCGACAGCATGGCAGGCAGCGGAATGGAGTTCAGATAGTCGCCGAAACGGATGGAGGTGATGTTGTCGAGCGAGACCTCCACGTTGTCGGACGTAAAGTTACGCAAGGACGTGGACATCAAGCGCACAAGGCGGTCGAACACAACCTCGAGCATCGGCAGGCGTTCGTAGGACACCAACGCCGAATTGAGGATCGCCTGAATGCCGGACTTCTGATCCCCTTCGTCGAGATCATCGTCGAAACCGAGCAGCGAGTCGATTTCGTCCTGGTTCAGAACACGGGTGGATTCCCGAGGCGAGCCCGTACCGGCACCGGCAGAACCGCCGCCGCCGCCACTATCACCGGAATCGAGCATGGCGGCCCATTCGGCAGCAAGATCGTCGCCGTCATCGCCGCCAGCACCGGCGTCATCGCCACCTTCGTCATCGCCGCCACCCATGGCGGCCTCCCAGGCCGCCGCCATGGCATCTTGATCGACATCTTCTCCGGGCGCAGTCATAATTTTGCCTAGCTCTGCTTCTCAAACGCCCGCCCTATTGAACGAGCATCTCCTTAAACAACACGTCGTTGACCTTGGCGGGGGCCACGGCCACATTGACGCGTTTCAACAATTCCTCACGCAGCCGATACATACCGGCCGAACCTTTCAAATCTTCAACTCTCAACTCACGCAGATAAATCTGAAAATTATCCACGATGCGCGGCATCATTTCTTCGATCTTGGTAATATCGTCGCCGTTCTCCAATTCCAGGCTAACGCGGATCTTCAAGTATACCGCCTTGCGCCCACCGGTGTTCAGGTTCACCAGCATTTCCTGCAGATCGAAAAACACAGCATCGCCGGAAATGATCTGGGTCTCCTCACCATCGACCATTTCCGTCTGCTCGCCGCCGGACAGCATATCGATCACCGGCTGCAACAAGCCGGTAAAGTAAGCCGCAGCCACACCGCCCAGAATCAAGACCAGGACCGCAGCGACAACGATCAGGAGCCGTTTCTTCCCTGACCCCCCGTCGTCATCGCCTTCTTCGTCGTCCTCGTCGGGGTCACGGAGGTCTTCCTCCAGTTCCTCTTCGAGCTCTTCGTCGGCCATAGCCTCTCCGTTGGTTCGTTGCACGGACACGCGCATGCGCACGCCAGCAGCATCCTACCTCAGCACATCACATTAGGGTGGTGATGGTTAACAAGGGGTTGATGCCCTCAACAAAACCAACGACTTTGCCCAGCAGCATCAATAGCGCACACATCCCTATTAAGAGTTTTTTATCGCGCGAATCCAGCGACGGCGCAGCGCACACGTCCGCTTCTAAAATACCATTTCGCACGCACCAACGCCACCGGGAGCAATACGGCCCGCGCCATCCGCCATCCGGCAAGTTCTGCCGGGCAGGGTCTGCCAAACGCCCCTTCCTGCCCAGGGACGCTCCTCCAACGAAAACGCATAACCCTTTGTTTTGTAATAAATTATTTTGATGGCACGGTCCCTGCATTTAATCCGCCAGATGCTTGCGCGCAGCAGACGCGGACACAAAAGCACAAACGGAAACGATCGAAACCAAAGGCAAGTCAGATGGAAACCACTTCATATATTGCCCTGTCCCGACAAGCGGCTCTACGCCGTGAAATGACTGTTGTCTCCAACAACATCGCCAATATGAACACCACCGGCTACAAGGGCGAACGCATGATGTTCGTCGACCACTTGGAGCGCTCGCGTTCCGGCGACTTCATCGCCGATCAGAAATTGAATTTCGTACGCGACGTGGCAAGCTACCGCAATCTCGAAGAAGGCAACATCCAACAGACCGGCAATCCGCTTGACCTTGCCATCCATGGCGAGGGCTATTTCGTCGTCCAGACCCCGGACGGCGAACAGCAATACACCCGCGGCGGCAGCTTACGCCTGGACGAAAACGGGCAACTTGTCACGCAGGGCGGTCTACCTGTGTTAACGGACGCCAACACGCCGATCTTTTTCGCTCCGGAAGACACGAAAATCGAAATCGCCAGCGACGGCAGCGTTTCGACGCAAAACGGCGCCATCGGCAAACTGCAGGTCGTGAGGTTCGAGAACGAACAGGACATGCAGCGCGTCGAAAACGGTCTCTACACCACCGAGCAACCGGCTGAGGCGGTCGAAGCCCCGACGGTGGCGCAGGGCGCGCTGGAGCAGTCAAACGTTCAAGCCATTTTGGAAATGAGCCGAATGATCCAGGTTAACCGCAGCTACAAGAGCATTCAGAACCTTATCCAGAAAGAGGATGAACGCCTCAAAAAGGCAATCGCCGAATTGGCGAAGGTCCAACAGAGCTGATCCACGGCTTGACGGGCCTTCATGCATAGGCCCTCGCCGATATCGAAACAAACGCCATAGAGCGAAAGGACGGGAAAATGAGATCTTTAAGCATCGGCGCCACGGGCATGTTGGCTCAGCAGCGCAACGTCGAAGTCATTTCGAACAACCTCGCGAACATGAACACCACCGGCTTCATGCGTCGACGGACCGAATTTCACGATCTTCTGTATCAAAACCTGCGCCGTGTCGGCTCCACGTCTTCGGACGCCGGCAATGTGGTGCCCACCGGCGTACAGTTGGGCCTGGGCGTGAAGCTGGCTGCGGTCTATCGCATCCACGAGCAAGGCAACTTGAACCCCACGGATAACGCCTTCGACTTGGCGATCCAGGGGCAAGGGTTTTTCCAAATCGAAATGCCCAACGGCGATACCGCCTATACCCGCGACGGCACCTTCCAGCTCAACGCCGACGGTGAAATCGTCACCCACGACGGTTATCCGGTGCAGCCCAACATCACGGTGCCGAACAACGCTATCGACGTGGTCATCAACACCTCCGGCGAAGTTCTGGTGAAACTGGACGGCCAGGTCAACTATTCCAACGTCGGTCAGATTCAGACCGCGATCTTCCCCAACGATGCGGGCCTGGAAGCCATCGGTTCCAACCTGTATCTGGAAACCCCGGCATCCGGTACCGCCAGCACCAGCACCCCTGGCTCCACCGGATACGGCACAGTGCTGCAGGGTTTCCTGGAAACCTCCAACGTCAACGCGGTGGAAGAGATTTCCAATCTGATCTCCGCCCAACGCGCCTATGAAATGAACTCCAAGGTCATCCAAACCTCTGACGACATGATGGCCTCCCTGACATCCATGAGGTAAGGAGGGCGTCATGAGAAACATTTTCTTACTGCTCGCCGCCACCGCCCTATTGTTGACATCTCCCACTTTGGCGGCGGACCCGGAGACGGAGCACGAGGTTCTGCCCGCCAGTTTCGTGAGCCTCAAGTCGGACATCGTCATCCAAGAGGGCGTCATCCGCCTCGGCGATTTCTTCGAAGGCGTCGGCCAGTACGGGGAACGCATCGTCGCCTACGCACCACGCCCGGGTGGGCGCGCAGTCTATGACGCGCGCTGGCTCTTGCGCGTCGCCAAGGCGTTCAAGCTCGACTGGCACCCGGCATCGAAATTGGAGCGTCTGGTGGTCAAGCGCGACGCATACGTTGTCACCAAATCCGAAATCGCGGACCTGCTGCATGACCGGTTGATCGCCGAGGGCGGCGATCCGTCATCCCGGGTAATGCTATCCAATCGCGATTTACGCCTGCACTTGCCCGTCGGTGATGAGTACGCACTGGGCGTGGAAGCCGTCTCTTTCGATCCCGCCAAAGGCCGTTTCAGTGCGGTTCTGGCCTGGGGCAGCGGCAAGGATGAGCGGCGACGGGTCACCGGATTGTTTGAGCGCATGACCGAAATCCCGGTGCTGGGCACGCGCAAGATGAACGGCGACGTGATCCGCGAAACCGATCTGCAGTGGATCGAGACTCCCGAGCGCCGGCTGAGCGAAAACACCATCATCGATCCGGCGCGCATCGTCGGCATGGCCGCGAAACGCTCCATTCCCGCCAACCGACCGGTGTCGCAAAACGATCTGCAAAGCCCCCGCGTCGTCGCCAAGGGCGAGATCGTGACCATGGTGCTGTCCACCCCGATCATGCGTCTGACGGCCAAGGGCAAGGCCATGCAGCACGGCAGCATCGGAGACACCATTCGCATTTCGAACACCCAAACCAACGTCGTGATCGACGGCGTGATCACCGGGCCTGGAAAAGTCCGCGTCGATGCGCACGTCAACCTCGCGATGCGCTGACGAAAAGGAGAACGATCATGAAACCGAACGTCTCCCTGTTGAAAACTCTGGCACTGACAACCACGTTGACGCTGGTCTTAAGCGCCTGCAACACGGTGAGCAGGATTTCCGAAATCGGCGATGGCCCGGAACTCAGCGAGATTACCAACCCCAAAGCCATGCCGGATTACCGCCCGGTCAGCCTGCCCATGCCAACGCCCCAGAGTACGGCGGAGAACGCCAACTCCCTATGGCGGCCCGGCGCGCGTGCGTTCTTCAAGGACGACCGCGCCAAGGAAGTCGGCGACATCCTGACCGTCAACTTGGCGCTGAACGACAGTGCGGATATGGCCAACGAAACCAAGCGCGACCGGACCGACCGGGAAAACGCTGATGTCACCAATCTGCTGGGCTTTGAAACCAAGTTCGCCAAGAACAACTTGCCCGCGGGCTTCAACCCCACGGCGGCGGCGAACTTCGGCAACACCCACGCCACGGAGGGTGACGGCACCATCAAACGCTCTGAGACGGTCAGTCTGACTTTTGCCGCGGTGGTGACCCAAATCCTGCCCAATGGCTCGATGGTGATCCTGGGTCGTCAGGAAGTCCTGGTGAATTCCGAAATGCGTGAGTTGGAGGTGAGCGGCGTCATCCGCCCCGGCGACATCGACGCCACCAACACCATCACTCACGACAAAATTGCTGAGATGCGCGTCGCCTATGGCGGGCGCGGCACGCTCAGTAATCTCCAGCAACCGCGCTGGGGTACTCAGCTCTGGGATATCTTGTTCCCGTTCTGAGTCTTTTGATCGTTCCCGTTCGGAATGGGCGGAACCACAATATGCCGCACGCAGCTTCGCTGCTTCGCGGGGTGGCCCGTCCCTTCCAACCAACTTCAGGCCAGTGCCTTGCACTGGCCTTCTTTTTTGAACGCAGACATACGATCCTTTAAGCGCAAAGAAACGGATAACAAAAAAAGGCCGGCGCTCACGCACCGGCCTCTTTCATGAAAGCCCGACTATCGAACCCGTCGAATATCAATCGTCGCGGTGGGTTTTTTCCATACGCTCATGGCGTTCCTGTGCGTCGATGGACAGCGTCGCGATGGGACGCGCCTCCAGGCGCGGAATGGAAATCGGCTCATGCGTATCTTCGCAATAGCCGTAAGAGCCATCGTTGATGCGTTCCAACGCTTCGTCGATCTTGGCGATCAGTTTGCGGGCCCGGTCGCGAGTCCGCAATTCCAAGGCCCGATCGGTTTCGATGGACGCACGATCAGCAATGTCGGGTTCGAGCACCCCACCTTCCTGAAGATGTTCCAAGGTTTCGTTGGATTCCTTCAGCAGCTCGGTTTTCCAATCCAGCAGTTTCTGGCGGAAATATTCGAGCATCATCGGATTCATAAACTCCTCTTTGGGAGAGGGTTTGTAGTCGGGAGGAAGTGTGACGTTCATGTTCTGCCTATGTCCCCCTGTGTTGGAATTCGCGCGGAATATATGGAAGAGGCGGGAACTAGGCAAGACCCGTTTCGCCTGTGGATGAATAAAATCACGTTTTAGGTGATGAAAATAACCTTATCCACCATCCCGACAGGGCCGAAACGCAATGACGATACACATTTGTAACAAAGCTTAAGTGCCGCGGGTGTATTTGGCGATTTCAACCTCAGCGCGAAGTTCGATCTCATCAAGAATTTCGTTGAGACGCGGGTCCATGACCTTGGCGCGGCCCGCCCGGATTTTCTTCGCCAAATCCATGAGGGTTTCCTTAGGAATTGCCCCCATCAACAAGGCGCCTTGCAAGGTCCGCAAGCGTTCCAGCAAATCCTCGGCATAAGCGTTGGCCTGTTTGCGCGCACGCTCTTCAGTGGCGTCCCCCACTTCCTGCATGGCCAGCAAGGCATCCACGCCATCCAAAGCGGCATGGTCGACCACACCACTTTCAGTCGACGAGGCGTCATCCGCACCGGACGCATTACGCAATTGATCGGCAAACGCATTGGATCCCGTGCGGGAAACATCTTTTTTGCGTTTCGCGCGATCAACACCTTTGCCTTGGTCAACGTTACCGATCTTCATGATGGCGATGCACTGCTCCTGCGATTTCGAATGGAACATATCATAGAGCAAGATGGTCATTCGTTAAATATCGGATACGACGAACTTTTTTTCGGTCACTCCGCCCCGAAACCCGCACCTCAGCCAACGCCGGAATCACCTGATTGTGAGGTAGCATCATTGCAAACCGCTCGCAACTGATCTACGGTCACGGCCAATTATTGAGAACGATTATCAATTATGAATGATTCTAATGCGAACAGAGATGAGATCACATGCCCTTGGCATCTAATCCGCCACTTCCAACACACCCTAAAAGAGCGGCCCGCACCCTCGGTTCTGGGCCGATGGCGACACTCAAACGCGTGCACCTGCCAATGATGAAAGGCTCGATCATGACCGCAGCACTATTGGTGTTTGTCGATTGCATGAAAGAATTGCCCATGACGGTGGTGCTGCGCCCCTTCGGTTTCGAAACGCTCGCGACCTTCGTGCATCAATATGCATCCGATGAACTGCTGCCCGAAGCGTCGCTGGCGGGGCTCTCCATCGTCGCCGCCGGGATCATTCCGGTGTTGCTGTTAACTCTCACCATCGCCCGTTCCCGTACGGCCCAAGCCGGGCCCGGCGATGATGCGCACTTGATCAATATTGAGGAGGCCGCACCATGACCACTGGTCTCGTGATGGAAGACATGCACCACGCCTTTGGGCCGGTGGAAGTTCTGAATAACGTATCCGTGATCGCCGAAGCCGGCAAACTGACCTGCCTTCTCGGGCCGTCGGGGTGCGGCAAGACCACTTTGCTGCGCTTGGCCGCCGGTCTGGAAACCGTGCAAAGCGGACGCATCTACCTGCAGGGCAAACTGGTTGGCAACGGCGAGAACGGGCTGTCGTTGCCGCCGGAAAAACGCGGCATCGGTTTGATGTTCCAGGATTACGCCCTGTTCCCGCACCTGAGTGTGTTTAAGAACATCGCTTTTGGCATCGATGATTTGACGCAAGAGCGCCGCGACTGGATCGAAGCCGCACTGGAGCGCATGGGGCTGGCCCAGTATCGCAACAGTTACCCCCACGTGCTGTCCGGCGGACAACAGCAACGCGTGGCATTGCTGCGCGCACTTGCGCCGGAACCGCAGATTCTGCTTTTGGACGAACCGTTTTCCGGTCTCGACGTCACGCGGCGCGCACAGGTCCGCGAAGATACGTTGCTGTTCCTCAAGGAATGCGGCGTGGCGGTTTTGATGGTGACCCATGACCCGGAAGAGGCCATGTTCATGGCCGACCACATCGTGGTAATGAAAAGCGGTAAAGTGGCGCAGGCAGGCACCCCGGTGCAAACCTACTTCCACCCGGTCGATGCTTATGTCGCGGAACTGTTCGGACCGATGAACCACTTCGAAGGCATCGTCGACAAAGGCCAACTGGAAACCCCCTTCGGTCCCATGCCGATCCCCTCCATCCCCGACGGTGAACCCGCCAAGGTGTTGGTGCGCATGGAAGGCATTCGCGTGACCATGGGCGCCCATGCCGACGCTCCCGAAGGTTGCTGTACAACTACGGGACGGGTCGAAGAAACCTATCTCCTGGGCCGTTCCAGCCACTTGCACATCCGCGTTCCGGCCAGGCCGCACAAGACGGGTTCCGACGCAAAACCGGACGTGCTGTTGCACGTACGCGTGTCCGGTGTGATGAAACCCGAATCCGGCGCGACGGTCACGGTATGGGCCGACCCCAAACAGGCCTTCGCCTTCGCCGCCGAATGAAGACACGCAAAACTCCGCTGGGCAAGACTTTCCCTACGGCCGGGGAACTTCGCGTTTTTAGGCAAACCTTACCCACCGTCAAAATCAAGAAATTATTTTATATCAAATAGTTGTCCGGGTTTAGGCCTTGGCACCCTTCTTGCTTTCTTACCTCCAGGTAATTGTGCGCACCCCTGGTGCGTCTGGAAAGCAACGGAGAAGCCCAATGGCCCTCTATGGAGCATTTTCATCCAGCATGCTGGCGATGATGAGCCAGAGCTACGCGCTCGACGTGATCGGCTCGAACGTGGCCAACGTCGGCACCGTGGGCTACAAGCGCAACGAGGTGAACTTCTCCTCATTGCTGAGTTCAAGCATCAACAATACATCCGACATAGGCGGCGTTGCTCCCAACACATTCCAGCGGATTGACGCCCAGGGCTCCATCACCGCATCGAACCGGCAATTGGACACCGCCATTGCGGGCAGCGGCTTTTATGTTCTCAATTCCGAACGCGACGGCAGTGGCGAGACCTTCTACACGCGTAACGGTTCATTCCATACCGTGACCGGAAACACCATCACCGTCACCGCCGACGATGGCGTTTCGACGATCGAAACCCAGGAAGCGTATCTCACGAACCAAAACGGCTATTACGTCATGGGCTGGCTGCCGAATGCAGACGGTTCTTTCACAACCACCTCCACAGCAAATAGCTTATCAGCCTTGCGCGTGGATTCTTACGCTTTCCAAAGCACCGGCGTCACGACCACGCTGGCATCGCTGGATCTCAATCTCCCCGCAAACGACAGCGCGAACAGCACGCATACCTATGCGATCGAAGTCTACGACAGTGACGGCACGCAACAGGTCGTCACCCTGAGTTTCGAAAAACAAACCGCAAACAACAGCTGGACCGTCACGCCTTCCTGGCAGGATTCCCCCACCGCACAAGTCGACACGGTGACGCTGGCAGGCACCATCGAGGCTGGCGATGTCTATTCCGTCACCGTCGCAGGAACCACAGTAAACTACACAGTTGCCGGCACCGAACCGGACATCGCCGCGGTGCGCGATGGATTGATTGCTTTGTTGCAAGCTGAGCCCACTGTGACCTCGGAGGTCACCATTGCGGCTTCAGGCACGGACGGTCTGACCCTGACCGCCACAACAGCCGGCAGCGGCTTTACCGCCACCGCAACGGCGACCAACGGCGGGGTCACCGCAGACAACACCAACACCTTGGTCAACACCACAGCGAACGATGACGGCGCTCGAACCGGCACCGCTACGGCGCTGACCTTCAACAGCGACGGCGACCTGGCCACCGGCAGCCCCCTTGCCATCTCCATCACATGGGCGGGCGGCTCCAATGTCAATATGTCGTTGGATATGAGCCAGATGTCGCAGTATTCCGGCAACTTCACACCGCACAGTTATTCCCAGAACGGCTACGGCGCGGGCTTGCTCGAAAGCATTTCTTTCGACTCTCAAGGCCAGTTGATCGGCCACTTCAGCAACGCCCAAAGCCGCCCAGTTTACCGCCTTGGTTTGGCGCATTTCTCCAACCCCAATGGGCTCGAGCCCACCAATGCAAGTCTTTACAGGCAAACTCCGGAATCGGGTTCCGCGACCATTTTCGCGCCGGATGGAAACAGCTTCGCGTTTCTCTCGCCGAACTCTTTGGAACAGTCCAACGTGACATTGGAAGATGAATTTTCCACCATGATCATGACGCAGAACGCCTACAACTCCGCGGCAACGGTGTTTCGCACCGTCGATGAAATGACCTCTGTGGCGCGGGACCTGAAGCGTTAATTCCACTCTGTAAATCCGTCACTTAACACGCACCCGGCAAGATTTTCCCCCAACGCAGGCAGAGGCTGCCCGTTGGGGGTTTTTCGCAATCTCCCTGGCATATTTTTTCATTGTTTCACAAGGCATTAAGCCCTAGCCACGGGTGGCACGATATTCGCATCGATGACCCCGAAAACAGCGCCCGGACACGTGAGCGCAAAATGAAACGGGAAACGAACCAATGAATCGCGCAATCACACTCAAATCTGCGACCGGCACCGTCCCCGGCGGCACGCTCAAAGCGCGGCATCTCTTCACCCATGCGCTGGCCGCCGGTCTCGTCAGCTTGCTGGTATTGATGGCGCTGGTATGGGCTTCACCCGCGAACGGCGCATCACGCATCAAGGATGTGGTCGATTTCGAGGGTGTTCGCGACAACATGCTGGTCGGTTACGGTTTGGTGGTCGGTTTGAACGGTACCGGCGACACCTTGGCGGACGGTCACTTCACCAAGCAAAGCCTGCAGGCGATGCTCAACCGCATGGGCATCAAGCCTACGGATGCGGGACTGGACTCCGACAATGTCGCCGCCGTGATGGTGACCACCTCGCTTCCGGCGTTTTCTTCGCGGGGTGCGCGTGTGGATGTCACCGTCAGTGCGCTCGGCGACGCTTCCAGCCTCCTGGGCGGCACGCTTTTGGTGACGCCATTGATGGGCGCGGATGGCGAAGTCTACGCCGTGGCCCAGGGCCAAGTGGCGGTCGGCGGCTTCACCGCAGGCGGCAACGCGGAAACCGTGACCAAGGGTGTACCGACATCCGCACGCATCGCCAATGGCGCAATCATCGAACGTGAAATCAATTTCGACATGGACGCGATGTCCAGCGTGAAGCTGAGTCTGCGCAACCCCGACTTCACCACGGCGCGGCGCATCGCACAGGCCGTGAATGCGTTTCTCGGCACCCCCGCATCCAGCGCCCAAGACCCCAGCACGGTCGAACTGGTCGTCCCCGGCGCTTACAAAGGGCAAGTGGTTAATCTGCTGACGGACATCGAGCAACTGCGCATCGAGCCCGATCAGATCGCACGCATCATCATCGACGAGCAATCCGGCGTCATCGTCATGGGCGAAAACGTGCGGCTGTCGACCGTGGCCATCGCCCAGGGCAACCTGACCATCCGCATCACTGAAACCCAGCAGGTTTCCCAGCCCGGACCGTTTTCCACCACCGGCACGACCACCACCGTGGAACGCACCGACATCCAAGTCGACCAAGATAGCGATGCGCGCCTGACGGTGGTCAACGATGGTGTATCGTTGCAGGAATTCGTCAACAGCCTGAACGCGCTCGGTATCGGACCGCGCGACATGATCACCATCTTGCAGGCGGTCAAGGCGGCCGGCGCCCTGCAAGCGGAAATCGAGGTGATGTGATGGATACAAGGCTTCACAGCATGGATATGCAGACCGCCATGTCGCAAGGTACGGCGCTGCCCACCGTTCCGAAAACCGCCGATCTGGAAAAAATGCGCGAGACCGCACAAGACTTCGAAGCGGTGTTCCTGTCGCAGATGCTCAAACCCATGTTCCAAAACCTCACCGCGGAGGCCCCCTTCGGCGGCGGTGCGGCGGAGGAAATGTGGCAATCCCTGATGGTCGATGAATACGGTAAGTCCATTGCGAAATCCGGCGGCATCGGCATCGCCGATGCGGTGATGTCTGAAATGCTCAAATTACAGGAGGTCCAGTAATCATGACCGACCCGAAAGCATCTCCCATCGAAACCAAAGTCGATGATCTGATCTATATCTGTGAACGCATGAGCGCGGTCCTGGATAAAGAAAACCTAGCCTTGGAAAACGGCGCAGTCGGTGAACTCGACGGCCTACTCAAAGAAAAGCAGATGGTCTGCGGCGCTTATGAATCCCTTGGCAAGTCGGTTATGCAGGACCCTACCCAATTCGCTCAGATCGATGAAGAGACCCGCGAGCATTTGCGTGAGTTGCTGAAAACCGTGGATGGCAAGATCGCCCACAATGTCAAGCTGTTGGCGGTGCAGGCCGAGGTCAAACGGCGCATTTTTGACGTTTTGGCTGAAACGGCCAAAAAAACGGCCACACACAGCGGGGTGTATTCCCAGTCCGGAAAAGTAGACATGGGGCAGATGCATGCCCTGAAGGGAACGCCCTTGTCGATCGACAAGACGCTGTAACCAGAAGGTTGCAGAAACTGGGCCCAGAAAGGAACGCGAACAATGGCTGGAACACTCACGTTATCGCTGCTATCGGCACAGAGCGGCTTGCTGACAAGCCAATCGGCGCTCGACACGATCGCGAACAACATTTCCAACGTCAATACGCCCGGCTATTCGCGCAAAATCACCCAATATGAAACGCGTTTGGTTAACGGCGCCGGCGCCGGCGTTCAAGTCGCCGATATTGTGCGCAACGTTGATGAAGGTCTACTGAAGAGTCTCCGTACGGAATTGAGCGCGCTTAATCGATTCAGCTCTCAGGAAACCTCGTTCCTGCGTCTTCAAGACAGCTTCGGCACACCGGAAGACAACACATCCCTGAGCCACCTGGTCACGGACATGCAAGCGAGCATGGAGGCGTTGGCGCAAACGCCGGAAGGCACGCTCGAACAAAGCGAGCTGGTGCGCTGGGCCTTGGAAGTCACCGAAGAGATGCAAAGCATGAGCACCACCATCCAAGACTTACGCTTGGAAGCTGATGCCGGGATCGAAACCGTGGTCGACGAAATCAACGAACTGATCACGGACATCGGCGTTCTTAACGACAGCATCGTCAAAGCAGGGGTCAATCAAGGCGACACCACCGGCCTGCGCGACCAACGCGATCAAAGCCTGACCAGCCTTTCGGAACTCATGGACATTCAATACTACACCCGGTCCGATGGACAGGTGATCGTGTTCACGGGCGGCGGCAAGACGTTGGTGGATTCCGACGCCAACACTGTGGTTTTTAACCCCGCCAGCTTCGCCAGCGCGGCGACCAGCAAAGCGGGTGGCGAGATGTCCGGCATTTACATCAACTCCGTCACCGACGGCAACGACATTTCCGACACCATCAGCGGCGGCAAGCTCAAAGGTTTTCTGGAACTGCGCGATGAAACGCTGCCTAATCTTCAAGCCCAATTGGACGAGTACGCATCCGAGTTACGAGACGCCGTCAATCAGATTCATAACGCGGGCATCCCCTTTCCCGGCTTGCAAAGCATGGCAGGCACCCGTGATTTTATCGACACCACCGACAGCGCCAACACGGTCAACCAGACCATCACCCTGGATCCAACCAATTCCGCCGATGATGTCGCCATCGTTCTGATGGATGCTGACGGCAATCAAACCTCGGTCACAACCTTGGACACAATCATGACCTCCGGTACATATGGCACCGGCGCACAAACGTCACGCGGTCCCTGGAGCGTTACCGAAGTCGCGGCAACTGTCGAAGACTGGCTGATCGACCAAGGTTTGAGCAACGCCACGGCGAGCATTGATTCCGCCGGACACTTCGTCATCGAACTGAACAGCACCACAAGTTATCTATCTTTCCGCGATCAAGAGTCGTCGACCTATGGCAGCACCCAAGGAGATGCTGAGATCGGATTCGATTCCGACGGTGACGGCACTGTCGATGAAACAATTTCAGGGTTTTCGAACTTCTTCGGCCTCAACGACTTTTTCGTCGACACCAATAACGCCAGCACATACGAAACCTCCGTTCTGAGCTCGACATACTCGGCAGCGGCAGCGACACTGCGTTTTGCCGACGGCACCTCGACCCTGCCTCTCGACCCCGGCGGCGGCGGCGACGTGACGATTACCATTACGGCGGGCGACACCCTCAGCGACATCGCAAACAACATCAATAACAACGTCTCCAATGTGGTGGCCGACGTGGTCCCCGATGGCGCAGGGTTCCGGTTACGCATTGCGCATTCGACCGGCGAAACCTTGTCCATCACGGATTCATCAGGCGGCACGTTACTCAGCGATATCGGCTTGGAAGTGAGCGCCACGGGCACAACGGAATCGCTCACCGTGCGCTCCGATATCGAAGCGTCCCCATCCTCGGTGTCGCGTGGTCAAATCCAGTGGGATGCATCGTTGGGCAGCGGCGGTGAATATTACACCCGTGCGGGTGATGGCTCATCCATCGCCTTGTTGGCGGATAAGATGCTGACGGCGAACTCGTTCGATACGGCCGGAGGCCTCACCTCGGTCAGCAAAAGCTTCGTCAATCAAGCTATTTCGATCCTATCAAGCAACGCCAGCGACAGCGCCGCCGTGGAAAACCAGATCGCATACAAAACGACCCTGACCCAAAGTCTCGATCTTCAGGCGACCAGCATCAGCGGTGTCAATATCGATGAAGAAATGGCGACGTTGATCGTCGTTGAACAGGCATATGCCGCCGCCGCACAGGTCATCACCGTCATTCAAGATATGTTTGACGCCCTCGAACAGATCGTGCGCTGAGGATAGGAGGTAGTCATGTCGCGCATTTCGACGCTCAGCACCAATCAAACCCTCATTCAATATATGATGAACAGCCAGGAACGGCTGCTCGACTACAACACGCAATTGGGTACCAACAAAGTTTCGCAGACGTACGGGGGGATCGCCTCCCAATCCAGCTTGCTGGTGACGATGGAAACCAACGTCATCTCGATGGAGAGTTATGTCGAGGCCAACAACCTCGAAGAGATTCGGCTCAGCATCAGTGGGTCCGTGGTCGCAGGCTTGGACAACACGCTGGACGACTTCTTGCAAATCCTCAAGGACAATCAATCCGCGGAACGCACCGAGGAGAACATCGCCAATATCCAAGACTGGGCATTCCGCACACTTGCGGATATCGAAACTTATTTGAATTCCGAAGCCGATGGACGCTACATGTTTGGCGGCTCCAACGTTTCGACCCCGCCGGTGAACTTGGGGCTGTCCACGCTATCAGCGTTTCAGTCAACCTACGACGGTTACAACACCACCTATCCGACGACGCGTGACGCACACCTGACCAACCTCTCGCTGACCCAGGACGACAACAACACCGATACCAGCGCTTTCATCAATGCCGCCAACTGGCTGACGTTTTACCAGGACAACGACAACGACCAGTTTTCATCCGGCTCCAGCACCATCGAAGCCCCGTCGGCGATGTTCTCCAACCTGTCGGCCGGGTCGGTCATCAACGTTTCCGGCACCACGGGCGGCACAAACGATGGCTCTTACACCATCAGCAGCGTCACCAGCACCACCGTGACCATCAACACAACGATGCTGACGGACGAAAGCGCGATCGCGCAATTCACCGACGAAACCCTGACCGATCCACACGGCGCAACAGTCACGACAGGCGACGGCACCGCATACGCCACGGGCGCCACCGGCGATCTGACCTTCGACCGCGCGGCATCGACCTTGACGGCGGCGACCGCAGGTGCGTTCTCTGCTATTTCCGTTGGCGATCACATTCAAGTTTCCGGCTCCGCCTCCAATAACGGCACATATGAAGTCACGGGCGTCGCTGGTGACGTTTTGACCTTGGCCACGAACACATCGGTCACCGTGACCCTGCCGGACAATACGGTTCTGAACAACACCAACACAGGCGACGTCACCTTCGATCGTTCGGCCAGCACCATCACGGCGGCGACCGCCAACGCATTCTCGGGCGTTTCGGTGGGCGACATCATCACCGTCGCCGGCAGCGGCCAGAACAACGGCACATACACCGTGAGCGCCAACACCGGAACGGTGCTGACCTTAGAAACCAACTCGTTGACGGATCAGGGCGTGAATTCCGGCACGACATTTTCAAATTATCCGGTTGGCAGTCAGTTGGTGTTCGATGCAACCAACGAAACCATCACCGTCCAGGATTACGCCGGCACGGCCATCGCAAACATCTTTGACGACTATCAGGTCGGCGACAGCATCACCGTGGCGAACACCACGGTCTCCCCGACTTTACTGACGCAAACGGTCTTTACCTCCGTGGGCTTGAACCAAGACACCATCCAGATCCAAGACGGTGGCGGCACTGCCGTCGCCGGTGCGTTCAACGGCGTTCGCGTGGGCGACACCATCACGCTGGCGGGTTCGACCGCCGGCGCAAACGACCAAACCTACACCGTCAATTTCGTCTCCGCCGACGGCTCGACCATCACCGTGGACGGCAACATCGGCGCCGCCGCGACCGACACCGCCTCCATCGCCGTGAGCGGTGCGTCCATCACCAACTTCACCACCCAGATGGACTTGCAGTTCACCGACAACGGCGCCACCGACCGCATCACATTGCAAGACGACACCGCAGCGGGCGTGGCCGGGGCCTTCGACAACATGACCGCGGGTATGACCGTGACCATCGCCAATTCCACTAGCAACGACGGCACCTATCTCATCACCAACGTCGATTCCGCCGGTGGTTTCATCGACGTCACAGCCGTGGGTGGCGGCGATCCGGGGCTGACGACGGAAACCTCCGTCGCTGCGACCACCATCACTGGATCCGGTAACGACGGAACTTATACCATTTCCTCGATTTCCTCGGACGGTTCGCAAGTGACCTTGAACTCGTCCACGCCGCTGATCGCCGACCAAACCGACGTCGACAGCGCCACGGTTTCATCGTCTGCGCGCGGGCTCAGCTTTACATCGGCTTCCCGGGTTTTGATCGACGATTCCGCGGAAACGCTTCAGATCGTGGACGCACGCACGGGGTCGGCCTTGACCGACGCCGTGCAGGGATTGGCTGCCGGAATGATGTTTGAAATCAACGGATCCGGTGCCAACGACGGATTTTATAAAATCGCAAGCGTGAACAGCACCACCGCGACGATCACCTTTGATTCCACCACCCCCATCACAGGTGGAGACGAAAACTACATGCCGTCCTCCGCAGCCGGCGGAACCAGTAATCTACGTGTCTACGGCACGCCCGGCACGCTGGGCAGCAGCACCGACTATTACGAAGGCGATGAAATCCTGTCCCAACACCGCCTCGAAGAAGGACGCACCATCGATACCCTGTATACAGCGATTGATCCGGCTTTCGAGAAAGCGATCCGCGCCGCTTCCATTCTCGCCCAAGGTGAATTCGGCACGCAGGGAGGTCTGGATCAAAACTGGGATCGTATGGAGGACGCCATCTACCTGCTGGAAGAAACAGTGGGCATCGATCACACCTCCGCCCCGCCCTTCGGAACCGAGCAATTCGGCGACACCCAGTTTATTTTGCAAAGCATCGCCTTCGACCAACTGGTGATTTCGCAAACCAACACCCGGCTGGCGTCGACCATTAACAGCTTTACGGACTCCGTCTCAGAAATCGAGGATATCAATCAAACCGAGGTGATCGTTCAACTTTTGACTCAGGAACGAGCCGTGCAGGCTTCTTACGAAGCGATTGCACGCGTTCAGACCTTGGCATTGACCAATTACCTCTAATGTACATGTAAATAATGACGTAGAGAACTTGTGATTTTCCCCTAAAACCACGTATTCTAATGGTCATATGTTTTGGGAAATCGCTCACAGAAGAAAAACAGAGATAAGGGTTTTTCAAGGATGGCAAATCTCACAGGCATGAAAGCCTATCAGCAAAAGGCAAAATCCGACGGGTATTCGCAAATTCCCAGTGCCGGATCTCCGAGCTATTCGGAAGCCTGGGCGCTGGTTGAAGCAGCCCGCCGCATGGCCGTTGCGATCGAAAATTATCTTCGGCAAGAGGATACACTGACGCCCAAAGCCCGGGAAATTTTGCGTGAACCGTTGCGGCTGAATTGGCGCCTATGGACGATATTCCAAGCTGAGCTGATCAACAGCCTGGATGACGAGAACAGCCCCATGCTGCCGGAAATCCGCACCAACATGCTGACCTTGTGCCAATTCGTCGACAAACACACGACGCAAGCGTTGGCGGACCCGACGCCGGACAACCTTGCCGTCCTGATCGACATCAATCGCAATATCGCCTCTGGCCTTCTGGAAAACCCGGAAGCCGAGCAAACCTCAACACAAACCGATCATAACGCCATGAAAGCGTTCAACAAAAGTGACGGCACCCAGGCCACCGAGACCCCGGAGCCGGCTCCGCCCACCAGCATCTCCGAAGAAGTCTGATATATCAATAGATTAAGGCTTGTTTTTAGGCAGATGATTTTAAGGCTCGGTTATGTTAGGATAGGGAATTCTCAGGGGAGAAACCTCTGAATGTATCGTAAGGATTACGGTCATGCCTTTTAGTATTTCAAACGCGTTTGCCCAGACCATGGTCGCTTTGTCCGAGCGCAACAATACAGCTACGTTTGAAACCCAGTTCCAACAAATGCAAAAGACCGTGATCAACCGCTCCAATAAGGAAATTGGGCGGCTTGAAGAGGAATTCAATTCCACCTCGCGCGAACGCGAAGCCTTGGCCAAAAAGGCCAACGGTTTGGTCGATAATATCAACCGCATACAAACGTACCTCAGTGACAATCAAAGCAACTTCAACCGCTTGGAAGACATCATCACCAAAGCCACCCAACTTCAATTGGCGTTCGGCACCGACGGCGACAGCGATGATGTGACCGCGACGGATATTGCGGCCTTCGAGACGCTGCGCGACGAGTTGTACAACCAGGTCAACGAACTGCGTAACGTGACGCACCCGGATGTGGTAGATCCTTACGCCATTATCAACCTCAAGAAAGACCTAAGCGCCATCCAAGCTTTGTCACCCGAGATTGGCAACGCAACGGACACGACGAACCAAGAGATTTCCGATTATCTCAGCGCCTTGGTGACAGAGACAACCAACGCCATGGACGCCGTGCGCACGACCATTTCCATGAGTTCCAAATTGTCATTGCGTATGCAGTCGGCGCTCAGTGACGCCCAAATCGAAATTGAAACAAAAGACACTTTGGCGCAGGCCCAACTCGCCGAAGACATCGACAACGTCAAAATTGAAGCGTCGAATTTGTTGCAGGCGATTTCCCTGACCTACGACGCTCAGGCCTATACTTCCAGTTACCTTTCGAACACGATCAATAACGGCATCGCAGTCCCCCCGAACAGCATCCTGAACATCTTCACCTAAAGCACATCGCCAACGCATGGCATGTAACGCTTTATAAAGATCATCGGTGCTATCGTCCCCAAATTGTTGACTTCAATACTGCGGGTTCCTTTGTCCATGACAGAAAACAGCACCGATGACCTTGTTGTGTACTACTCAGAGGTCGCTGAGTTGATGAACCTCCTGGGCTCGATGAAAATCGACGAAGCCTTGGATGCCACGGAAAACCTTGCCAAATCGCACCCGGACAAGTCCGAACCGTACTTCTTCATGGGCCTGTTGGCCTATCATTTCCATGATCGGGGCCGCGCGGTGGAAATGCTGCAAAAGGCGCACGAATTTTCGCCCAACGTGCGCGAATACGCCGACACGCTGGCAAACCTGTTGGCCCTGATGGGCAAAAATACCGACAGCCTTTACTATGCGAAACTCGCCACGGCGCTTGAGCCCCACCCACACATCACCGATTTGGTGCCAACACAGTTCAAGAATTACTTTCAGGCGCTTTCACAGTCTCAACCCTCATTTCACTACCCGACCGCATTGGCCTTGTTTAACACGCACGACATCGAAAAGTGCATCAACCACTGTGAAATGGAACTTCGCGTCAACACCGATCACCACGGCGCACACGATCTTATTGGTCGGTGTTATATGTCCGCGAACGACCCCCTGCGTGCGCGCCGGGCGTTTCAGTCCGCCATACATTTCGCGCCGGAAATTGAAAGCTACCGAATTCATATGGCTGAATGTCTGTCTCATCTAGGACACAATGATCAAGCCATGGTGCTGCTCAGAAACTTGCCGGCACCCGCCGATGACGAGGCCGCCATCAAACGACTGACATCGGAAATCGCTCTTTACCACCAGTTCCCCCGCGTTTTTTCCGGTCCTGCCGAGGACGCTGTGAAGGCATTGGCGAAAATCGAACCGGATATCTACAAATACGAATCCTATGCGCTGGAAGTCGAGAAAGAGAAGATCAGCATTGGTTATCTCGGCAGCCGTTTCGATATGGACGAAGACTTGGCTTTCTTCCGCGCCATTATCGCCAACCACGATCGCAAACGGCACGACATCCATGTGTTCTTCAACGGTGCCAACAAGAAAACAACCACACAGTATATGGAAACCTTGGTTGACAGTTGGGTCGCCGTACACGACGTCGATGACGACACCTTGTTCGCCATCATGCAAGGCAACGACCTGGATGTTCTGTTCGATCTGGACGGCGCGTATCATGCCCGCAGGTCCAACATCCTTTCCGCACAGCCAGCCAAGACGATGGTGTGCTGGCCAAGTCCGCGCGCGCGGGACGACTTTTCCAGCGTTCGCGCATTTGCAAATCTGACGGATGCGGACGCCGTATCCCCGATTACGCGTGAGGAGATCCCAAATGCCCCTGACGTCAGCCCAACACCCGCATCCATGCGTGGCACGCTGACTTTTGGTGCCTACGCAGATATAAACGCCGTCAATGCAGAGACCATCTCCTTGTGGTCGCAAGTGCTCTCTCAAGCACCGAATTCTCAGATGCTCCTGGTTTGGGAGGGGCAAACCCCCGCCGAAACGGCAACGATGATTGCCGATATGTTCGGCGACCATGGCTTGAGCGACCGGGTGCTCTTTCACCGTCATATTCCAGACGACACGGTTAGTCCGTATGGATTTTCCTACTATACGGATGTCGACGTCCTTCTGGACACCGCGCCGTCAAGCGCCCCCCTTCTCTTGAGCGAAGCATTGTGGATGGGCGTTCCCGTGATCAGTCTCGCGCATGATAATGTGGGGCTGAGCTCCGTCGGTGCGCATATTCTCCATCAAGCACAAAAACGCGAGTGGATTGCCCAATCCAGCGACGACTATGTCGCCATTGCAACGGCTTTAGGCGATAACGTCGCGGCGCTTGACGAGATCCGCCAGGGGCTCCGCGATCATGTATCCGCTGCGCCTTTGTTCAATCCACGTGAAGCGACAAAGAGCCTGGAAGCGTATTTTAAGACCATCATCGACTCGCAGGATGACACATGACCGACGACACCGAGATCAACGACGCTGTCAGCAAGAACGAAACTCCGTCCGGCGAATCTCATGACAACACTGAAGCCGCGGACGGGGACGACGCATCCCTTCTTGTCAGAGGTGAACCTGACCAAAAGCTTCATGAGCGCAATATTGATTTTTTGACGAGAGAAATTTTTGCGTTTCGCCGTTTGAAATCTTACGAACCCAACGCGGAACTGCGTTTTTTGGACAATGGTGAGCCCACTGTCGAACTCGGTAACGTTTCCTTGTATGGTGACGATGGCGCACTCACCCACACCCAACGCCAACTCGACAAATACTGGAGCAAACCGGACCGGGTCACGATTTCTCCGCCGGATGGACAGGGTTTGGACGGCTATTCCAAACCATACCTACAAAACATCCTGAAAAAAATTCTCGAAGAAGATATTAGCGTTTATCACAAACAACAAACGGTTCGGGCCGGTCACGTCGTGGTTTTTGGTGTCGGTCTAGGTGCGCACCTTTTTCCGCTTCTGGAAAAAACGCAGTGCCAAAATATCCTGCTGGTTGAGCCGAATATGGAGTTCATCTACCACTCGACCTTCGTTTTCGATTGGGAGAAATTCTACAAAACGGCTTCCGCGCAAAATTGCAACGTTCATCTTTTCACCATGAACGACAGCGCAGGCATGGTCCGCAGCGTTCGCCATATGCTGGTTTCCCACAACGTCATGACCGTCGATGGCGCAGTGATGTACGAGCATTACAAAAACAAATTCTTCGATTCCGCAAAGGATAAATTGCGTGTCGACTTAAACAGTTTTTTCATGGCGCTGGGATACACGGAAGACGAATTCTTCATGACCAGTCATACCTACATGAACTACATGAAGTATGACCACGCGAACCTTTTTCTGCCATGTGAAACACCGATCCGCGATATTCCCGTGTTCATCGTCGGTGGCGGGCCGTCCAAAGACGCACACTTTGATGTGCTGCGGGCCAACCAAGACAAGGCCATCATCATGTCGTGCGGCAGCGCGCTCAGCACGTTGCTCGACGAAGGCATCGTGCCCGATTTCCATTTTCAGTTGGAGCGCGGTACGGACTGGTACGGCGTCGTCAAACGCATGACGGACGGCTACGACGTCAGCAATACCTGTCTGGTGGCGTCATCGACGGTCGATCCGCGCCTCAGGGAGCTTTTTGGCGATACGGTCTATTTTTATCGCCCGGCGCTCAGTCCCTACAAAATGTTCGGCCAGCCGTCAAAAGCCGTGTTGCTGGGATGCGATCCACAGGTCGGCAACGCCGCTTTTGCGTTTGCGGATCTTCTCAACTTCGAAAACATCTACCTCTTCGGCATGGATTTGGGCAGCCGCGACCCTGCGCTGCATCACTCCCGCAATTCCGCCCCCATGCGCGGCGAATTCAAGCACCATAATCTCACGACGGAGTTGCCCGCAACACTGGGCGGGATCGCCTATACGACCGATCATTTGCTGTTGGTGCGCGACAACATCGAAAACATGATCTTGGCCCACAAAAAGCCGCATAACGTATTCAACTGCAGCGACGGAATTGTCATCAAAGGAACCGTGCCGAAAATTCCGCGCAAATTGTCCCTACCGCCTCTTCGCCAGCCCAAGCAAACCTATATCGACAAACTGAAAAGCGGGTTCCTGCACCAATCGAAAGAGGATTTTACTCAAATCTGGACGGACCTTGATCTTCGGGCGCGTGTTGACCGAATCCGCAACACCTTCCAGGAGATTTTCGACCAATGCCCGGACCTTGTTGAAGACGATTTGTTCCTTAAACTTCACAAAGAAGTCAGCAAAGAAAACACGGATATTGAAGCAACTCCCATTGTCCTCTTTAAAGGCAACGTACACATGATGATGATGGCGGCATGGTATTACATCACCCATGTGCAAGAGCAAGACCGTGAAAAGCTATATCCTTGGATTCGTGATGAATTCATGCTGCAATTCGACAAAATGATCGCGGACATGAACGCCCTGCTGGATGAATTGGAAGCGTGGCTGGAACATGGCGTTTATCCTCTGGACGAAGAGGATTCCAGGCCGGACAGCGCCGCTTGAGAATTCCGCATCAACCTATTGTAAATTATATATTTTCTCCTTATTGCCATCATCCAGGAACAGAGCAAAACACGCACCAACTTTCCATTTGACCCACAGGGCAAATCAGCATAAAATCCAATGTGAACGTGGTGGAGTGGTCTGCCACGGTTTTGGCGAGACAGAAAGCGCTCGTCTTTCAACTCTAGAATGGAGTAATCAGTTATGGCTGACATTACCCTATCGGCTGCCGTACGCGACAGCCTTCTTTCTCTGCAAGGTACCACCGATCTCATTAACCGGACGCAAACTCGTCTTTCCTCGGGTCTTCGCGTTTCCGGCGCTGTCGACGATCCGGTTGCTTTCTTCCAGTCCAAGTCTCTCACTGACCGTGCTGCTGACTTTACGGACAAAAAGGAAGGCATCGACCAGGCGGTCAGCACCGTGTCCGCTGCACTTGACGGTGTGACGGCGGTTGAAGCGCTCGTTGCGCAGATGAAAGGTATTGCCCAGTCGATGAAATCGGCTACGGGTACGGAGTTCACCGATCTGGTCACCCAGTTCAACGACCTTCGCAATCAAATCAACAACCTGACCACTGACACCACCTACCAGGGCGTCAACCTCGTCAACGGCACGGGTGTGAGCTTGGACGTTGAATTTTCCAAGTTGACGGCCAGTGTTCTGAACATTACTTCCGTTGATATCACCAACGGCAGCTTGGGCCTGAACATCGGCTCTCTGGCCAACGATACCGGTGGTTTCCTCGCTTACCACGCGGCCGGTACTGCTGGCAGTGTCTTGACTGCCGGTGAAAGCATCAGCCTCACGTGGGAAGGCGTGTCGCGCACCTATACCGCCAACCAGACCGTCTCGTTCACCTACGGCACGGCGAGCATCAGCATCGTGACCGGCACGTCGAGCGTGACTCTGGCCAACGGCACCACCTTGACCGTGAACGCCTTGAGCTCCGGCGCGACGGGTACCTCCGGCTTCTATGTGAACGTCGGCACCCCCGATACCGGTGGTTTCTACGTGTCCAACGCAATTGGTACCGTTGGTAGCTTGCTCGCATCGGGTGAAACCATCACCTTGACGTGGGAAGGCTTGGCCAAAACCTACACCGCCAACCAGACCATCGCCTACACCTTCGGCACCACATCCATCAATATTGTCGTCGGTACGGCCAATGTAACCCTGGCCAACGGCACGACCTTTAACGTCGTAGCCGGCTCCACCGGTACTGTTTCCACGACGGGTTGGTTTGTGGACGTCAGTACTGCGGTCTCGTTGGGTACTGCTGTTGCTGCGCAGACGGCAGCCGTGATTCCGTCGGCACTGACGACGATTGCCGGCTCCGGCAGCCAAGTCTCCGCACAGGCTGCGTCCGAAGCCACCTACGTTCAGTCCGGTTCGACGACGGAAGTCAACACCATCATCACCACCCTGGACGCCGCTCTGGACACGACCCGTTCGCAAGCCACCAAGCTGGGTACCAACGTGTCGTTGCTGCAAACCCGTCTGGACTTCACGAGCGACTATGTGAACACTCTTGAAGACGGTTCCGGTAAGCTCACCTTGGCGGACATCAACCAAGAAGGCGCCAACCTGCTGGCCCTGCAAACTCGTCAGCAGTTGGGTATTAACTCTCTGGCCTTCGCCGGTCAGGCAGAACAGTCCATCCTGTCTCTGTTCCGTTAATACGACGAACCTTACACTCAGTAAGAAACGCCGCCGGTTTTCCGGCGGCGTGTTTTTTCTCCTGATACTTCCTAGAGCGCGATATGGCTCAGTGGGCCCTCACGGCAAGGACACGTAATCGGTCTTTCCCGAAGCGAGTTTCGGAATGTGCTCTAGGTAGCGCATCCGAAACACGGAACGATTGAGGTGCGTCTTAGCCGCAAGCGCGTTATGAATGTCGCGTTCGCGTTCCGCGGTGTCGTGGAACACGAATATATTTCTGTCATCGCCCGTGCACGCCACATCGACGCCCGGAAACTGCCCTTTTGCGATGTGTTCGAGCTCATCAAGGCTCACGCGCAGGCCGAGGACTTTCACATAGCGTTTCTTTCGGCCCGTGATGTAGAAATACCCGTCTTCGTCACGCTTACCCAAATCACCCGTGACCAGCACACCGTTCCACTCGTCCCCATTCGCCAGGTCGAAGCGGCTGGTGGCGTAACCAAGACATACATTGGGGCCGGAATACACGAACGTGCCGGTTTCGTCCGTGCCCAAAACCTCGTGTCCTTCATCATCCACAATCGACAAAACCCCACCCGGAATGGGAATGCCCACGCTGCCGATCTTCTCGAGGCACTTCGCACTGGGCAGATAGGAAATGCGTGTCGTCGCTTCCGCCTGCCCGTACATGACGAAAAACGCCTTATCGGTTTCGGCAGCGTACCTCGCGACCTTTTCCTGCAGCGTTTCGTTCAGTTTACCGCCAGCCTGTGTCAACATGCGCACGGACGGATAGTCCCGCTTGAAGAACTTAAGCTTATCCAACATTTCGTAGGTAAACGGAACGCCATTGAAATTGGTCACACGGTGCTCTTCGAACAGGGACCAAAACGCCTTTTGCATAATGGAAACGTTGGTGAAAACGATCCGCCCCCCCACACGGATATGGGAATTGATCACCGACATGCCGTAGGTGTAGTTCATCGGCAGATTGGTGATCGACACATCATCCTTGTTCATATCTAAATATTCGACGATGGAATCGGTGTTGGCGAGAATGTTGGCGCGACTCTGGCGCACAAACTTCGGACTACCGGTGGAGCCCGACGTCGAAGCCAGCAGACACAACGCATCGTCAATGGGATACGTCTCGACGGTATCGGCCAACAACAGCGCATATTCGAAAGCGCCATGCGCATGTGAATATGCGGCGATATCGCCCACGCGCGCTTGGGGCAGCCAGATCCATTTCGGCTTGTAGCTGTCGATCAGTTCGCTAAGCAAGGACGCATCGATGCCGGCGTCCAGCATGACCGGAACGGTGTTCGCCTGCAGGCATGTGAGATAACCGATGAAGCCGCCGATGGAGTTGTCGCAGAGGCAAAACACCAAGGCCCTGTCATCGAAACGCGGCCCGAGGTCCGCCGTGAAATCGGCGAGTTCACCGTAGGTATAACATCGGCCATCTTCGGCGATGGCGGCTGTACGACTGGCGAATTTCCTTAAATCCCACATCGGGTATTCCTTGGACCGAGGCTTAAGCCAAATCGCTTTCGCGGATCAAGCAGTCGGCATTGACTGGGTTCTTTAATTTTTTTCCAACAACATCCCCGAGCTTATCGGCGGGGATGCCCGTGCCGGGACGCTTCAACGTCAAGTCGTCCAGACTCAGAACCTCCCCGGCGTCGATGTCGCGCGTGGTGACGACGCTCCTCCTCATGTTGTCTCGTTGATCGCGTTCCTCTTGCGTCAGCGTACGTTCCTTTGAGCCCAGCGCCGCGAAGACGTTGTTGCACTGTTCGATCAGCGCTTTCATCTCATCCGGTTCGGACGCCATCTGGTTGTCCATGCCGATCTTCGATTTATCCAAGGTGAAGTGCTTTTCTATCAAGCATGCTCCCAAAGCGATCGAGGCAGAGGCCGCTTCCGGCCCGATGGTGTGATCGGAATACCCGATCAAGGTTCCCGGCAAACTTTCCTGCAAACCCACAATGTTGTTGAGATTGACGATATCCATCGGCGCGGGATAGATCGAAACGCAATGCAGGACACACAGGTTGTCGTTCCCGGCATCCTTGATGGTCTTCACCGCACTTTGAATTTCTTCCATGCTGCCCATACCGGTCGAAAGCACGACGGGAACCTGCTTTTTTCCGATGTAGTCCAGAAAGCTCAGATTGTTCAGTTCCATGGATGCGATCTTGACGAAGGCCGCGCCACATTCCTCGGTCAGGAAATCGACTTCACGTTCCGCATACGGCGTCGAAGAGAAATCGATACCGGTTTCCTCGCAAAACCCGGCAAGTTCCCTGATCTCCGGTTCGGACAATGAATACTTTTTGACGAAACGCTTGGCGATTGGGTTTTCCTGGTAATAGGTCGATGAATAGAGCGTATCCGCGGTCCAAGACTGCAACTTGATGCAATCGCATCCGATTTCGGCCGCCTTTTCGATCATGTCCTTGGCCAGGTCCAGGTCGCCGAAATGGCTTGTGTTCAATTCCGCCACGTAATACGGCTTTTGTCCCTCGCCAATCACTTTGGAACTTCTGAATTCAACCTGCGTCATATGTCCGGTCCTGCATGTTATTGATCGATCGGGTCGATGATCATCTCTTTGAGAAAGAGGTCACGATCAAGGAAGGGAGCCTGGTCTTCCAAGGGACGCCTGACGAATTTTCGCGATTCTGTCTTGGCGTATGAGACCTCGATATATTCCTGATCTTCCAATCCCATGATTTCGCATAGGACAGGGCCGTCCTCTTTGAGAACCGCATCGATCTTCTCTTCCAACGCCTCGCCCGTATCGATCCGCTTGTAGGTTAGTCCAAAACAGTGAGCAACTTTTTCAAAGTCGGGACACGTCACGCCATTGCTGGTATCCGTCCCGATTGTGCGTTTTCGAAACAGGTCCTTCTGTCTGCGGCGGATAATGGCGTACGCGTTGTTGTTGACGACAAAAATCTTCGCCGGCATGCCGTGCTGGGCGATGGTTTGCAGTTCCTGAATATTCATCATGATCGAGCCGTCGCCAACAACGGCGATAACCGGGCGGGCGCTTGCAACGCATGCGCCGACAACCGCAGGCAAGGCATATCCCATGGCGCCTTGTGACACCGGGTGAAGACAGGATTGGTTGGCGCCAAACTTCATGTTTGTCGGCAAAATCACATCGATGAAGCCGGAATCACATATGAACGCCGCATCATCGGGCATGACCTCCGACAAGGCTTCGGCCAAGTGATGCAAATCCACACGGTGGGGGTCTTTCGGCTCCGGCACAAAAGTCCGGAATGCCGCTTTCCAGGACACGCATTTTTCCGTCCACTGCGCCCAATTGCAGGCGAACGTGTGCGCATTGAGCTCATCTAAGAGCGATTTGACATCACTCAGAATCAAGCGGTCAATCCGCACGGATTCCTTGGAGTGCTCGGTTTCATCGATATCGACGACGATGACCTTCGCTTCGCGGGCGAACTTCTCGAAATCCGTCCCGGTGGTGATGGAATTCAAACGCGAGCCCAGAATCAAAAGAACGTCGCTGTTTTGAACCGTGAACGCACCGGCGCGGGAACAGCCCATCGACCCTATGGACCCTATGGAAAGCCTGTTTTTCGTCCCATAGGTGTCCGGCGCAGCGGACGTATAGGTGACAGGTATTTCATTGCGTTCGACAAACTCTGTGAATGCTTTGATCGCACCAGCGGCCTCGATACCGCTGCCAATCAACACCGCGGGCCTTTTTGCCGCAGACAGGATTTCGGCAACGTAAGAAACATCATCGGCCTTGGGACCGTCATCAGGAGGGGTAGGCGGTACAAAGCCTTCCAGTTCGTCCAGTTCGACGCGCATGTTCTGAATATCCAGCGGCACGTCTATCCACACTGGCCCCCTTCGTCCCTCCTGGGCGTAATAGAGCGCCTTTTCGATCTCCAGGCGAACTTGGCTGGGATCGCTCAGCATCACGGCGTATTTGGTGATCGTCTCAACCAGCGGAATGATATCCGCCTCTTGTTGCCCGTATGTGCGCAGGGGAACACCGGTGTGACGCGTGGTTTCCGCCAACGTGTTTTGACCGGAAATGAAAACGCACGGTATGGCATCCTGCCAAGCCGACAATACGCCTGTAATGGTGTTCGTCGAAGCGCATCCCGTGGAGACGACACAACCGGCCAACTTTCCCGAAAGTTGCGCAGCGGCAACGGCGGCAAAGGCAGCGCTTTGTTCGTGATGGACGAAACAAGGCGATACGCCATCGAATTTCGCCAAAGCATCCGTCAGGAACAACGCCCCCCGTCCCGTCACGACGAATGGTGTCGAAACGCCTTCCTGGGCAACACGTTCAATGATGTAATCGGCAACACGCATTCACGAACGGCTCCGATTATTTCGACTTTGGGGGCACGAACTTATCGAAGACAACCGGCAATGAGACCGTAAAGTCCGCACAGCACGCGAATTCGCCATCAACCTCGCCTTCAGCCGTGCCGATGGCAATCCCGCGCTTGAAGGACTTCAGATTCGCTGAAATCTTCATCGTTTCCCCTGGAACAATTTTGCGGCGAAATTTGACATTGTCGATACCTAAGAAGTTCGTCTTGTTTCCACGATACTCCTCAATGGACAGAAACGTCATGATAAAGGTCTGCACCAGACATTCGATCAAAACAAAACCGGGCACATTGGGTTCATCGTCGTAATGCGCCGGAAAGAACCATTCATTGTATGTGAAGTTTTTGATCCCGACCGCGCTTTTACCGGGCACGGCCTCGGTGATCTGATCGACAAACAGAAGCGGATAACGGTTTCTTTGAGATTCAAGAATGCCGATGGTATCGAAGAAAAGTTTGTCACCAGATTCCGACATGGGAGCCCTCACACATTCACGTTGTATTTCTTCAAGATCGTTTTGCCATGCTCGAAGCTGGAAAAATCCGTGATGTCATCGATGTCCATTTCGATATCGAAGACATCCTCGAGTGCTCCCATAAGGTTCATATGACCGACACTGTCCCATTCTGGAACGTCTTGGTATTTGAGATCGGCCAACTGGTCTTCACCAAGACCGAACGTCTCCGTAAAGGCCTGTTGATATTTTTCCACGTTGGACATGTCCTACCTTTCGAATTCCAATTTTCGACGGAATCTGCACCCAGAAGTTTTTGTTCTAAAAACCCTGTGATTCCAAATAATTATGAAATCGCCGATTGGAGCGCACGGTCTCCCTTCAAGCCTCCCGGGACCACATGGCCCGAAACACTTGATTGTGCCGCGTTAAGGTAAACAAATCGTTTTTCCCGTCCTTGGGGAGGTTATAGAACCGCAACCTTTTTCGACATCTGAAACAGCATGTCGTATCCGTCCCAAACCAGTCCGAATTCGGAGGCCCGGCCATTTGCCACCAAGCGGTCGATGCCGATGGCCCGATCAAGGCCAAGCTCGTCAAACAGGGCCGCCGCATCGAACCCGATATAGGTCAAGGTCTGCAGCTTGCGCGTGATGCTTTCGGCCAGGGGCGCGAGGGATGGATTGGCGTATTCGAGAAAAAAACCGCCCGGGCACGCAAAGGGTTCCAAATCTTCGGGAATACGTTCGATGTTTGTGCGCCGGACCAAACTGTCTCCACTCAACCCGGTCCCGATACCATCCAATTCGATCGCTGCGATCTGCTGGTTGAGCAATTTTTCAACGGCCAGATTTCCGGAAGTCCGGTAATCCCTGTCGCGGATCGCACTTTCGAAATGCGCCCAGAACGTCTCTTGAGCCTGCACAACGGTTTGCGCATCGCCCAACCAGTACATGAGCCGCGGCGATGTACAAGCGTTTTGGTCGAAGAAAAGCGTGTCGTTGTAAAAGGCTGTTGCTTCTTTGTGCGGGTCGGCGTCATTCAAATAGGCCTCGGCGTTGATGACGCACATGGAATACCGGTCCGCGAACGTAACGTCGAATGACCGCGCCGGCAAAGGCGACGTTCTGATTTCCGATATGGTGTCATCGCTGCCCCAGATGATGCGGATGTCGCAAAGGCTCGATAGATAATCCGTCACGTCCTTATCGTGCTGGTAGCGAAAAATAGCCACCCGATCACGAAAGATGGAAAACGCGTCGCTTTCCATCACATTGCGGATGATGTCGACCAAAATCGTGGCCTGGGGGAATTCCTTTGAAGACATGCGGATCAGACAAACGTTCCCCGTAACCAGACCAAGAAACAGGCTGTACGCAAAATTCAGTGGAATATTGGACGGCGTGAAGTGCAGGGAAACGCCTTTGCCACAGCGATAATCCGTAAACGATCCGTATTCCTTTTTCAGACGTTTGAGGTTTCGCGCCCGGCACAGAAAGCCGAAAGAAGCTAAGTCCGGATAGGCGCGGATGTCGTCTCGCGCAAAGATGGCTTTGGATATCGCATCTAAAAACGCGATCGCTTCATCGCAAAACACCGGCATGGGCCGAAGCTTTTCGACGCCGCCGAAGCCGTAGGCCCCGGTCTCGAATTGGAGCTTATCGAGCGCGCTCTGCATAGGTATCGCTACAACCCCTTATTTCCGCTTCCGCCAAGCGGCCATATACCTTGAAATATTTGCCGGGACGGCCACAGGCGCAGCCGTCGTCGCCGGCAATCATGCCCTCATCTTCCGTGAGCAGGGAATGGCCCGGATACGATCTGGGAATCAGGGATAAAACCTGGATAACCCCCCTCTCGCCATTGGGCGCAATCGACAAGTCGTTTTGGTCGCGTACGATGACATCGCCAAAAATGGACGAATGAAAATAACCGTGTTCGCATTCCACGAAAATGGAACCCGTCTGTTCGACCATGCCGTAGTAGTTGTGAATATCGCCCAAGCCACACACGGCGTTTAGACGTTCCCTGAATTCCATTTCCGAAACGGCCTCGGATTGAAGCTTTTTCCAGCCACCGCCATGAAACAAGATGCCGTTGGAAAGGTCGACTTGCCCGGCCTTTGCAAGCAATTCTTGATAAAAGTGCTGCCAGACGATGAAGGTAAAACCGAACAGCAAAATCTTTTTGCCTGCATGCTTGGCCAGAAACGCCTGCAAGCCTTCCAGGTCCAACTTCATGTCCTCATCCAGCGCGAAAAACTTATCCCGCCCGAAAATGGAAAAGCCGATAATGCCCGCCGTGCGCGCGGAAAAACGCTGTACGTTTTTAAGTGTTGCTTCGGTATCGATCACGATCATCGGCAAACGGTTCGCCCCCAAAAAGGACGTCACGATCTTGGTGAGGACCTTCGTTTGCAACACCGCCGTTTCCTTGTCCAAGACAATTCGGGAGACCCTTTGCCCCGTTGTGCCCGACGATGTCATCACCTTGAAGACGTCTTCGTCGGAAATGCTTTTGAGCTCATACTCCTTAAAAAGCCTTACAGGCAAAAACGGAACGTCCCCGATCGCATCTACGGCGTGCGGTTCGACGCCATGGGAGCGCAGGATTTTCCTGTACTCCGCACAATGATCGTGGTGATACGCCGTCAGGTCCTTCAAACCGCCCAACAAAATGCCTTCCCGCTCGCGAACGGGCAGGGAAAACGGGTCTAGGTCTAAGAGATCGCTGATCGTCATAATGGCTTGAACGTTCGGGGGCTAGGGGTTGTAGCGGTCCTGGTTGGCATCGCTTTTGGTGACATGCCATTTGCTGGAATCATACAGCCATGGACCCGCGTTGTCTGCGTTGGCGATCACCGCAAGATTGACCGTCTTTCGGATTTCGACGGCCAACGGCGCGAACAGGCGCGGCAAGTCTAAACCTTCGATGGTCACCGCTTGGCGCATGCCGCCCTGGCGAAGCGCCGCCAAGGTGGCCGCGTGAGTCCCGAAATAGTCGCACATGGCGACGCCTTGCTCTTTCAGGATTTTGCAAAATGCAGGATAGCTCTCGACAATCGCGTCCGGCATCCCGATCACGTCCACCAACCGCGCGATGCGCGGGCAGTCTTCGAACTTTTCGTTCCGCCATATGAAATAAGACGGCCCCCTGTCGGTATCGAAGCGGCGGCAATGGTAATCGAGAAACGGCTCTTCGAAAAAACGCCAGTTCATGTATTCGGCGGTGCGGTCGGTGGTAAAACTGATGGTCTCGCGCATGGCGTTCCAAACGGATTCGTAGTCCGCATCGAACTCCGTGATTTCTTTGACTTGCACAGGGCCACGCTTTGGCGTGCGCCTTAGGGTATTGAGGTATAAAAGCGCGCTTCGGTCATCGTCCATCAGCAGCTTATTGGTTTCGTTAGCGTTGATGACCCCAAACAACCTGACCTCTTCGACCCATTGAAGCTTGTCCTTGAACAGGGACGCCTTCACGCCGACGGACATCAAGCTCAGGTTCATACCACCGAAAACGCCGTTCGCTTCGATTTCCTGCACGATCAACGGCAAGCCGCTACCCATGCTTTCCGGGTCGGCGAACCAACCATGTCCCCAGGTGCCGTTAAATCTTTTTCCCTCCAACCACATCGGCGCGCGTGTCGCCAGCCACAGAGATGTCGCTTGCCCGTTCTCTTCGGCGATCCAACTGCCCGGATTGCCGTCCCCCCCACTGAACAGGTCCGCCGCACGCTGGAATTGCCAACCAAAGTAGTCAGGGCGCAACAGAATATAGTTTGGCGGAAAGATCTTGGCGGCCAAAGGCTGCACGTTGTCCAGATTGTCCAACGTCAGCGGGCTCAACAGTGGTTTGGCTTTGTCCGGCACGATCCGATTCCAGCTTCATTCATAGAATTGACTGTTCATTCGTCAAAAGGTCGATGCGGCCAATAATGGTGTTCCCGTATGCATCATTTGCGGCCCACCCCACAGCCTCCAAATCATCGAGCACCTGGGTTTGTTCATCGAACACGTAAGTCCAGGTTCCGCCTGCAGGATCACCCGGAGTGGACTGGAAGTCGAAATTGTCGGATAGGAAGCGCCCATCCTTGGTTTTGATCGCCAAGAACGGCTGCGGACCAAAGATGGGACGGTCTATGGATACAACCAAACGGTTGTCTTCAATGGTTTGGCTGCCCCGCATGGCTTCCGGCTCCGGCAAATTCATCGCTGAGCGCATGGCTTCTCGCGCCGTGCACCAGCGGAATTTCACATCCGGATACGCCTCTGCCACTTCCCGGATCAACGATTGCACGTAATCGATATCCGGTTCCATGTCGCGATAGTCATGGTGGGTGAAAGACAAAATCGTCGGAGCGCCCTCTTGGGCTTGGTCAAAGGCTTTCTCCACGTCACCTTTTTCCATCAGACGAAACCGCGTGCCAACATTCAAGCAGCGCGCGATCCACCGCCGGCAACCGCCGGGAACTTGATAGTCGTCATGGCTGGGATGGTACGGCGTCCAGGATTGAGGCGCGCGACGCCAATCACCATAACGCCCCCCCGACAAGTCCGTTTGCGCGGAATAATCGTCATTGCTGCTTTGGTTGGAATAATCGAAGGGAATGTATTGCTCCAAGAACCAGTGACTGTCGGGGCGAATGGTGTGAAACCCGGGCCGGTAAGATGCCGGAAACCAACCGCGTTCGAGAATCTTGCGCGCAAGGATTTCGAAGATGATCGGTGTGTGATTGAAGAAGGCCGTGGCGCAGTGATTCGCAGCGCGCGAGAACGGCACCGGATGGTGATGAAACCCGATTTCGTCAATATCGCACGAAAATTCCCGTTGCGCGGCGCGATACCGGTCATAAACCTTATGCCAGCCCAAATCCCGAAACCGGGGATTATCTTCAAACCCCACATGATCCAGGGTGAACCACGTGTACTTCCAGGGCTCACCATAGCTATCCGGAAAACGTTCCCTGAATTCCCAAGTCATGATCCGCGCCAGCATGGCGTGGACCTTGTCCCAGTCATCGTTATAGGAAATCAAGGCGGGAGCGAAGACCTTGGCCACGTCCTGTTCCAGCCCCCCCAGGTCCAACTCCATATTTTGGATTTTCCTGAGGTTTTCCTCAGTGGGCTCCAGCTCTATGTTGAAAATGTGTGACAGCCTGTGAAAAGTCGCCTCCAAGGGCTCCTTCAAAGGTCCTTCCGTGTCGATGCCATGCACCACATGAACGACTTTTGCATCGGCATTTGTCATGATTGTGTCTCTTCGCCAGGAACTTCCGTAGGGATTTAATGTAGCGGCTGTTTCTTAATGAATTATGGCCATTTGCATCACTCTGCGCCCACGGAAACCAAATGCAAACGTTTTGGGGCTATACCCTGGATCAAGGGGTAAAACCTGCTAGAATTCCCCGACGCAGAATTGCGGACCGATATTTAGGCAAGCGTAGAAGACATGATGCCGAACGCAAAAGCCCCAAGCCATGATGATGCCCGTGCGCGTGCGCCAGACGGCGGGGTTTATGACATCCCCTCTGCACAACAACGCCAGGCGGCTTTTGACGCCATTCGCGCAGAAGCCGAAGCTTGGCGTGGGCGCGGCGCACAAATCGCCGTCGTGCAAGGCCTGGGGTTTGTCGGCGCGGCCGTTGCCGCTTGCATCTCGGCGGCCCGGAGCGAAAATGGCGATCCTGCGTTTTTCGTCATCGGCCTGGACCTGGCAACACCAAGCGGATACTGGAAAGTCGCGCGGATTAACGAGGGCCGTGCGCCCATCGCTTCTCCCGATCCGGAACTGCCCAAGCTGATCGCCGAAGGGGTGGACGACGCCCAAAACCTCCGCGCCACCACGCAGCAAGAGGCGTTGGCGCTGGCGGACGTCATCATCGCGGACATTCATCTGGATGTAAAAGACCCTGCGCGGATCGAGCCGGACGCCATCGACGTCAGTATGTCCGCGTTTCAGTCCGCCATCCACCAGATCGGCCGCCACATGAGCCCCGATGCTTTGGTGGTGGTGGAAACCACCGTACCGATCGGCACAACGGAACAAGTCGTGCGCCCCGCGTTGCTGGAAGAACGTACTACGCGCGGCATCGATGCGCCGCTGCTGCTGGCGCATGCTTATGAGCGTGTCATGCCGGGCCCGGCTTACGTGCGTTCCATCCGCGAGTTTTGGCGCACCTACGCCGCTTCCGATAATGCAAGCGCGGAACGCGCCGAAGCGTTCCTGTCGGCTTTCATCGACACGGATGTTTATCCGCTGTGCCGCCTTGACGGCACGGAAGCATCCGAAATGGCAAAGTTGATGGAAAATTCCTATCGTGCCGCCAACATCGCCATGATTCACGAATGGACGTTGATGGCGGAAAAAATCGGCGTGAATCTCTTTGAGGTCGTGGATTCCATACGCGTGCGCAAGGGCACCCATGACAACATGCGCTATCCCGGTTTCGGTGTCGGCGGATATTGCCTGACCAAGGATTCCTTACTGGCGCAATGGGCGGGAGACAACCTGTTCAATGCGGACGTGACGCTGGAAATGACGCTTCAAGGGCTGCGCATCAACCGCGCCATGCCGCTGCATGTCCAAGACCTCTTGGACGAAGGTTTGGGCGACGCCAAGGACAAAACAATCGCCATCCTGGGTGTCTCCTACATGGCCGGGCTGGACGACACCCGCAACACACCGACCGAAATTCTGTTTGAAGCCCTGGAAGACGCCGGAGCCAATGCGCGTGTACACGATCCTTTGGTGCGGCACTGGGAAGAACGCCCCGATGTCCAGGTCTTCGAGAATCTTGCGGACTGTGTTCAACATGTCGATGCGGTGGTGCTGGCCGTGCCGCATGCGGATTACACCACCGTCATGGATCAATTGATGATCGCCTGTGAAAATAACCTTCCGTTGGTGATCGATACCTTCAACATCATTGACGACCGGCAAGCCGAAGCCTACCACCAGGCCGGTGGGCGGGTGTTCGGCGTCGGCAAGGGCCATTGGCGCAAACGGGGACTTCATCTTGGCTGACAAACGTATCTTGATTACCGGAGGCGCAGGTTTCGTCGGCGTCCATCTTGCCCGGCGCTTGATCGACAATGGCGACGAAGTCGTTTTGTTGGATGATTTTTCCCGGGGTCGTGACGATGCCGAACTGGCGGAGTTGACCGCACGCGACGCCATCACCACCGTGACCGGTGACATCACCGACGCCGCCATCTACGAACGCCTCGGCAAGGGGTTCGATCAAGTCTATCACTTGGCTGCCGTGATCGGTGTGCGCCATGTGATGGAGCGGCCTCACGACGTGGTGCGCATCAACGCCGTGGGCACGCTGAACCTGTTGGATTGGTACGCAGACGGCGGCGCGAACGCCTTTCTGTTCGCCTCCACCAGCGAGGCCTACGCTTGGACCAAACAGGTCATGAACATTCCCACGCCAACGCCTGAAGACGTGCCGCTGGCGCTGACCGACATCAAGAACCCGCGCAGCTCCTATGCAGGCAGTAAAATTTTTGGCGAACTGGCGACCACGCAGTACGGCGAAATGTATAAGAAACCGTATGCCATCGTGCGTTTCCACAATGTCTACGGTCCGCGCATGGGTTGGGATCATGTGATTCCGGAACTGCACGAACGCGCACGGGGCGGCGAAAATCCGCTGACCGTTTACTCGGCGGACCACTCACGCGCTTTTTGCTATATCGGCGACGCCATCGACGGCATCACCGCCGCCATTGACGTTGCAACGGACGGCGGGCCTTGCGGGACCTACAACATCGGCAATGACGACGAAGAAATCACCATGGGCGATTTGGCCACGCGCCTTCTGGCCACCGCCGATATCGACGCCGGCATCCAACCTTTGGAAGCCAAACACGACCCGATCAAGCGGCGTTGCCCCGATGTGTCACGCGCCCGTGCGGACCTGGGTTACGCTCCCAAGGTCGACCTGGACGAAGGCTTGAAGCGTACCCTTGCGTGGTACGACGACCACCCCCGCCCCACCTGAGGACAATCTAGGCGATGAGCGACGACCTGATTCCCCTTTGCGAACCCAGCATCACCGGCAACGCCGGTGCGTACGTTCAGGACTGCCTGGACACCGGCTGGGTGTCCAGCGTCGGCGATTACGTCAATCGCTTCGAAGACATGATGGCCCAAGCCGCAGGCACCGGATACGCCATCGCCGCCACCAGCGGCACGGCGGCGCTACATTTGTGTCTGCTGGCCGCCAAAATCGGTCCGGGTGATAAGGTATTGGTGCCGGACATGACGTTCATCGCCACGGTCAATGCGGTCAAATACGTGGGCGCGGAGCCAGTGTTCGTCGCACCGACGACAAACGATTGGCACATGGATATTGGCACGATCGAAGCCTACCTCGACGATGGCGGTGAAGCTACGGCGATCCTGCCCGCACACCTGTTGGGGGGGTGCGTGGACATGGACCCGTTGTTGAGGCTTGCGGAAAAATACGACCTGATCGTCATCGAAGATGCGGCCGAGGGCCTGGGCGCAACGTACAAAGGCCGCAAAGTCGGCGGCATGGGAAAGCTGGGCGCTTTCAGCTTCAACGGCAACAAAATGATCACCACCGGTGGGGGCGGCATGGTCGTCACCAACGACGAAGACCTGGCGGAACGCGCACGTCACCTTTCGACCCAAGCCAAGCGTCCCGGAGCCGAATACATGTTCGACGACGTGGGCTACAACTACCGCCTGACCAACGTGCAAGCGGCCATGGGCTGCGCTCAGATGGAAGTGTTGGCGGACCATGTCGCGAAGAAACGCGCCATCGCCAAAACCTACAACCAGACCTTCGCCGACATTCCGGGCATCACGCTTATGCCGGTGCCTGACCACACGGATTGTGCATGGTGGATGTACACGGTGTTGATCGACGAAGCGGAATTCGGCATGTCCAGCCGCGACGTGATGCAGGCCTTGAACGAAAAAAGGATGATCACGCGACCCCTGTGGCAACCCCTGCACGAGGCGCCCATGTACCGGAGCGCGTCCGTCATCGGCGATGTGGGCGTCTCGAAGATCTTATACGACCAAGGTCTCAGCCTGCCCTGCTCCGTGACGTTGACGGATGATCAGCAGCACCGTGTGATCATGGCGATCAAGGGCTTCGCGCCATGACCACCCGTTTGAAAGTTTGCGCCGTCACCGGCACGCGGGCGGATTACGGACCGATGATGCCCGCGCTGAAGGCCATCGCAGCCGAGCCCACGCTCGACTTGCAAATCATCGCCACCGGAACCCATCTCAGCGCCAAACACGGCCTGACCTACCAGTCCATCGAAGCCGATGGCCTGACGGTTGCCGAAAAGGTGGTGATCCTGGATGAAAGCGCCGACGACAGCGCGCCGGAAATCGCGCGCACGGTCGGGCGCGCCTTCGCCCGGTTCGCGGACGCCTACCAGCGTCTGGCCCCAGATGTGATTTTGCTTTTGGGAGATCGCTATGAGTTGATGGCGGCTGCCGGCACCGCGCTGATTCTGCGCATTCCCATCGTGCATCTTTGCGGCGGCGACGTGACCGAAGGCGCGTTTGATGAAGCCATCCGCCATTCCATCACCAAGATGGCGGCGATTCATTGCGTAACGAATGAAGACTCCGCCAAGCGTGTGCGCCAGTTGGGCGAAAATCCGGCCCACATTCACGTCACCGGCAATCCCGCGCTGGACTACATCCAAACCCTCACCCCTCTGTCCCGCGCCGATTTGGAGACGTTCCTCGGTTTTCAACTGCGATCGAAGAACCTGTTGGTGACATTCCACCCCGTCACGTTGGAGCGGCGCTCCTCCATCGAACTTCTGGACGAAATGCTCGATGCGTTGGCTCGGTTTGAGGCTCATGAATTCGGCATCATCATCACCTTGCCCAACGCCGACACGGAAGGCCTTCACCTGATCGAACGCATCGAAACCTTCGCGCAAGCGCGCAAAAACGTTTGCGCCCGCCCCTCGCTCGGCCAAAAGGGGTATTACAGCGCCATTCATCACTGTGATTGCGTGGTCGGCAATTCATCCAGCGGCCTTTACGAAGTGCCGTCGTTCAAAACGCCGACGGTCAACATCGGCGACCGGGAAAAGGGGCGCATCCGTGCCATGTCCGTGGTTGACGTCGCGGGCGGCGTTGACGCCATCTACGACGCCATTGAGGAGGCATTGAAATTGGATTGCTCTGCCGTCGTAAACCCATACGGTGACGGCCAGGCGTCGGCACGGATCGTCGAAATCCTGAAGAACGCCGACGTTCACGACCCCGCTTTGATCAAGAAGGCCTTTTTCGACCTACCTTAACAAACATGTCAGGTCGCGCCATTTTCTTCCAAAAGGGTTTCTGCGATCTTGAAATCGGTCTCATCGTCGATGTCGAGGGAGCGCTTCGCCGACATGACATGTGCGACCGTGCCGTGTTCGATCAATCCCCCACCGATTAAGATATCTTGGACATAGGCCACATACACCGCCCCGTTGACGGAGTATACCGGCGGCAGGTCTTGGCGGCGTTTAACGATGTTGATGGGCTCGATCTTCAAGATCGGTTCCAGCCGCCCGTCTTCCTCAATCTCAAACATCCAATGCGGGTTCTTGGCTGCTTTACAAACTGTGATGCAGGTTCTGGCGCCCGTTTCGACCAAGCGCTCGATCGCGCCATCAATGTCCTTCGCCAAGCGGAAAGGCGAGGTCGGCTGCAACAGAACCATGAGATCGAATCCCTCACCTTCCGCCTCAAGCGCATGGCGTAGGACATCGACGCTCGACGCTTCGTCCGTGGCAAGGTGGTCCGGACGAACGAACGGGACCTCGCAGCCCAACTTGCGCGCGCATGCAATGATCGCATCATCATCGGAGCTCAAGATCAGGCGATCGATGTATTGACTGTTGTTGGCGGCGTCGATGGTCCAGCCAATTAAGGGTTTACCATTGATGGGGCGAACGTTTTTTCCCACGACACCCTTGGAACCGCCGCGGGCAGTGACAATAGCGAGGACGCGAAGATCGTTAATCATTGGAACACATCGAAAAATTCTTCATTGGCTTTCGAGAAGTCGTCAATACGGCCGATATCCATCCAGTATTCGTTGATCAAAAATGCACTGACACCGGGCTTTTTCCCCATCAAGGGCTCGAACACGTCCGTTATATTCATGAACGTATTCTTGGGCACGCGCTGTACGACCTCTGGATTGATGACATAGATTCCAGCGTTCACAAAGTGATTGTGTTCGGGCTTTTCACGGATGTTCATCACCCGGTGGTCATCAAACTCAATCACCCCAAACGGAATCTTCAGCGTAAATTCGCGCACGCACATGGTCACCAGATCGTTGCATTCTTCATGGAAACGCAGGACATCATGCCAGTTTACATTGGTGAGGATATCGCCGTTCATCAAGATAACCGGCAGACTCGGCTCAGTCGGCAGCAACGACAAGGCACCGCCGGTGCCCAGTGGCTCATCTTCTTCAAGATAGCGGATCTCGACATCCCATTTGGACCCGTCACCGAAATGGCCGCGAATCATTTCGGCCTTGTAGTTGACGGAAATGAAAAAATTGTGAAAGCCGTGCTCGATGAAACTTTCCAAGATGGTTTCCAAGATCGGCTTGGTGCCCACCGTAAGCAAAGGTTTGGGCTTGGCGTTGGTGAGCGGCATCAGGCGCGAACCGCGCCCGCCCGCCATCAACACGACCCAATTGTCTTTGCGTTTCGTATCCATCAACTCGTCGAGCAGAACGACGGACTGCACAACGCCATCCGCGTCGACCAGGGGCAAGAAACGAACCCCCACGGCATTCATCATCGACATGTGTTTGGCGGCGGTGTTTTGAATGCTCCCGACACGGGGCTGCTTGTGCATGACTTCGCTGCAGGATGCCGATATCGGCACCCCCCGCAGCAAGGCCCGGCGAATATCGCCGTCGGTCACGGTGCCCAGCAGCTTGCGGCTTTCGTCCACAACCACGACACACTTCGCTTCGGAGGCTTCGATCACAGCGATGATTTCTTCAACGTTTTGATCTAAGCCGACAAGCATCTCTTCAAGCCTGCTCATCTGGTGCCCCCTCCCCTTCCTGAATGAGGTCGTCCATATCGTAATCGTTCTTTGCCACGGCACCCAACAACGACCAATAGCGCATGGGGGATACGCCTCCCCCAGGCCGTTTCACCTGGATATTGCTTGTGTTGAAAGGTTCACCGGCCTTGATGGCTTGAGCGGCAACGATGGAACGGCGGGCAACGTTCATGTTGGGCTCTTCGGCCGCCGCAGGCGCTTTAACGCCACCGCCAAGCGCGGCTTCCACTTCGCGGATAGCATCCACCATAGCCTTGAATTCCGCAGGTTCCAAAGAGGCCTGATGATCCGGCCCCGGCATGGCACGATCCAGCGTCAGATGCTTTTCGATAACCGTTGCACCAAGGGCCAGGGCTGCGACCGGGATATGAATTCCCCGGGTGTGGTCCGAGTATCCCACCTTCAGGCCGAAATGCTCTGCCATCGTCACCATGGCCTTCAAATTGACGCTGTCGAACGGTGCCGGGTATTGCGTGGTACAGTGCAGGAGCGTCACATGCAAACGCAGAACATCTCTCGCATCTTCCCGATCCAAGATACGGTCGAGTTCGCCGGGTATGGGGGCACTGTCTTCGACGTAACCAAAAGCGATCACACGCAAAGCCTGTTCCACCTCATCCATCGTCGACATACCCGTCGATACGATCAATGGCACACGTTTTCTTGCCACGTGCAACAACAATGGGCCGTTTGTGATTTCTCCGGACGGCAGTTTCAGTTCGTTCAGCTTTAAGTCGTCGATCAGCAAATCTGCGCTGCCGGTATCAAATGGGGTGGACATGAAATCGATGCCCAAATGCCGCGCATGCGCGATCAGTTCCAGATGATCGTCCCGTGAAAGCTCCAGATTGCGGATCATGTCGAACTGCGAGCCGTCATCTGTGGCCGCAATCTGGTAATCCGCCTTCGGCGCGGCGCGGGTCATAAGCTGTTTTGTATTGAAGGTCTGAAACTTGACGGTATCGGCGCCGACTTTTGCGGCTGCATCGACAAGTTCGCACGCAACGGCAAGTGAACCATTGTGGTTCACACCTGCTTCGGCAATGATTCTCACTGCGTTGGGCATTTTCGTACACGCCTGTGCGGTCTTCTTTCCGCGATTTCAGCCATTGGGCTAGAAGCAATATACTCCAGCTCTCACACGACCGCCATAACTATCCGGCAGGTGTGGAGGGGTTTAAATCACCATTTTACACGCTTAACTCTTGCGAAAACCTTTTGCGCCACGATGCGAAAGGTTACTATCGTTCCCACCTGCGGTTTCAGCAAGGTGTCTATGTTATTCGGGGCTTAGGACAAACCATGCCGCTTTTGATTGAACTCAAAGCCAACGATAAGATTATTATCAACGGCGCAGTGATTGAAAACACGTCGAATACCAGTACAAAGCTGATGCTGCATAACCAAGCAAGCATCCTGCGTGAACGTGAAATTCTGGCCGAAGAAGAGGCGACCACCCCTGCATCGCGCGTGTATTACGATTTGCAATGCGCTTATGTCTTTAAGGAACATCGCGAACAACACATGACGAAGTTCCGACTAGATCTAGGCGATTATATCGCCGCATGTCCCAGCGCCATGCCCATCGCAAATGATATTAACGACCTAGTCGATGCGGAGAAGTTTTACAAAGCTTTGAAAAAAAGCAAGGAGCTGATTATTCACGAGGCCAACACATTTAAGGACCTGCATGACCGGCTCCTGCTCTTAACCGAAGATGGCGTTCTCGACACGGACGGATCAGAAGAGGACGAGAACGACAACGCAGCAAAACGTTAAGCCTGTTTTCCAGCGGTCCTTACATCTCATGCAAAACATAGCCATCATCGGTGCGGGCGGCCACGCGAAAGTCTTAATTGACATCGTGGAAAGCCGCGCCAGCACAAAAATTGCCGGTCTGATTGGCCGACAGGAAGATGTTGGCAGGTCTGTCATGGGACATGCCGTCCTGGGCAGTGATGACGATCTGATTGACATACTTTCTCAGGGAACCGTCGACACGGTGCTCATTGGCTTGGGGGATCCCGCGCAACGCATGCGCCTTCACGACGAAATCGTACAAAAGCTACCAAACGTAGAATTCGGCGTCGCCGTGCATAAACAGGCATATGTCTCGCCGGATGTCGTGCTTGGCCCAGGCACGGTCATCATGGCTGGCGCGACGGTTAACCCGTGCTGCCGCATCGGCGCGCACTGCGTGGTGAACACCAATGCATCCATGGACCATGATTCTGCCATGGGGGATTTCTCCAATTTAGGTCCCAATGCCGCCACTGGTGGAAACGTTCAAATCGGAAAAGGCACCGTCATAGGTCTTGGCGCCTCGATCAACCAAGGGGTTATGGTTGGTGATAACTGCATCGTTGGCTCGGGCAGTGTTGTTTTGAGAGACGTGGCCGCAGGTTCAAAAGTCGCGGGAGTGCCCGCTCAATTGATGGAGTGAGTGGGCGCACATGGCCACGGACCCAACGTTGCAAGAACGGACCGAGCACGCACTTGCGCTGCACCAATCCGGAAAAGCGAATGAGGCTGCGCAAGCCTATCAGGCCATCATCGCAGACGCGCCGGACTTTCCGGATGCGTATCACTTATTCGGCATATTGCTGGTGCAGGCCGGTCACGTGCAACCGGGCTACGACAACCTCAAACGCTCGATTGAACTGGCGCCGGACAATGTCGGGTTTTTGACCAACTTTGTGGGCGTGCTGCGCTCACTACAGCGGGGTGCAGAATGCACCCGCATGTTGGAAAGGCTCATCAGCCTTCCCGGCGGGCGAAGCCCCGATCATTTGGTTATGCTTGCCGACGGTTATATATCGCAAGATCGCTACGACGAAGGGAGCGCGCTGCTTGCCGAAGCGCAGACCCTTGCGCCAGACAACACCGATGCGCTGCGCCTATTGGGTATGGTCAACACCGCTTTGGGCAAGCCCGAACAAGCCTTGGAACATTACCGTCGGGCTCTGGAACTGGGGCCCGACATCTCCATTAACCATTACAATCTTGGCAATTCGCAAGCCTTGTTGTGCCGTTTCGACGAAGCGATTGAAAGCTATCGGGGCGCGATCAAACTGGAACCGGACATGGCCGAGGCGCATGCCCATTTGGGCACCACGCTCATGATGCAAGGTGAACTCGTTGAAGGCTGGCCGGAATACGAATGGCGTTGGAAAGGCGAGGGGTTTCCCAACACTCAGGCGCAAGCGCCCTTGTGGTCTGGGGCGGAAATCCCCGGAAAGACCCTGCTGCTGACAACGGAACAAGGCTACGGCGACGCTTTTCAATTTGCGCGTTTCGTGACCGAGGCCGCAAAACGCAGCAAGGCGCGCGTCATTGTCGAGGCCCAATCGCAAATCGTCGATCTCATGGCCTCAATTCCCGGAATCGATACGGTGGTGGCACGCGGAACGCTTTTGCCCGCCTTCGATGTCCAAGCGCCTTTCATGACCTTGCCTCACATTCTCAAGACCACTTTGGAGACGATCCCGACGGATGTGCCCTATCTCACGCCCCCCGGTGAGACTCTTGAGAAATGGAGAGCGGACATCGAAGCCCTTCCCGGTCGAAAAGTCGGTGTGGTTTGGCGCGGCAATCCAGGCCAGCTCCGCAATGTCTACCGCTCCTGCCCGCCCGAAGCGTTGCAGCCGTTACTCGATATCGAAGGCGTGAGCCTGGTCGGTCTACAAAAGGACCCCACCGAGCAAGAACTGGAAAAACTGGACGGTATGATCGATTTCGGCCACCGCATTGAAACGTTCAATGATACCGCGGCGATCATGTGCCATCTCGATCTGATGGTCAGCGTCTGCACTTCCACCGCGCACCTGGCGGGCGCTTTGGGCCGCCCGACGTGGGTCTTGTTGTCCCGTGCAAGCGATTGGCGCTGGTTCCAAGACCGGAACGATTGCCCCTGGTATCCCACTGCGCGGTTGTTCCGCCAACAAACGCTGAACGATTGGAACGCACCGGTCGCAGAGATCGCCGCCCAGCTGCGGGGATGACGGCACACACCGCCGCCACCCGGCACATTTTTCCCGCCCGCCCCTGTCGAACTTGCCGAATGGGCACGTTTTAGCTGGCCGGTGAGGCCGCAAGCAAACCAACATTCTTTTTCTTTTCAGTCGATTAGAAGCAGTTGCGAGACTTGGCCCGGCTCTTGCGAGCTTGTCGCCGAGCGATTGTTTTCACGTGCGATGGAAGACGAACCATGGACATCACCACCTCGCAACGACCTTCCGTGATTGAAGCCGTCTCCCCTTCCGTGGATGCGGGCGGCGATCAAAGTGGTGGCGGCGCCAATCTGGCGGATTCTTTTTCCGCCATCTTACAAAACAACACGGACAGCATGGTTCAAGCCGGAGCGCTGAATACGCTTGGCTCCATTATGTCGAAATCGACGCAAGTGGTTGAGCACAAGGAAAAGGTCGAACCCAAGGACGACAAGTCCGTACAGCCGGAAGAACGTTCGTCTTACGAAACCGACGATTATGCCGATGACGATGTGGCGGCACCCAAGGAAACTCATTATGACGATGACGTGGACATGGCCGACGCGCACACCGACGATCACCATCGCCATGAACCCAAGGACGACGGTGCGCGCGACGACGCGCCGGAGCAACGCGACACCTCCCGCCAGGATTCCGATGATGGTGAGGGGCAGTCCCAACAGCAGGCTGAATCCGACACCGCTGACGGCGAAGAAACCGTCGAAACCGTGAACGACGCGCAAAGCGGTACGGAAACCGCGACCGACACGGGTGCGCTGCAAGAAGTGGTCGAGGAAGTCGTCACCAACGCCCAAGCCAACGCCCAGGCCGTCACCGTTGCCGCCGCCGCGAATCCGGAAGGTTCGAAAAACACGCAAACGCAAACGCAAGCAGCCGTGTCTCAGGTTGTCCAAGGCAAGGCGCAAACGGGGGCGGAGCAAAACCCTGCCGCTCAAGCTCAGAAAACCGACAAGCCACAAGCTGTGACTCCTCAGAACACACAGCAACAGACCCAGGCCGGGTTCGAGCAGGCGGCTGTAAAGGGTGAGCCGAAAGACACCGCCGCCCAGACCCAGCAAACCCAGCAACGGCCGGGGCAGAGCACGCACATCTTAGGCCAAAATCAAACCGAACAGGCAGCCGCCGGCGCCGCCAAGGGTCAGGAGGCGAAGGGCCAGCCGACACAAAACGCCACCGTGGCGCAGCAACAGGCCCAGGAC
>JANQJR010000018.1 GCA_028281525.1 Magnetovibrio sp.
CAGCGGTGTCGCTCAAGGTAGCGAATTCCACGTCAGCACCACGACCAACGGTGAACAAACCCAACCGACGGTGCGTGCACTCGCAGCTGGTGGCTTTGCGGTGGCGTGGTCGTCCCAAAATGTCGATGGCGATGGGTATGGCATTGTTGCTCAAATGTTCGATGCCAGCGCCAACCGTGTCGGTAGCCAATACGCTGTAAGCACCTACACCACAAGCGATCAGCAACGTCCAAACATTGCGAACCTCGACGACGGCGGCTTTGTGGTCACCTGGCAGTCGAACGGTCAAGACGGCAGCGGCTTTGGCATCTACGCTCAGCGCTTCGACAGTGCAGGCGACGCAGTGGGGGCTGAGTTCCAGGTCAACTCGACGACCTTGAACGATCAGACCTATTCGCAAGTGGAGAGCCTTGGCGATGGTGGTTTTATGGTCACATGGCAATCAGGCGGTAACGTCTATGCACAGCGCTATGCAGACAGTGGCGTCGCGATCGGCGATGAGTTCCAAGTCAATGAAAACACCAGTGGCAGCACGATTTTGCCAGCCGACATCGGTGTGTTGAACAACGGCAACATCGTCGTGACTTGGGCTTCGCAAGGCGATGGTTCGACCTATGGGGTTTATTCGAGAACGTATGAACTATCTTCACAAAACATGGTGATCGAAGGCTCTGCGATTAACGACATACTTGTCAGTACAACAGGTGATGACCTGATGCGTGGCGGTGCAGGTGACGACACGTATAAGGTCACCCGCGGCGATGGTGCAGATGTGATCGATAATGGTAGGGAAGGTACGTCAGGCGACGTCCTTTCGTATGCTGGCAGCGTTGATCATGACCAGTTGTGGTTCTCTCAATCTGGCGATGATTTGATTGTTGGATTGATTGGTACGACAGACCAAGTTTCGGTGAAAGACTGGTATGTGGGAACGGATAGTCAGATATCGACGATTGAAACGGCCGATGGATATGAACTCAGTAACGAATCCGTACAAGCTTTAGTGAATTCTATGGCAGGAATGACACCGCCGCCGGTCGGACAAACAGAATTGACGGCCCAGGAGCAGGCTACGCTTGCCCCTGTCTTTGCAGCTAATTGGAAGCTCAGTTCATGACTTGCGGTTAAAAGATCGACGCGCTGTTCTAGTTCAGCTATCCGCTCTTTTAAGTAAATTACGTGTGTGCTCTGGCTGCCCAGAGCTCGTCAAATGGCAGATGATGGCTCTTTAAGTGCAGGGGGATCAGTGCCTTACCCTGCGGAGTCGCACCCAACTTTATCGCATAATGTATATTATGGAAAATTATATTCATGTTTTTATGACAGTGGCTTATGTAACTATATATAAATTTAAATACCGAATTTAAATATCGATGACCAAACCGTCATACGCGACGAACACATGGTCCGGCAGCCTGCCCTGCAACGTCTCAAAATCCAGGTTGAAGCTGAGGTGTGTCAGATACGCCCTTTCCGGTTTCACCCGCTCACACCATTCCAAAGCGCGGTCCACGTCCAGGTGGGTCGGATGCGGGCGCGCATCGAAGGTGCCGAGCATCCACACCTTCACCCCCGCCAGCATGTCGAAGGCGTCTTCGTGCATGGCGATCAAATCCGTGGAATACGCAAAATCGCCGAAGCGGAAGCCTAAGGTGTTCACGTAGGCATGGTCCTGCTCGATGGCCGTAACGTCCAGTCCACCCGCATCGAACGTCTGCCCATGACCGACTTCGTTCGGCTCCAGCGTGGCCTTGTAATAGACCGGCGCGTCGGGCGCCAAAGGCTCCAGCACATACCCGAACCGTTGGCGGATAGCTTGTAAGGTTTGCTGGTCCGAGAACATCGGAATCGCGGCTTTCATCCGGCGGTTGACGCCACGCAGATCGTCGATGCCATGCAGATGATCGGAATGCGCATGGGTGTACACCACGGCGTCCAGATGTTGAATATCGTGGCGCAAAAGCTGTTCGCGCAGATCCGGCGACGTATCCACCAGCACGGTCTTACCTTGGTCTTCGATTAGGATCGATGGCCTCGTGCGGCGGTTTTTGGGGTTTTGTGGGTCGCACTTGCCCCAACCGGCTTCCACGGACGGTGTGCCTGCACTGGATCCACTGCCGAGCACCGTGACTTTCATACCGGCACCTTCATCGGGCCACTCCAAGCATAGATTCAGGGCGCTTCGCCTTTGAAAATAAACGGAAAAAGTTGTCCGTCGTGGCGCGGTCCAGTTCTTGGAAGCTCACTCCCTTGATCTCGGAGAGTTTCTCCGCGGTGTGGCGCGTATAGGCCGGTTCGTTGGGCTTGCCGCGATACGGCACCGGCGCCAAATAGGGCGCGTCGGTTTCCACCAAGAGCTTGTCCAACGGTACGTCTTTGAGCGCATCGCGCAGCGCGTCGGCCTTCTTGAAGGTCACAATCCCGGAAACCGAGATATAAAGCCCCATCGCAACGGCTTCGCGGGCGAAACCGGCGGACGCGCTGAAACAATGGATCAGGCCGGGGAACGCGCCCTTTTGCATCTCGTCTTTGAGGATTTGCAGGGTATCGTCCTCCGCATCCCGGGTGTGCACCACCAGCGGCAGCTGCAACTGGCGCGCGGCTTCGATATGGATGCGGAAACTTTCCTGCTGCTCAAGCCTTGGACTATGCTCATAATAATAGTCGAGCCCCGTTTCGCCAAAGCCCACGACCTTGGGGTTTTCCGACCAGGCCAGCAGCTCATCCAGCTTCACCATCTCGCCCTTGCCGGCTTCATGGGGGTGAACACCCACCGTACACCAGATGTTATCTTGGGTTTCAGCAATCGCCAGCACGTCCGGGAACTTGTGCAATGCCGTACCGATGGTCAGCATCGCGCCAACGCCCGCCGTGTGCGCACGGCGCACGGTTTCGGCAATATCGGTGAATTCCGGATAATCCAGGTGGCAATGGCTATCGACGAGCATCTCTCGGGCCAAAAGGGGAATTTAAGCTCCCTCCTCCCTATTCTTCCTGTGTCTCTTCCACGTAACGCGGGAAGACCCCTTCCGGTTTCGGCAGCGCGGTGCCGGGGATCAGCGCATGGCCGCTGCCTAAAAAATCGAAGCTGCGATGTTCCGGCGAAATCGCCAGCAGATCGAGCATCTTTTCCATGGCGTGGGGCATGAACGGTTGCAGCACGATGGCGATGTGGCGGATGCATTCCGTCAGCACGTAGAGCACCGTTTCCATGCGCGCCGGGTCTTCCTTTTTCAACTTCCACGGCGCTTGACGGTCGATGTAGGCATTGCACGCGCGCACCACCACCCAAATGTCTTCGAGCGCGAGGTTGAAGGCCTGCACGTCCACGTGCTCACGCGTGTTGTCGATGATTGCGCGCGCCGCGTCCAAAATTTCGGTGTCGTCCGCTGTGAAATCGCCGTGGTGGGGCACCGCGGCTCCACAGTTCTTGTTCACCATGGACAATACGCGCTGCGCCAGATTGCCGAGATCGTTGGCCAACTCACCGTTCATACGCGCGACCATGGCGGCGTGGGAGAAATCGCCGTCATTTCCAAAAGGCACTTCGCGCATCAGGAAATAACGCACCGGGTCGAGACCGTATTTTTCCACCAGCTCGATCGGATCGATGACATTGCCGAGGGATTTGGAAATCTTTTGACCCTCGTTGGTCCACCAACCGTGGGCGAACACGCGCTTGGGCGGCTCAACGCCCGCCGCCATCAAAAACGCCGGCCAGTAAACCGCGTGAAAGCGCAGGATATCCTTGCCCACCATGTGCAGATCGGCGGGCCAATAGGTCTGGAACTCCCCGTGGGTTTCATCGGGGAAACCGACGGCGGTGATGTAGTTGATCAAAGCATCCAGCCATACGTACATGATGTGGTCGTCATCATTCGGCACCGGCACCCCCCACTTAAACGTGGTGCGGGACACGGACAGGTCCAGCAAACCGCCTTCGACGAAGCTGATCACTTCGTTGCGCCGGGTCTTGGGCAGGATGAAGTCCGGGTTTTCATCGTAGAACTTCAAGAGCTTCTCGCCCCATTCGGACAGCTTGAAGAAATAGCTGGCTTCTTCGAGCCATTCCACCGGCGCGCCCGAGGGCGCGACCTTGTCGCCGTTCGCGTCGGTGGTCAGTTCCTTTTCGTCGTAGAACGCTTCGTCACGCACCGAATACCACCCGGCATACTTATCCAGATAAAGCTCGCCCCGCTCCATCAGGCGCTGCCACAGGTCCTGAGCGGCCAGTTTATGGCGCTCCTCGGTGGTACGGATAAAGTCGTCGTTGGAAAAGTTCATGGTGCCCAAGAGATCGCGGAAATTCTGCGACACCTGGTCGGTGAAGCTCTGCGGATCCATACCTTTTTCCAGGGCGGACTTTTCCACCTTCTGACCG
>JANQJR010000045.1 GCA_028281525.1 Magnetovibrio sp.
GGAAAAGGCGTGCAGGAAGTGCGACACCACTTTCAAATGACTTTGACGCTGTCCAGGGGACGGTTTTCGCAAATCCTTTGGACGGGGCGCTTTTCCGCCAAACACAACAGATTAATGGGTCCTGACCCTAGACTTTCAGCTTGACGCCCATCGGCACCGTCATGGCGACTTTGGATATGGTTTCCAGCAGCGTGCGCGCCTTCACAGGCTTTTCAATATAACCGGCAACGCCCAAATCGGAGGAGCGCTCCTTCAACACATCGATCGAATACCCGGTCATCATCACCACCCGGGTTGGCAGTTGCAGTTCATCGACCTTGCGGGCGAACTCGGTGCCGTTCATGTCATCCATCACCCAATCGCAAAGCACCACGTCGGCGGGGCGGTCGGCCAGACGGGAAATGCCTTCATCGGGGCTTTCGACGATCTGAATGTTCTTGATGCCGACGGCGCGTAATATGGTGCGGATCAAGCGGCGAAAATTCGGATTGTCGTCCACCAGCATCACGCGGATGTGTTCCCACTCGCTGAACGGCTTGCCGTTTTGCAGAAAGCTGACCTGCCCCGCCGCGTCAGCGGCATCCGGATCATTGACACAGGTATCGCGATAGGCGAAGTCCGAGCCCATGATGTGGTCTACCAGCCAGGACTGCAGAAAATCGCGGATATCGATGGGGCGCACACTGGCCGGATCGGCTTGGAAGCCTTCATAGACCTCCCGAACCTGCGTGCTGAGTACGCGGTGGGTCGCTTTGTGAGTACCAAGGCCCGTATACCCGCAAAGCTCCATCATCTTTTCTTCGCGCAGAAAATGATAATCGGTGTATTCCACCAAGGCGTCAAGCACGCTGCCGAGAACGGTGGTTTCCTCGTTCTCGTCGATGCAGTCGTCGACTTGATTCAGCAGGTTGATCAGGACCTTGTGATCGGCGTCGACAAACGTCACGCCGGTCTCCAAATCCTTGGACCATTCAATCAGCACGTTACCAAATCTCTCGCCTGAATTGCCCCAGGTATCTTTTTTTCGGAAGGACGGTGCTTAAAGCGCACTCCATTCCTTCACCTCCCTATCCGGCGCCCATACTCTTTTGTTGTCGGCGGACTGCCGGTCTACGCATAAATACGTAGCCAATAAGTAACTGAGATTGAACACAGGTTCAACGGAAAATCTCAACCGCAACACTTTGCAACATTGCGCAGCACAATCATTAGTATGCATACCAAAGGATAGGCGCACGGATCGCGAAAAAAATATTTCCCGTTTATAAATGTGTTAGGCAAGTCTGATCGGGCGTGCGTCCACAGCCCTCAAACGAGACCGGCAACGCATTAAGCGCAATGTCCTGCCTTTATGAGGCCACATGCGTGATCCCGAACAGGTCCGGGCGAGGCCAGGAGACGCGCTGTTTCACTCTTCGAGCTGGCTGGTATCGCGCACCGCGCCCTTGTCCGCGCTGGTCGTAAGCGCCGCGTACGCGCGCAGCGCCTGGCTGACTTTGCGCGGGCGAGGCTTGGTGGGTTTCCAGGCATCGGATCCACGTGCTTCCATGGCCTTGCGCCGCTCGGCCAGGACCTCATCGGACACCGCGACATTGATGGTGCGGCCTGGGATATCGATTTCGATGGTATCGCCCTCTTCCACCAAAGCGATGGCGCCGCCTTGGGCCGCTTCCGGAGAGACATGACCGATGGACAGTCCCGAAGTGCCGCCGGAAAAACGCCCATCTGTTAGCAATGCGCATTCCTTGCCCAATCCCATGGACTTAAGATAACTGGTGGGATAGAGCATTTCCTGCATACCCGGCCCGCCTTTGGGACCTTCGTAGGTGATGACGACGACGTCTCCGGCCACGACGTCCCCGCCGAGAATTTTTTCGACCGCCTCATCCTGGCTTTCGAAAATGCGTGCTCGCCCGCTGAATTTCAGGATGCTTTCATCCACGCCCGCGGTTTTCACGATGCAACCATCCTCGGCAATGTTGCCGAACAGCACCGCCAACCCGCCATCCTGGCTGTAGGCGTGCGCCTTGCTGCGGATACAGCCCAATTCGCGGTTGGTGTCCAGCGTGTCGTAGACCTTGTCCTGGCTGAACGCCACCTGGGTCGGCACACCGCCGGGGGCGGAGCGGTAGAACGCTTTCACCAGTTCGTCATTGGACGTCATGATGTCCCAATGATCCAGAGCCTCGCCCATGGTTGCGGAGTGCACGGTGGCAACGTCACGATGGATCAGGCCGGCGCGGTCCAATTCCGCCAGGATGCCCATGATGCCGCCCGCGCGGTGCACGTCTTCCATGTGGAACAGCTGCGTCGCGGGCGCGACCTTGGCCAAATTCGGCACCTTGCGGCTGATCCGATCGATGTCGGCCATGGTGAAGTCGATGCCACCTTCTTTGGCGACCGCCAGAATGTGCAGCACGGTATTGGTGGACCCACCCATGGCGACGTCCAAGGCCATGGCGTTTTCAAACGCGGCCTTGCCGCCCAGAGTGCGCGGCAAAACGCGCTCGTCTTCTTGTTCGTAATAACGTTTGGTGATTTCCATGACGATGCGCCCGGCTTCTTCGAACAAACCTTTACGCGCCGCATGGGTCGCCAACAAGGAGCCGTTGCCTGGCAATGACAAACCCAGCGCCTCGGTCAGGGAGTTCATGGAATTTGCGGTGAACATGCCCGAACATGACCCGCAGGTCGGGCAGGCGGAGCGTTCGAATTCCATCACCGTTTCATCGGAGACATTGGGATCGGCGGCCTGAACCATGGCGTCGACCAAATCGATCGAGATTTCCTCGCCGTCGACCACGACCTTACCCGCTTCCATCGGTCCGCCGGAAACGAACACCGCAGGCACGTTCAAACGCATCGCCGCCATCAACATGCCCGGCGTGATCTTGTCGCAGTTGGAAATACAGACCATGGCGTCGGCACAGTGTGCGTTGACCATGTATTCAACGCTGTCGGCGATGACTTCGCGGCTTGGCAGCGAATACAGCATGCCGTCATGCCCCATGGCGATACCATCGTCCACGGCGATGGTGTTGAACTCCTTCGCCACGCCGCCGTGCTTTTCGATTTCCCGCGCGACCAACTGCCCCAAATCCTTCAAGTGCACATGGCCCGGCACGAACTGGGTGAACGAGTTGACCACCGCGATGATGGGCTTGCCGAAATCATCATCCGTCATGCCCGTGGCGCGCCAAAGGCCGCGCGCGCCCGCCATGTTGCGGCCGTGGGTGGTGGTGCGGGAACGATATTCGGGCATGGTTTTTATCCTAAGCTGCTTGGATTGTGTGTGTGCAAAAAAATAGCGATGCGGCGGCGCAATTGCCAGTGAGAAAGACAAACTTTAGTTGCCCAGACCTTTTAGTTACCCAGCATCACGCGAATTTGACGCTCGGGGTTGAGCGCATCGCCGTATTCCCCGGTGGCGCGCTTGCGTTCGTATTCGAGCGGATTTTCCTGAAAGTCCTCGAACGCCTGCACGGCGTGCTGAAAATCGAAAAACGACGTCGCGATGCCGCCGTTCCAGGTGATCGCCACGGGCCGTCCCGGGCGGGCCCTCAACACCGCCAGGATGCCCAGCGCAATGCGCTGCTGGGGATATTCATTGATGCGCATGCCGGCGGCGATGTAACGCTCCACATTTTCGCGGAACACATCCCACGGCACCAACGTCACCCCCGACAGCCCCGCGTACCCGGCCATTTCATCGCGCGCCGCCTGGGGGGCGTCCGCCGCCACGCTCTGATAGATCACATAGGCCGGTTGGCGGGCGTCGATGAAAACTTCGATCACGCCTCTGAGCGATCCGCCCTGCCCTTCTCTGATGACGCTGGAACCCTCGCCGCCCGGATTCCACCCCTGTTGCGCCCAGGCCACGCCCGCACTGCCCGGCGCCAGCCAAAGCAGCGTCATGGCGAACAAAATCAAAACGGCGCGCGACCCGGTCTTCATGGCGAAAACTCTAGCACATCCACAACAAAACGAGGCCCCGCCGATAACGGCGGGACCCCATTTTTTCAACACGTCTTACAAGCACTCAGGCGTTGGCCAAATCGTGGGCGACGTCCTTCAACAACCCTTGTACTTCCGCCGCCACTTCACCCAGTTCCGGATTGTCGATCGCCGCCATGGAGGCGATGGGATCGACGATGGACACGTCGATCTTGCCGGCGTCATTTTCCTGAACCAAGACGTTGCACGGCAGCATCACGCCGATCTTGTTTTCCGCGCCGATCGCGCGCAGGGCGTGTTTCGGGCTGCAAGCGCCCAAAATCATGTAAGGCTTGATATCCTCACCCAGCTTTTCCTTCATGGCGTTTTGTACGTTGATGGTGCTCAGCACGCCCAAACCCTTTTCCTTCAAAGCGGCGGTGGCCTTGTCGACGGCTTCGTCGAAGGTGCAGTCCAGGGTGACGGTAAAGTGATAGCTCATGGTCGCTCCATAAATTCAAAGAATGGTCCGAGAGTGGCCCACTACGGAATGGGGTATGCGCAAAATGGGGGATGGCCCCGCGCCTTTCAAGTCCCCATATTTATCTTCTGGTAAGTAGATGTTTTTATGATGCGGATAGATGGCTAATGCGAGGTGGGCTCCATGACCGACACCTTCAATGCTCTCCACGACTTGCAAATCATGGCCCGGTACAATCGTTGGGCCAATATGCGTTTGTACGCCAGCGTCGAGGCGCTCCCCGACGATGATTATCGCAAGGACAGCGGGGTCTTTTTTGGTTCCATTCACGCCACCTTGAACCATCTTTTGGTTGTCGACCGGCTGTGGACCAGCCGCATCGTGGGCGAGTATTCGGGCATACAAAGCCTCGATCAAATCCTCCATGACGATTTCGCGGACCTACGCCACGCCCGCAAAGCCATGGACGATCACATCCAGCGTCTGGTGGACCGTTTGGCGGTGGGCCTGGACGGCGGGTTGGAGCGAGAAGTGCGCTACCGCTCCGTTCTGGGTGGACCGAAGCACATCTCGCCCGCACGCCACATCTTGCTCACCCTGTTCAACCATCAAACCCACCATCGCGGTCAGGTACACGGCTTATTGACCCAAGCGGGCGTGGCGAATCCGCCGGAACTGGATGTCATCTTCATGATCCGAGAGACGGCGGAAACCTCTGAAAAAACATAGACTATTTCCAAGTTTTTCTGGAACTTACGAAATATATTCAAAAATCTTCATATTCGTCTTGATCCAGGCACAATTCCGACTTATTTAGTCAGATATACGCCCTTACGCACACGATAGCGGGGCAATTGTTATGACGTTTACCCAGGAGGGACATAATGGACATTCAAACCGACGGCGAAGGTTTCCTGCTCAACCGCGACGATTGGAACCCGGACGTGGCGCGCGAGATCGCGACCCGCGACGGCCGTGAACTCACTGACGAAATCATGGGTTACATCGAAGCCGCACGGAAAATGTACGACGAAAACGGCACCGTGCCGGCGCTGCGCAATTTCACCAAGGCGATGGGCGTGGACAAGAAACAACTGTTTCAGGTGTTCGAAACCGGCCCGATGAAGATCATTTGCAAATGGGGCGGCCTGCCCAAGCCTACGGGTTGCGTTTAAATCCGTTTCTCTCTCTGTATAGGACACACACAAAGGGGACGGCTTGCCGTCCCCTTTTTCTTGTCATCGGCCATACTTTGTTCAGATTCCCGAACACGCCTGAGACGCACTGACCTGCGCGGCAATCTGATCGTCGAAATCAGACGGCTCCCAGTCCGCCGCCTCGTGAATGGCGGCTTTTTTCAGATCTTGGGGGAGTAAATCTCTGGCCTCATCTAGCATTTCAAGCGCCGCGTCGCGCCCTTCGAAACTGTGTCCGACAGCCATGGAGAGCCACAGGTAAGCTTGGCCCGGGTCCTTTTCAACCAACCCGCCACGCAAATAGCCTTGTCCCAATTTAAGCTGTGCAAACGGATTGCCGAGTTGAGCCGAGAGTTCGTACCAAGCCTTGGCTAAGTCTTTGTCCCTGAGCACGCCATCACCGTTTTCGTGCATATGGCCGGTCCAATACATGGCGTCAGGCTGTCCGCGAACCGCGGCCCGGCAATACCACTGAATGGCCATGCCCTGGTTTTGTGCGACGCCATAGCCTTGATGGTACATATGCGCCAACACGAACTGGGCGCGCCGGTCGCCGTTTTCGGCAGCCGGCGATAAGTCCGACACGGAAGCATCAAAGTTATCGGCGCCATAGGACTTGATTGTAAGCTGGAAGAATTTGGCATTCGGCAATGGCCGCTCGACTTTAAGGTTCAACGCTTGTGAGCAGATCTGGGACTTGCGGACCATAGCTTTGTCGGCATCCGTGAATTTTTCTGGTTTCCATGCCTTTGCACGCTCAAGCGCTTCTGCAACTTGTTGATTCGTCATTTCCTCTTCGGCTTCGTTGATCAACCGAAGAGCTTTGTGATCGATTTCGTTTGATCGGTTATGGGCCAATGTCAGCCACTTATGCGCACGTACGAGATCTCTGGCGGTGCCCTCTCCATAAAAATAAGATTGCCCAAGATTGTACTGACTGCCCGAGCTCCCCAATTCAGCGGCCTTGATATACCAACGAAAAGCTTCGCTGTCATCCTGAGGCACACCCAACCCTTCCGAAAACATAAACCCAATCCCGCCAAACGACGCCCATTCGCCTGCAAGCGCAGCGCGGCATTCGTAATGAAGCGACTTCTCGTAATTCTTCTCAACGCCAAGGCCATGCCGATACATGTAGCCCAAACGCCTTAACGTGACTGGATCATTGGCGGCAAGAAGCGGCTGCATGTATCTAAATGCCGCATCATAATCATCCTTGAGATAAGCCTGTGTGGCCAGTTGTTCCTGGCTAAGCTGTTGCTCGACACAAGACGCGGCCCAAAACGCCACGCCAAGTACGGCCAACCACTTCGCAATACTTTGGCGGTGCATTCCCCTCACCCTTCCCATAAAACGATACGGCGAGCTTTCCACAAGCCCGCCGCACCATCAAGGGTGGATTCAGAGGAACAAAAAGACAGAGCAGGTCTTACAAATCCGCCAGCTGCGCCAGCACCTCGTCGAGCTTGGCGCAGCCTGCCCAAACCGACAAGCTGCATTCAAATCCGTTCAGTTCTCTATGCCGGATACACGCAAAAAGGAGGCCGCTTGCCGTTCCCCTTTTCCATGCTCAACCCAACCAATTCAGTTTGCGCATGCCTCAGAGCCCTGTATTTCCGCTGCCAGAGCCCCACTAAAAACAGCTGGTTTCCAATTCGCCCACATATCGATGGCAGCTGCGGCTTCATCGGATGACATATCATGGCGCAACATGAGAAGCCATGCTTCGGCCTCCCCTTTCTCGTCGCGATTTTGATCAGCGGACAACCTCATCCACATATAGGCCTGTTTCACATCCTTTTTGACAAGGTTCCCCTTCATGTAGCGTTTAGCGAGGATCAATTGCGCCCCACGGCTATTCAGCAACGCCGCTTGCTTGTGCCACCAAAGCGATCGAGACGCGTCCCTCTCAAGACCGTCACCATACAAATACATATCACCTATTGAACGTATTGCGCCTGCATATCCTCGGACAGAGGCGCGACAATAGAACTTTCGCGCTTTGTCGTAGTTTTTCTCACCCCCAAGCCCAAAATGAAACATGTGGCCAAGAGCATAATGCACGTCTCGATCATCTCGAGCGACAGGGAGCAACAACTCTCGCGCCAAGCTATAATTTCTATCCGAAAACGCCATCAGACCAATATTTACTTGTCTTGATTTTCTGATCCAGGACCCCATACCGACGTACAGAAGCGGATTTGTAATTTGAAGTCTTCGCCAATCCTCCTCATCGCAAGCCACCGCATTATTTCGAGGATTGTAATAGATATTTTCGCGGACATTGCGGAATGAAGTATCAGCTATCTTCCAACCGTTTTGGTGGTCTTGGATGCTGAACAAGTGGATATCCTCCACATTTATCGTCCCCCGAGTACCGTAAGCTTCATTCGCCACAATACAGTTTTCCGCAGCGATACGCCGGGCTGCATCCGCATACGGCCCTTGCAATCCCATCGTCGTCTCACAGGCCGCCAAAACCGCCACGCTCAATACGGCCAACAACTTCACTATGCCTTGGTGGCCCATGGACCTCGCCCTCCCCACAAAACGATACGGCGAGCTTTCCATAAGCTCACCGCACCATCAAGAGTGGATTCAAGGGAACAGAAAAAGGACAAACCAGGCCTTACAAATCCGCCAACCGCGCCAGTGCTTCGTCCAACTTGGCACGGTCCGCTTTCAAACCTTCCAGGCGTTCTTTCTGCTCAGAAACGACTTCAGCGGGCGCCTTGGCGAGGAAGCCTGCGTTGGAAAGTTTCTTTTCGTACTTCATGATTTCGGGGTCGAGCTTCTTGATCTCTTTATCCAGGCGCGTTTTCTCCGCCGCCACGTCGATGATGCCGGCCAGCGGCAGCACGATGGTGGCTTCATCCAACACAGCGGTGACGGAACCCTTTTCCACCTCACCGTCCAGCGCGCCGGAGTTTTCGATGCGCGCCAAGCGGTGAATCAAATCGCGGTGCGTATCCAGGCGCGCAAGTGTTTCGGCGTTCGCGTCCTTCAAGCGCAAGGTCAGCTGTGCCTTGGGTTCCACATTCATTTCGGAGCGCACTTGGCGCACGGCGGTGATCAAACGCACCACCCAATCCATCTCAGACTCTGCGTCCGCGCTTTCCAGCCCAGAAAGCTTGGGCCAGTCGGACAGCATCAGCTGCGTGTTGCGGTCCGTGATCTGGGTCCACAATTCCTCCGTCACATAGGGCATGACCGGGTGCAACATATGCAGGATTTGGTCCAGCGCCCAAGCCATGGTGGCGCGTGTTTCGGACTTCGCCGCTTCATCGTCTCCGTTCAGGATCGGCTTGGTGAATTCCAGATACCAATCGCAGAACGCGCCCCAGGTAAAGTGATATCCGGCGTCCGCTGCCTCGTTGAAGCGGTACGCATCGATGGCGTTTTCGATCTGGGCGCAAGCTTCCGCGGCCTTGCCGATGATCCAGCGGTTGACGGTCAAGTCGACCTTGGCCGGATCGAAGTTCGCATCCGGCTTGCAGTCGTTCATTTCCGCATAGCGCGCGGCGTTCCAGATTTTGGTGACGAAGTTGCGATAGCCTTCGATGCGCGACGTCGACAGTTTTACATCACGCCCCTGCACCGCTTGGGAAGTCAAGGTGAATCGCACCGCATCCGCGCCGAACTGGTCGATCAGTTCCAAGGGGTCCAAGACGTTGCCCTTGGACTTGGACATCTTCTGGCCTTTTTCGTCGCGCACCAAGGCATGGATGTAGACGTCCTTGAACGGCACTTCCTTCATGAAGTGCAGGCCCATCATCATCATGCGCGCGACCCAGAAAAAGATGATGTCGAAACCGGTCACCAGGCAATCGGTCGGATAGTAGCGTTTCAACTCCGGCGTTTCGTCCGGCCAGCCCAGTGTTGAGAACGGCCACAAAGCCGACGAGAACCACGTGTCCAGCACGTCCGGATCGCGGGTCAGGTTGACGTCCTGGCCATAGTGCGTACGCGCCGCGATCTCGGCTTCTTCCTCGCTGTATGCAACAAACGGATGGCCGTCCGGCCCGTACCACGCGGGGATTTGATGCCCCCACCAGATTTGGCGGGAAACGCACCACGGCTGGATGTTGCGCATCCATTCGAAATAGAGGTTTTCGTACTGCTTGGGATGAAAGGTGGTGCGCCCGTCTTCGACCGCCTTGATGGCTTCTTGGGCCAACACTTTGGCGTCCACGAACCACTGATCCAACAGCCACGGCTCGATCACCACGCCGGAGCGGTCCCCGTAGGGCACCGTCATGGGATTTTCCTCGACCTTTTCAAGCAAGCCTAAGCCTTCCATCTCCTTCACGATGGCGTCGCGCGCCTCGAAACGGTCGAGGCCTTGCAGATGTTCCGGTGCGTTTTCGTTAATGGCCGCGTTGTGGTCTAGAACATTGATGACCTCGAGGTCCTGGCGCCGCCCCACCTCGAAGTCGTTGAAGTCGTGCGCAGGCGTGATCTTCACCGCACCGGAACCTTTTTCCGGGTCGGCGTATTCATCGGCGACGATGGGAATCGGGCGGTCGACGATGGGCAGGATCACGTTTTGGCCCACCAGGTCGGTATAGCGTTCGTCATCCGGATGCACGGCCACGCCGGTGTCGCCCAGCATAGTTTCCGGACGCGTGGTGCCGACGGTGACGAATTCGCCGTCGCGGACTGAGCCATCTGAATTGGCGACGGGGTACTTGAAGTACCACATCTTGCCAGTCTGTTCCTTGTTTTCCACCTCCAAGTCCGAGATGGCGGTGTGCAGCAGCGGGTCCCAGTTGACCAAACGCTTGTCGCGGTAGATCAAGCCTTCCCGGTGCAGTTCGACAAACACCTTCTGCACGGCCGTGGACAGGCCTTCGTCCATGGTGAAGCGTTCGCGGCCCCAATCGCACGATGCACCCAAGCGGCGAAGCTGGCGGGTGATGGTGCCCCCGCTTTCGGCTTTCCAGTCCCACACGCGCGCGATGAACTTATCGCGCCCCAAATCGTGACGGCTGAGCTTTTCCGCTTCCATCTGGCGTTCGACCACCATCTGCGTGGCGATGCCCGCATGGTCGGTGCCCGGCTGCCACAAGGTGTCCTTGCCGTTCATGCGGTTGTAGCGGATCAGGATGTCTTGCAGCGTGTTGTTGAGCGCATGGCCCATGTGCAGGCTGCCGGTCACGTTCGGCGGCGGAATGACAATGGTGTAGGCATCGTCGCCCTCACCCCCACTTGTTTTATGAGGGCCACAGGCAAAAGCGCCGGAATTTTCCCACTGTTCGTAGATCCGTTGTTCAACATCGTGGGGGGTGTAGGTCTTATCCAAAGACATGGGTCTGCCGTCCGTGACTAAAATGTATGTGTAAGCCTTGCGTTCTATAGCAAAAACGCCGCCCGGGGAACCCTGAGCGGCGTTTTGTTTGGTGTTTGTGCAACGTTTAGTCTTCGAGCCGCTCCGCCCGGTTGATCATACGGTCGATTTCCTTCTTTACGAGGCGTTCGATCAAATACGGCAGGTTCTGATCCAGCCATTCGCTGAGCAGAGGCCGCATCATCTCGCGCACCATGCCTTCCAACGTCACGTCGGAGCCGCCCACCTGCAACTCGCGTTGGCTGAGGATGGCGCGGGCCAGATCGGCCAAGATATCGGTCGAGGCCGCATAGGCGCCCGCGGACATGATCGTCTGCGTGCCCACATCAGCGCCTTCCGGCAAGGTGGTGATCATTTCTTCGGTCAAATCGAGGATCGAAGAGATATCCGGCTCGCCACCGGGACGCGGCGGCGGCGGAGGTGGCGGCGGAGCCACTTCGACCACCGGTTCGGGTTCGGGTTCTGGCTCAGGTTCCGGCTCTGGTTCGGGTTCCGGTTCGTCCTCGGCCAATTCGATCATCGGCGTGGGCTCAGGTTCCGGTTCGGGCTCTGCCTCTGCCTCTGCCTCTGCCTCCATGCTTTCCATGAGGGCGGCCATGTCCATTTCTTCTTCGGGTTCCGGCTCGGGTTCCGGTTCCGGCTCTGCCGCCATTTCCTCCATGGCGGCGGCCATGTCCATTTCCTCCTCCGGTTCCGGTTCCGGTTCGGGCTCCGGTTCCGGCTCGGGCGCGGCTTCCTCAGCCTTTGCCTCCTCCTCACCGTCCTCTGACAGGATGCGGCGGATGGAGGCCAGGATGTCCTCCATCGAAGGCTCTTCGCCGTTTTGTCCTTGCGCTTCTTCGCTCATGAAAAGCTCGCTTATCCCCAGGCGTCCCGCTTGGGACACGGACTGTAAGAGAATCGATTCGATTAACCTTAATCCGTCGAACCTTACGACCCGGTTAACCTCGTGATTGACTTAAGTGGTTTACCGCGGAGCGCTATCCCCAACATCACCGCCGAACCACTTGCCTCTGACCTTCCGATAATGCCCTTGCGGATCATATAAATCCACCGGCAGGTTCAAATCCGCAGCCGTTAAATGACCGATCGATGACAACAAGGTTAATGCCGCAACGGTCTCATCCCTTTGAGAAGTCACGAGATTTACCCGCGCATCGAGCAATTCCTGTTCCGCATCCAAAACATCGAGCACCGTGCGCGAACCGACGCTGGCCTCACGTTGCACCCCTTCCAGCGCGGTTTCGGCGGCGCGCACCTGGGTTCTGATGGCTTCGATTCGGGCCTGGGTGGCAACAAGGCTTTCCCAGGCGCTGCGCACCTTTTCGGCGACGTCACGGCGTGCTTGCGCCGTATTCAAGCGGGATGCGGACGCGCTTTGGCGCGCTTCACGCAACTGGGAGTAAACCGAACCGCCTTGGTACAACGGCACCGTCAGCGTTACCTTGGCTTCCAACTCATTGGACTGATAGCCCTCGGAAGATGAAGAGACGTCGAGGGAACGGGACGCGGAACCGTTGAGATCGAGCGACGGCAACAATTTACCTTGGGTGCTGTCGATTTTGTCTTCGGCGGCGCGCTCGTCATACAAAGCGGTCAGCACTTCGGGATTGGTGTCGTCCGCCGTGTTCAAAGCGCCGTCCAAAGTTTGCGGCAACGGCAGACCCAAGACCGGCGCGCTCACGGTGCCCGGCGCATTGCCGATCAGTTTGGCGTAGTTGGCGCGCGACGTTTCCAGATTGCCTTCGGCCTGGATGCGGTCCGCCGTGGCTCCGGCCAGGCGGGATTCAGCCTGGTGCACGTCGGTGCGGGTGATCTCGCCGACGTTGAAGCGGTCTTGGGTCGCTTCCAACTGACTGGTCAGCACTTCTTCGTTCTTCACGTTCAGTTCCAACACCGCTATGTCGCGCACCACATTCAAATAAGCTGTCGCGGCATCGAGCAACACGGACTGCTCGGAATTCTGCAAGCGGGCGCGTTGCGCGCGCACGGTGTTTTCCGCGGAAGACACGTTTGCGATGGTCTGCCCGCCGGAATAAAGCGATTGCTTCACCTCCAGCGACAGTGTCTGCGGCTCCGTGCTCAAACTCGAGCCCTCCGTCGCGCTGTTTTCTTGGCGCTTGTAAGCCGACGTGCCCGTCGCCTCGACGGTCGGCCGCCAGCCGGACAACGCCTGGCTCACGCCTTCGTCGGTGGCGCGCAGGGTGGCGCGGGCCGACTGCAAGGTCGGGTTGGAGGCATAGGCTTTGGCCAAGGCTTCCTGGAGCGTTTCCGCCTGGGACGGTCCTGCCAAGGCACCCAGCGTCAGCGCAGCCCATGCCGCGCCCGTCAAAAATCGTTTGGTGTTGATCATGTATCCATCAACTCATCTTATTTGCGGCAAAGACTATACCCCCTGGGGAAAAAACACCATAGTCCCCAGGGGTTAAGTAAAAAACGTTCTGAAGAATCCCGGAAAATGGGGCCTTAAGCAGCCATTTCCTCATAGCGGCGCCACGACGCCATGCCGCCCATCAGGGACTGCGCGGCATCGAATCCGTTTTGACGCAGCCATTGCGCCGCCATCAACGAACGGTTGCCGTGCGCGCAGATGATGATCAGGCGCTGCGCTTTGGACAAGTCGTCCAAGTGCATAGGCAACTGGTTCAAGGGAATGTTGGGGCTATCGCCCGCCGGGGCCTGAGCCACTTCCCAGGGCATGCGCACGTCCAAAAACACGGCATCCTCATTTCCCAGGCGAATCTTGTGCAGGCCATGGGCGTCAATTTCCAAAGGCAAAGGCATGTTTGTCATTCGGGGCTCCATACTCTTTTTCTTGGGGGCTCATTTTGCATATAGGTGCGGGGTGCGTATTATCCCGCAGCAATTTGCATATTAGATAAATCTAAACTAAAGAAAAATCAAGCCCTACGGCGTGAAAATATAAATTCCGCACTTAGATTGAAGGAGTTAGGGTCAGGACCCTAGAGAGAAAAACCGGTTGCGGAAGAGAATTCAGGCAACGTCGGAATGCTGGCGTCGAACAGTTCCGTTTCGGACACCACGCCGTCCACTTTGATGGCCAGCATGGCCTTGCCGACGCCGGGTTGGGACTTGACGTAAACCAGACGGCCGCCATCCGCCAACTGATCCGTCAAACCTGCGGGCAATTGCGCGACGGCGCCGTTGATGAAGATCACATCGTAAGGAGCCTGGCCGGGGTGGCCCTTGGCCAGATCGCCGTTAAGCACGGTGACCGTTTCCGCACCTTGCTCCGCCACATGCTCGGTCGCGGCTTTTTGCAGCTCCGCGTCGCTTTCGATGGCGATCACGGCGGACGCAATCTGAGCGATGACGGCGGCTTCGAAACCGGTCGCGGCGGCGATCACCAAGGCGATGTCGGTTTCTTGAACAGCGGCCGCCTGGATCAGGCGTGCGGCGACCATCGGCTCCATCAGGATACGGCCGTCGCCGACAATCAGGTCTTCGTCGATATAAGCCAGGTTTTTCTGTGCGTCGGAAACGAACGCTTCGCGCGGTAAGGTGTCGAATGCGTCGACCACCATCGAGTCCGTAACCCGGTTGGTGCGGATTTGACCCTCGACCATATTGCGGCGGGCAAGCGCGAAGTCCATGAATTCACTCCCTTCTCTTTTTCGAAGCGCCGCAAGCGGCGTGCTTTCGATGATCAACCGGCTGCCGAGCGTCTCGGCAATACGGTCGACCCCATTTGCCCGGCACTATAGCCTGAGGGCACGGCTGCAAACAATAGACATCGTATGCCCCCTTCACACCCAGATTTCCCCTCTAAGCCGCTTGAATTTCAACTCTTTTGGAGATGGCTGCGGGTTCGCGGAGCGGGTTTCAAAAAAATTGCAAAAACCGCCGAACGGGTGCTTGACCGGGCGGGTTCGTCGTTTTATGTTCCAGCGCCTTCACGAGAAGGGTCGGAGCCCCACGGCTCCCCATGCAAACATTTGGGCGGACTCAAGCCTAGCCACGGTTTGCAATGGGCAGGACGGCGCGGTGGCGGAGTGGCTACGCAGCGGCCTGCAAAGCCGTGTACACCGGTTCGATTCCGGTCCGCGCCTCCATCTGCCTTACTCGGAAGACGCTTGATCCGGCGTAGCTCAGTGGTAGAGCAATCGACTGTTAATCGATCGGTCGTAAGTTCGAATCTTACCGCCGGAGCCAAAAACAAGGGCCATCACAACATGTGATGGCCCTTTTTGCTTGCCCCTGAGGTGCGTTCATAATCTGATCGTATTGGCCTTTCCCATCCCCAGAAAATCACGCACCTGAAGTCTGGCGAACGCCTCGGAACAGACATTTTCAGGATGACCTCAAAACTCCCGCTTGACTGCGTTCAAATTCTTTACGAGGGGGCAAAAAGGATGTCTGCTACGACGCGTTGCACTTCTTGCACCTGAATGGGTTTCGTCAGGTACTCAATAAAACCTGCATCCATGCCACGCTTTATATCTTTGGGCATGGCCGCGGCACTGATGGCGACAACAGGTATATGCGACGTCTCAGCGTTTTCTTGCAGGTTCCGCAGGGCCTCAATTCCATCCATGCCGGGTAAATTGATGTCCATCAAAATCAAGGATGGTTTTTCAATCTCCGCCAACTCAAGTCCCACTTCTGCGTTGTGAGCCGAGATCAGATCGACCCTGGGAATTTGATCAAGAATTTTAACCATTAAAGCCAGGTTTGCAGAGTTGTCCTCGACATATAGAACCGTGTGGCTTTTTTCCAACTCATTGATTTCGAGCGCAACTGTCAGATCTTCCAGGACCTCTTCGGCTTTACCGTCTTGAGCAGAAATCGCAAACGTTGGAAACTCAAACCAAAATGTGGAACCCACTCCGTCTTCGGTTTCAAAACCAATATTTCCACCCATGCCACGAACGAGTTTTTTTGTGATGGTCAGACCGATCCCGGTGCCTTCGATCTCACCCCCTTCCTTGCTCAAGCGTTGAAACGGCTTGAACACGCTATCCAGATACTCATTGGCGATACCATGCCCGGTGTCTTTAACCATCAAGCGCAAGAATTCATCGGGCGTGATCTCGTAATCCAAATCCACGGTCCCGCCTGCGCGGTTGTACTTGATCCCGTTGCTGAGAAGGTTCAAGAGGACCTGAACAAAGCGCGTTCTGTCCGCAAGAATATAGGGCAACTTCAAATTTGCGGTGTTGTCATTGAAAACGACGCCTCTTTTGTCAGCCATATTTTTCGCCATTTTGCTGCATTCAGCAATGGCGCCAACAGGGTCCATCTCCTCGATAGAAAAGCTAACCTTGCCACTTTCTATCTTGGCAAGGTCCAGAACCTGATTGATCAGTTCCAGAAGATGCGTTCCACTTTTTTTGATGTGTTTGACGGATTCAATTTGATCGCTAGATAACGGATTGGCGGCATCCAATTCCAACAGTTGACTAAACCCGAGGATCGCATTGAGTGGGGTGCGCAACTCATGGCTCATGGAGGAGAGAAACTCGGACTTTGCTTGGTTCGCAAGTTCAGCTTCAAGCTTCGCGTGTTCCATTTTGTTTTGAGCGACAATTTGCTCCGTGATGTCGATTGCCACACCAAAAAAATATCGCGGCTTTAGGTCGCGGTCGAATTCAGACTGCATAAAGATTTCAACCCAGCGCTCTTCACCATTTGGTCGCACAAGGCAATAAATAAAGTCATCAATGCTTTCGTTCGGCTTTAACTCGAGCATTTTCGCCATCACTTCGTGATGATATGCACGATAGTCTTCACGTATCCATTGCGTGAACTCTTCGTAATTCAGCTTAGGTTCAGGATCCCGGCCAAAAATTCTCCATAGGCCCTCGGACCAAAAGACGGCTCCATCGGCAACATTGAAAGACCAGTTACCAAAACGGGCGAGTTCCTCTGCCCTCTCAAGCCTTTTGGACAATTCGTCTTTTGTTTTTCTGTGAGCCATCATCAAGAGTTGTGTCAGTGAAACCGATAAATAATACCAATTTATATGTGACGAACGCCAGCGCATACAACGTCAATGCCAAAAAATCCCGTATTTGAGGGCTGACCTTTTTCTTTGGTGGGAAGCCGTGGCAAAACGGGACTGGGGCAAAACGCCAATCTGTCCGATCGGTTCCACATTCACTTTTGCTCCGATCCGCGAACCGCTAACATTTAAAGTGTTCTCATATAGACATCCCTTTTCATACCAACCAAGAAAGCGACCGATATGATCCCCCTAGAGCAACTGCACGAGCAAAACCACAAAATGGGTGAACTCGCCAAGACCCTGGAATACATGTTCCGGGACCGTGAACTGTGTGACACCGGCGTCACGTATGAGTTGTTTGAACGCTATCTCAAGCTCTTCGATGAGCACATGAGCCACAACAAGGACATCTACGCCACGCTGCTCAACCACTCCGACACATCCGTGCGCCATACCGTTGAACGCTTCATGGAAGGCGAGCGGGAAATCAAACGCGTGTTTCACGACTATGAGCACAAGTGGTGCAAGCACGGCCTGCACATCAACGACCACGACGCGTTTTCCGCGGAAACGGAAGACATGTTCAATCTCGTCTGGGAGCGCATCCAGGCCGAAAGCGAACAGCTCTATCCGATCTACCGCCAACACGGCTGATCACACGCAACCGCACAACATGCAAAAGGCCAGCTTTCCTTTTCATCAGGAGGCTGGCCTTTTCCGTTGATATCCGTGGAGCGGTTCAGGGCGCGGCTGCGCCGGCGATTTCCCGGTCGTCTTCGTAGATGACGTAAGCGATGTCGATGGGCTCGTCCAAACCCTCATTAAAGGGAATCGCGGTCAAAAACCGGCCAAGGCCGCCGTCGCGCCCCTGACTCAATTTCAGCACCACCCGGTCCTGGGTGCCGTAATACCAGCCCTGGGGCTCATCCGTGTCAGCGATCTTGATGACCTGATCGCCGCCGCCGTCGGCCAGCAGCGACAAGGTCAGGGTGCAACCCGGAACATGGTTGCCGTTTTCATCCTCGATGCGCACGCGCACGGGGTGGCGGCGCACATGGATCTGGCGCGGGAAGTGGGTGCCGAGGCGCACCGGCGTTTCGGCTTTCTGCGCCTTCTCCGGATCCTTGGGCATACCGAACTTGTGTCCCTTGGCCTCCAACTCCTTGCGCATTTCGGCCAGCGCCGCCAAAGCGTCCTCGCGGCTTTCGAACATGTTGGGGTCGAAGTTTTCTTCCTTCGACTTTTCCAGGATTTCGCTGCTGGTGCGGTCCGGAATGGCATAACGCACGGTACCCAGGGAATAGGCCAGATTGAGCTTCTTGCCGCGGTGCGCGAACGCGATCCAGGCGTCGGGCAAGATGGTGCAATTCTTATAGTTGACCAGAAACAACCACTTTTGATTGGTCTTGCCGACGCGGGTTTCGATGGCGTCGTAGACGTGGTTGACCTCGGAACTGTCGGAGAACATCAGTTCCGACAGGTCCACTTCCATAACTTGTAAATCTGGATAAAAACCGATGCGTTCCGAAAGGCTCTTCTCTTGCATTGGGGGAAGTCCTGTTGCCATGTGAGCGCTCCTACCCCACGTAGCGGCAGAAGTGTATCGGACCCATCGCTGGTTGGCGACGGAAACTTTGTCCACACGCGAAAAGAGTTCCGTTGCCCTTGTCCGGGTTTTACGAAACGAAATAAAGCGCTGAATAATCCAGAGCCGGGCGCAATCCCGGAGATTTACGCTAAGTGGTGAAAATGCCGGTTAAAAAATAGCTTCGGGGCGCACTTGTTTTTGCCCCGGCTTGCCACATCCGGCCCTGATTCGGAACCAAATTCGCCCAAAATTTTCGGAAAAATTCACCTTGTGTGACGACTCGCACAGCGTGAATTTCCGCGCGCCTGTACAACGGAAAGCATGGAGACACAAACATCAGAAGGATATTTGACATGACACAGCCTTTGATGACTTCCCGAGCCTACGCCGACGTGTCCTCGAAAGTGGGCATTTTGATCGCCTGCATTATGGCGATCGCATTCACCTTCATAGCCGTCTCCCCCGCTCTGGCCGGCGACGGCGCACTCCGCTTCGATCACCCGGCCCGCACCAGCGCGGTTGATGCCGCGCGCAAGGCCGAACTTTACCTGATCAAACAAGGCCATATCGAAGACGCACAAACCATCAAGGCCAAGCGAGAACGCTTGCACCAGATGAACGGTCAGGATCGCACCCACCCGGCGAACATGACCGGAATGGACAGCTAAGCCACCCTTCTCTCATCTGGCTGTCTTGTCTCCAGCTTCGGCCTCTCTCGGCCCAGGTCCTATCATGACTTGCCAAAGTCCGCTAACCAGCGGCCCCGGCCCCGGCGAAAGCCGGGGCCGTTTATTTATCGGTCCAATGGCGTCATGCAAACTTCACAAAAGCTTCGTTTGTCTTGGCGGGGCGCATTTCATAGCGTGCACCAACCCCATTTGCACCCACGCGATCGTAGATAGACAAATGCGCCTATTGTCCATCATTAAGACCCCCCTCGCGACCCGTTGGAGCTTCGTGAGTCTGACCGCCGCCGTTTTGATCGTGATCACGGCGGCCGGGGGCATTTTGCTGGGCACGCAGGCGATCCGCCTGTTCGAAGACATGCGTGTGACGTGGCAACGCTACGACCAAGTCTCAGAGCAAAAAATCACCTATCTGACCCAGATGCACCAATACCTGGGTTTTTCGGGACTGACCCAGCATCTCAAGGATTACCTGCTGCACGGCGACGAACATCTGATAACCTGGATCGACATCGATCTGGACCAAGCTAAAAACGCGGTGGACAGCTATCGCCTGCTTGAAATCGGTGAGGCGGAGGAAGCCGCACTGTCGGAATTGCGCGCCCTGATTATGAAGAGCCGCGCCCAGGTCAGCGAAATTCCCAATCTGCGCCAAGCCGGCCTGAGCCCGGCGGAAATCGACAAGCAAATCGACTTGAACCCCGCCGCCGCCATTGCCGCACTGGACCAATTGCGTTGGGCGTGGCGTCAACAAGCCGTCGAAGCTCAGAACGCCATGAACGCAACGTCAAATGCGGGCGCCAATTTGGTCAGCTACGGCTGGGTGTTCCTGCCGGTCATGGCGTTGATCGGCGGCATCGTATTCTGGCTGGTCAACAGGCTATGCCGTCAGGTCACGGCATATGAGCGCGAAAAGGAAGCCCTGGCAAAATCGGAACGCAAGTTCCGCGACATGGCCGACAACGTGCCCGGCGTGATCTTCCAGTGGTACGAAAAACGCGGCGGGGATCGCGGTTATCTCTACGTCAGCCCCCGTTGCCAGGAGCTCTACGGCGTCAGCCCCGACGAGTTGCAGCGCAACTGGCAAGCGCTGGCGATTCACCCGGAAGACGAAGAGCGTTACCTGCAAACCGTCCAGGAAGCCTTCGAACGCAAGGCCGAATGGTCCTTCGAAGGCCGTTTCCTCACGCCCAAGGGCGAGGAAAAGTGGTGGCGTGGCATTTCCAAGCCGGTGCCCCTCAACGAAGAAGAAATCGTTTTTAACGGTGTGATCATCGATATCTCCTTGCAAAAGAAGATGGAAGAAGAGCTGCGTTCCTTGGCCACCACAGATGCGCTCACCGGCGCGTGCAACCGCCGCCATTTCCTGCACAAGGCGGACACGGAAATTCCCCGCGCGCAACGCTATAACAATCCCTTGGCGGTGTTGATGATCGATCTGGATCATTTCAAAACCATCAATGACACCTACGGCCACGCGGGCGGTGATGAAGTGCTGCGCACTTTTGTCAACAAGGTCAAGGAAACGCTGCGCGGTCCCGACGTGCTGGGGCGCATCGGCGGCGAGGAATTCGCGGTGATGCTGCCGGAAACCGATCTGCAAGGGGCCGTGGCGCTGGCGGAGCGCATCCGCACCGACATCCAGGATGCCAACATCCGCTGGGACAAGCGCACCATCAAAGCGACCGTGTCCATCGGCATCGCCACGGTGGACAAGAACGACAAGGACATTCACGACATCATGGCGCGCGCCGACAAAGCGCTCTACACCGCCAAGTCCGAAGGCCGCAACCGGGTGATGATCAGCCGCGGCAAAGTCGACTTGTCCGCCGACAGCGCACCGGAACTTCTCGACCTCACAAGCACCGAACCCGGTCCGCATGGGGCGAACTGACGCCTGACAGCTGATCGCGGCTTACCCTCAGAAATTGTACGCCCCATGTTCACATGCCATACTTATGATGGTGCTGGAACGCTGCTGACATCCATCGACCGGCAAAGCTCGAACAGAGCCCCCAGCGCTACTGCGCAGATGAGGGCGGGACATGCCCGGACACTTGAAAGTTTTGTTTGCCTTCATCTTCGTCACCCTGGTGATGGGGGTGCGGTGGTCGTCTGCGCCCATGGCGCAACCCGCCGTTTACGGCGCGCCGAAAGATTCCTGTACATGCTTTGACGGCACACGCTACTGGAACGCACCGTGCGGCGACTGCCCCGGCGCACCCACTGTCCCGGATGACGAGGCGGACGTCTACGGGGAAGAAACCGACACCACATCCGATTACGGGGGCTGCGCCACCACCGGAGGCTACGCGGCCGATGAAACGCCAACCGGCACGTCGTGGACGTATGCGGCCGGCGATCCACACCCCGACCACCCGAACGTCAGATGGACAGGAACCGGATGGCGGCCGGTCCCCGGCCAGGACTGGTTGTCCAGCGATCCAAATGATTTAACGGTCGTCCCCATTGCAGGCTACCGTCACCCGGACTATCCCAACGTCATCCAGAACCCAGACGGCACATGGCGCGCCGCGGACGGCTACCGTTGGATCAATGACGATCAAGGCAGTTTAGAAACCGAGCCGATCCCAGGATATCGCCACCCGGATCATCCCAATACAATCCAGAATGCGGATGGAACGTGGCGGGCCGCAGACGGGCACCGCTGGGCCAACGACGATCCCGACAGTTTGCAGACCGAACCGATCCCAGGATATCCGCACCCGGATTATGCCAACGTCGTGCAAAAATCGAACGGCAAGTGGCGGGCCGCAGACGGCTACCGTTGGGCCAATGACGATCCCAACAGTTTGGCAACCGAGCCGATCCCCGGATATCCCCACCCCAAACACCCGCACGTGGCGCAAGGCGCGGATGGCAAGTGGTATCCGGAACCCGGCTACCGTTGGGCGGGGGCTGAGCCGGATTGGACAGTGGAGCTGATGGCGGGACTGACGCGCACCCACACCGGCAGTCTGACGCCCGCACCGGGATACGTCATTTTTCCCGAAGACGAGACACGGCTCAGGCCCACCTTGGTGGCGCCGGACCTGCAGCGCGACAGTTGGGTCGGCCAGCGGCTTAAAAGTCTGCAGATCATCGATGTTCCGACCCCGGTTTTGTTCAACGCCAGCGAACTGGGCAGTTACGCCCAAACCAAGGCCATCGCGGCCAGCCTGGGCGAACACGAACTGGAGCGGCGGATCGAACGGTTGGAATACGTCCTGGGCGTGCTGCGCACCACAGCGGCCTTGCAGAGCGCTGAGTTCGAGGACATCCGGGCTGCAGCCAGCGAAGCGGAAAACGCGGCTGTGATCGCATCACTGAAGCTACTGGTCCAGGGGCTCCTTCCGCTTGCCCGCAAGGCCGGCGGTGACGGCACCTTGCGCCGCGAAATGCGCCACTGGTCCGCACGGGGCTCGGAACTCATGTTGATTTTCAACACGACGTCTTTGGCAGAGGCCACCGCAAAAGAACGTCTGGCTTTCGAAGACGCCCTCAAAAAGGCGCGCAACATCATTGCGGCTTCCATGGCGGTCTACGGCGCCCAGGCCCATGGTTATTATGCCAAGCCCAGGGCCGGGCCCGACTCATTGGCCGCCCCGAAAAGCACCGCCCAACTGGCCGCGTTGGCGTTTTGGGCCAAGGACTACCTCAACGCGGTTCTCGAGTGGAAAATGGCGTACGATATGCACCAGCGTCTGACAGACAACAGCACAGCGCCGGAGGCGCTGATTGCCTATCAGCGCAATGTGAGCGAGCTCTATGAAGTGCTCATCACCGAACGCAACAAGCGCGCGGCCCAGTGAAATAGGCTGTTAGCCGAACCGATAGTGCTTGCGCACCGCTTTCCGGATGTGCCAGGTACAGCTCATTCCCTTGGGAAAGGTCACCAGATCGCCCGCGCCGAAGCGAACCGGCGCGCCCCATTGGCTCTGATTGTCCGGTGTCACCGTCACCTCCCCTTCCAATAACAGGCACGTTTCGCAAGCGTCGTAAGTCCAGGGAAAGACACTTTCTTCCTTTTCCCAGATCGGCTCGGACGCCATATCTGCGGCCTCGGCATTTGTCGGCTTGCGCACATCGATGGTCATTTGGAGCCTCCACCCACGTTGATTTTATTTGCCTGAACTATAGGCCCTAACCTTGCGAAATATAAGGATTTGTCGTTAAATCGGAAGACACATACCGAGCGGAGGACCATTGGGGCGCATGGGTACCGTTGCCAAAGAACAAGACGACATGCTCGTTCTGCAGACGGAAATCCGTCACCTGAAAAACACCATTCAGGCTCTGCGGGACGAATTGGAGCGCGTGCGTTTCGAAAAAGACGAAGCGGTCGCGGCCGCCGTGTCCGAAGCCAACCAAGAAATTCAACAGTTGCGCGCCACGGCAGGCGCGCTTCGCGACGAATTGGAAAGCCTGCGTTTCGACAAAGACGAAGCCGTGCACAGCGCCATCAAGGACGGCCGGGACGAAAGCAGCCAGCTGCAACAAACCATCCAGGCGATCCGCGACGAAACGGAAGAGGTCAAATTCAAGTACGAAGACAAACTTCAGAAAATGGCCCGGCAAACACGCGATGAGTCGAAGCAATTGCACGACACCATCCAGGCTTTGCGCGACGAACTGCAAGAGCTACAAAAGAACTAAGCCTGAAAAGAGCAGGCACTGTGAGGGATCATCATGGCCGACATCCAGTCGACCCAGAACGGCGCCAAGAAGGCCAAGGCCCGCCCGGCGCCCAAGAAATCGTCTACAAAAAAGGTGAGCGCGAAAAAAGCGCCGACGAAGAAAAAACGCACGAACGGCTCAGGCTCGGGCAAGGTGACCACAAAAACAATCGCCAAAGCCGCTGCCAAGCCCGCCATGCGCGACGTGACCCAGTTGTCGCCGGACGAAATCCAACGCCTGCAGCGTGCGGATCTGTTGCTGGGCATCTCGCGCCACATGGCGGGGATTGAAACGCTCGACGAAGTGCTACGCGAACTGGTGGAGATCGTCAGCCGCGAAACCAACGCAGAACGTTCCTCTCTGTTCTTGAACGACATGGAAACCGGGGAGCTATATACCCGCGTGGCGCAGGGCCAGAACATCCGCGAAATCCGCATCCTGAACGACAGCGGCATCGCGGGCTGGGTGTTTTCGTCGGGCAAAGGCACCATCATCGACGACGCCCACGCGGACGCGCGCTTCAACAAAACCATCGACGAGCAAACCGGTTTTCGCACACGCTCCATTCTGTGTGCGCCGATCAAGACCGTCAAAGGCGACATCATCGGCGTGGTCCAGGCGCTCAACAAAAAAGCCGGGCGCAAGCATGTTCTGTTCGACCATGAAGATCTCGATTTCCTCCAAGACATTGCGACGCAGGCCGCCGTCGCCCTGCAAAGCACCGAGTTCGTCGAGCGCATGCAGAAGAAACGCAGCCAGGAAATGGAATTCTTGGACGTGGTCTCCGACGTCACGTCGGAAATCAACCTGAACGCCTTGCTTGCCAAGGTCATGGGCGAAGCGACGCGGATGTTGAACGCGGAACGTTCCACCTTGTTCCTGAACGACGAAAAAAGCAACGAGCTGTGGTCCATGGTCGGCGCGGGATTGGACGCCACGGAAATCCGCTTCCCCAACCATTTAGGCATCGCGGGAACCGTGTTCACACAGGCCCAATCCATCAACATCCCCTATGCGTATGCAGACCTGCGCTTCAACCCCGCATTCGACAAGCAGACCGGGTTCTTCACGCGCTCGATCCTGTGCACGCCGGTGGTCAACAAGGACGGCAAGTGCATCGGCGTCACCCAAGTGCTGAACAAAAAGGGCGGCCCTTTCACGGACGAAGACGAACAACGGCTCAAGGCGTTCACCGCGCAGATTTCCATCGGCTTGGAAAACGCCAAGCTGTTCAACGACGTCCAAAACATGAAGAACTACAACGAGAGCATGCTGGAAAGTATGTCCAACGCCGTGGTCACCACCAACGAAGACGGTAGCATCGTCACCTGCAACCGCGCCGGTTACGACATCATGAAGTTGGGCGGCGAAGGAGACATCATCGGCAAGACGGCCGAAGAATTCTTCACCGACGACAACGCCTGGGTCATGGACAAGATCAGGAAGGTCGACGAAACCCTGGTCTCGGACATTTCCATGGACGCGGAAATGCGCTTCGGCGAAGAGGCTACGTCCGCCAATGTCACCATCCTACCGCTGATTTCGACCGAGGACCAGAAGCTCGGCTCCATGGTGATGATCGAAGACATCTCGTCCGAAAAGCGCATGAAATCGACCATGAGCCGCTACATGGACCCGGCCCTGGCCGATCAGATGCTGGCGGGTGGCGAAACCGACATGATGGGCGGCCAGGACACCACGGCGACGGTATTGTTTTCCGACGTGCGCAGCTTCACCACCATCACCGAAGAATTAGGCGCGCAAGGCACGGTGGCGCTGCTGAACGAATACTTCGAAATCATGGTGGATTGCATCACATCCGAAGGCGGCATGCTCGATAAGTTCATCGGCGATGCGATCATGGCGGCCTTCGGCATTCCCGTGGCGCACGACGACGACGAGGACCGCGGTGTGCGCGCGGCCATCGCCATGATGACACGCTTGGCCGACTATAACGAAACGCGCAAAGCAAACGGCCTGATGACCATCGACCATGGCATGGGACTGAACACCGACAGCATCGTGTCGGGCAACATCGGTTCGCCGAAGCGCATGGACTACACCATGATCGGCGACGGTGTGAACCTGGCGGCGCGCCTGGAAAGCGCGTGCAAGCAGTACCACGCGCACATCCTGATTTCCGAATACACAGTCAAAAAGCTCAGAGGCACATACCGCATCCGCGACATCGACGACGTCATCGTCAAGGGTAAGACCGAGCCCGTCGGTGTGTACGAGGTCTTGGACTACCACACCGATAACACCTTCCCCAACCTGATGGACGGCGTCGGTTATTTCACCGAAGGTCGCAAACACTACCGCGCCGGCGCTTGGGACAAGGCCATCACCTCGTTCAACGATGTGCTCAAGGCCAACCCCAATGACGAACTGTCGAAGACCTACATCGAGCGCTGCGAACACCTGAAGTCGGAAGGCCCGAAGGACTGGAACGGCGTGTGGGTGATGAAGTCCAAGTAAGAACTTGAGCTCCGGTCAACGGAGCCACGCGCGAAAGAGAGTGGACATGAAGATAGCACTCGTCGATGACGATCCGGATTTGATCGAAGTTGTGTATCTGGCGCTCAGCCAAGCCGGCCATGACGTCATCACCTCGCCCGCTGGCGCAACGGCGATCCCCGCGCTGCGCGAAAACCCGCCGGACATCTTGATCACGGATTTGATGATGGCCGAAGTCGATGGGCTGGAACTGTGCGATCTGGTCAAGGCCTCACCGCAACTGACGAACATGAAGGTGATTTTCATCTCCGCGCGCACGGGCGATCTCTGGAAGCAGAAAGCCAAGGACTGCGGCGCGGCTGGCTTCATCGAAAAACCCATCGACCCCATAACCTTTGCCGCCAAGGTCGAACAGATCGCGGCGCATGCGGTTTGAAATCTCCACCTCAAGGGGGGCGCGACTTTTCTCGCATGCCTGCGAAAACGGGAATGGCGAAATACGTGACGGCCACCCCTACTTCGTCGTCGCGGTAAAGACGCCGTCCCAGTCCGGGCCCGGCGGGTTGGCGCGGCCGTGTTCGATGCGCTCGTCATAGAGATCGAAGAACACACCGTCGATGTTGAACGGGCCGTGCATGGCGCGCGCTTCATCGTTGGCCTGTTTCGCGCCGTCCCAATCCTGGCTGCGGTATTTCGCCAGAACGTCATTGACCTTGGTCTTGAAGGCTTGGAACTCTGACGTCTTGGCCAATTCGTCGTCACCCAACAGCGCGAAAATGCGCACCGCTTCGGTCTTGCCCTTGACCTTGATCAGATCCAATTCGATACACGCCAAGTCGTCCACCTGGGAATGGGTGCTGTCGCCGATGACCACACGCACGCCGTAGTTCTTGGACTGCCCTTCCAGGCGCGACGCCAGGTTCACCGTGTCGCCCAGCACCGAATAGTCGAAGCGTTGATCGGACCCCATGTTGCCGACGACACATTCGCCGGAGTTAAGGCCGAGACCGACTTTCAAGGGAATGTGTTTACGTCCCTCTTCCTTGGCCTCTTGCTCTAAACGGTCATTGAGCGGATCCATTTCCTCGAGCATCTTAAGCGCCGAGAGGCAGCCGTTGCGCGCGTGCTGTGCATCGTCCAGGGGCGCGTTCCAAAACGCCATGATGCAATCGCCCATGTATTTGTCGACCGTGCCCTTGCGCGCCAGGATGACGTTGGTCAACGGCGTCAGCAGCTTGTTGATCAGCTTGGTCAGGCCTTCGGCATCGAATTGTTCGGAAATGGTGGTGAAGCCACGCACGTCGCAGAACAGCAGCGTCATGTCGCGCTTCTGCCCGCCCAGACGCAACTGATCGGGATTTTCCGCGACCACGTTGACCATATCCGGTGACAGGTACTTGGAGAACGCATCGCGGGTCTGCCTCTTCGCCGCTTCTTCGCGGGTGAAGTTCATGTATGTCAACGTCGAATAGAGCAAGAACGTGGAGATCACCGCGAATGTCGCATCCAACAACACCCGCTCTTGCGTGAACAGATACCAAGACCCGCCGATCGCGCCGCCGGCCAGAACCAGGAACACGACCAAAGAGCGGGTCGCGCCCAGCATCGGCGCCACGACGATCATCAACAAGCCGCCGATCGCGACCAGCGACAGTTCCACCCCCTTGGTCCACAGTGGGTGGCTCAAGAATAGGTTCGCCGCAACCACCGCGCCCATCTCCCGGTCGATGGCGATGGCGTTTTCGACCATTTGGGCATGCACCTCCACCCCGGGGATCAGCGGGTCCAGAGGTGTTGAGCGGATATCGAACAACCCCACTGCGGACGTGCCGATAAAGGCAATCTTGCCCGCGATTTTGGATTGGTCCGCGCGCCCCTTCAACACGTCGGCGGCGGACACATAAAGGCTTTTGTCGTGGTACGAAAACCAGGGCCGCACCAGACCGCGTTCGTTGGTGGGAACCTTCAAGCCCCTTGGCTTGACCTTGCTTTTCGGCGCGACCCCGATGGCCTTGATGCCGATGGGATCGACCTCCGTCATCAAGGTGGAGACCTGAAAGCCGACGCGGATCGCTTCGATCGACAGCGTGGGATAGAGATCGTCGTCATGCTTGGTCACCAACGGCACTGCGCGGATGATTCCGTCGAGCGATGGCTCCAAAGAGAACATGCCCACGCCCTTGGCGCCCTTCTCCAGGACGGCCAAGTTGCGGATCAAGGTCGGAACGTTGTGAAGAAACTCGGTCGGATCCGGCGTACCCTTGGTGAGTTTGCGAACGGCAATGGATTTCTTGAAGGGCTTGCCCGCTTTGTTGGGCAGTTGGTCCCAATACCCGGCTTGCCCCAAGACGACGTTCGCTTGGGAAACGATCTTGCCGAAGATTTCGTCGTTGCTTTCCAGCTTAAGAATCTCGTCGCGCACATCGTCATTGATGCCGACCAAGGATTCCACAACGCCGGACGGATTCATGCGGTCGGGTTCGGCGAACACAATGTCAAAGGCGGTCACGCCGACGCCGTAGTTGTGCAGGTTCGCCACCATTTGCGCCATGGTTTTGCGCGGCCACGGCATCTGGCCGATTTCCTGAAGACTGCGTTCGTCGATATCGATGATCACCACCAAGCGATCTTCAGGCTTGGGCAACGGGCGCGGTTTGAGCTGCTGGTATACGTCGAAGCTTTTTTCGCGCAAGAATTCCACAGGGTACGGATCGAGAAACGACACCACAAGCAACGACGCCAACATGGCCATACCGACCAGGCGGTCCAAGCTGAATGCTTTTTTGAAAAAAGCCCCCATGGCTCCCCATTCCCCTTGACGCGGTCCCCTGGTTACCCATTTGTCGTAACTAGACAATTCCAGATGCGCCGGGTCAAGAAAATTCCCGGGAAAATTCCCGTGTCAGGGTTTTGTCAGCTACCGTCGATTAGGATGTGCAATGGTTGACCTACGACTCGCAAAGACTCATAATCCGGTACCGTAGAGTCGTGTTGGAAACCTTTGGAATCTCTTAAGAAAAAGAACAGGGGCGCGCCGTTTTTCTTTACCCTGCGTTAACCCGATTCTATGATGATGAAAGTGGATTTTTGGATTGGCCCACCGGAGGTCCGTAGACACTTGCAAAGCCCAGAATTAGGCTTTGCAATCAGGCACTTGAGCGGAGAAGCCGATTGGAAGACCAGGCCGAAAACACGCCGAAAGGCTGGCTGAGGCCCTTTCTAAAACCCCTAACACCCGTCTTCCGTGAAGTCGTGGTGATGTCTTTTTTCGTCAATTTGCTGGCGCTCGCCGTGCCGGTTTTCACCATGCAGGTCTACAACCGCGTGGTGAACAACAACGGCATCAGCACGCTCCAAGGCCTGGTCGTGGGCATGGTCTTGGTGCTGATTTTCGACTACGTTCTCAAGCAAGCCCGCGCACGCATCCTTCAGACCGTGGCGCTGCGCGTTGATGTGCAATTGGGCCGGCGCCTGTTCCGCAAGATCATGCGCCTGCCCTTGCAAAACCTGGAGGCGCAACCTTCGGCCTACTGGTCGTCTCTGTTTCGCGACTCCGACGTGGTGCGCAACACCTTATCCGGCTCGACCGCGCTGCTGGTCGCCGACCTGCCCTTCGCCATCCTGTTTTTGGTGCTGATTTTCGTCATCGCCGCCCCCGTCGCGTGGGTGCTGGTGATTATGCTGCCGGTGTTCATGTTCGTCGCATGGCGTTCCGCCAACGTCATGTCGGACGCCAGCGGCCAGGAACGCAAGTCCACCCAATCGCGCGACGCGCTGATCAGCGAAATGATCGCCGGGCGCACCACCATCAAGGCGTTGGCGCTGGACCGCACCATGGAACCGGTGTGGGAAGAAAAGCACGCTGAAAACATCGAAAGCGCCATCGGACGCGGATCCAAGACCGACGGCTATTCCAACCTGGGCGCATCGTTGGGTCTCTTGACGTCCTTATTGCTGACCACTGTCGGTGCGCTCGCGATCATCGATCAAAAACTCACCATCGGCGCGCTGATTGCCACCAATATGCTGTCGGGGCGTATCGTCGGCCCCTTGAATCAGTTGGTCGGCACGTGGCGCATGTACTCCGGTTTCGTCCAAGCCGTCGAGCGCCTGGGCAATGTGTTCATGGTGGATGCCGAACGCGAAGAAAGCGAAGTCAAATTGAAAAGGCCCAAGGGCTTGCTCAATGTCGAAAATGTCATCTTCTCCTACAGCGAAGACTTAGCGCCCGTGGTCTCCGGCATCACCATGGAAATCGAACCTGGCGGTATCCACGCTTTGGTCGGACGCAACGGCTGCGGCAAAACCACGTTGCTGAAAATCATTCAGGGCCTTTACCAGCCGCAAAAGGGTCGCGTCACCATGGACGGCGCGGACATCGCCCAATTCACCCGCTCCGAACTGGCCGACTGGCTGGGGTACGTGCCGCAGGAAAGCGTTTTGTTCGCGGGCACCGTGCGCGACAACATCACGTCGCGCCAACCTGATGCGAACGACGAAGACATCATCAAGGCCGCCACCGAAGCGGGCGTACACCAGTTCATCATCGACCTGCCGGACGGCTACGCCACGGAAATTGGCGAAGCGGGCGGCCGCCTGTCCGGCGGCCAACGCCAACGCATCGCCATCGCCCGCGCCTTGGTGGGCGACCCGCCGGTGGTGCTGTTGGACGAACCGTCGTCCAGCCTGGACCGCCACGCGGAAACCGACCTGAAGAACACTTTGGTGGAAATCGCCAAGACCCGTACCGTGATCATGGTCAGCCACAGCCCCACCCTGCTGTCGGCTTGCGATTACCTTTATGCCCTGGACCGCGGCAAATTGGCGCTGGGCGGACCGGCGCGCGAAATTTTACCGCGCCTGTTTGGCGGCAAGGCTCCGCCGCCCAAGGACGACGGCCCCAAACCCGGTGGTGGCCCCGGCGGTTCGGGTGGCGGCGCGCCCGCGCCCAAAAAACCCTCCGCTCCGGATGGTGCTGCTGTTGGTGCAACCATGCCCGCCCCCGCTGCGGCGCCTGGCAAAGGTCCCATGACGCCGTTGCAACAAGCCGCCGCCCTCCAAACCGGCGCAGCCTCCATGACACCGATACAGCGCGCGGCCGCAGCCCAACAAACCCAGGGTGCGCAGCCGCAGATTCAAAAACCGAAAAGCCAGGTCAAAACCGCCGTTACGCCACGTGGGCGCGCACCGTCGATCGCCAAAGCCAAGAAGCACGCCAGCGCCCTCACCAACCCTGGGGCCACTCTTGGGGCCAAATCCGGGCTCAAACCCAGGACTGAAGCCAAGCCCCGTCCGCAGCCGGGCGAGCAGCCGCGCCGTGGTCAAACCCTTGGCGCAATGCCAAAGCTTCGCACCAAGGGCACTGGCGCGCAGCCGAAAAAGATTGCGGCGGGCGCAAAGCTCAAGACCACGGCCACGCCACGCACCGCCACGCGTGCAATAGCGCGCCCGAGCGTGAAAAGCGACAGCGTCCGGACGAAAAGCCAGCCGATGCTGCGCGCCAGCAAACCGGCGGTCGAGACAACCGCGGAAACGCCGCCGCGTGTGCCCAAGGCCGCCGCCAAACTCAAAGGCAAGCACAAGCCGCAACTGCGGAGTGTCGATACGCAAGCGTCCCAGGCACACAAACCATCGACGCTCAAAACCAAACGGACCGCCGACACGCCTGCGTTGCGCGGACCGCAGAAACCCACCGTCGTGCCCGCCCTGGATGCTGCCAAGGACACCAGCAATGTGGTCGACAAGCCTGCGTCCACCATCAAGGTCAATGCTTCGCTCCGCCCGACCACGGCGAGCATCCTCAAAGCATGGGCCGAGGGTGGAAGTTCCATGCCCCAGACACCACGTAAGGGGAAGCAGGGCCGTGGCGCGGGCGCACGCGCACGCTCCGTCCCTGCGCTTCGCAACAAAAAATCGCTTGGGGAATAAGGCATGACAACCGCGCAGGCCAACCCGCTCGACGAATTGCTGACCGGCCATCCGGTGCCCACTTGGCGCAATGCCGCGTGGCCGGTGATGGCGTTGATTCTGTTCGGCTTTGTGTGGGCGAACTTCTCCAAATTGGACGAGGTCGCGGTCGCGCCGGGCGAGGTGGTGCCGCTGGGCAAGTCCAAAGTTATTCAGCACTTGGAAGGCGGCATTGTTCAAGACTTGTTCATCCGGGAAGGTGATATCGTAAACGAGGGACAAACCCTCATGCAGTTGGACCTGGGCTCCGGCGGCGCAAACATCCAGGAACTTCAGGTGCGCCTTGACAGTGAACTTCTAACCCGCTCACGCCTGGATGCCGAAGCGAACGGCAAGAACACACCCGACTTCCCCGCCGAAGTGGCCGCACGTGTTCCCGATCAAGCCATCGCCCAGCGTCAAGCCTTCGACGCCCGCAAACGCCAGTTGGCGGCGGGTCTTGCGGTTCTTCAAGAGTTGGTCAAACAGCGCAAACTGGAAGTCCAGGAACTAGAAGCACGCCTGCGCGCCACCAACAACAACTTGGAAAGCGCACGCGAACGCTTCAGGATTTCCGAAGATTTGTTGCAGGACGGTCTGACGTCGCGCGTCGAACACCTGCAATTGGCCGCCGAGGTCGAGACCCTCAAAGGTGAGCAGCAATCCATTCAAGCCGGCATCCCGCGCGCACGCGCCGCCGTGTCCGAGGCCGAACGCCGCGTCGCCGAAGACGAGACCCGTTTCCGCCGCGAAGCCCAAGACGAACTGAACAAGACCGAGCAGGCCATCGGTCGCATCAGCGAATTGTTGAACAAGGCCGAAGAACAGGGCGTGCGCGCCGAAATCAAAAGCCCCATCGATGGCGTGATCATCAATCTGGCCTTCAGCGCGGTGGGCAACGTAATCCAACCGGGTGAACCGATCATGGAAATCGTGCCCACCGACGAAAACATGGTGATCGAAAGCCGCTTGAATCCCACCGACCGCGGCTATGTAGCCGAGGGTCAGCGCGCACTGGTGAAGATTTCGACCTATGATTTCGCCCGCTACGGCGGTTTAGACGCCGAAGTCATCCGCGTCGCCGCCGACACCAGTCTGGATGAAAACGGCATGCCGTATTTCAAAGTGATCGTTCAGCCGGAAAAATCCTATCTGGGCAGAACGCGCGGCTTCCTGCCCATCATGCCCGGTATGGAAGCCACCGTGGACATCCACACCGGCCAGAAGACCGTCATGGACTATCTGGTCAAGCCGGTGCTCAAACTTCAACATGAAGCCTTCCGGGAGCGTTGAAAACGCCCGCCTGTTTCCTCTTTTGGCAATCTTTGGATATGATGGACGCCACGTGACGATTCGCCGGGCGTTGGGGCGGTAAAGGATCGTAAAGGTATTTACCGCATCCTGTGCTTATCCGATTCGGGCTAGGGTGTGTACGAAAGGCGGACAGGTCCGCCAATAAAAGAGGCGAAACCCAATGGGTGTGTCATTTTCCACAATTGTTGCGCTGATGATCGCATTTAGCATGTTCGTCGGCTCGATCTTATGGGAAACCGACAACCCGATCATCTTCTTCAGTATTACCAGCTTCGTCATGGTGGTTGGCGGCACCATGGTCGCGACCTTCGTCGCGTACGAACCGCGCTATGTCATCCTGTCGCTGAAACTGATCGGACGCATCCTGTTTACCCCCAAGGTCGGGCGCGACATCCTGAAAGCCGAAGTCGGGCGCATGATCCGCTGGGCCTACGTGGTGCAAAAAGGCGGCCCCCCCGCCCTGGAAGTGGAGGCCGCTAAGGCCGTCAAGGGCGATAAATTCATGCACTTCGGCATCGAAATGGTGGTCAGCGGCTACACCGGCGACGAGGTGCGCGACATCATGACCAACCTGATCGAGACCACCTTCGGGCGCAATACGGTGCAGGTGCATATCCTCAAATACATGGCTTCGACCTCGCCGGCGTTCGGCATGATCGGCACCCTGATCGGCCTCGTGATCATGCTCGACAAGATGGGCGAAGATCCATCCGCCTTGGGCCCAGGCCTGGCGCTTGCATTGATTACCACGCTTTATGGTGTTTTGTTCGCGCGGCTGGTCTACATCCCGGCGGCGAACAAGATCATGCAGCGCGAACAGATCGTGCGTTTCCGTAACTATCTGGTGGCCGAGGGCTTGATTCTGATCGCGGACCGTAAAAGCCCCCGCTACATCCAGGACAAGATGAACAGCTATCTGGATCCGGCCATTCACTTCAACATCGACAAAGCCCGCAAGAAATAGGCTAAGCGTCGCCGAAGACACACTGGAGACATAACCCGTGGCGCCACCGCCCCTCGCTGAAGAACCGGATGATGAAGATTGGCTGGTGACGTACGCCGACGCCATCACGCTTCTGATGGCATTCTTCATCATGTTGGTGTCGTTCTCCAAAATCGACCTGCCCCTGTTCGAAGAGGTGATGTCCGGCATCCAGCAGGAAATCGGCCTGGCCGAAGCCAAAGAGACCACCACCTCCGAAGTGAAGTCGGAGATCGAGCAAATCGTTTTTGAAACGGGCCTGGAACAAGATATCGAGGTGCAAAAGGACGAGCGCGGCGTCACCATCAGTCTGACCAGCGCGAGATTTTTCAAACCCGCCACGGCGATCCTGACAGAAGAGGCAAAACCTGCGCTGGCCAAATGGTCGGAAATTCTGGTCAAGGAAGAATACAAATTCTTCCTGATCGAAGTGGAGGGCCACACCGATTCAGATCCCATCCACACCGACATGTTCCCGTCCAACTGGGAACTTTCTGCGGCTCGTGCGGCGGCCGTGGTGCGTTTCATGCAAGGCGAAGGCGTGCATAAGTTCCAGTTGAAAGCGTCCGGGTTCGGGGACGCCCACCCGAAAGCCCTCGAAATCAATCCGGACGGCACGCCCAACAAAGTCAACAAGGCCAAAAATCGCCGCGTGGAAATATTGCTGGTGCCCATGGGCAAGCAGCTCAAGGAAACGTTCCAGGACGTTCTCCTTGAAGAGCGCCTGGCCGAAGAGCGCCGCCGCCGCGAAGCGGAGCACAAAGCCAAACAGGAGACCATCCAGGAACGCCTCGAGGCCGCCGAAGAGGAAGAGGCCATCGAACAACGCGTTCAAGAGAAAATGGACAGGCTCGAGACGCAAGAGCGGCAACAGGGTTTCTAAGAACGAAAGCCGCCCTTGTGGGCGGCTCTTCTCATTTTGCAGCGCGCAATCCCATCAATCGTCACCGTAGGTCAGCACCATGCCCTCCTTGGCGGCGAAGGTGGCATCCCATTCGGCCTTGGCGTCTTCAGCCAACTGGTCTATGAAGTCGTCTTCATGTTCCGGGTCGTGATGGAAAATCGCCATGGATTTTGCGCCCGCCTCGCGGCACAACTTCACGCCTTCGTTCCAGGTCGAATGCCCCCAGCCGATACGGTTGGGAAACTCTTCTTCCGTATAGGTGCTGTCGTAGATCACCACGTCCGCGCCCTCGATGAGGCCGAGAATGTTCTGATCCATCTTGCCCGGCACGTGTTCGGTGTCGGTGATATAGCAGATGGAACTGCCTTTATGCTCGATGCGGTAACCGGTCGCGCCATTGGGATGGTTGAGCGCGCAGGTGCGCACATGCACGTCGTCGTAGATGTTGAATTCCATGCCTGCGTCGAAATCCTCGAAACGCATCTTCGCCTGCATCGCGGACAAGGGCACTGGAAACATGGGATTGTCCATTTGCGCAGCGAGCACGTTCTGAATACCATCGCCCCCGCGCAGGTGTCCCGCCATGATGTGCAGGTTGCGGCTGGGATCGTAAGCCGGAACGAAGAATGGAAAGCCGTTGATGTGGTCCCAATGGGTGTGGGTCAATAGCAGGTGGATTTGGTTGACGTCGTCCTCCAGGAAGGTCTGGCCCAAGCCGCGAATACCGGTCCCGGCGTCAAGCACGAGACGCCGGCCACTCGCGTTCACTTCAAGACAGCTGGTGTTCCCGCCGTACCTGATGTGATTGGGCGAAGGACACGCGATCGAACCGCGTACACCCCAGAACTTGACCGATAACGTCATTCAATTCCCCAAAGCACATGCCCGTGCACTAGTTTTTACCGGCCCACCCGGTTTCATGGAAAAACCCACCAAAATACGCCAGCAGACTGAATACTATAACGTTTTCGGCCCATAAGGAAAGTGATGGCTGTCACACCTTGGTAATTTTTATACTCGCGCCGGGGCCGATCCCCAGTATTTTTTGCGCATTGCCCAAATTGGCCGATATTTCCGCCAGACCGACGGCGTTTTCATAGACGAACAACGCCCCCGCCGCGACGTCGGAAAAAGTCCGTGCGCGGGGCACGATTTGGCCTTCGACCTCAACCAAATCGCCGTTTTCCAAGCTCGACCAGCGCACCCCGGTCATCAGGTTGCCGAAGCTGTCGGCATAGACCACTTCGGCAACGTCATCATCGAATTCGGGATGGCGCTCCGCGCCGTCCGTCAGCGGCGCCAAACCTTCGATTCCCCCGCCCCCGGCCAACGCGATGCCAGCCGCCACCGGGGCGAAAAGATCACGTCCGTGAAAGCTCGCGGACAAATGCTGCGGCGTCCACGTGATCTCATGGACCTGCGCCAAATCCGGCCAACGCCGCAAGGTGTGTTCGAACACGCCGTTCAAGGGACCGACAAACCACCGCCCACCCGCAAACACCACCCCGGGCTTGCGCGCTTTGCTGCCCACGCCCGGGTCGACCACGCACACGAACACGGAACCGGGCGGAAAGTCGTCCGCGTGCGCAGCGAGCAGAACCGAGCCCGCGACCACATCATGGGCCGGAACGTCGTGAAACAGATCGATGATGGGATGGTCCGCGGCCCGCCCGCCCAATTCTTCGACCAGGCGGCCCTTCATCTGCCCGGTGTAGGGCAGACCGAAATCGCAAAACAAAACGATGGGGAAGGTCGCCTCAGTCATGGCGCGATTATCGCGTCAGCGACGCGCATGTCCAATAAGCGAAAGGGCTTAGACTTACACAGTTGTCCTCTATAGATGTATAGTCAATATTTAGACAACCATACTGTTTCCGCTCATTTATCTGGGGGAGTGATGAAATGCACCAAATCGAATTGCCTGCCAATGTTGTGGAAGGTGAACTTGCGCGATTGATACCGATCGCCAAGGACTCGGCAAAAGAAACAAAAGCAACATCGGTCATTTTGTCGGCACTGATGTCAGTATCTGAATTTGGTAGAAATATGCTGGCGGGCATTGACGCACCTTCGACGAAAACAACATCAATTTCCTGCTACACCGAAGTCGTTTTTAAAAGTGGTGCCACCAAAGAGCCTTGCCGACCTGATGGCATGATTGTCGCTACGGTTGGAAACCGAAAATGGACGGCTCTAGTCGAGGCCAAAGTAGGTAACACGGAACTCGACACCAAGCAGATCGAAACATACCTTGAGCTAGCTCGGAAATACGGATTGGACGCAGTTATAACCATATCCAATCAGTTCGCCCCCTTGCCAACGCACCATCCTGTGAAAATAAACGGGCATAAACTCCGGGGTGTACAGCTATATCACTGGTCGTGGTCAGCCCTATTATCCGAAGCCATCATGCTTATCAAAAACAAGGGCGTTTCTGATCCAGAGCAAGCCTATATCCTGACGGAGGTCACACGCTACATAAACAATAAAGATACAAAGGTGCTTTCTACAGTCAGCATGGGGAAGAACTGGAAGAAGCTCTGCGAAGACATTCGCGACAACGGCACCATCAACCTACCTGCTGGTGAGCTTTGTACAGTTGTAGATGATTGGCACCAAATTGGCCGTTTCCTGGCACTGGAACTTAGCACGGCAACGGGCGCAAACGTCTCTGTCTTCATGAAACATGCTCATAAATCAGACCCTGTGGCCCGCGCAAATGCTGACGTAAAAGTCTTGCAGTCGGAGCATGATTTGTTTACCGAACTAAATATCCCTCATGCAGCCGCACGCTTACACGTTTGTGCAGATGTTGCACGACGCGTTCTTGAAGTATCGATGTCTCTTAAGGCACCCCAAGACAAAAAGAGATCATCAGCATGTGTAACTTGGCTCCTTAAGCAACTCAACAAATGTGAGGATGAAAGCCTCATTATCAAAGTTACGTTTGGGAAACCCACCTTGAACACCTCTAAACCCTTAAAACTTGTAAGAGAAGAGCCTAGCGTTCTATTGCCAGACGACTCTTCAATTATCCCATCCTGGTTCGAGATCAAACGTGTGTCAGATAACGTCACACGCTTTATGGGACAAAAGACATTTGTTGAAGATCTGCGCCAGTTGGTTGTGAGCTTTTATGGAGACGTGGGCGAAAACCTGACTGCTTGGATCCCCCCTGCCCCGCAAGTCAAAGATGACAATCGTACGTCGGCAGCAAGCTCGCCTAAGACACCACAGCCGACAGACCAAAATCTCGTCATTGCTGAAAACAAGCCCTCACAGAGTGATGGCATGTTGCGAGGCCTGCTGAGCAGACTCCCCCTGAACTAGAGGGCTTAGACACTTACCCCGCGAAGGCAGCGTCTTCCAGTAGGGCGTCTTCGGCGGCTTCTTCAAGCTTCGCCATCGCACCGGTCATGGCCTTTTGCACCTTATCGAAGGCGCGCGCCTCCAACTGGCGCACACGTTCGCGCGAGATGCCGTAATGCTGGCCCAGTTCTTCGAGCGTGATGGGATCGTCCTTCAAGCGCCGCTCGGTGAAGATGTGACGCTCGCGCTCATCCAGGTCGGCGATGGCCTCTTGCAGCAGTTCGTGGCGCAAACCTTTTTCCTCGCCATCGGCGAAGTTGTCTTCGGGCGAAGCGCCTTCGTATTCCAACTGGTCCTGGAACTCGACGGTGGAATCGCCGTCCTGGCCGACCGGCGCGTTGAGGCTCAAATCTTTTGAGGACAAGCGACGGTTCATATTGACGATGTCTTTTTGGTTCACGTCCAACTCGTCCGACAGCCGCTTAGCCTGATCGGGATTGAGTTCGCCGTTGTCGTGTATGCCCAGGCGCTGCTTGTGACGACGCAGGCTGAAGAACAGCTTCTTCTGTGCGGCCACTGTGCCCATTTTGACCAAGGACCAGGAGCGCAGCACGTATTCGGTGATCGCCGCCTTGATCCACCACATGGCGTAGGTGGATAAACGAAAACCGCGTTCCGGTTCGAACTTCTTGACCGCCTTCATCAGGCCAATGTTGCCCTCTGAGACCAGATCCGCCACCGGCAGGCCGTAGCCGCGGTAGCCCATGGCGATCTTCACCACCAGACGCAGGTGCGAGGTGACCAGCGCGTGCGCGGCGTCCACATCCCCTTCGTCACGCCACTTTTCGGCGAGGGTGCGTTCTTCCTGCGCGCCAAGGACAGGGTAAGACCAAGCTTCCTTGAAATACCGCGCAAGGCCGTTTTCGGTGACGGTGGTGGGCAAATTCGTTGCGGTCATGGCGAGTTATACTCCCAATAAAAATAATGACGGATCGCCGGAACGATTGCATGCAGGTCTGATCAGCGGCGGATTCGACGGCGCGCGCACGCAAACCGGTGGGCGCGAACCGGCACCGGCTTGAGACCGGCATGCCTGTGATCAGCTTGCGAAGATGGGAGTTGCGCCGATAAAAACGGCGCGGCCAGAATAAGCATTAGTGCGCTGAGCACGAATATCGTCAACATGGCTATCCTCCAATCGAAGCAATAGTCCCGAACTCTTGTCCTTCCCCATCCAAACCGGAGAAAATGGCAATTGGATGGCGCTTGGATTCACAGCAACCTGCGGTCTTTCGACCGCCGGCCCTTCCATCCCCAACACGAGGGGCGCCAACAAACGACCGGACAAGCGTAACCAACCCCAAACGGGCGCTGATTGAGGATATCCTAGACCGAATACCTGAGGGGAGTCAAGGGTTACCGACATCCCCCAAGTCTGCCATCGCCTATTGCATTCCCTATAAATCATAGGGTTATACAGAACTTTAAGATGGGTTAAAATAACGGCGGACCGCCGTTCATCACCCTTTTCAGCAGGCGTGAAGGCGGTTATGGTCCACCCCCCCGTTTCGACCGGAGAGCGAAGAGTTCATGAGCGCCCCATCGACCCCGCCTTTGCGCGTCATCTTGGCCCAACCCCGCGGCTTTTGCGCGGGCGTGGACCGCGCCATCGCCATCGTCAAAAAGGCGCTGGAAAAGTACGGTGCGCCGATCTACGTGCGCCACGAAATCGTGCACAATAAGTTCGTGGTGGATGAACTCAAAAATCTGGGCGCGGTGTTCGTCAAGGAATTGGACGAAGTCCCTGATGGCGCGCACACCATTTTCAGCGCCCACGGCGTCGCCGAAGCGGTCGAAATCGCCGCAAAGGACCGGGCCCTACCCTACATCGATGCCGCTTGCCCACTGGTCACCAAAGTTCACCGCCAGGGGCAACACTACGTCGATGCGGGCGGCGAAGTGGTGCTGATCGGCCATGCGGGCCACCCTGAAGTCGAAGGCACGTTGGGGCGCATCCACGGCGTCACGCATCTGGTCGCCACGGTGGAAGATGTCGAAAGGCTCGACATCGCGGACGACACGCCGCTCGCCTACGTTACGCAGACGACGCTCAGCGTCGACGACACGCGCCACGTCATCGAAGCCCTGGAAAAACGCTTCCCACACATCCAGGGCCCGGATTTGAACGACATCTGCTACGCCACCCAGAACCGCCAACAAGCCGTGCGCCAAATGACCTGCAACGGCAACAAAGCGGAGCTTTTGCTGGTGATCGGCGGCAAAAACAGCTCGAATTCCAACCGGCTGCGCGAAATCGGGGCGGATTGCGGCGTACCCAGCTATCTGATCGACGGGGCAGAAGACTTGGACGCCGCATGGCTCGATGACGTTGACACCGTGGGCGTCACCGCAGGCGCATCGGCCCCGGAAGTGTTGGTGCAAGGCGTTTTGGACCGTTTGGCGGAATTGCGCGACACGAATGTGGAGCTTCTCACCGGCATCGAAGAAAACATGCACTTCAAGCTGCCACCCGAGCTGCGCGATTGACCCCCGTGACGAACGCACCCCTGTCATTCCCATGAAACGGATGAAGCCCCCCCAAAATTCTGCTAGTTTGCAGGCCGCGATCCTCCCCATTTGACTGCTGAAGCCATGCGCATTCGTGAAATCCCGTACAACTACACCTCCTATTCCGACCGGGAGATCGTCATCCGCCTGTTAGGCCCGGACATGTGGGATGTGCTCAACCAACTGCGCGCCCAGAGGCGCACCGGGCGCTCCGCGCGCATGCTGTTCGAGGTTCTGGGCGACATCTGGGTGGTGCGGCGCAATCCGTTCGTTCAAGACGACCTGCTGGCCCATGCGAACCGCCTGGGCGATCTCAAGTTCGCCATGTACCGCCGCTTGGATCAAATCGATGAGCGCGCCCAAGGCAATGAATTGGTGGTGCAACTGGCCACGCGCGCACGCGAAGCGGTGGGCGCATTCCTCACCTGGCTGGAGGGTCAAAAAGGCCTGCGCGAGCGGGTCGAAAAACGTTTCGCCCGCCACACCCGGCGCGACCACATCGATTTCAGCGGCGAAGCGCGTGTCGCCCACGTCACCGATGCCACCGACTGGCGCGTGGAATACCCGCTGGTGGTGTTGACACCGGGCACGGAAAACGAAATCGCCCCGCTGGTCAAAGCCAGCATCGATCTGGGGCTGACCGTCATTCCGCGCGGCGGCGGCACCGGCTACACCGGCTCCGCCGTGCCGCTCTACGCCGACACCGCCATGATCAACACCGAAAAACTCGACTTCATCGAACCGGTCGAATGGCGAACCCTGCCCGGCCACGACCAGCCTGTCGCGACCATCCGCGTCGGCGCGGGCGCGGTGACCAAGCGCGTCTCCGAAGCCGCCGAAGCAACCGATACGGTCTTCGCCGTCGACCCCACGTCCCAGAACTCGTCGACCATCGGCGGCAACATCGCCATGAACGCTGGCGGCAAAAAAGCCGTGATGTGGGGCACCACACTGGACAATCTGTTGTCATGGCGCATGGTCACACCGGACGCGGACTGGCTGGAGGTCACCCGCCTGGAGCACAACCTGGGCAAAATCCACGATCTTCCCGAAGTAAAGTTCCAGGTTCAACGCTTCGCGCCCGACGGCGTCACGCCCAAGGGCGACGCGGACATCATCACGCTCAAGGCCGAGGACATCCGCAAACCGGGGCTCGGCAAGGACGTCACCAACAAAGTCCTGGGGGGACTGCCCGGCGTGCAGAAGGAAGGTTGCGACGGCCTGGTCACCAGCGCCGTGTTCGTACTGCATCAGAAACCGGAACACATCCGCACCCTCTGCTTGGAGTTTTACGGCCAGGACTTAGGCCAAGCGGTGCCCGCCATCGTCGAAACCCTGGATTATCTGAAAGCCACGCCGGGCGTGGCGTGCGCGGGTCTGGAACATCTGGACCAGCGCTACATCCGCGCGGTGGGGTATTCGCCGAAGTCCATGCGCGACGACATGCCGAAAATGGTGCTGGTCGCAGATATCGTCGGTGAAGACGAAGCCGCCTTGGTCAAAGCCTGCGAACACGTGGTCGAACTGGCCACGGCACGCGAAGGGGAAGGTTTCATCGCCACCAAGCCGGAAGCCCGCGCGCGCTTCTGGGCGGACCGCGCGCGCACCGCGGCCATCGCCGCGCACACCAACGCTTTCAAGATCAACGAAGACGTGGTGATCCCGCTGGAACGCATGGCGGACTACAGCGAAGGGGTGGAACGGCTCAACATCGAACAGTCCATTTCCAACAAGCTGGGACTGCTGGGTGCGCTGGAAACGTATCTCGAAGAAGGCGCGTACGCCCAGCAACTGCCGGTCGAATTCACCAGCGGCGGTGTGAACGCCCAGATCGTCGCGGACAAAAAGACCGCGTCTCTAAAGCTGTTGGCTGAGGTCGAAGCGCGCTGGAGCGCAGTCCTGGAAAACCTGGACGCGCAAGCGGAGCAATGCGTGCATCTGCCCCACTACGCCCCCCCAAACTCCGCTGGACCGGGAACCATACCGGATGGCTGGCGCGGCCTGCCCATCGTGCGCCTGCTTTTGCGCGGCGACATCCGCATTTCGTACCGCGCAGAGATTGAAAAGCCGCTGAAAAACATCTGGGCCGGCGACATGTGGACGGAGCTGCGCGCCGAGATCGACAAAATCCACAAGGACGTTCTGTCCAGCCGCCTGTTCATCGCGCTGCACATGCACGCGGGCGACGGCAACGTGCACACCAACATACCCGTCAACTCCAACGACTACGCCATGCTCCAAGAATCCGAGCGGCTGGTGGATCGTGTGATGGAGTTGGCGCAAGACTTGGGCGGCGTGATTTCCGGCGAGCACGGCATCGGGCTCACCAAGTTCGCCTATCAGGATCCGGAAAAGATCGAAGCCTTCCGCGCTTACAAACAACAAGTCGATCCGGACGGACACTTCAACCGCGGCAAACTGCTGGAAGAATCGACCGCGTTGGAAGCCTACACCCCGTCGCTGCGCCTGGTGCAGCAGGAAGCCTTGATCCTGAAAGAAAGCGCGCTTGAAGTCCTGAACGACATGACGCGCCACTGCCTGCGCTGCGGCAAGTGCAAGGAAGTCTGCTCCACCCACGTGCCGGGCGCAAACCTGTTGTATTCGCCGCGCAACAAAATTCTGTCCTTAGGCCTTATCATCGAAGCATTTCTTTACGAGGAACAAACCCGGCGCGGCGTTTCGCAACATCATTTCGACGTGCTCAACGATGTCGCCGACCACTGCACGGTGTGCAACAAATGCGCGGTGCCCTGCCCGGTCGACATCGACTTCGGCGACGTCACCATCAAGATGCGTGAAATCCTCATGAGCCGGGGCAAAAAGCAAACCGCCATCGGTGCAAAGCTCGCCATGGCGTTCCTCACCACCAACAACGCCCGCGCTATCCGGGTGACGCGGGCCGGATTTATCCGCGCGGGTTACGCCGGGCAAAGCTTGATGCACACCATCGCCAAAGCGTCCGGCGCGCTCAAGGACGACCCGGAGCCGCCCGCCACCACCGGCGGCAGCGCCCCAACCAAGCAACTCACGCACATGCTGCGCACGCCCTTGCCCATCGACAAGGTGCCGTCGAAAACGGCGCGGGATTTCCTGAATCTGCGCGACGACGGGGCGAGCATTCCCATCGTGCGCCCACTGGGCTTGCCCGAAGACGCCCGTGAAGCGGTATTCTACTTCCCCGGCTGCGGGTGCGAACGCCTGTTCAGTCATGTGGGCCTGGCGACCATGGCGATGCTCAACGCCCAGGGCGTTCAAGTCGTGTTGCCGCCAAGCCAAAGCTGCTGCGGCTTCCCGCAAAAAAGCGCGGGCGACGCGGCGTTGGGCCGTTCCATCTCGACCGCCAACCGGGTATTGTTCCACCGGGTCGCGAACATCCTGGGCTACCTCGACATCAAGACCGTAATCGTCTCTTGCGGTACATGTTCCAAGCAGCTCGACAATTACCAGTTCGACAAGATCTTCCCCGGCTCGCGCCTGATGGACATCCACGAATACCTGTTTGATCGTGGCGTCCGTGTGACTGAGCCCGATGGTGAAGGCGGTTATCTGTTCCACGAACCGTGTCACAGCCCCTTCAGCCACCATGCACCGCTTGACGTGGCGGCGGGTCTTCTGGGCCGCCCCGCGACCATGACGGAGCGCTGCTGCGGCGAGGCCGGCACCTTCGCCGTCAACCGCCCGGACATCTCCACCCAGGTGAAACATGCCAAGTCCATATCGATTTCCACCGCCAGCGCTGAGAGCACTCGGATCACCGGCGCCGCGCCGAAGAAACTGCTCACCGCGTGTCCGTCGTGCCTGCAGGGCCTGTCGCGTTATGAAGGACAAGACGGTGTGCCGGAGGCCGAATTCATGGTGGTCGAATTGGCCCGCCAACTTTTGGGCGAAAACTGGCAGCAAAAGTTCCTGCAGAACGCGCGCGCCGGCGGCGTGGACTACGTGCTGCTTTAAAGTGCTTACGTCATTGCGGGCACAGCGAAGCAATCCAGGATGTTTCTATCAAAACATGGATTGCTTCGTCACTCCGCTCCTCGCAATGACACCGGTCAACTGCAAATTTTTCTCATCACTCATGACGCGGCATCTTCCAGGACCGCCTCAGCCGCCAAGCGCCCAGATTTGACCGCGCCTTCGATGGTCGCGGGCAAGCCTGTATCCGTCCAATCCCCCGCGAGATAGAGGTTCGCCGCCGCCGTGCGCGTGCCCGGGCGGTGCGCCAAGGCCTCCGGCGTTGCGGCGAAGGTGGCGCGGCGTTCCTTGATCACCCGGTAGGCCGGAATATCGCCGTCCAGCCTCAACGCCCGGGCGACTTCCGGCCACAAGGCGTGCGCAATCGCATCCGTATCTTTGTCCATCCAGGCGTTCGCGCCGCTTACCGTCACGGACACGATGGGACCACGGCGAAACAGCCATTGGCATTCACCGCCCACAAGTCCTACGATAGCTGGCCCCACGATGGTGGGCGTATCCACGGCCCCTGACAGACGGTAATGCACATTCAAGATCGCGCGGCTTGCATCGGGTGCATCGATACCGTCCACCAACTCGGCGACGGCATGGTGCGGCACCGCCATGATCACCGCGTCGCTGTCTCCCAGAACCTCTGCCGCGTTGTGAAAACGGATGGATGTGCAAAGCCCATCCGTCACGACAAGCGACGAGATGCGGCGCTGGAAATACATGCTTACGTCTTGAGATCGCAGATATGCGACCGCTGGGTCGACCAATGCCGGGCCCAGACCATCGGGAGCAAACAAGGGACGGGCGTAAGCGCCGCCCTTGAACACGGTTTCTTTCAACACCGCCCAGATCAACACCGCCGCAGCCTCTTGCGGTTCGGCATTGAGCACGGCGAGACACAAAGGGTGCCAAAACGTGCGGTAAAGCTCGGACTTGATGTCCAGGCATTGGGCCACGGTTTTGCCCCGCCCGCGTTTCAGCGCACGGATGTCGCGCAGGAACTGGAATGGCTTGAGTCCCGGCGGTTGACGGTGTTTGTCCGCGAGCCACTTGATCAGCGACAACGCGCCCACGCCGAACCCTAAGTCCACCGACCAGCGTTTGCCGTTTTGCACGTCCAGAAAGTCGAACACGGCGCGTGCGCCTTCAACCAGATTTTCGCGCGCGCCGACCCGTTCCAGATACGTCAGAACTTCCGTGTTGCCGCTCAAGATCAAGTGCGTGCCATTGTCGATCACCGCGCTCACTTGATCATCATGAAAGCTCCGGCATCGGCCGCCTGCATATTGGGTGGTTTCGTGGATGCTGACCCGTGCGCCCGCCTGGGACAATCGCACGGCCGCCGACAAGCCCGCGAGCCCCGCACCGATGATATGCACCCGTCCCGCCATGTCACAAAACACCGTAACGCAATGCAAGCCACAGTTTCTCAAGTTTGCCGAGCTTGACCGGAATGTGAATGTTGGCAAGCCCGCGTGAAAGAAGACGTTCCAAAATGCGGACATAGACCGCCATCATCACCCGGACCGGTCGGGTCTTGGCCTTTTCCAACACCTCCAGCACCTGCGCAGCATCCCGGAAATGGCCTTGTGCCCGCGTGGTCAACGTCTCCAGTACCACGCCAACTTTGGGATGTTCGAGCACTTGACCCGGCGTACCCCGCTCGATTCCTTCGGCGGCGAGCAAGCTGAGCGGCACATAAAGACGGTTGCGCGCGGCGTCTTCGTCAAGGTCGCGCAAGATATTGGTGATCTGCAGCGCGCGGCCCAGATGGTAAGCCAGACGGTCCGACGCGTCCCCATCCAGGCCGAAAACCCGGTCCGACAGACGGCCGACGGCGGACGCCACCCGGTCGAGGTAGAGGTCGAAAGCGGCCTCGTCCTCCATGCGCACGGCGGCATGGGCATCCGTTTCCATGCCGTCGATGATGGCGATCAAGTCCGCCCGATCCAGCCGGTAGCACTCCACCACCGGTTTGAGACTGGTTATGGCCGGGTCGGGCTCCCCCGCGCCGAAGAGCGTTTCGACATATCCGCGCCATTGTTCCAGGCGGGCCATCTTGACCTCGGTGCTGTCCACGCCGTCGGCGATATCGTCCACTTCGCGGCAAAAGGCGTAGATATGAAACATGGCGCTGCGCCGGGGTTCGGGCAACAGGCGCAAGGCCCAATAAAAGGAACTGCCCGACACCGTTGCGCCGGGAGAATGCCTGCAAATCAATGAGCCAGCCGTTTGATCCATAGCGAATAGAGATACACCAGTTAGGCCGTCAGCGCACCCCACAGAAACCACGCCCCCATGACCATGCGCGGCAGTTCCACACGTTCGGCCAGCGGGTCTTGGCGTCTCAACGCACGGGCCAACCGCCAAGCCACAGCCAGAACGCCCCCCGCTTCGCGCGCCAATGCCTTGGAACGGATTTGCCGCGGCAACGGTTTCGCCGCCACCAACAAGCCTTCCACCCCATCCAGCATCAAATTCAAGACCGCGCGCAACTCGGGCGAACACCTGTCCGCGCACAAGTCCTCCACACTAACGCCATGCACCATCATCCAATTGGCGGGCACATAAACGCGATCAAGACGTTCCAAATCGGAACGAACGTCCTGGAGATGGTTGAGGATTTGCAAAGCGCTGCACAAGGCATCCGACGCGGCAGGGTCGTCCCCTTCGATCCCCCCCAGAAGATCGATCAGATAGCGCCCCACCGGTGCCGCCGATAAGCGGCAGTAGGCCATCAAGCCGACCCAATCCTGCGTTCGCGGAGATTCGACATCGCGCATGAAGGCGCTGAGCAGTTCCCTGGCGTGCTGAGGGGTGACGCTGCTCTCGTTCAAGCTTTGCACCAAGTTATCGACTTCGGCGTATGGGTGGGCCACGCCGGCGTCGATCTGCATATTCATAGCGTCCAAGGTTTGAAGCTTCGCCGCGGGCGTCAGGTCCGGATCATCGGCCACATCGTCCGCAGCCCGCGCGAAAGCGTAAAACGCTTTGACGTGCGGGCGCGACCACGCGGGCAACAACTTTGACGCCACGGGAAAGTTTTCGTCGCCCGCGCCCTTGGCCATGCCGTTGTCCCAAATGTTAAAGAATTAGTTCGACAGGCTTTCGATCTTGTCGCGCAAGACTTCCAAGAGCCCCGCGACCTTACCGCCGTTGGAACGGACCACGGAGGTGAACTCCTTGCGCTGCGACTGGCTCATGGAGATCCCTTCGACATAGACGTCAATGATTTTGTAGATGTCGGACTTGTTGCGCACCCGCCAATCGACGCGGATCGGCTCGCCACCGCTGGGGCGATGAATTTCCGAAAACACCAGGGAGTCCTTGCCCGGATCGCTCACCGACTTGGTGACCTTGATGACCTCACCGGAATATTGATCGAAGCGCTCCACATAAGTGATCACAACGTAGTCTTCAAACAGGTCCAGGTACTCTTCCTTCTCCGCGTCGCTCGCCGCGCGCCAGTAGCGCCCCAGCACCCACCTGCCGATCACGGGAACGTCGAAGTTTTCGTTGAGTAGCACCCGGAAACGTTCGACCCGTTGCGCGCGGGTCGCACCTTCGGCGGTCAACGCCTGAACAGCTTCTTGAGCCAGGCTTTCGATAAATTTCTGCGCGGGGTCATCGGTGCTGGAATCAGCGCTGGCGGTCAACGGGGACCCCCAAACGGCCAAGACCAACATCATCAGCGAAACAAGGGCGTTGCGGCGTTTCATCATAAATGCGATTCCAAACACTTCTTGCTTTAACCATTCAGGAACCGCGCCCCACCTTGGTCCCGACAGGTGCGGATAATAGGGATTTCCAGGGCAATTGGCAATTCCGTGGAAGCCTAAATGCCGAAAAAATGCGCGGGCTGTAAAGTTACGACAACTGTGCGCGCACCGCATCGCTAAAGCCTTGCAGAACAAGCCCCTCGCCTTCGAATACGGGCCGTTTGACGAGAGTCGGGTGCCCAGCCATCAACGCAACCGCCTTTACCTGGTCCAAGCCGGTCTTGTCTTGATCAGACAATTGCTTCCAAGTGGTCGAGCGCTTATTCAGCACCGATTCCCACCCCAACTCCCGGCACCAACGCTCCACGGTCGCCGCCTCAAGGCCGTCCACACGAAAATCGTGGAAGGTGTGTTCGATCTCTTGTTCGTTCAGCCATTTCAGGGCTTTGCGCACGGTATCGCAGGTTTTGATGCCGTAAACGGTGATCATGATCGGGGGAATCCTTCATGCCGGTTTTGACCTAGGGCGGGCTTCTGGCCTAACCTGCCCGCACGCCTGGAACAAGTCTAAAATTAGAGAACTCCGCCCATGCTCTGCGTCATCTCCCCCGCCAAGCGCTTGAACCTCAAGGACTGGGACCGCGACACCCCGGGCCTGACCACGCCCGACTACCCCGACGACGCCACCCAGCTCGCCGACATCACGGGCAAACTGGACACGTCGGAAATGGAAAAGTTGATGCACATCAGCGAAAAACAGGCGGGTCTGCTGAAGGATTACTACGACGCCTTTTCCTTTCCCCACACACCCGACAACGCCAAGCCCGCATGCTGGATGTTTTCGGGCGACACATACGTCGGGCTGGACGCAGAGACGTTGAGCGCCGACGACCTGGATTACGCCCAGGACCACCTGATCATCTTGAACGGGCTTTACGGTAAGCTGCGCCCGCTGGACTTGATCCGCCCGCACCGTCTCGACATGGGCACGCGTATCGACACACCAAAGGGCAAGGGCCTCTATGACTATTGGCAAAGCCGCCTGTCTCAAGCCATCATCGATCAGGCCAAAGCGCAAAAGACCAAGACCTTAGTGTGCCTCGCCAGCGTCGAATACTTCAAGGCGGCGCGGATCGAAGAATTACAGACCGCGGGACTGCGGGTCATCACACCCACCTTCAAGGAAATCCGCGACAATGGTGAAATCAAAACCATGAGTCTGTTCGTCAAACGCGCACGCGGCATGATGGCACGCTGGATCATCCAGAACCGGATCACCGATGCGGAGACGCTCAAGACCTTCAAAGCAGGCGGCTACACCTTCCAGCCCGGCGCTTCCGAAGGCGACGAATGGGGGTTCGCCCGCTCGCAGCCGGCAAAGAAAACGGCATCGAAAGCCGGAAAAAAAGATCAAACGCCGCGGTTGCGCAAATACCGCGAAGGGGTCACGGTGGCGGTGGGGGTCGTCGTGACGTCGGGAGCTTACACCGCGGCCCCTTCGCGGTATTTGCGCAACCGCGGCGTCTGATCTTTTTTTCCGGCTTTCGATGCCGTTTTCTTTGCCGGCTGCGGGCGGGCGAACCCCCATTCGTCGCCTTCGGAAGCGCCGGGCTGGAAGGTGTAGCC
>JANQJR010000070.1 GCA_028281525.1 Magnetovibrio sp.
CTTTCGTGATCGCAGCCGTCAACGTCGTCTTGCCGTGGTCAACGTGACCAACTGTACCGATGTTGCAGTGCGGTTTCGTGCGCTCAAACTTTTCTTTAGCCATTTTACTTCACTCCATTCGAACCGGGCATCAACCGGCAAGCTTGGTTTGGATTTCTTCAGCAACCTGCGACGGCACTTCGGCGTAGTTCGCAAACTGCATGCTGTACTGGGCGCGGCCCTGGGACATGGACCGCAAGGTGTTGATGTAACCGAACATGTTGGCCAGCGGCACCTTGGCGGAAATCACGCGAGCATTGGCGCGCTGTTCCATTTCGCCGACTTGGCCGCGGCGCGAGTTCAGATCGCCGATGATGTCGCCCATGTATTCTTCCGGGGTGACGATTTCGACGTCCATGATCGGCTCCAGAAGCTTCGGACCGGCGTCCTTGCAGCCTTCGCGGAAGGCGGCGCGGGCGGCGATTTCGAAAGCCAGGACGGACGAGTCAACATCGTGGTACGCGCCGTCGACCAGGGTCGCCTTGAAGTCGATCACCGGGAAGCCGGCCAACACACCGGTTTCGATGGCGCTCGACAGGCCCTTTTCGACGCCGGGGATGTATTCCTTCGGCACGTTGCCGCCGACGATCTTGCTTTCGAAGACGAAGCCTTCACCCGGCTCGGACGGCTCGAACACCATCTTGACGCGGGCGTACTGACCGGAACCACCGGACTGCTTCTTGTGGGTGTAGTCGACCTCGTGAACCTTGGAGATGCTTTCGCGGTACGCAACCTGCGGCGCACCGACGTTGGCTTCCACCTTGAATTCACGCTTCATGCGATCGACGATGATGTCCAGGTGCAATTCGCCCATACCCTTGATCACGGTCTGGCCGCTTTCGTGATCAGACGTGACGCGGAAAGACGGATCTTCGGCAGCCAAGCGGGACAGAGCGACGCCCATCTTTTCCTGGTCGGCCTTGGACTTCGGCTCCACCGCCACTTCGATGACCGGATCGGGGAATTCCATGCGCTCCAGAATAACCGCATCGGACTTGGCGCAAAGCGTGTCACCGGTGGTGGTCGCTTTCAGGCCTGCGATGGCGATGATGTCGCCGGAGCGGCATTCCTTGATGTCTTCACGCGAGTTGGAGTGCATGAGCAGCATGCGGCCAACGCGTTCGGACTTATCTTTCACGGAGTTGTGCACGGAGCTGCCGGCTTCCAGCACGCCGGAATAGACACGGCAAAAAGTCAGAGAACCGACGAACGGATCGTTCATGATCTTGAACGCCAGGGCGGCGAACGGTTCGTCATCGGAGTTGTGACGCTCGATCTCCTCTTCGGTGCCCATCTTGACGCCCTTGATCGGCGGAACGTCGGTCGGGGCCGGCAGGTAATCGACAACGGCGTCGAGCAGCGGCTGAACGCCTTTATTCTTGAACGCGGTGCCGCACAGCACGGGCACGAAATCACCGGCGATGGTGCCCTTGCGGATGCACTGGATCAGGGTCGCTTCGTCCGGCTCATTGCCTTCGAGATAAGCTTCCATGGCGTCGTCGTCTTGTTCGACGGCGGTTTCGATCAGGTGCTCACGGTATTCCGCACACTTATCGGCCAGGTCGGCGGGAACTTCTTCTTCGTGGAACGCGGCACCGAGGCTTTCTTCGTCCCAGATGATGGCTTTGTTGCGCATCACGTCAACGACGCCTTTGAACTGGTCTTCCGCGCCGATCGGCATCTGCATGACCAGCGGGTTCGCGCCCAGACGGTCGACCATCATGTCGACGCAACGGTAGAAGTCGGCGCCGGTGCGGTCCATCTTGTTGACGAAACACATACGCGGCACGCCGTACTTGTCGGCCTGGCGCCACACGGTTTCGGACTGCGGCTCAACGCCGGCAACGGAGTCGAACACGGTGACCGCACCGTCGAGCACACGCAGCGAACGTTCGACTTCGATGGTGAAGTCCACGTGGCCCGGGGTGTCGATGATGTTGATCTGGTGATCTTTCCATTCACAGGTGGTCGCGGCGGATGTGATGGTGATGCCACGCTCTTGTTCCTGCTCCATCCAGTCCATGGTCGCGGCGCCGTCGTGGACTTCGCCGATCTTGTAGGACTTACCGGTGTAATACAGGATACGTTCCGTGGTCGTGGTCTTACCGGCATCGATGTGCGCCATGATGCCGATGTTGCGGTACTTATCGAGGGAAACTTTGCGTGCCATCGTCGAGGTTCCTTGAGGGCCTTACCAGCGATAGTGCGAGAAGGCCTTGTTGGCCTCCGCCATCTTGTGGGTGTCTTCACGCTTCTTCACGGCGGCGCCACGGTTTTGCGCGGCATCCATCAATTCGCCGGAAAGGCGTTCGACCATGGTGTTTTCGGAGCGCTTGCGGGCCATTTCGACAATCCAGCGGATCGCCAGGGCTTGGCGGCGCGCGGCGCGGACTTCGACCGGAACTTGGTAGGTCGCGCCACCCACACGCCGCGAGCGGACCTCCACGGACGGTTTCACATTGTCGATGGCTTCGTGGAACATGCCCAGCGGGTCGGACTTGGCCTTGCTTTCCATCATGTCGAAAGCACCATAGACGATGCGTTCGGCGGCGGATTTCTTGCCGTCCAGCATCAGGCTGTTCATAAATTTGGTGACCACCTGATCGCCATACTTGGCGTCGGGCAGAATATCGCGTTTTTCGGCTGCGTGGCGACGGGACATCTCTCGCTACCTCCCTTACTTCGGACGCTTCGCGCCGTACTTGGAACGGCGTTGACGGCGGTCGGAAACGCCCTGCGTGTCCAGCGTGCCGCGAATGATGTGATAACGAACGCCCGGCAAGTCCTTCACACGGCCGCCGCGGATCATCACGACGGAGTGTTCTTGCAGGTTGTGGCCTTCGCCCGGGATGTAGCTGGTGACTTCAAAACCATTGGTCAGACGCACACGAGCGACTTTGCGAAGCGCCGAGTTCGGCTTCTTCGGGGTGGTCGTGTACACGCGGGTGCAAACACCACGCTTCTGCGGGCAAGCCTTCAGCGCGGGAACATTGCTGGTTTCACGCGGCGCTTTACGCGGCTTGCGGATCAATTGGTTAATCGTTGGCATACCGTTCTTTCCATTACATATGCACCGCGGAACCCCGCCGGTTTGCGGCCGATTCCCGGTGCAACAAAAGACCGTAGAGGCAGACGCAGGTGGCTCTTCCTGCCTCTCGGCGGTCAACTCTGTGCCCAAAAGGGCTCTATTTTGCAACGCGCTAACTTCTTTGGCCTGCGTCTGAACCGCCCAACGCCTTACGTTTTCGGGTTCACCACCAAGCCTCGAAGAGTGGCGCATACTATGCATCCCCCCCCACCCCGTCAAGCAAAGAATGGGGGCATATCAGCAAAGACCGATATGTACCAAAATCTGGTGTTTTCGGACATTTTCAGCCCTAAATACGCCACACACGCGCAAGAAAGCGCCCAGAAAGGCGCGTGGGCGGGCCCAGCCGGGGTCTAAAACGCCCGAATCACCCTGATTCTTGAAGCACATGAGGCTGAGTTCAGATGCGGGTGGATTGTTTCTTGAGCATGGCGGCAAAAACCGTGTCCGCAACCGGTTCACTGAACAAGAAGCCTTGCAGGTAGTCGCATCGCTTGTCCTTGAGAAAGCTTTCGTGGCTTTCCGCCTCCACCCCTTCGGCAATCACGCGCAGACCCAAATCATGGGCCATGGAAATGATCGCACGCACCAAGGTTTCGTCCCCCCGGTCCGAACCCAAGTCGGTGACGAAGGACTGATCGATCTTCAGCACGCTCAAGGGAAACCGTTTCAAGTAGCTGAGCGACGAATAGCCGGTGCCGAAATCGTCCATGGAAATATGAATGCCGAGCGCATGCAGACGCTTGAGCACATCCAGCGCGGTGTCAGTGTTTTCCATCAGCAAGTTTTCGGTGATTTCAATGTCGATCCGGTCGGGGGAAATGGCGTTGCGGGTGAAGATGTCCGTGAGCATGTCGACGAAATCGGGCTCGCGCAATTGGCGGGGCGAAACGTTGATGGAAATCGCCGGAGCATCCGACGGGTCGTCATAATGGTCTTCCCAAGATTTCGCCGTGCGGCACGCCGTTTCCAAAACCCATTTGCCGAGCGGCACGATCAAGCCCGTTTCTTCCGCCACGCCGATAAAGTCATTGGGCTGTACGATGCCGAACTTCGGGCTGTCCCACCGCAAAAGCGCCTCCGCGCTGGCGATACGTCCACTGCCGGTTTCGATAATGGGATGGTATTCGAGGCGGAATTCTTCGTTCTCGACGGCCTTGCGCAGTTGCGTTTCCAATTCCAGGCGGGTTTGCAGTTCTTCGTTGATGGCCTGGGTGTAGAAGCACCAACGTCCGGGCGTCTGTTCCTTCGCCCGGTACATGGCCGCGTCCGCGTTTTTCATCAACTGTTCCACCGTCTCCCCATTGTCCGGATACAGACAAATACCGATGCTGGCGGTGGTGAAGACTTCCGTTTCATTGAGCATGAATGAGCGGTGGAAAGACGCCGAAATCTTGTCGGCCACTTGGCGCACATCCGCGGGTTCCTTCACGCCCGATATCACCACCGCAAACTCATCCCCGCCGAAGCGCGCCACCGTATCTTCCGCACGCACGCATTCCAGCAGACGCATGGCCGCCATTTTCAACAGGTCGTCGCCCGCCTGATGGCCCAGGGTGTCGTTGACGCGCTTGAATTTATCGAGATCGATGAACAACAGCCCGGCCTTGGCGCGGTTGCGCTCCGCATGCTTGATCGCCTGGGACAGGCGGTCGTTGAACAACAGCCGATTGGGTAAGCCGGTTATCTCATCGTAGTTTGCCTGCTTGAGCAGCATCTCCTCATAAGCCACCCGCTCCGCTTCGATGCGCTTGCGTTCGGTGATATCGATGATCGATGTCGCGATGGTCGACTGTCCCTGAAACGGCATGCGCGCAACGCTGATGGAACACCAAAACGTGGTGCCGTCCTGACGCTTCATGCGCACCTCGACATCGCGCAGAGGGTCGGTGCCTTCCAAGTTGCTCCAGATGAACAGGCGATCCTGGATGTCTTCGAAAAAGTCTGCGACCCGTGTCTGCTTCGCCGCCTTGCCAACATCGATGCCGAACATGGCCTTGGCGCGGGCGTTCGCAAACAACAGTTCGTCCGTATCCGCATCCGAGATGAAGAACGCCACCGGTCCGCGTTTGACGATGACCTTGAACAAGGCTGCGCTTTCCAACGTCTTGGTCGCCACTTTTTCACGCAACACCTTGGTGACCAGCAACAGCACCCCAACCGCCGCCAATGAACCGACGGCCAGCCACTTCAGCCACTGTGCGATCTGCACCGTCTCCCCTTCCCCGAACCACTTTGCGAGCGAACTGTAGTAAAGGGAGTCTTTGGACGCCTTCTGCTGTTGCAGATGGCGGTCGAGCGCCGAGATCAAGTGGCCGTGCTTGCCCTTGGTGAAGGCATAGCGAATTTCGATGGGGTTGAAGATGATCGGACTTTCCAGAACGTCATAGTCCTTCGCAAACTGCGACGAGAACAGACGGTTCACCACGCCCGCATCAGCGCGCTTGTCATGAACGGCCTGGAGGACTTCTTTGAAGCTGTCGACGTCCAAGGCGGTGTATTCGACGCTGAAATTGTCCAGCAATTCGATCAGCGCCTTGCTGTGTCCCGCACGCCTCATCAGAGCGATGGTCTTGCCTTCCAAATCCAGCAAAGACTGAATGTCCGTCGAGGCCTGGGTCATCACCAATCCCCAGTTGGTGATCAAGGGGGTTTCGGTGAAGTCGTAAAGGACTTGGCGTTTTTGCGTGTAACCGATGGCGCTGAGCACATCGATCTCGCCGCTTTCCAGCCAGCTCAGACAATCGGCCCAGTTGCACGGTTTGTATTCGATCCGCCAGCCTTCCTGTCGGGCGACGTGTTCGAAGACATCGATCACCAACCCCTTGGCGGCGCCATCGCTATCTTTGAAATTGAGCGGCTTGTTCTGGTGCAGACCGTAAACGATCTTGGTTTCGGCTTGTGCGCCGGCGGCGGATAGGAAAGCCGCAACACACGTCAAGACGAAAAGAAGCGTCCAGAGCGCACCCCGTCTCGCACCATCACCAGGACAGGCAAGCGCACGGGCAAAGGGGACTGACGCGCGGCTCATGCCCAGGACTTTAGCACGCGCCCACACAACGGAAAGGGGTATTCCGCATTTAATCTACACTTCTCAATCATTTGGAGAATGCGCACATGAAAAGACCCCGGTCGCGAGCGACCGGGGTCTTTTTGCGCGTTTGAGCCGAAGCCGGCCCAACGGATTTTTATTCGCCTTCCGGCGCGTCCTCCGCGGCTGGTGTTTCGGGCACCGGCGCCGGCATAACGTCCACCGGCGGCAGGCCCTGCTCTTCCAGTTCGTCCGGACCGGCGTTGGCCATCAGTTCCTCGTCGCGTTCGGCGGCGATGGAACGGAAGTTGTTCATCACCGAACCGGTACCCGCCGGGATCAGACGGCCCACGATGACGTTCTCCTTGAGGCCGATGAGCGTATCGGTCTTGCCCGACACGGACGCCTCTGTGAGAACGCGGGTGGTTTCCTGGAACGACGCAGCCGAGATAAACGACTGGGTCTGCAAGGACGCCTTGGTGATGCCCTGCAGCACCGGCGCGGCTCCTGCGGGCTTTTCGCCCGCGTCTTCGGCCGTGGCGTTGACCTTTTCGAACTCGGACTTATCGACCAGTTCGCCCACCAGGTAAGTGGTGTCGCCGGGCTCGGTGATTTCGACCTTCTGCATCATCTGGCGAGAGATCACTTCGATGTGCTTGTCGTTGATCTTCACACCTTGCAGGCGGTAGACCTCCTGGATTTCGTTAACCAAGTACTCGGCCAACGCTTCGACGCCCATCACCGCAAGGATATCGTGCGGCACGGGATTGCCGTCCATGAGCGGATCGCCTTTCTGCACATAGTCGCCTTCCTGCACGGCCAAGTGCTTGCCCTTCGGAATCAGGTATTCCGCAGGTTCGCCATCGCCGTCCGCCGGAACCACGATCACGCGGCGCTTGTTCTTGTAGTCCTTGCCGAATTCCACACGGCCATCGATTTCGGAAATGATGGCGTGATCCTTCGGCTTGCGGGCTTCGAACAGTTCCGCGACACGCGGCAGACCGCCGGTGATGTCACGGGTCTTGGCGCTTTCACGCGGGATACGCGCCAAGGTGTCGCCGGCGTGCACTTCCTGGCCGTTTTCGACGGACAACACCGCGTCCACCGGTAGGAAGTAGCGCGCTTCCATGTCGTCTTCCAAAAGCACGACTTCGCCCTTCTTGTCACGCAGCGTGATGCGCGGCTTGAGGTCCGAACCCTTGGGCTGGGACTTCCAGTCGACCACCACCTTGGACGAGATGCCGGTGGCTTCGTCCATCTGCTCCATCAACGACACGCCTTCGACCAGGTCCATGTAGTTGATGGTGCCGTCTTTCTCCGTGATGATCGGCAGCGTGTACGGATCCCATTCGGCCAGCTTGTCGGTGCGCTTGACCTTGGCCTTGTCCTTGGTCAGCAGCTTCGCGCCGTAGGGGATACGCTGGCGCACGCGCTCGCGGTCCTGATCGTCGATCATCGCCAGTTCCGCGTTGCGGCTCATGACCACCAGAACGCCTTCGGAGTTCTTCACCGTCTGGCAGTTCATCAGCTTCACCTTGCCGTCGAAGCCCGCTTCGATGAAGGATTGCTCAGAGCCCTTCTGCGCGGCGCCGCCGATGTGGAAGGTGCGCATGGTCAGCTGGGTGCCCGGCTCACCGATGGATTGGGCAGCCATGACGCCGACCGCTTCACCGATGTTGACGCGGGTCCCGCGGGCCAGGTCACGGCCGTAACACGTGGCGCAGATGCCGACCTTGCTTTCGCAGGTGAGCGGGGAGCGGACCTTGAGGCTTTCGATCTCCGCTTCGGTGAGGATCGCGGCATCGGCTTCATCGACCAGGGTGCCCTTCTTCAACAGCACGTCGCCGGTTATCGGGTGGATGGCGTCTTCGCCCAACGTACGGCCCAGCACCTGCTCGCCGATGTCGACCACGGTTTCGCCACCTTGGACCACGGCGGAAACCGTGATCGCGATGTCGGTGCCGCAGTCTTCTTCGTAGACGATGCAGTCTTGCGCGACGTCGACCAGACGGCGCGTCAGGTAACCGGAGTTCGCGGTCTTGAGCGCCGTGTCGGCCAACCCCTTACGCGCACCGTGGGTGGAGTTGAAGTATTCCAGCACGGTCAGGCCTTCTTTGAAGTTCGACACGATCGGCGTTTCGATGATCTCGCCGGACGGCTTGGCCATCAGGCCGCGCATGCCCGCAAGCTGTTTCATCTGCGCCACCGAACCACGCGCACCGGAGTGCGCCATCATGTAGACCGAGTTGATCGGCTCGCCCGGCTTGTCTTCGGAAATGACCTTCATCATTTCGTCGGACACCATGTCGGTGCAATGCGCCCAGGCGTCGACAACCTTGTTGTACTTTTCGCCCTGGGTGATCAGACCGTCCTGATACTGCTGTTCGTATTCCTTGGCTTTCGATTCGGTATCGCCGACCAGTTTTTCCTTCGCGTCCGGAATGATCAGGTCGTCCTTGCCGAACGAGATGCCGGCCTTGCACGCGTTGGAGAAGCCCAGCCCCATCATACGGTCGGCGAAAATGACCGTTTCCTTCTGACCGCAGTGACGATACACCACGTCGATGACGTTGGTGATTTCCTTCTTGGTCAGCAGCTTGTTGATCAGGTCGAACGGCACCTTCGGATGACGCGGCAGAATTTCCGAAATCATCAGACGGCCCGGCGTGGTTTCGATGCGGAACGTCTTTTCGTTGCCGTCTTCGTCCACACCGTGGTAACGCGCGGTGATCTTGGCATGCAAACTCAACACACCTTCGTCGAGGGCATGCTGCACTTCGCCCATGTCGGCGAACAGCATGCCCTCGCCCTTTTCGCCTTCACGCATCATGGACATGTAGTACAGGCCCAAAATGATGTCTTGCGACGGCACGATGATGGGCTTGCCGTTGGCGGGCGACAGAATGTTGTTGGTGGACATCATCAAGACACGTGCTTCCAACTGCGCTTCGAGCGACAGCGGCACGTGCACGGCCATTTGATCGCCGTCGAAGTCGGCGTTGAATGCGGCGCACACCAGCGGGTGAAGCTGGATGGCCTTGCCTTCAATGAGCTTCGGCTCGAACGCCTGGATGCCCAAACGGTGCAGCGTCGGCGCGCGGTTGAGCAGCACCGGGTGTTCGCGGATGACCTCTTCCAGGATGTCCCAGACTTCGGGACGTTCCTTTTCGAGCATGCGCTTGGCGGCCTTGATGGTGGTCGCGTAGCCGTACAGTTCCAGCTTGGAATAGATGAACGGCTTGAACAGTTCTAACGCCATCTTCTTCGGCAAACCGCACTGATGCAGCATCAGCTCCGGGCCCACCACGATGACCGAACGGCCGGAGTAGTCGACGCGCTTACCGAGCAGGTTCTGGCGGAAGCGGCCCTGTTTGCCCTTGAGCATGTCGGACAAGGACTTCAGCGGACGCTTGTTGGCGCCGGTGATGGCGCGACCGCGCCGCCCATTGTCGAACAGCGCATCGACGGATTCCTGCAACATGCGCTTTTCGTTGCGCACAATAATTTCCGGCGCACGCAGTTCGATCAGACGCTTCAGGCGGTTGTTGCGGTTGATCACGCGGCGGTACAGATCGTTCAGGTCCGACGTCGCGAAACGGCCGCCGTCCAACGGTACCAGCGGGCGCAGTTCGGGCGGAATGACCGGCACGACTTCCAGGATCATCCACTCGGGTCGCGCACCGGAGGCGAGGAACGCTTCGACCAGCTTCAAGCGCTTGACCAGTTTCTTGCGTTTGGCTTCCGAGGTGGTTTCCTTGAGATCGTCCTTCAAGGTTTCCAGTTCGTCTTCCAGGTCGATTTCGGACAGCATGTCGCGCAGCGCTTCCGCGCCGATGCCGACGGTGAATGCGTCCACGCCGTATTCGTCCACGGCGGCCTGGTAGGTTTCTTCGGTCAGCAGCTCGTTTTGCTTGAGCGGCGTCAGGCCCGGTTCCACCACCACGTAGTTTTCGAAGTAGAGGACGCGTTCCAGATCCTTCAAAGTCATATCGAGCAGCAAACCGATGCGACTCGGCAAAGACTTCATGAACCAGATGTGCGCGACCGGCGAGGCCAGCTCAATGTGGCCCATGCGTTCGCGCCGGACCTTCTGAAGCGTCACTTCGACGCCGCACTTTTCGCAGGTGATGCCCTTGTACTTCATACGCTTGTACTTGCCGCACAAGCATTCGTAATCCTTCACCGGGCCGAAGATGCGCGCGCAGAACAGGCCGTCGCGTTCCGGCTTGAAGGTGCGATAGTTGATGGTTTCCGGCTTCTTGATTTCACCGAAAGACCAAGCGCGGATTTGTTCCGGCGAAGCGATCTTGATCTGGATCGTGTCGAAACGCTGGGTCCCGCTGACCTGCCCGAAAAATTTGGTGAGTTCGTTCATCTCTATATCTCCTCTTCCGGGTCAGATCAGGTCAGGTCCACGTTCAGGCCGAGCGCCTGAAGTTCCTTGACCAGAACGTTGAAGGATTCCGGCACGCCGGCTTCGAAGTTGTCGTCGCCGCGCACGATGGCCTCGTAGACCTTGGTGCGGCCCGACACGTCGTCCGACTTGACGGTGAGCATTTCTTGCAGCGTATACGCCGCGCCGTAAGCTTCCAGCGCCCACACTTCCATTTCGCCGAAGCGTTGACCGCCGAACTGCGCTTTGCCGCCCAGCGGCTGCTGGGTGACCAGCGAGTACGGACCGATGGAGCGCGCGTGGATCTTGTCGTCCACCAAGTGGTGCAGCTTGAGCATGTAGATGTAGCCCACGGTCACCGGACGATCGAAGACTTCACCGGTGCGCCCGTCGATCAAGGTCATCTGACCCGACGTCGGCAGGCCGGCTTCTTCGAGCATATCGGCGATGTCGCCCTCATGCGCACCATCGAAAACAGGCGTTCCGATGGGCACGCCCTTGCGCAGGTTGTCCGCCATGGACATCAACTGGGTGTCATCCAAAGGATCGATTTTTTCTTTGAACTCGACAGGCGTGTAGACACTCTTCAACTTACCGCGAAGCTTTTTGGTGTCACCGCCATTGTTCTTGATGCCATCAGCCATCTCCCCGATTTGGATACCGATGCCCGCGCAGGCCCAGCCCAGGTGGGTTTCCAAAATCTGACCCACATTCATGCGCGACGGCACGCCCAGCGGGTTCAGAACGATGTCGACCGGACGGCCGTCTTCCAGGTACGGCATGTCTTCGGCCGGCATGATGCGCGAGATGACACCCTTATTGCCGTGACGGCCGGCCATCTTGTCGCCCGGCTGCAGCTTGCGCTTCACCGCGACGAACACCTTGACCATCTTCATCACGCCCGGTGCCAGATCGTCGCCGCGTTGCAGCTTGTCGACCTTGTCTTCGAAACGCGATTGCAGCGCGGCGATGGACTCTTCGAACTGACCTTTCAGCGCTTCGACGTCCTTCATCACCTTGTCGTTGGCGACCACGATCTGGGCCTGCTGGCCCGGCGTGTATTCAGCCAACAACTCTTCGGTGATGGTCGACCCTTCCTTGATGCCCTTCGGGCCGGAAACGACTTTCTTGCGCAGCAGCAAGTCTTTCAGGCGGCCGGAGAAGCTGCGTTCCAGGATCGCGCGTTCGTCGTCGCGGTCTTTGGCCAGACGTTCGATTTCGTCGCGCTCGATCGCCAGCGCGCGTTCGTCCTTGTCGACGCCACGGCGGTTGAACACGCGCACTTCGACGACGGTGCCCGCAACGCCCGGCGGCAAGCGCAGGGACGTATCGCGCACATCGGTTGCCTTTTCGCCGAAGATCGCGCGCAGCAGTTTTTCTTCCGGCGTCATCGGCGATTCGCCCTTCGGCGTGACCTTGCCCACCAGAATGTCGCCCGGCTTGATTTCGGCGCCGATGTACACAATGCCGGCTTCGTCCAGGTTCTTGAGCGCCTCTTCACCGACGTTGGGAATGTCGCGGGTGATTTCCTCCTGGCCCAGCTTGGTGTCGCGGGCCATGACTTCGAATTCCTCGATGTGGATCGAGGTGAAGACGTCATCGCGCACGATGCGCTCGGAAATCAGGATCGAGTCTTCGAAGTTGTAGCCGTTCCACGGCATGAACGCGACCAGCACGTTCTTGCCCAACGCCAATTCGCCCAACTGCGTGGACGGACCGTCGGCGATGGTGTCGCCCGCTTCGACACGGTCGCCCATCTTCACCAGCGGTTTTTGATGCAGGCAGGTGTTCTGGTTGGACCGCTGGAACTTCAACAGATTGTAGATGTCGACACCCGATTCAGAGGTCGAGGTTTCTTCCGTCGCGCGCACAACGATGCGCGTCGCATCCACCTGGTCGACCACACCCGAGCGCCGGGCGGTGATGACCGCGCCGGAATCGCGCGCCACGGTTTCTTCCATGCCGGTGCCGACCAGCGGCGCTTCGGCCTGCAACAACGGCACGGCTTGGCGCATCATGTTGGAGCCCATCAGCGCACGGTTGGCGTCGTCGTTTTCCAGGAACGGGATCAAAGCCGTTGCCACCGAAACAAGCTGCTTCGGCGAGACGTCGATGAATTCGATTTCGTCCGGGTGCACGAACACGAAGTCGCCGGCCTTGCGGCAGCTCACCATGTCGTCGACAAATTTACCGTTCTTGTCCAGATTGGCGTTCGCCTGGGCGATGATGTAGCGGCCTTCTTCCATGGCGGACATGTAGACCACTTCACCGGTCAGCTTGCCCTTGGCAACTTTGCGGTACGGGCTTTCGATGAAACCGTACTTGTTGACCACGGCGAAGGTGGCGAGCGAGTTGATCAGACCGATGTTCGGGCCTTCCGGCGTTTCGATCGGGCAGATGCGGCCATAGTGGGTCGGGTGCACGTCGCGCACTTCGAAGCCCGCACGTTCGCGGGTCAGACCGCCCGGCCCCAAGGCCGACAAGCGGCGTTTGTGGGTCACTTCGGACAGCGGGTTGGTCTGGTCCATGAACTGCGACAACTGCGAAGAGCCGAAGAATTCGCGCACCGCCGCCGACGCCGGCTTGGCGTTGATCAGGTCGTGTGGCATGACGGTGTCGATTTCGACCGAACTCATGCGTTCGCGGATCGCACGCTCCATGCGCAGCAGGCCCACGCGGTATTGGTTTTCCATCAACTCACCGACGGAGCGCACACGGCGGTTGCCCAAGTGGTCGATGTCGTCGATGTCGCCGCGGCCGTCTTTCAGCTCGACCAGGACACGCACGATTTCCAAAATGTCTTCACGGCGCAGGATGCGCAGCGTGTCTTCGGTCTCGAAACCCAGACGCGCGTTCATCTTCACGCGGCCGACGCTGGACAGATCGTAGCGTTCGGCATCGAAGAACAACGAGTTGAACAGCCCCTCCGCGGTGTCCAAGGTCGGCGGTTCACCCGGGCGCATGACGCGGTAGATATCGATCAGCGCTTCTTCGCGCGACGTGTTCTTGTCGACCGCCAAGGTGTTGCGCATGTAGGGACCGACGTTGACGTGGTCGATGGCCAGCGCCTTGATTTCGGTCACGCCCGCCTCTTCGATGGCTTCGATGGCGGCTTCGGTAATTTCTTCGCCCGGCTCGGCGTAAATTTCGCCGGACTTTTCGGAAAAGATGTCTTCCGCCGCGTACGAGCCGATCAGCTCTTCACCGGTGACGAGGATTTCGGTGAGCTTCGATTCTTCCAGCTTGCGCAGTTTGCGCGGCGTGATCTTTTCGCCCGCTTCGGCGACGACCTTGCCGGTCTTGGCGTTGATCAGGTCCTTGGTCAGCTTCGCACCGCGCAGACGCTGCGGCTCGAAGTCCGTTTTCCAGCCCTTCTTGGTGCGGGTATACGTGACCCGGTTGTAGAAGAAGTTGAGGATGTCCTGCTTGGACATACCCTGGGCTTCCAACGGGTCGATGGTTTCGCCCTTTTCGGCGGCCTTGGCGCGCTTGGCGGCGGTCTCTTCGTTGTCCAACGCCATCAGCAACGTGGTCACCGGCAGTTTGCGGCGCCTGTCGATGCGCACGTAGACTAAGTCCTTGGCGTCGAATTCGAAGTCCAGCCAGGAGCCGCGGTACGGGATCACGCGGGCGGCGAACAGGTATTTACCCGACGAGTGGGTCTTGCCCTTGTCGTGGTCGAAGAACACGCCCGGAGAGCGGTGCATCTGCGACACGATCACACGTTCGGTGCCGTTGACGACGAAGGTGCCGTTCGACGTCATGAACGGCATGTCGCCCATATAGACGTCTTGTTCCTTGATGTCGCGTACGGACTTCGCACCGGTTTCTTCGTCGATGTCCCAAACCACCAAACGCAAGGTAACTTTCAAGGGTGCGGCGTAGGTGATGCCGCGCTGTTGGCATTCTTCAACGTCGTACTTGGGCGTCTCGAACTCGTAAGACACATATTCCAAGGTGCCACGGCCGGAAAAATCTTCGATCGGGAAGACCGACTTGAAAACCTCCTGAAGTCCGGTGTCCGGGCGTTCGTTCGCCGCAACATCCTTTTGCAAGAAAGCTTCGTAAGACGTCTTTTGAACTTCGATCAAGTTCGGCATTTCCACTGCGGCGGGAATTTTCCCATAGTCCTTGCGAACCCGCATGCGACCCGTAAACGACGTTGCCATGATTTTCCTCTTAACTTGACTGCGGCCCGGTAATTGAGCCCGTGTGAAAGTCTTATCTTTTAATCGCCTGCCCCGATTGCAAGGTCAGGCACGAATACCAAGTTCCCAAATACAAAAACGCCCCCGGCGGACTCGTCTGGGATGCCGATCCCAAATCCATCGCGCTGAAAGGCGTCAAACACATCCGCTTTACCGGCTTCGGCAAGCCCATGCGGGCGGATGGTCCGTTCGGTGGGAATGGCGGCGTCCCAAATGGGAGCGCCGCCAGTACCCGATGTATTCTTCTAGAGGGCGATTCACACCCGGGCCCAAGGCCCGAACGATCGCACTCTTGCCAAAGAAGATTACTTGAGTTCGACGGAAGCGCCGGCTTCCTCGAGCTTCTTTTTGATTTCTTCGGCTTCGTCCTTGGCCACGCCTTCCTTGACGGGCTTCGGAGCGCCTTCGACCAATTCCTTGGCTTCTTTGAGGCCCAGGCCGGTGATGGCGCGGACTTCTTTGATGACGTTGATCTTCTTGTCGCCAGCGCCAGCCAGAATGACGTCGAATTCGTCCTTGGCTTCGGCGGCGGCTTCGCCACCAGCAGCGCCCGGAGCGGCGGCAACCGCAACCGGAGCAGCGGCGGAAACGCCCCACTTTTCTTCCAGAAGCGTGGCCAGTTCGGCCGCTTCCATAACGGTCAGAGCAGAAAGGTCTTCTGCGAGCTGTTCGATGTTAGCCATTTCTATTTCTCCATTTAGGCTTGAACTGCCTGTTTTCCTAGTAACCAGATACGCGGCTTAACCCTCTGAGGCGCCGTAAGCACCGCAAACGCGGGCCAACTGGCCGGCGGGGGCCTGCAGCACGCCAGCAACCTTGGTTGCCGGAGCCTGAATCAGACCCACCAACTTGCCACGAAGTTCGTCGAGCGAAGGCATGGAAGCCAGCGTTTGAACGCCCGCCAAATCCAAAACCTGATCACCCATCGCACCACCGACAACTTCAAAGTTGTCGTTGTCTTTGGCGAATTTGACCGCGACTTTCGCTGCCGCCACGACGTCTTCGCTGTACGCGATGCCGGTCGGGCCGGAGAAAAGGTCGGCGATCCCCTCGAACTTCGTGTCCTTGAGGGCGAGACGCGTGAGCCGGTTTTTCGTCACCTTGAAGTTGGCGCCCGCTTCACGAAGCTTCACGCGCAGGTCTTCCATCTCACCGACGGTGAGACCGAGGTTGTGCGTGACAACGACGGTTTCCGCGCCGCTGAACGTTTCGTTAAGCTGAGAGACCAGTTCTTCTTTCTGTGTACGGTCCACAGTCGTCTCCAGTTTCAATGGCTTTTCCCAAACCGGGACAAAGCCGTTGCACGAATGGTCTTCAAATCAGACACAAAGGCCGTCTGATCGAAAGACCCGACAACCTGCCAAGTGCAACAGTTCAAGCCGTATGTCGCTTAAGCTCGATACGGGTTCTGCACCGTCTGTGCAGGCGGGTTACCCCTTTAAACACCCCCGAATTGGGATGCACCTACGGTCTTGGACAGGCTCGAAAGCTTGGAGGAACACCCCTAAGCTTTCTTTCACCCGCCCGCCCCTTGTGGAGGCGGGCAAGCAAACTCAATGTTCTTCTAGAGGGCGATTCACGTCCGCACCTCCGGTGCGAACGATCGCACTCTTTAAGCCGTCGCGCCGACGAGGTCGGCGATGTCCAGTTTCACGCCCGGCCCCATGGTGGAGCTGATGGACGCGCGCTTGAGATAAGTTCCCTTCGCGCCGGACGGCTTGGCTTTGTTCAAAGCGTCGATGAAGGTCTTCACGTTTTGCGCCAATGCGGCTTCGTCGAAGCTCGCCTTGCCGACACCGGCGTGAATAATACCCATCTTTTCGACGCGGAATTCGATCTGACCGCCCTTGGCGTCCTTGACGGCCTGGGCGACGTCGGCGGTGACGGTGCCGAGCTTGGGGTTCGGCATCAGGCCGCGCGGTCCCAGAACCTTACCCAGCTTACCGACGACCATCATCATGTCCGGGGTCGCGATGCAGCGGTCGAAATCCATTTCGCCCTTTTGGATCTGTTCGGCCAAGTCGTCCGCGCCCACGTATTCGGCGCCGGCGGCCTTGGCTTCGTCTGCCTTGTCGCCCTTGGCGAACACGGCGACCTTGACGGTTTTGCCGGTGCCGTTGGGCAGGGCCACGACGCCGCGCACCATCTGATCGGCGTGCTTCGGATCGACGCCTAAGTTCACGGCCACTTCGACGGTTTCGTCGAACTTGGCCTTGGCGCCCTCCTTAACCAACTTCACAGCGTCGGTCAAAGTGTAGAGTTTGTTGCGATCGATGCTTTCCGCAGCGGAGTTGAAACGCTTACCATGTTTGGCCATGATCTTACTCCTGCACTTCCAGACCCATGGAGCGCGCGGTGCCTGCAATCTGCAAGGCGGCGTTGTCCAGGTCGTTCGCGTTGAGATCCTTCATCTTGGTTTCGGCGATTTCGCGGCACTGGGCCATGGTCACGGAACCCACGACTTCGACGCCGGTGTTGGAGGCGCCTTTCTTGATCTTCGCGGCTTTCTTCAACAAGAAGCTCGCGGGAGGCGTTTTGGTGATGAAGTCGAACGACGCATCCTGATACGCGGTGATCACCACCGGGATCGGCATGCCCTGCTCCATCTGCTGGGTCTGCGCGTTGAACGCTTTGCAGAATTCCATGATGTTCAGACCCGCCTGACCCAAAGCCGGGCCGATCGGCGGAGACGGGTTCGCTTGACCCGCCGGCACTTGTAGTTTCACAAGCGCTTTGACTTTCTTAGCCATTTCACTACCTCAGTCTCTACTTTGTTGACCTGCGCCCTCATCACTTTGGGTCGCGGGCCGTTTCTGAGTGCGTGGTGCGGCCATGGCTGGCCTCCCACACGATTTAATTCCTGGCCCCGCCCCCTTGATTATCGGGTTGGCGCGGCCCGGAAATTCTGTCTTAGGCCTTTTCGACCTGCGAGTATTCCAGTTCCACCGGCGTGGAACGGCCGAAGATCGACACCGCCACCTTGACCCGCGCACGTTCTTCGTCGACGTCTTCCACCTGACCGTTGAACGACGTGAACGGTCCGTCCACCACGCGCACGCTGTCGCCGATTTCGTAAATAACGGACGGCTTGGGACGGTCCACGCCTTCCTGCACCTGGTTCATGATGCGTTGCGCTTCGGCTTCGGTGATCGGCGTCGGGCGGTCCTTGGAGCCTAAGAACCCGCTGACCTTCGGCGTGTTTTGCACCAAGTGCCAGGCTTCGTCGGTCAGATCCATTTCGATCAACACGTAACCGGGGAAGAACTTACGCTCCGAAGAGACCTTGGAGCCGCGGCGCACTTCCACCACTTCCTCGCTCGGCACCAGAACCTGCAGGATTTTGTCGTCCATGCCGGCCTGCTTGGCCTGCTCCATGATGGAAGCCGAGACCTTCTTTTCGAAGCCCGAATACACGTGCAAAACGTACCACTTCGCCGCCATCGTTTACGCCCCCAAACCCAGGACTTGGCGCACGCCCCAAGACAGCAGCTGATCGACCAGGAAAAAGAACAGCGCGGCCAAAATCGCCATGACGAACACCGTCGCGGTCGAAATCAGTGTTTCACGACGGGTCGGCCAGGTCACCTTGGCGGTTTCCGAGCGGACTTCCTGAACAAACTTGGCGGGCGTGGTTTTCGCCATAATTCTTATCTTTCCCGGTCTAGTGCGCGCCACCTTGGGAGATGGCAGGGGCGGCAGGGTTCGAACCCGCGACCTGCGGTTTTGGAGACCGCCGCTCTACCAACTGAGCTACACCCCTATAATTACTTACCTTTTCCGCCCAGAACCGATGAGATTCCGAAACGGAAAGGACAGGACGAGCAAAGCCGTCCTGCCGCAACCTGATGCGGCGGGAAGTGGGGGTTTACCCTCTTCCCGCCCGGTTGTCCAGTGCTTTAGTCGATGACCTTTGAGACGACGCCGGCGCCGACGGTGCGCCCGCCTTCGCGGATGGCGAAGCGCAGGCCTTCGTCCATGGCGATCGGCGCGATCAACTCAACGTCCATCGCGATGTTGTCGCCCGGC
>JANQJR010000069.1 GCA_028281525.1 Magnetovibrio sp.
CCGCCCCGCTGCCGAAATCCACAACTTTTTTTTTACCGTCTTTCTTGGGCGGGATATAAGCCATCAATTGGGCGCTGTCGAGCATATGCCGGCGCCACACATCGGGGATGGTGTCCGGGCCCACCAGATTGATCTTCGCCTGCCACTTGACCAGAAGATCGGCGTAGATTTTCAGGCGCGCCAAGGCATCGTCTGAAACCTTGGTTTCGCGCTGAAACGCTTCGGGCGTTATGTGCTGTGTCATGAAGCTGAGCCGCCGATTACAGTGGAAATGCTTGTGTATTGGGGGCCCTTTTGCAAGCCCAATGTTTCACGTGAAACATTCTGGACTCCGAGATGCCAACAAAGTCTTAAAGCCCGGGGCGTTGTCGGGACGCACGATCAGGCGGATTTCTGGGTTTCTTTGCGCCGCACATGGGCCAGCAACAACGTCAGGGCCGAAGGCGTCACGCCGGAGATGCGCGCCGCCTGGCCCAGGGTCGCTGGGCGCACGGTTTCCAGCTTGGCGCGCACTTCGTTGGACAGACCAGTGATGGCGGCGTAGTCCAAGTCCGTGGGCAGGCGCAACGCTTCGTCCTTGCGAAATGCATGGACATCGGCTTCCTGGCGCTCCAGATAACCGGAATAGCTGGCTTCGATGTCGACCTGCTCCCGCACTTTGACGGGGACCTTATCCAATTCCGGCCAGACCTGGGCCAGCCCGTCCCAGGTGATATCCGGGTAAGCCAGAAGTCGGCGGGCCGTGCGGCGCTGGCCGTCCTGATTGATCTTCAATCCATGTTTGACCAATTCGTTGGGCGTGGCACTCAGGTCCTCGATCAAATCCAGGGCCGCCTGCACCTGGATTTCCTTGGTGCGAAACGCCGCCAAGCGATGCGATCCAACGCAGCCCACGGCCCCGCCCCGCTCCGTCAAACGGCGGTCGGCGTTATCGGCGCGCAGGCGCAAGCGGTACTCTGCGCGCGACGTGAACATGCGATACGGCTCTTGCGTGCCCAGCGTCACCAGATCATCGATCATCACCCCGATGTAGGCTTCGGAACGATCAAGCATGAAGGGCTCGTACGTCCCACCATCCTCCGCCCCGGCCTTAAGCGCGGCGTTGACCCCGGCCATCAGACCTTGGGCGGCGGCCTCTTCGTATCCCGTGGTGCCGTTGATCTGACCGGCAAAAAACAGGCCCGGAACACGCCGCGTCTCCAGGCTGGGTTCCAGTTCACGCGGATCGACAAAATCGTACTCGATGGCATACCCCGGTTGCAGCATGCGGGTCTTTTCCAAACCCGGGATGGTTTTCAGCAAAGCCAACTGCACATCGCGCGGCAACGACGTGGAGATGCCGTTGGGATAAACCGTGGAATCGTCGTAGCCTTCCGGCTCCAAGAAAATCTGGTGACGGTCACGCTCGGCGAAACGCACCACTTTGTCTTCGATGGACGGACAATAGCGTGGTCCGGTGCTTTCGATCTGCCCGGAATACATCGGCGAACGATCCAGGTTGGCGTTGATGATCGCGTGCCCTTCCGCCGTGGTCGAGGTGATAAAGCAATCAATCTGAGGCTGGGTGATGGCTTCGGTCATATAGGAAAACGGTTCCGGCACGTCATCGCCCGGCTGGCGCTGGAGGCCGCCCCAGTCGATGGTGTCGCCGTCCAGACGCGGCGGTGTGCCCGTCTTCAGCCGTCCCAAGTTGAAGTCGGAGCGGCGCAGCGTGTATGCCAAACCCACCGCACGCGGATCGCCGATGCGCCCGGCAGGGAATGTCTGTGACCCCAAATGGATCAACCCGCGCAAAAACGTGCCCGTGGTCAACACCACCGCGCCCACCGGCACGACCGCGCCGTCCGCCAAAACCACCCCTTCCACTTGGCCCGCAGCGGCAATGCGGATGTCGTCCACCACCGCTTCGATGATGGTCAGATTGTCCTGCTCCGCCAACAAATCCCGCACCGCGCCCGCATAAAGTTTGCGGTCGGCCTGGCAACGCGGGCCGCGCACCGCCGGACCCTTGGAGCGGTTGAGCATGCGGAACTGGATGCCGCCCCGGTCGGCGGCACGGCCCATGATTCCGTCCAGCGCATCGATTTCCTTGACCAATTGGCCCTTGGCCAAACCACCAATAGCCGGATTGCACGACATCGCCCCCACCGTATCCAGCCGGTGGGTGAACAGCACGGTGCGCGCGCCCATGCGCGCCGCCGCCGCCGCGGCTTCCGCACCGGCATGCCCGCCGCCGATGACGGCCACGTCAAAATGGGTCAAGTTGGAGTTCGGCATGTCGTTCATGGCGCGGAACATAGGGAGCCCCCTCGTCTAAGTCAAACACCCCAAGCCGCATACGTCAAATAAGGCCCGACACTGGAGCCGTGAAATGTTTCACGTGAAACATTGCGGGTCAAAAACAGCGCTTAGGACGTAAGGGCTACAGCCGGAGACGCCATCACTTGCCGATGCAAAAATCATGGAAAATCACGTCGAGCAAATCCTCCACATCCACCCGCCCGGTGATACGGCCCAACTCCCGTACGGCAAGACGCAGGTCTTCCGCTTCCAGCTCCGCACCCAGGTGCTGCGGATTTTGCCGCGCCAGAAACCGGCCCAAGGCTTCGACCGTGCGCTGCAGCGCTTCCCGGTGGCGCGCCCGCGTGGGCGCCGGACCGTCCGAACTCATGCGGCAACGTTCCGTCACCATCTCTGCAAGACGGGCGAGCAGCACATCCAACCCCGCCCCGGTTTTCACCGACAACGGCCAAACGGGATGACCATCGATGGATTTTGGGAATCCAGCCCCCACTCCCTTGGCTTCCGTGCCTTCCGGCGGAAGATCCGACGTCTCCCTCTGAGTGGATGCATCGGATTTATTGATCGCCACCAACGTATCGTTTTCCAGCATCCCCCGCGTGGTGGGATCCAACTCCGGTAGAGCTTCGCCGTCAAAAACCGCAAGCTTGATGTCCGCCCCCTCGGCCCAGGATTTCGCCCGGCGCACCCCTTCCTGTTCGATGGTGTCCCCGGTTTCACGCAAGCCCGCGGTGTCGGCAACCAACAACGGATAGCCCGCCAGATTCAAGTGCACCTCCACCACATCGCGTGTGGTGCCCGCGATGTCGGACACGATTGCCGCGTCGCGTTGGGCCAGGGCGTTCATCAAGGACGATTTACCTGCGTTGGGCGGGCCGATGATGGCAAGCCGCACGCCGTCGCGCAGCCGTTCGCCTTGACGGCCATCGCGTAGATGGGCGTGAATTTCGGCGATCAAGCCCCGCACACCATTGGCCACTTGGGTGTGCAGATCCTCGGGCAGTTCCTCGTCGCTGAAATCCAACTCCGCTTCGAAATGCGCCAGCGCGCGGACCAAGCGGTCGCGCCACCCGTCGTAAAGCCGGCCCAACTCCCCTTCCGACTGGCGTAGTGCCTGTTTGCGTTGGGCTTCGGTTTCGGCTTCGATCAGGTCGGCCAGTCCTTCCACCTGGGTCAAATCCAGCTTTGCGTTTTCAAACGCGCGCCGGGTGAACTCGCCAGGTTCCGCCAAGCGCAGACCTTTGAGAGCGGCAAGCGCCGCCAGCACGCCATCCACCACCGCACGACCGCCGTGCACATGCAGCTCCGCCACGTCCTCGCCGGTGAAACTTTCGGGCCCCGGAAACCACAGCACCAGGGCGTCGTCCAAGGTTTCTTCGCTTTCGGGATGACGCAAACGTTTGAGCACCGCTTGCCGGCGTACCGGGAGCTCCCCTCCAGCGAGCGCCTGCAGCGCCGCGCCCGCCTCGGAGCCGGAGACGCGGATCACCGCCACCCCGGCGCGGCCCGCACCGCTGGCCAAGGCGTAGATGGTTTCAAGCGTCCCCAGATGTGGCATGTATTCAGCCCGTGATTCAAATATCTTGCTATGCTTTTTCATCTGGATCGAGCATCAAACGTTCGACCCGCACCCCGTTTTGCACATGCTCTGTGAGCACGGCGTCGACGTCTGCGAAGCTGCCGACCCGGTACCAGGTACCTTCGGGATAAATCACCATCACCGGACCCAACTCGCAGCGGTCCAGACATCCAGACGCATTGATGCGCACGCCGCCGGACCCATTAAGACCCAACTCCTTGGCCCGCGCTTTCATATAATCGCGCAGCTTGACCCCACTCAGCACCTCGTCGTCGGGATTGAGACCGCCCCGCGCGCATGAGCCCCGGGGATGTTTTTCCGGGCGTTCATTGGTGCAGCAAAACACGTGCATGCGGTAATACGGATCGGGGTTGGTCATGTGAAAAGCCTTTATCTTTTTGGGGTTGTAACACACTCCCCGCCACCCAAAGTAATCTCAGGAGGGGCAGTGCGCAACGGTCCCTCCCCTGATATTTGTCATACATAAGTCATACCCAAAAGGCGCATACGATGCCCAAAAACAGACTGGCGAGGGAAACCAGCCCCTATCTCCTGCAGCATCAAGACAACCCGGTGGATTGGTATCCATGGGGAGAAGAGGCGCTCACCGCCGCGCGTGAAAGCGGCAAGCCGATTTTGCTCTCCATCGGATATGCGTCGTGTCACTGGTGCCATGTGATGGCCCATGAAAGTTTCGAGGATGGCGACATCGCGGCGTTGATGAACGAGCTTTACATCAACGTCAAGATCGACCGCGAAGAACGCCCCGATTTGGATATCATTTACCAATCCGCCCTGGCCCTGATGCGCCAACCCGGCGGCTGGCCGCTGACCATGTTCCTCACCCCCGATGGCGAACCGTTTTGGGGCGGCACCTATTTTCCGCCCGAAGACCGCTATGGCCGGCCCGGTTTCAAACAGGTGCTGAACGGCATCGCCAGCGCCTGGAACGAAAACCGCGATCAAGTCACCAGCAATGTCGAAGTGATCCGCGAAGCGCTGGATGCTCTGTCCGCGACCCAACCCGGCGAAAACGTCAGCCTGGAAACCGTCGACGAAGTCGCGGGTTCCACCCTGCGCGCCATCGACCCGGTGCTGGGCGGCTTTCGGGGCGCACCGAAATTTCCCCAGGTCCCATATCTGCGCTTGTTGTGGCGGGCTTGGCGGCGGGGCGAACTGGCGCTTTATTTCGATGCGGTGGTCACGTCGCTCGATCGTATGTGCCAGGGCGGCATTTACGACCATTTGGGCGGCGGTTTCGCCCGCTATTCGACGGATGAAAACTGGCTGGTTCCGCACTTCGAAAAGATGCTTTACGACAACGCCCAACTCATCAGCCTGATGACCGAGGTGTGGAAGGAAACCCGTTCTCCCCTGTATGCGGCGCGCGTCCGCGAAACCATCGACTGGGTGCAACGGGAAATGACCGTCAACCATACGGACGGCGGGTTTGCATTCGCTTCCGCCCTGGATGCCGATACCGACGGCGAAGAAGGCCGGTTTTATATCTGGGCCGAGGATGAAGTTGACGCGGTTTTGACCGAGATGGCCCCGCTGTTCAAACAGACCTATGGCGTGAGCGCGCGGGGCAATTGGGAAGAGGGCGGCTCAGGCGCCAACGTGCTTGCCCGCGTCACCCCCTATCCGGGCGAACCCGCCATGGAAGACGCACTGGCCGCCGCCAGATGGAAATTGTTCGACGCCCGCGCAAAACGGACCTCGCCCGGGCGGGACGACAAGGTGCTCGCCGATTTGAACGGGTTGATGATCCGCGCATTGGCCGAAGCCGGCACCGTGTTCGACGAGCCGGAATGGATCGACATCGCCGAAACCGCTTTCACCTTCGTCACGCGGCACATGGTCAAGGATGGGCGCCTCGCACGCAGTTGGGCCGACACCCCGTCGGGCGGTCAGGCGCGGCACAACGCAGTGCTCGACGACTTGGCGCAGATGGCCCGCGCGGCGGTTGCGCTGTACGAAGCCACGGGCCAGGACACTTATTTGGCCCAGGCCGAAGCGTGGGTGCATCAGGCCGGTGATTTGTTCTGGTGCTCTGATGATGGCGGATACTGTTTGAGCGCACGCGACGTCACCGACGTCATCACCCGCACCCGCCAATGCGCCGACAATGCCCTGCCCAGCGGCAACGGCACCATGGCCGAAGTGCTCGCAAGGCTGTATTTGATCACCGGCGATGTGGCCTTGCGCGAACGCGCCGAAGACGTAATCCACGCTTTCCCCGCCCATTCGCCCGACGCGGTGGCCAACATGCCGACCTTGCTCAACGCCTTCGAGCTGCTGTCTCAGGGCGCACAGGTGGTGATCGCCGCCAAGAACGGCGGCGGTGCGGGGTTGGCCTCCGCCGCACTGGGCGCACCGGGCTCTCTGCGTGTCTTGATTCGCACCAACGGCGGAGAACACATAGGCCCCGGCCATCCGGCCCATGGCAAAACCCCCGTGGACGGCCAAGCGGCGGCCTACGTCTGCCGCGCGGGCACGTGTTCAAGGCCGGTGACGGATGCGGATTCCTTGATCGCGGAACTCAAAGGGCTTTAAAGTCGGGGGCATGGAAACGCTGTGCCTCAAAAGCCCTGTGGGTGACATCACCTTGTTTTGCGAAGATGCAAAAATCGTCGCGCTCGACTGGGGCCGCGGCGTGGACGCACCACGCACGTCGAACAATCCGGTTCTCAATCAAGGCGCAGAGGCCTTGAAGGCCTACTTCCAAACCGGAACGGAAGCGTTCGAGGATTTACCGCTTGCCCCCCACGGATCGCCGTTTCAACAACGGGTGTGGCAACAGATGCGCGCCATCGGCTCCGGCCAGGTGAAAACCTACGGGCAGATCGCCAAGGTTTTGACGTCATCGCCCCGCGCGGTGGGAAATGCCTGCGGCGCAAACCCCATCCCGATCCTGATTCCGTGCCATCGTATCGTCGGTGGGTCGTCGCTCGGCGGTTATTCCGGCGATGGGGGCTTGGACACCAAACGCACCCTGCTGCGTCTCGAAGGATATTTATAGCTGGCTATTTATGGAGGCCTCCCAAATGCCCCTGTCGTCCTGCAAGGCCATCATCGTCTCCCAATACGGCGGGCCGGAAGTTCTGGAATACACCGACGTGGACGTGCCCACCCCCGCCCCAGGCGAGGTGCAAATCCGCCACGGCGCCATCGGCCTGAACTTCATCGACGTCTATATGCGCACTGGCCTCTATCCCCTGCCCCAGTTGCCCAGCGGTATCGGATTGGAGGGCGCAGGCGAAGTGATTTCGGTGGGCGACGGTGTGGATAGCGTCAAAGCCGGAGACCGGGTTGCGTATGCGGCCCCGCCGCCGGGCGCGTATGCTGAAATCCGCAACATCGCGGCGGAGCGCGTTGTGAAGTTGCCGGACGGCATCAGTGAACGCACCGCCGCGGCGATGATGTTGCAAGGCCTCACCGCGCAATACCTGCTGCGTCAGACCTACCGGGTGAAATCGGGCGATGTCATTTTGATGCACGCCGCCGCGGGCGGCGTCGGCCTGCTGGTGTGCCAATGGGCCAAACACCTGGGCGCGACGGTGATCGGCACGGCGGGCTCCGAAGCCAAGGCCGAACTGGCCAGGGCGCACGGCTGCAATCACGCGATCTTGTACACACAAGAAAACTTCAAGGACCGGGTGTTGGACCTGACCGATGGTCGGGGTGTCAACGTGGTTTACGATTCCATCGGCAAGGACACGTTCATGGACTCGCTCGACAGCCTCAGGAAACTCGGCACCATGGTCAGCTTTGGCAACGCGTCGGGTCCGGTGCCGGCGTTCGAGCCGGCGTTGTTGGCGCAAAAGGGCTCGCTGTTTTTCACCCGGCCCAGCCTGTTCGATTACGCCGAGACGCATGAGGCGCTTACCCACATGGCGGATGAGTTAATCAGCTTGGTGACGGCCGGAATTCTCAAAATCGAAGCGCAGCAGGACTATCCGCTTTCCGAGGCCGCCCAAGCGCACACAGATCTGGAAGCGCGCAAAACCACCGGCTCGACCGTTCTGCTTCCCTGACGAAAAAGCCCCGGCCTTAAGACCGGGGCTTGCGTTCGTGCGGTTACCGCAAACATTTACGTGTTCATGGTCTCGAAGAAATCGTCGTTGTTTTTGGTTTCCTTCAGCTTGCCCATGAGGAATTCCATCGCATCGGTGACGCCCATAGGCATGAGGATGCGGCGCAGCACCCACATCTTCGACAGAGTGCCTTTGTCCACCAACAGCTCTTCCTTACGCGTGCCGGACTTGGTGATGTCGATGGCCGGGAAGATGCGTTTGTCGGAGACTTTGCGGTCCAGGATGATTTCGGAGTTACCGGTGCCCTTGAACTCTTCGAAAATCACTTCGTCCATGCGCGAACCGGTATCGATCAACGCGGTGGCGATGATGGTCATGGAGCCGCCTTCTTCGATGTTGCGCGCGGCGCCGAAGAAACGCTTGGGCCGCTGCAGGGCGTTGGCATCGACACCGCCTGTGAGCACTTTGCCTGAGCTTGGCACCACGGTGTTGTAGGCGCGCGCCAGACGGGTGATGGAATCCAACAAAATAATCACGTCGCGTTTGTGTTCGGTCAGGCGCTTGGCTTTCTGAATCACCATTTCCGCAACCTGGACGTGGCGTGCGGCGGGTTCGTCAAACGTTGAGCTGATGACTTCGCCTTTGACCGAGCGGTCCATGTCGGTGACTTCCTCCGGGCGCTCGTCGATCAACAGCACGATCAAATAGCTTTCTGGATGATTGGCGGCAAGCGAATGGGCAATGTTTTGCAGCATCACCGTCTTACCGGTACGCGGCGGCGCAACGATCAAAGCGCGCTGGCCTTTGCCGATGGGCGTGATCAGGTCCATAATGCGCCCGGTGAAATCCTTGCTTTCCGGGTCTTCGATTTCCATCAGCAAACGTTCATCGGGATAAAGCGGTGTTAAGTTGTCGAAGTTGATGCGATGGCGCACCGCGCCGGGGTCTTCGAAGTTGATGGCGTTGACCTTCAGCAAGGCGAAATAACGCTCCCCATCCTTGGGCGCGCGGATTTCGCCTTCCACCGTATCGCCGGTGCGCAGACCGAAGCGCCGCACCTGGCTGGGGGAAACGTAGATGTCGTCGGGACCCGGCAGATAATTCGCTTCCGGGGAACGCAAAAATCCAAAACCGTCTTGCAGAACTTCCAACACGCCCTCGCCGAAGATTGCCGTGCCTTGTTCGGCCAAGCGCTTCAAGATCGCGAACATCATGTCCTGCTTGCGCAGCGAGCTTGCGTTCTCGATCTCCAATTCTTCGGCGTAGGCCAAAAGATCGGCAGGTGACTTACGTTTTAATTCTTTGAGATTCATAGCCGAACCGGTGTTTGGTGTTGAAAGACAGGGTGTTGGGTTGAACTTGATGGACTGGATCAGGCGAAACGCCAAAGTCGAAAAAGAACAAGATTTGGAAACCGTCCAAGATAAGGTGGGATTTGATTTTTGGACGGGAGACCGGCCACTTATGACTTAAAGCGCGGACCGTTGGATATGACCTAACAGATACCCGAACATACCTAAGCTGTCCAGTGCGATTTGGTGCTGGGCCTTTGAGAGGGCCGCAGGAAAAGCGTGAGATCGGATCAGAACGGTTTGACGATGACGATAATGACGATGGCGATCATCAACACCGTCGGCAATTCGTTGGCGATGCGGAAAAAGGTTTCCGAACGTTGGTTGGCGTCGCGTTCAAAATCCTTGCGCCAACGCGCCATAAAACCATGTGCCACGCTCATCAACACCACCAAGGTCAATTTGGCGTGCACCCAAGGCTCGGACCAAATATTCAAGCTGTAGAACAGCCATAGGCCAAAGACCCAACTCGCGATCATCGCCGGGTTCATGATCGCGCGCAGCAACCGGCGTTCCATGACCTTGAAGGTTTCGGATTGGCTGGACCCCGCCTGCGCCTGGCAATGATACACGTACAGACGCGGCAGATACAAAAGACCCGCCATCCACGCGATGATGGAAATCACGTGCAGCGCCTTGACCCAGTTGTACGCATCACCGGAAAGCATCAGGGTTTCAAGCATGAAATAAACCTTCGCCGTTGGATTGTGTGGAAGCGGAGTTTACCCATTCTCGCGTTTTGGACAACCCTTGGAATCAGATGGGCAAATACGGCTGATTCCACCTGCCGGGCACATCGCACATTCTTGGTTCAACGACCCCGTGACCAAGGCCGCCAAGCCTTGAATAAACGCCGGATGGGTGGCGACCGCAGGCACACGCACATAAGTTTTGACCCCGGCTTGGTCCGCCAAGTGCTTATATTCGATATCCAATTCTACCAGGGTTTCGGAGTGTTCGGATACGAAAGCGATGGGCAACACCACCAGCGCAACCCCGTCGCGTCCGGCGCGCTCGATTTCATCATCGGTGCTGGGGCCGATCCATTCCAAAGGACCCACCCGGCTTTGATAACTCACCAACCAGTCATCCAGTTTGGCCCCGCGCGCATTCATTTCTTCAGCAATCCAAGCCGCGCCTTGTCCCACTTGTATAGGATAGGGATCGCCTTTCTTGTCTACGATTTTTTTCGGAAGACCATGGGCGGAAAACAGCACCCGCACCGGTATGTCACCTGCTTGCGCCCGCACTTTGTCCAAGGATTGCATCAACAAATCCGCTTGTGCCTGAATCCAACCCCCATCCGTTGGATAACAGCAAATACGTTTGCTGGGCACAGCCAAGCCACCCGTGCGGGCGGCTTGGTCCCAATCATCGAAAGAGCTCCCGGTGGTGGTGGTGGAGTACTGCGGATAGAGCGGCAACATGACAATATGATCTGGCTGAAAATCTTTGACCGCTTGAACGGTTTCAGCACTCATAGGGTGCCAATAGCGCATGCAGACGAACGCTTTAACGTCGGTGTCCGGCGATACGTCCATCACGGCTTGCTCCAAGGCGCGCGCCTGGTCTTCAGTCAATTCCAACAGGGGTGATTTGCCACCCAGATGTGTGTAGATGTCTTGCGCCAAAGGCGCGCGGCGTTTGGAAATCAGCTTCGCCAAAATCCAACGCACCGGCAATGGCGCACCGATGATGGCTGGGTCCATGAACAGGTTGTAGAGAAACGGTTCCACCGCTTCCAACTTGTCCGGCCCGCCCAGATTGAACAACACGATGGCGAGGCGTTTCATCGGCCCTTCATTTCATTGTCTCAGAAGATCAAGCTTCCCCACGCACCAAAGCGCACAGGCGTTCGACATGTTCGGGCGGCGTTTGCGGCACGATGCCGTGGCCCAGGTTGAAGATAAAGGGACCGGAACCCAGGGTTTCAAGAATGCGCTTGATTTCCGCGTCCATGGCCTCGCCGCCCGCCACCAACAGCAGATTGTCCAAGGTGCCCTGCACCGTCGTCAACGGCTGCAACACATCGCGCGCCCAGGTCAACGGCACGGTATGATCCAAGCCGACGCCGTCCACCTTGGTTTCGCGCACATAGGCCTCATACAACGGTCCGGCGCCACGTGGAAAACCGATGATCGGCACTTCGGCATGAACCGCGCGGACCTTTTCGACGATGCGCGTCATGGGCTCGATCGACCACGTGTGGAATTGCCGCTCGGAAAGCACCCCCGCCCAGCTGTCGAACACCTGCAGGCACTCCGCGCCCTGATGCACCTGCTCGATCAGGTAGAGCGAGGTGGCTTCCACCAACATGTCGATCAAGCGTTGAAAAAACACCGGGTCGGAATAAGCGATGGAGCGGATTTCCTCGTAGGTCTTGGAGCCCTTGCCTTCGACCATATACGTCGCCACCGTCCACGGCGCACCGGCAAACCCGATCAGTGCAGTGGTTTCGGGGATTTCCTTGGAGAGACGGTGTACGGTCGTGTATACGGGCTTTAAGTGCTCATGCAGGCCATCGAGATTTAAAATCGCTTCCAATTCCGCTTCGCTCTTGATGGGCGCCAATTGCGGCCCTTGGCCGGAGACGAATTCCACCTTTTGACCTAAAGCGTCCGGAATCACCAAGATATCGGAAAACAAAATCGCGGCATCGAAGCCGTAACGGCGCAGCGGTTGCAAGGTCACTTCGACGGCCAGATCGGGGGTGTAGCAAAAATCCAAGAAGTTTTTCGCGCTGGCCCGGATTTCCCGATACTCCGGCAAATAGCGTCCAGCTTGGCGCATGAGCCATAGGGGTGGTGGGTTGAGGGTTTCCCCTTTGAGGGCTTGAAGGAAGCGTTTGGTCACGTTTGCGGGTTCCGGTTCGATCGAAAAGGTAGAGAGTTATCCCGCGTTCCGGCGTCCCTTACAATCCATTTATTTATATAAATAAAAAGGATGATGTGGTTGTTGTAATCGGGATAACGGGGATTATTGACCGGGGGCGGTTTATCCCACGTTTCATACACAAGCGCCGGCCCAACTGGCGTCCATGTCGTGGATTGGGCGTGCATGGTCTGCTCATAGGTCTTGGATCTTGGGACATAAACTGGGGACAGGAAACCTGTGAATTCTGGGGAAGGATAGTCGTGATTTGATTTGAGAACGCGGTTTTCCTGTTGTTGGGGAGAATGTTGTACACTGGGGGCGAGAGCGCTAAAAAGAACCCGGTTTTTCAGACGGAACGCCTAAACGCTGATTCCGTTCAGGTTTATCCACATCTTATCCGGTGTGGGCAGCCGATGTTTTTTTACCGAATGCATGCAAATCTGGATTTCAATGACGACTTTGGTTCTGCATAAAATATCCGACAGCACTGGCGAAACGCTGGATGTGGTCGCACGGGCGTGCCTGGTGCAGTTTCCCCATGTAAAAGTGATCGAAAAACGTTGGACCATGGTGCGCAGCGCCGCTCAGGTAAAGGCTATTTTGGATGAGATTCAAAGCGATCCGGGCTTCGTGATCTTCACTTTGGTGGATGACGATTTGTCGGAACAGGTGGTACATGGGTGCAAGAAACTGAAAGTACCATGCATCGACTTGCTCAATCCCGTACTGGGTCAGCTTGGCAATTACCTGGGTGTGGAGCGCGAACACCGTCCCGGCAGTCAACATGTCATGGACGCGGACTATTACGCCAAGATCGCAGCGCTCCATTTTGTTTTGGCCCATGACGACGGCCAGTCTTTACACGATATCGACGATGCCGATGTGGTGTTGGCGGGGGTGTCGCGCACGTCCAAGACGCCGACTTGCATTTATCTCGCCAACCGCGGCATCAAAGCCGCCAACCTGCCGATCATGCCGGGTATGTCCTTGCCATCGGAAATCCTGGATGCCAACCGGCCCTTGATTATCGGTCTCACCAAGGACCCCCGCCGGTTGGTGCAAATCCGTAGACAGCGCTTAAAAATGCAAGGCCATAACGAAGAAACGGATTATGTCGATCCCGATGCCGTGGCCCAGGAAATCCGTGAGGCCAAACGTGTGTACCAAGAACACAATTGGCCGGTGATCGACGTCACGCGCAAATCGGTCGAAGAAACCGCCGCCACCATCTTGCACATGTATCACGACCGCATCGATGCCACGACCTGAAGACAGTTCCGTCACCGCATCCAAACTTGTATTGGCTTCCGCCAGCCGGGCACGCACCCGCATGTTGTCGGACGCGGGCATTTCCCACATCTGCGATCCCGCCGATCTGGATGAAGCCAAGATCAAAGCCGCCTGGAATGGGTCGCCCCATGCTTTGGCGGAAAAACTCGCCTTGGAAAAAGCTATGGCGGTCAGCCCACGCCATCCAGGGGCCTGGGTAGTGGGTTCGGACCAGGTTTTGGCCTTCGATGGGCAAGTGCTTGACAAACCTGGCAACATGGACGCTGCCTGCGCCCAACTCTTGCGTTTGCGGGGCCGGGAACATCGTTTGATCAGCGCCGTGGTTGTGGTTCAAGACGGCAAAGCGGCTTGGTCGCATGTGGACACGGCGGTTTTGGCGATGCGCGATTTTTCCGATGCGTTTTTGGATGATTATCTTGATCGCGCGGGCCAGGACGTGGCCGCCAGCGTCGGGGCCTATCATCTGGAAGGATTGGGTGCGCAGCTGTTTGATCATATCGGCGGCGATTTTTTCACCATCTTGGGGCTGCCTTTACTACCACTTTTAAAAGCGTTGCGCGCACAAGGGGCCATTTTTTCCTAATACTCTTTTCAAGGGTGTTGACTTCGCTCCGGCGAAAATTATAGAGTGCTGCTAAATTCACAAAAAATAACTGTGATTTATCGGTTGATCAATAATGATCACCAATCGGACACACACATGGCAATCCTCCATTTTCAAGAGGCCATGATTCATCATCATGAGTGGCTGGCAAAGGTTATTGTTTGCCTGACTTCGGATTCATGCGATCTGACTCCCCATGAAATTATTTCGGACCACAACTGTTTGATGGGCAAGTGGTTGCATGGAAGTGGACAGTATTTTTCTCACTTGCCGGAATTTCAAACCGTACTCACCCAGCACAGAATTCTTCACGAAACGGCAGGCCGGGCCTGGAAGGCCAAAAAAGACGCGGACACGGCCCAGGTCCAAGTCCTTCTGAAAGATCTGAGCCGTCTCAAGAAGGACATGTTCGTGTCCTGGAACGAACTCAATTCCGCCATCAGAAGTTTTGAATAACCGATCGTTTCGAAAACAATCGAAAAGCCTGGGGCCCGGTGCACAAAACCGTATAATGCGGCCATGACCGATTCGACCGATCACACCACCCCTATCAAACGCGCCGGTGTCATGGGCTGGCCAGTGGATCATTCCCTCTCGCCCCGCGTCCACGGCTTTTGGCTGCAACACTACGCCATTCCCGGTGAATATGTACGCATACCCGTCGCCCCGGAACATTTCGCGGCAAAACTGAGGGCCCTGCCCCAAGACGGATTTACCGGCGCCAATGTCACCGTGCCGCACAAAGAGGCGGCTTTGAAAAATGTTGACGATGCGCATCCGCTGGCCCGGCGTATCGGTGCGGTCAACACGATCAAGGTGCAGGACGACGGGTCGCTTTACGGCTTCAACACCGACGGGTTCGGATTTTTGGAAAATTTAAAAGCCGGCTACGCCGGCTTTGATGTCACCCGCGGCCCCGCCGTGCTGCTGGGCGCAGGCGGGGCCGCGCGCGCCATCCTGGCGGCGCTGCTGGATGCCGGTGCGCCGGAGATTCGCGTGCTCAATCGCACCCGCGAACGCGCCGAACAGTTGGCGGCGGATTTAACCGGGCTTGGCCAAGGCGACATCATCGTCGGCACATGGGAACAGCGTATGGACCATTTGGAAGGTGCTGCATTGCTCGCCAACACCACGACACTGGGGATGAAAGGCCAACGTTCCCTGGATTTGGACATATCTTCTCTGCCCACGGATGCGGTGGTCAACGACATCGTTTATACGCCGTTGGAAACGGACCTACTGGCACGCGCGCGGGCACGCGGCAATCCGGTGGTGGATGGTCTGGGTATGCTGCTTCACCAAGCCCGCCCCGGTTTCGAAGCCTGGTTTGGACACATGCCCGATGTTACCGAAAACCTCCGCGCACACGTCTTGAGCGGAGCATGAACCCATGTTTGTAATCGGTCTCACCGGCTCCATCGGTATGGGTAAAAGCTGGGGGGCGCGGTGTTTCCGTCTACTGGGCGTTCCGGTTCACGACGCGGATGGATGTGTGCACCGCTTGATGAGCCCCGGCGGCGCGGCGGTGAAGCCCGTGAGCAAAATCTTCCCTGGCGTACTTGACCAACGTGGCGGCGTGGATCGTTTGAAACTCGGCGAAAAGGTTCTTGGCGACGATACGGCCCTGGATACATTGGAAGCTATTCTTCATCCCTTGGTGCGCCGGGAGCAACGGCGCTTTTTGGGTCGGTGTCGCCGCTGGAGCGAGAGTTTGGCGGTGCTCGACATTCCGTTGTTATATGAAACCGGATCCGATGTCCGGGTCGATGCGGTGGTGGTGGTGTCGGCCCCGGAGCGGCTTCAACGCCACCGGGTGTTGCGCCGGACCGGTATGACGACAGATAAGTTCGACGCTATCCTGGCGCGCCAGTTGGATGATCGGATCAAACGCCAAATCGCGGATTTCGTGGTTTCCACCGGCGGTACCCGTGGGCAAAGCTTGCGCCGGATTGCGAACATCGTCAAAGTGACGAAAGGTCTCGAAGGCCGCGTTTGGGGGCCCAATTGGAGCCGATGATCAGGATGAAATCGGGGGAAATATGCGCGAAATCGCACTGGATACGGAAACCACAGGTCTCAATCCGAAAGCTGGCCACAGGGTAGTGGAAATCGGTTGTGTGGAGATGGTCAACCACGTTGCGACCGGCGAACATTTTCACGTCTATATCAATCCCGAACGCGACATGCCCGAAGAAGCCTTCAACGTGCACGGTTTGTCCGAGGAGTTTCTGAAAAAACACCCGGTTTTCGCCAAAATTACGGATGAATTCCTCGAGTTTATCGGCGATTCCCCCTTGGTGATCCACAACGCCACATTCGATATGGGGTTCTTAAACTGGGAATTGAAAAACTTAGGACGAGCCACGCTGGACATGGCCCGCGCCATCGACACGGTGCAAATCGCGCGCAAGAAATTCCCCGGCGCACAGGCCAACCTGGATGCGCTTTGCAAACGCTTCGGCATCGACAATTCCAACCGCCAGCTTCACGGCGCACTGTTGGACGCCGAACTGCTGGCCGATGTCTATTTGGAGTTGATGGGCGGGCGGCAGACGGGCTTGGGTCTTGGTGAAGTCGAAACCGCAACGGATTCAGACGAAATCCACGTCGAAAAACGTCAGCTGCGTGAACCGCGGGTGTTCGCACCCACGACGGACGAACTGACCCGCCATGCGGTGTTTATCGATCAGTTGACGGATCCTATTTGGAAAGCCTGAAAAAGCGCCCCCTTCAAACAGAAGAAAGCAGATTTAGGCGTCGCCTTCTTTTTTGTCGATCAGGTCTGAAACCTCAGTGTTCAAATCTTGCGTTTGCTGGGCCAAGTTGGCTTGATACATGGCCGCGAAATCAATGGGCTGCAACAACAGCGGCACGAACCCACCATCCCGGGTGGCGTCGGAAATGATGTTGCGCGCAAATGGGAACAAGATACGCGGACATTCGATCACCAACATCGCCCCGACGTGTTCTTCGGGCACGTTCAGAGTGAACACACCGCCATATTTCAACTCAACGATAAAACCAACTTTATCGCCGGCCTGCAATTCTGCGCCGATATCGAGAACCACCTCAAACATGTTGATGGCTTCAGGCGTTTCGATTTTATTGGCCTGAACATCGACGTTGACCTTGATTTCCGGCTGAGCGCTTTGCAGCTCCGGAAAAATGGCCGGCGAATTCGGCGCTTCAAAGGAGAGATCCTTGATATACTGACCGTTGATGTTCAGCGGGGCTTGTTGCTGTTCCGCGTTTGCGCCGCCATTGCCAGAAATATCGCTCATATCTGAATTCCTTTGGAAATGTGAGAGGCTTCAGGTGGAAGAAGCCGAAAAACAGGTGCTTCTCGCTAACATGTATCGCGGGTGGGAACAACCCCAGAGCCCCATGATCAACCTAATTTCGCCCTTATGGCTTGCTCTAATTGCCGTATAGGCCTATCTAACCCATAGTGAAAATGTGGAATGGCCGTAAGGCTCACCACGCAATAGTCATCGACGGATTCCGGCATGCAATTTTTTGACATCATTCTTTTTGCGCTCATCGCCATTTTTTTGGTCTTAAGGCTACGTAGCGTGCTGGGGAACCGCGATGGCCATGAAGGCGGCTATGGCGACATGTTCAACCGCGAACGCCAGGACGAACCGCAGCGTGACGACAACGGCAACGTGATCGAATTGCCGGGTCCGCGCGCACCTGACGGCAATGATCATGCGGATGCTTACGCACCCGTCCCGGCGGGACCGGAAGAAGATCTGCCCGAAGGTCAACTGGGCGAAGGCGTGCGCGCGATCCGCGAACACGACCCCTCTTTCAGTCCCAATGAATTCCTAGGCGGCGCACGCATGGCGTTTGAAATGATTCTGAACGCTTATGCCCAAGGTGATATAAAAACCCTGAAAAACCTGCTCAGCTCCGAAGTTTTTGCTGGTTTTGAACAGGCCATCAAACAACGCGAGGCCGAAGGCCAAACTCTGCAGGAAACCTTGGTCGGTATTTCCAAGGCCGAACTGGTGGAGGCCTACATGGACGGTCGCGAAGCCCACGTGACCATCAAATTCGTATCCGAACAGATCAGCGCCCTGTTGGACGCAAACGGCTCTGTGGTCGAAGGCGATCCCACCAAGGTCATGGAGGCGACCGACTTCTGGACCTTTGCGCGTCCCGCCAAGTCGCGCAACCCAAACTGGACGTTGGTCGGCACCGGCAGCTTGGAATAACCCTGTATGCGGGCCCGCATTTATGTCAGCCTGATTGCCGGTGCTGTCCTGCTCAACGCCTGCGCGCCCGCACCCAAACCGTTCGCCCTGCCCGCGCCGCCCAAGCCCGAAAAACCTTCTCAAATAGCCTTGCGCGCAGTTACCCTTGACGCCCTGCCCGGCTGGCAAGCCGATCATCACGGCGAAGCCTTGGTTGCGTTCCAGAAATCCTGCGCGAAAATTCTCATCCGTCCCAAAGACCGGGATTTGGCTGCGAACGCCCAGGCGCCCGGGGGCAAGGTTGCGCAATGGCAGATGCCGTGCCGGGTGGCCATGGGGCTCAACACCCACGACCGGCTTGGAGCCAGGCGTTTTTTCGAAACCTGGTTCGTGGCTTATGAGGTCCGCGAAAACGGCGGCTCCACCGAGGGTTTGTTCACCGGTTATTTTGAACCGGAGTTGAACGGTGCTTTAGAGCAGGGCGGGGCCTATCAAACGCCGCTTTATGCCCGTCCGGCGGATTTAGTCAGCGCCAGCCTCGGCACGTTCGAGGCAGAGCTGGGCGGCACCACCATTTGGGGCCGGGTCGAAAACGGTAGGTTACAACCTTATCCGGCGCGGGCCGCCATTGAAGATGGCCAAGTCGTGGGCCTGGAACCGTTGGTTTGGGTGGATGATCCGGTGGAGGCGTTTTTCCTCCACGTTCAAGGCTCAGGACGGGTCAAGCTGCCGGACGGTTCCGTCATACGGCTTAGTTTTGCGGGAAAAAATGGGCGGGTCTATAAGTCCATCGGCCGTGTGCTGATCGACAGCGGTGAAATTCCCGCTGACCGGTTGACCATGGATGCGATCCGGGACTGGGTCCTTGACCGTCCACAACAGGGCGCGGACCTTCTGAAAAAAAATCCAAGCTATGTTTTTTTCAGAAAACTCGAAGGCGATGGGCCTTTGGGTGCACAGGGCGTGGCGTTGACACCGGAACGCTCGTTGGCGGTGGACCGGCGTTACTTGCCTTTGGGGGCGCCCATGTGGCTCAGCACCCATGAATCGCTCAATGCCCAGAAGCCTTACAATCGCTTGATGATTGCCCAAGACACTGGCGGCGCCATCAAGGGCGTGGTGCGTGGCGATATTTTTTACGGTGCGGGCGAAACCGCGCGTGCACGGGCCGGCAATATGAAGCGGCCCGGCCGGTATTATTTGTTGTTGCCCCGCACGGTCGTGCCGACCCACGGCGGTTATTGAACGGGTGGATATGGGGCTTGAAAAGTCTTTCTTGAGGCCACACTCTGTTGAACATGTCCGACCCGACCCCTCCCACCGGCTCTCAATCCGAAGCGCCACGCGTCGCCTTGTTCGTCACCTGCCTGGTGGATTTGATGCGCCCGAGCGTGGGTTTCGCCGCACTGCGTTTGTTGGAACGCGCCGGGGCAAAAGTGGCGGTGCCGCCGGGGCAGACCTGTTGCGGCCAGCCCGCTTACAATTCCGGCGATCTGGAAGATGCCCGCGCCATTGCTAAGAACGTGATCGAAACGTTTGAAGCCTTCGATCACGTGGTGGTGCCCTCGGGGTCGTGTGGCGGCATGATCATCAAACACTATCCGGAGATGTTCGCCGATGACGTCGCTTGGGCTGTGCGGGCCGAAGCTTTGGCTGCGCGCACGCAGGAATTGACCACGTATTTGGCGGATCATCTGGATTTGAATGTACCCACATCCACCTTCGACGGCAGCGCCACCTACCATGACAGCTGCGCGGGCTTGCGCGAATTGGGGGTCAAGTCTCAACCGCGCACGTTGCTCGCCACCGTGGACGGTCTGACGCTGAACGAAATGGATGATGTGGAGGCCTGTTGTGGGTTCGGTGGGTTGTTTTCCACCAAATATCCCGACATTTCCGGCGCGATCGTCGACAAAAAAACCACGAACGTGGAGGCCGCTGAAACAAACCTGCTGTTGGGTGGGGACCTGGGCTGCTTGATGAACATGGCAGGCAAGCTCAGGCGCCGCGGCTCGGAGGTGCGGGTGTTTCACATCGCCGAAGTGTTGGCGGGTATGACCGATGGCCCGGCGATCGGGGAAGACAGCGCATGACCCACAAACCGACGTGCCGCACCTTTCAGGAAAATGCGCGAAAGGCGTTGGACGATACGCGCCTGCAGGCCCAGATGGCGCGCACCATCAAGGACGGGTTTCAACAAAAGCGCCTCAAGGGTATGTCGCGCCTGCCGGAATACGAAGCCCTGCGCGACGCGGCGCGGGATTTGAAAAACCATGTTCTCGACCATCTGGATGCGTATTTGTTGCGCTTCGAAGCCGAAGTGGTCAAAGCCGGCGGTCAAGTGCACTGGGCGCGCGATGCGGACGAGGCGCGTGCGATCATTCTCAAAATCTGCCAGGAGGCAAATGCCAAGACCGTGACCAAGGGCAAGTCCATGATCACGGAGGAAATCGCGCTCAACGATCATCTGGCGGCCCACGGCATTGAGCCCGTGGAAACGGATCTGGGCGAATACATCATTCAGTTGCGCCATGAATTGCCCAGCCATATCATCGCGCCTGCGCTGCACCTGTCCAAGGAGCAAGTCGCCGAGACCTTTAAGGAAAACCACACCCACTTGAACGCGGACCGGGATTTGTCCGAAGCCCCCACTTTGCTGAAAGAGGCCCGCGCCGAGCTGCGCGAAAAGTTCCTCGCCGCTGATGTGGGCATCACCGGGGCCAACATGTTCATCGCCGAAACCGGCACGGCGGTGATCGTCACCAACGAAGGCAACGGCGATTTGACCCAATCCCTGCCGCCGGTGCACATCGCGGTCAGCTCCATCGAAAAGGTGGTGCCGACGCTGGACGACGCCACCTTGCTGTTGCGTTTATTGGCGCGCACCGCAACCGGCCAGGAACAGACCGTCTACAACACGTTTTTCACCGGGGCGAAACGACCGGACGATCCGGACGGCCCGCAAGACTTCCATATGGTGCTGTTGGACAATGGCCGCAGCGAACTGCTGGCGTCCGAATTCCGCGATATCCTGCGCTGCATCCGCTGCGGCGCGTGCATCAACCATTGCCCGGTGTATGGCGTGACCAGCGGGCACGCCTATGGTTGGGTCTATCCGGGGCCGGTGGGTTCGGTCCTGACGCCGCATTTCGTCGGCATTGATGAGGCCCATCAACTGCCCGGTGCGTCGACGTTTTGCGGGCGCTGCGAAGAGGTTTGCCCGGTGCGCATTCCCCTGCCCCAGCTGTTGCGCAACTGGCGGGTGCGCGCTTTCCAGCGCGGCCATCCGGGCGGGCTGCAACGCCTGGGCCTTAAGATATGGGTGATGTTCGCCAAGCGCCCGGCGCTTTACCGTCGGGCCTTAAGCGTTGGCATCGGTGTATTGAAACGCATTGCAGGCAAGCGTGGGGCGTATCGCTGGTTGCCCGGTGCGGGCGGCTGGACCAAAACCCGTGACTTGCCCGCACCCCAGGGCGGTACGTTTCTGGACCGCTATGGGAGGGGCGAACGATGAACGGGCGCGATATGATCTTGAGCCGGCTCAGGACCGCGTTGGACCGGGTGGAAAATTATCCCGCTAACGATTTCAGGTGGCGTGCATCCGCCACCGAGCAACGCATCCACAAAGCAGGTCCGGTTCTGCTGCCCGACCGCGGCCGCGCAGAAGGACTCGCCAGAATCGAACTGTTTGCGTCCGAAGCCAAACTTGCCCAGGCCGAGGTGCGCCGCCTCGCCGCCCCGGACGACGTGCCTCAAGTGGTTGCGGACATTTTGAAAAGCACGGGATGGACCCATTTGAAGATTGCCCCGGATGATAGATTGCAGGCTTTGGACTTTACCGGAACGGCGCTGGACATCACATGCGGTTCCGGCGCGGGGGGCGATCATGCCGGTTTGTCGTGGGCTTACGGTGCAGTTGCGGAAACCGGCACTCTGGTGATGCGCTCCGGTCCGGCGTCGCCCACCACGCTCAATTTCCTGCCGGATTGGCATTTTGTGGTGCTCAGCACGGAAGACATCGCTGCGAATTATGAACAGGTGTGGGCGCGTTTGCGCGAAGAGGCGGAGCCTGATACACCAGTGATGCCGCGCACCATAAATTGGATCACCGGTCCGTCGCGCACCGCCGATATCGAACAAACCTTGTTGTTGGGCGCGCACGGCCCGCGCAAACTGTTCATCTTATTGATCGATGCCGAAACCATCTAAACCAAAGAAAAAAAAGAAAAAAGAAACGCCGGAAGAGGATCTGGACCTTTGGCGCCAAGTCGCGCAAACGGTGGAACCGCTTAAAAGTCGTGACGTGCCCCCCGATCAAACCGGAGTGAAGCCGCCCCCGAAAAAAAGCCCTGCCATTGCCGCCCCACGCAAACGCCAAGCTCCGCCGCCCCGCCCCTTGCCGGAACTCACCCATGCGGATCAACCGGGCCTGGACAAATCCACCGCCAAGCGCATGCGTCGTGGGCAGGTTCAGATCGAGGGACGCATCGATCTGCACGGTCTCACCCAGGCCGAAGCGCACAGGGCACTGGACGCATTCCTGGACGCCAGTTGGCGTGCGGGCAAACGCGAAGTTCTGGTCATCACCGGCAAAGGCACGCGCGCCGACGGGTCCATCGGCGTGCTGCGTCAAGAGGTGCCGCGCTGGCTCAATGAACAGCCGAACCGCGCCAAAATCGTCGCCTTTTCCCACGCCGCGCCCAAGGACGGCGGCGAAGGGGCGTTGTATGTGCGTCTCAAAAAACGTTGATCCCTAAACACTCACCCCTGGCACTCAAGGAGAACCCCATGCCCCTCGCCACCGTGCACCCATACGTGCTGTTGGGCGTCGCCATCGTCGCCGAAGTGATCGCCACCTCCGCGCTCAAGGCCTCGCACGGCATGAGCAAGTTGGTTCCAAGCCTGTTGGTGATCGGCGGGTATGCGTTGGCGTTTTGGCTGTTGTCGATCACGTTGAAAACCCTGCCCGTGGGCTTCGTCTACGCGGTGTGGACCGGCATCGGCGTTGCCGCCATCGCGGTGATCGGGGTATTTTGGTTCGACGAGCCCCTGAATTGGGGTGGGATCGCCGGGATCGGCCTGATCATTACTGGTGTCAGCGTGCTGCAATTATCCGGCTCTGGAGCACATTAAGGTGGCGCATTAAGGGGCTTTTTAACCACTTTCGGCTAGGCTTGCCCCATGACACCGTTCGGGGAAAAAATGCGCGATTTGCGCACCGTGAAGGGGGTGACGCAAAAGGACATGGCCAAGGCCCTGGGCGTGTCGGGCGCTTATCTGTCCGCGTTGGAGCACGGCAACCGTGGCCGCCCGGCGCCCGGTATGATCATGCAGATTTGCGAGTACTTCGGTCTGATCTGGGACGACACGGAAGAACTCAAGCGTTTGGCAAGGCTCTCACACCCGCGCGTCACGGTGGACACCGCGGGCCTGAGCCCTACGGCCACGGAGCTGGCCAACGAACTGGCGGACTGTATCGGCGATCTCAACGAACAGACGTTGCAATGGATTTTGGATGAAATCCGTGCGCAAAAGACCCGCAAAATCAACGCTCCGCCCTATTGAGCGGTCTTGTTCAGTTGCATATCCACATAATCAATCTGGCTTATGGCGTTTGCTTCAATCCACGATATCTTCTCTTCAAGGCGCTTTTGAGGAGGATTGGACATGCTGTTGCAATGGTCCGAGGCGCTGGAAGTCGGTCACCCCATCATCGATTACGATCACCAGATGCTGATCGGTTTGGTCAACGAACTTGACCGCGCCGTTCAAATGGGACAGGGCGCGGAAAAGGTTGCTCAGGTGTTGGATCGCCTGAGCCAGGACATCGAAACGCACTTTGCCCGCGAAGAAAAATTGTTTGAGCAGACCGCCTATCCGCTGGTTGAAAAACACAAACAACATCATCGCGACATTGAAAATCTGGTGCGTACCTTCCAGGCGGCGTATGAGGAAAACCCGGCTTCCATCGATTTGAACAAACTTTTGAAATTCTTGAAAGAGTGGTTGATGAAGCACATCGGCAAGCTGGACAAGGGGTATGCCCCTTACGTCGAGAAAACGGAACAAAAGACCGACTATGTTCAACGTAAGGACTTCGCTTAAAGCGGGTGTGTATAAGCGGTTTATTTAGGTTTTCCATGTATTTTTGCTAAGATTGACCGGATCGTACAAAATATTATGTGATATGGGGTCTACCTGCGGCATCGGGAGGTGCCGCGACGATTGAGCGGGTTCAATGGCAGTAGCCAAAGGTAAATCCGATGGCCTGATCGGCAAACTCACCGGGTCGTTTCGCAAAAAAACGAAACCGGCCGCCAAAAAAGCTGCCAAAAAGGCCGAACCCCAAAAGCCCGACACCCCTTTCGAGAAAAAAGAGCGCCCAATTGAACCGGTCAACTGGCCGGCCGACCGCTTAAATGTGATCGAGAAGCTGTGGGGCACGGGCTACACCACGCCCGACGGCGCGGAACGGATCAAACAGGTCCTGCCCCTGCTCCATCTGAACGAAAAGAAAAGTATACTGTTGTTGGGCCCGGGCCTCGGCGGCATCTGCGAAACCATGGTCGAGGAAACCGGCGTGTGGATCACCGGCTATGAGCCGGACAAGGAGCTTGCCAGGTTTGGTCAGGAAGGCATGAAAAAAGCGGGACTGCACAAGAAGTCCCCGATCCGCTTCGATCCTCTGGAAGACCTGGGCAAAAGGCTCAAGCCCAAATCCTACGACGCCATGGTGGCGTTCGACGCGCTTCATTTCGTCAAAGACAAAAAGGCTTTGTTCGAGGCGATCACGGATGCGCTGCGCATCAATTCGGAAATGATGTTCGTCGCCTACGTTTTGCCCGACACCAATCCACCCAGCAAAAAAGTCGACATTTGGGCCAAGCATCAAAGTCTACCGGTGCACTTGTGGCCGGCGGAAGCCATGCTGGCGATGCTGAAGTCGCTCGATTTGGACGTGCGCCCGCCCGAAGACGTGACCCGCGATTACCGCAACCGCGTGCTCCAGGGATGGATGAATTTCCTGTCGGGCATGAAGCGCGACGAATTGCTGGATAAGGCCGCCGACGTGGTGGGCGAGTGCGAAACCTGGGCCGATCTCATCACCGCCATCGACACCGGCGGGCTCAAGGTCCTGCGCTTCAACTGCATCCGGCTTCAGGAAAGGCGCAAATCCGTCGAAGAGCTGATGGCGCAGACTTAGAAACGCCGAATCTCAAAGAATAAACTTCTTCAAATCCGCGTCCTGGGCGAGGCTGGACACCGTCTCGCGCACGATGTCGGCGTCGATGGTGATGGTCTCCCCACTGCGGTCCGAGGCCTCGAAGCTGATGTCTTCGAGCAGCTTTTCCATCACCGTATGGAGCCGCCGCGCGCCGATGTTTTCGACGCTGGAATTGATCTCGGCGGCGAGTGTGGCGAGCTCTTCGATGGCGTCGTCTTCGAATTGGAGCGTGACCTCCTCGACCCCCATCAGCGCGGTGTATTGGCGGATCAGCGACGATTCCGGCTCTCTCAGGATGCGCACCAGATCGTCGCGGGTGAGCGCGCTGAGCTCGACGCGGATCGGCAGCCGCCCTTGCAGTTCGGGCAGCAGGTCGGACGGTTTGGCGACGTGGAACGCGCCGGATGCGATGAACAGGATGTGGTCGGTTTTGACCGGGCCGCGCTTGGTCGACACCGTGGTGCCCTCGATCAGGGGCAGGAGATCGCGCTGCACCCCTTCGCGCGACACATCGCCGCCGGTGCGTTCCTGGCGCGCGGCGATCTTGTCGAGCTCGTCCAGGAACACGATGCCGCCGGTTTCGACCTTGCCCACGGCTTCCTTGATCAACGCCTCTTCGTCGACCAGCTTGTCGGCTTCCTCGGCGACCAAGATGTCGTAGCTCGCCGCCACGTTCATTTTTTTCGGCTTCATGGGCGCGCCGAACGCGCCGCCGAACATATCGGTCAAATTGATCATGGAAATCTGACCGCCCGGCATGCCGGGGATGTCGAACGCCGGCGTGTCGGCCCCGCCGGTGTCGCGGACCTGGATCTCGATTTCCCGATCGTCCAACTGACCTTCGCGCAGCATTTTGCGGAATTTCTGGCGGGTGGCGTCCGACGCGCCTTCGCCCACCAGGGCGTCGAGCACCCGGTCCTCGGCGGACAGTTCGGCCTTGGCGTGAACCTTTTGCTTGTGTTTTTCGCGCACCATGTGCACCGCGCTTTCCACCAAATCCCGCACGATTTGTTCCACATCGCGCCCGACGTAGCCGACTTCGGTGAACTTGGTGGCTTCGACCTTGATGAACGGCGCGTCGGCGAGTTTGGCGAGGCGGCGCGCAATTTCGGTCTTGCCCACGCCGGTGGGGCCGATCATGAGGATGTTTTTCGGGACGATTTCCTCGCGCATGGGCTCACTGATCTGTTGACGCCGCCAGCGGTTGCGCAGCGCCACGGCGACGGCGCGCTTGGCGTCGTTTTGACCGACGATGAAACGGTCCAGTTCGGAGACGATTTCTCGGGGGGTGAAGCTGGTCATGGTTAAGAGCTTTCGCCTTATAGTTTTTCGATCGTGAAGTTGGCGTTGGTGTAGACGCAGATGTCGGCGGCGATGTCCATGGCGCGTGTGCAAATGGTTTCGGCGTCCACGCCGTCCTGCGCCGGTCCCTCCATGCTGACAAGGGCGCGCGCGGCGGCGAGCGCGTAGTTGCCGCCGGATCCGATCGCCATCACCCCGTCGTCGGGCTCCAACACGTCGCCGTTGCCGGTGAGAATCAGCGACACGTCCTTGTCGGCGACCAGCATCATCGCTTCCAGGCGGCGCAAATACCGGTCTGTGCGCCAGTCCTTGGCAAGCTCCACGCACGCGCGCATCAACTGACCCGGATATTGTTCGAGCTTGGCTTCCAGGCGTTCGAACAAAGTGAACGCATCCGCCGTCGCGCCGGCGAACCCGGCCAGCACGTCGCCTTTGGCGAGCCTGCGGACTTTTTTGGCGGAGCCTTTGACCACCGTATCGCCGAGACTCACCTGCCCGTCGCCGATCATCACCACGTCTGCGTCCTTGCGCACGCTCAAGATGGTGGTTCCGTGCCAGGTGGGAAGGCTGTTGTCGCTCATCCCTCAATCTCCCATGCTTTTTGCATGGTTGAGATTGAGAGGACCCCTCCCTTGATCGCCTGTGGCGCTCGTAGAGGGACTTTGGTCTCTTCGAGCCCGCGAGGGCGAGGGAGGTTTTTCGCCACAACCATGTCTTTTTGCCACTTTGGTACTGAAATCAAGCCCCCGGGATGTAAGCCGTCCAGCTCCGCCGGTCAAGGGCCCGGGCATGCTTTTGATGCACGCCTTTGATACTGGCACAGACAAGTCGATCCTGTTAAAAGTAGGCGTCTTTTACACCTAAGTCCGCCTTCGGGGGGCCCAGTGGGCCGCCCAGGGGCATTCGGAGGCCGCCTCATGCGCACCGCCCGCGTCGAACGCAACACCCACGAAACCCAGATCACCGTCGAATTGAACTTGGACGGCGAGGGGACATACGACATTTCCACCGGCATCGGGTTTTTGGACCACATGCTGGAACAGCTGTCGCGCCACTCCTTGATTGATCTGACGGTGAAAGCGGAAGGTGACTTGCACATCGATTTTCACCACACCACCGAGGACGTGGGCATCGCCATCGGCGAAGCGTTTACCCAGGCGCTGGGCGACCGCAAAGGTATCGGGCGTTATGGCTCGGCGCTGTCGCCCATGGACGAAGCCCTGAGCCGCATCGCGCTGGATGCGTCCAACCGGCCCTATCTGGTGTGGAAGGTCGAATTCGTGCGCGATAAGCTCGGCGAAATGGACACCGAACTGTTCAAGGAATGGTTCGCGGGCTTCGGGCAGGCGGCCGGATTGACGCTGCATGCGGAAACGCTCTATGGCGAAAACAACCACCACATCGTGGAAAGCTTGTTCAAAGGCTTGGCCCGTGCGTTGCGCCAGGCCGTCGAGATCGATCCGCGCAAAGCCGACCAAGTGCCCTCCACCAAGGGCGTGTTGGGTGGGTCTTTGTAAAGCGTGAGGTTACGTATGCGGATGAGCGCTGCTTTCTACCAAAACATGGTTAGGACATACCGCCCTCGGGGTTTTACCCCTCGAAGCGGTCCTCTCAAACCTGACCATGCCAAAGGCATGGAGGTTTGAGGGAAGGGATGAGTGTCTACACCGTTCACGTGCGCGATACCGGCTTGAAGCCCGACCTGGCCTTGGTCAAGGATGGCTTTTCCTGGCCCGCGGCGATTTTCGGGTTTCTCTGGGCGTTGTTCGTGGGTGCGTGGGAGGTGGCTTTGATCCTGTTCGCCGTGCAGACCGTTGTCGGCATCGCCCTGCCCTACGTGCTGGCCGATCCGGCGGCAGAAGCGGCGGCGCAACTGGGTCTCGCGGTGGTGATCGGGCTGATTGCCGGTGAACTGCGCCGTTGGGCGTTGGAGCGCCGTGGCCTGCTTGAGGACGCGGTGGTCACGGCTTCGAACAAGGAAGAAGCCGAGCGGCGTTATCTGGACGCGAATCCGTACATGACCGCCAAGCTGTTGAGAGACGTATGATTGGTTTAAAAACCCCCCTCGCCCTTTGGGCTCGAAGACGCCAAGGCGCCTCTTCCGGAGCGCAGCTCCGAGGGAGGGGTCCTTCTCGCCTGAACGCGTTGCGTTCGAAGGAGCCCTTTGGGGTCAATTCCAACCATGCCAAAACATGGGGAATTGAAGGATGAAGGTCGCCATCATCGACTACGGCTCGGGCAATCTGCGTTCGGCGGCCAAAGCGTTCGAGCGTGCGGCAGTCGATCAGGGCCTGTCCGCCGACATTGAAGTGAGCGGCGATCCGGATAAAGTCGCGGTTGCGGACCGCATCGTATTGCCCGGCGTCGGGGCGTTTGCCGATTGCAAGGCCGGGCTGGAGGCGGTGGACGGCCTGCACGATGCGCTAAGCAGCGCGGTGATCGATCGCGGTCGCCCTTTTTTCGGCATCTGTGTCGGCATGCAGTTGATGAGCGACGTGGGCCATGAGTTCGGCGATACCGAAGGGCTCGGTTGGATCGCGGGCGACGTGACGGCGCTGAAGCCCAGCGATCACAATCTCAAAATTCCGCACATGGGCTGGAACGATCTGGACATCGTCACGCCCCACCCGGTGTTCGACGGCATCCGCTCCGGCGAACACGCCTATTTTGTACACAGCTATCATTTCCTCACCCGAGACCCGGCGCACACGCTCGCGCGGGTGGACTACGGCGGCCCGGTGACCGCCGCGGTGGGCCGCGACAACCTGATCGGCACCCAGTTCCACCCGGAAAAGAGCCAGAAGTTGGGCCTGCACATCATCGCGAATTTTTTGAAATGGGCACCATAAGGCTATGGAATACGCCCGTAATAATTTGGTTGGCCGAGAGAACACATCTCCCTTCGCCCCTGTAGGGCTTCGGGGAGGTCCTTCCAAATCTGGCCAATCCGTAAACGAATTGGAGATTTAGGGGATGATTTTTTTTCCCGCCATTGACTTGAAGGACGGTCAATGCGTGCGCCTGCTGCGCGGCGAAATGGACCAAGCCACCGTGTTCAACGACGACCCCGGCTCCCAGGCGTTGAAGTTCGTACGCGACGGTTGCGAATGGATCCACGTGGTGGACCTCAACGGTGCGTTTGCGGGCCGCCCGGTCAACGCCGACGCGGTGGACGCGATCTTGGATGAAGTCAATGTGCCCATCGAACTGGGCGGCGGCATCCGCGACATGGAGACCATCCGTTTTTGGCTGGATAAGGGGGTGCGGCGCGTGATTCTCGGCACCGTGGCGCTGCGCGATCCGGACCTGGTCCTGAGGGCTTGCGAAAAATTTCCCGGACGCATTGCGGTGGGCGTGGATGCCAAGGACGGTATGGTCGCGGTGGAAGGCTGGGCGGAGGTGTCCGACATCACCGCCGTCGATTTGGCGAAAAAGTTCGAGGACGCGGGCGTCGCCGCGATCATCTTCACCGACATCGCCCGCGACGGCCTGATGCAAGGCCCCAATGTGGCCTCGACGTTGGAGTTGGCCCGCGCGATCTCGACCCCGGTGATCGTGTCCGGCGGTGTGTCCTCCATGGACGACTTGAAGACCGTTCAGGACGCGGGCGGCGATATTTTCGAAGGGGTGATCAGCGGGCGCGCGGTGTATGATGGAAAGATCAACGTGCGCGACGCGGTCGATCTGTTGAAAACGTGAGGAAGATCGTGGAATGAACACCAACCTCCCCCGCCCCCCTTCAGGGGGCTCGAAGAGGTCCGCCCAACCCCAACCAATCAAAGATTGGGGGATTGGGGGATGCTAAAGGCCCGCATCATTCCGTGCTTGGACGTGGAAGGCGGCCGCGTGGTCAAGGGCGTCAACTTCGTCGATCTGATCGACGCGGGCGACCCGGTGGAGCAGGCCCGGCTTTACGACCAAGCGGGCGCGGACGAGCTGACGTTCCTGGACATCACTGCCAGCCACGAAAACCGCGACACCATCTACGATGTGGTGCGCCGCACCGCCGAGCAGTGCTTCATGCCGTTGACCGTCGGCGGCGGGGTGCGCACCACCGACGATATCCGCAAGCTTCTTTTGGCCGGCGCGGACAAGGCCTCGATCAACACCGCGGCGGTCAACAACCCGGAATTCGTCAAGGAAGCGGCGCAAAAATTCGGCAGTCAATGCATCGTCGTGGCGGTGGACGCCAAGACCGTTTCGCCCGGCAAGTTCGAAATCTTCACCCACGGCGGGCGCAACCCAACCGGCATCGACGCGGTCCAATGGTCGAAACGCATGGCCAGCTATGGAGCGGGGGAGATCCTGCTCACCTCCATGGACCGCGACGGCACCAAGCAGGGCTTCAACATCGAACTGACCCGCGCCATCGCCGACGCGGTGGACATACCCGTCATCGCGTCCGGCGGGGTCGGCACACTCGAACACATGGTCGAAGGTGTGCGCGACGGCCATGCCTCCGCGGTGCTTGCGGCCTCGATTTTCCACTTCGGCACGTTTACCATAACCGAGACCAAACATTATATGGCCGAACACGGCGTCGATGTGCGCCTCGACGGCCTGCCGGATACATGAGGGGAGAGGACCCATGGGCGATATTGAAGTTCTCAGCCGCCTGTTTGTGACCATCGAAAGCCGCCGGGGCGTGGACCCGTCGGATTCCTACACCGCCAAGCTGTTCGATGAGGGCCGTCCCACCATCGTGCAAAAGGTGGGGGAAGAAGCAGTCGAAGTCGCCATCGCCGCGTTGGCCCAGGGCCCGGATGAACTGGCGGCGGAAAGCGCCGACCTGCTCTATCATCTGATGGTGCTGTGGGCGGACGCCGGCATTGGGCCCGACGACGTGTGGGCGCAATTGCAAAAACGCGAAGGCATCTCCGGGATCGAAGAAAAACGCGCGCGCGGTGAGATGTAAGAGAAGAGAGGGCCTCCCTAGTCCTCAGAAACACATCAAACATGGATTTGGCGTTTCTGGGATCGAAGAGGTCCTCAAAATCTCAACAAATTGAAAATTTGGAGATTTTGGGAATGACTTACGACAATGACAACATCTTCGCCAAAATCCTGCGCGACGAAATCCCTTGCGATAAGGTCTATGAAGACGATTACGCCCTGGCCTTCAACGACATCAGCCCCCAGGCTCCGACCCATATCCTGGTGATCCCCAAGGGTTTGTACGCGACACAGGACGATTTCAACACCCAGGCCTCTCCCGACGAGGTTGCAGGCCTATGGCGCGCAGTGTCCAAAGTCGCCGACGAAGCGGGTGTCACGGCGGGGGGGTATCGCACCATCACCAACACCGGCCCGGACGGCGGCCAGGAAGTGCCGCACTATCACGTGCATATCCTGGGCGGCAAGAGGATCGGACGAATGATTCCGGGCTGAACCTGAGGAGGCTCTCATGCCCCAACCCGGCGTGTCGGACAACGGCGCCTATCTCTTTTCCAAACTGACCTGTCCCGAATGCGGGCACACGGAAGAGTTGGAAATGCCGGAAAACGCCTGCGTGTATTTCCACACGTGTTCAAAGTGCCAGACGCGGCTGAAAGCCCGCGAAGGCGACTGCTGCGTATTCTGTTCTTACGGGGACACGCCCTGCCCGCCGGTGCAGATCAGCGCCAAAAGCTGCTGCTTCGACGATTAGAACCCGGTTTTACGAGGCCGTCGCTTCAAGCTCGGGTGTGTGCAAAAGCCGTCGGATTGATGTCTTTCGCCGTGCTGCGTACGCCATGCATGTTGCAATCGGAATGGCGGCATTGCACTTGGCCGCCGCGATTGACGTAACGGTCGCCGCATGCGCGGCACACGGTTTCGATTTCGGACAGCAGACGCAGCCGCATATTGCGGTAATTCGGAAGCGTGCTTTCGGAGGTCATGGTCTTTTTCTTGTTGTCTTATGCATGTATGCGCTCCGTCCTGCGGTGCGCGGGGCTGTATATAACAAATTTGTAATATACCATGCAAACCTTAAAGCCCATCCTCAGGCTGAATTCAGATAATCGGCTGTTGCAGGACGTGCGCCCTGTTTTGGGCGGCGTTATCCTGCCAACGCCGCCGCTTGGCGTCCGGGCGCGCGGCGGCGGTAAGACAGCGCTTCCGCCACATGCAGTTTCGAGGTGTTCCCCGCCCCGTCCAGATCCGCGATGGTGCGCGCCACCCGCTGAATGCGATGATAACCCCGCGCGCTCAAGCGCATCCGGCTCGCCGCGTCCGCCAGCAGGCTCTTCGCGTTCGTGTCCAGGCAGCTGATCCGTTCCAGAACCTGACCGTCGGCCTCGGCGTTGCACCGCGCCGGGCTGTCCAGCGCCGCAAGGCGTGCCGTTTGACGGTCCCTGGCGGCGATGACGCGTTTTCTCACGTCCGCCGACGTCTCAGAAGGCGGCGGCAGGCTCAAATCGCCCGGCGGGACCATGGGCACCTCCACATGCAAATCGATCCGGTCCAGCAATGGTCCGGACAGGCGATTTTGGTAGTCCTCAGCGCACTTCGGCGCGCGCGAACAGGCCTGTCCCGGGTCATCCAGATAACCGCACCGACATGGGTTCATGGCTGCCACCAACTGGAATCGTGCCGGATACGAAACATGTGCAGAAGCCCTTGCAATCACAGCATTTCCGGACTCAATGGGTTGACGCAGCGCCTCCAGTGCGGGGCGTTGAAACTCGGGCAGCTCGTCCAGGAACAGCACGCCCAAATGCGCCAGGGAGACTTCGCCGGGGCGCACCTGGATGCCGCCGCCGACCAGCGCCGCCTGGGAGGCCGAATGATGGGGATCGCGGAACGGGCGGGTGCGCATGAGCCCGCCTTCGGGCAATATTCCGGCCAACGAATGAATCATCGACACATCCAGCGCTTCGGTGGGGGAAAGGGGTGGCAAAAGGCCCGGAAGGCGCCTTGCGAGCAAAGATTTGCCCGCGCCGGGCGGGCCGCTCATGAGCAGATTGTGACCCCCCGCAGCGGCGATTTCCAGCGCCCTTTTGGCCGATTCCTGACCTTTGATATCTACTAGGTCCAAAATGGGACCGTTTGGGACGAGGTCCTGGGCTGCGGCATCAGCAGAATTTGAAATAAGCAGTTCCGGTTGTGCTAAGACCTGTGAGCCTTTGAAATGGTTGACCAAATCCAAGAGAGATACAGGCGCGAGCACGCTCAAGTCCCCCGCCCATACGGCTTCGGGACCTTGCGCAGCGGGGCAAATCAGACCTAGGTCCCGGGAATTGGCGAAAATCGCGCTGGGCAGCACCCCGGAGACCGCCGTGAGCGTGCCATCCAGCGCCAGCTCCCCCAACGCGACAAATCCATCAATTTGATCCGCAGGCAAAACGTTCATCGCCGTGAGCAGCCCGATGGCGATCGGCAAGTCGAAGTGCGATCCTTCCTTCAACGTGTCCGCCGGGGACAGATTGACGGTGATGCGTTTGGGCGGCAACGCCAGCCCCAGGGCCGACAGCGCGGCGCGCACGCGCTCTTTGGCCTCGGACACCGCCTTGTTGGGCAGGCCGACGATGGTGAACGCCGGCAGGCCCTGGGCCATGTGCACCTGCACATCCACAGCCACGACTTCGATACCCTGAAAGGCGACGGTGTTGATGCGCGCGACCATACAGTGTGTCCTTTTCCAGAAACGTCCATATGAGTGTATCGTGCGCGTATCTGCGTGCAAGACGTTTATCGCATTATGATCGATGATCAAATCATCATTCGACTAACGGGCGACATGCCGATAATGTTCACATCGACATTTTGTTGATTTCACAGGAGGGGGAACCATGCGAATCAAATCCATGCTCACGCTTGTTTGTTTGTGTGCAGCGTTGAGCGCGGGCTGGGCAAGTCCGGTGCAAGCCGGCAGCTCGGAAAAGCGGCAAAAAATCGTGCAACTCATGAAGCAGATGGACATGATGGCCATCGTCGACAGCTCTAAACCGATGATGAGCCAGTTGATTGTTCAGGACTTAACCAACCGCGGCATTGAAGTGACACCGGGTTTGAGCGAAAAAATCACCGATACGGTCGCAAATGTGATGAAAAGCAACTTGCGCCCTTATTTGGCGGAAGTTCTGAACATTTACGACAATTTGTACACCGAAGCCGAAATTGATGATCTTGTTGCATTTTATGGCACGCCCACAGGCCAGAAAACCCTTCGCATCACGCCGGAACTCACCCAAAAAGTTCAACTCGCCGCTATACAATGGAGTCAGGCCCTAGGCCCGAAAATCGGGGCGGAGTTGCAGGCCATGATGGCGGAACAAAAACCGTGATCGGGTAGGCCGCCATTAACGCTCGGCCAGTGCGAGGCGAAGCCCCAGCAGCGCAAACGCGCCCGCGAACGTGCGGCGCAGCCACGTCATCACCCGAGGGCGCGCAATGACATGCGCGCGCAGGCTTGCCGCCATCAGGCCGTATAGGGCGAAGACCAGGGCGGTCATCGCCATGAACACCGCGCTCATCCCCACCATGGCGGACAACGGCGCGCTGTGGCCGGCGGGCACGAATTGCGGCAAAAAGGCCAGAAAGAAGATCGACAATTTCGGGTTCAAGATGTTCACCAAGAAACCGCGGACGGCGATTGTGACGAACCTTTTGTTTGGATGCGCACCTTTGACGTCCAGGGTGCCGGTTTCTTTCAGCGTCGTCCAGGCGAGATAAAAAAGGTATATCACGCCCGCAATCTTCACCGCCTGGAACGCCACCGCGCTGGCGTGCAGGATGGCGGCCAGGCCCAAAACGCTCGCCGCCATGTGCGGCACGATGCCGAACGTACATCCCACCACGGCCGCCAAGGCCGCCTTCGCGCCGCCGCCCAACCCATAGGCCAGGGTATAGATCACCCCGGTGCCGGGCATGATCACGACGATCAGGGACGTCAGCAGGAATTCGGCGCTCATGATGGATCTCCTCCGAGGGCCAAGCCATAAGTTTGAAACGGATTGTGCGCCGGGCTTTTGACATATGCAAGCAAGCCGCGAAGGCGTAGACTTAGGGTTCGGACTCATTATTCTGTTGCGTTTGGTTTGCGAAAACCGTTTCCTGACCAGGAAAAGACGCGCGGGAAGTGCGACACCACTTTCAAGCGACTTTGACGCCGTCCAGGGGACGGTTTTCGCAAATCCATCGGACGGGGCGCTTTTTCGCCCGGACGTTGTTGGCAGGCCCTTGTCATGAAGAGTATGACGGTGGTCTTGCCGCCGCGTCCAGACGAAAAATCGCCGCCGCCAAACGCAACAGAATAATGAGTCCGGACCCTAAGCCATGGATGACTTTTTTGTCCGTTACGGCCAAGCGTTCGTCGATCAGGATTTTGCCGTGATCGAAAGCTGCTTTGCGTATCCGTGCATGCTCACCAACGACGGCGGCACGGATTTGATCTGCGACGGCGACGATCTGGAACAGCACTTGACGCATTTTCTCGCCACCCTGCGCGAGCGCGCACCCGCCCGCGCGGTGCCGACCATCTTGGACGACCGGGCCTACGGCGACGGCAACCGGGTGGTGTCGGTGCAATGGCGGCTCTTTGACGCAGCGGATCAAATCGAATCCGAATGGGGCTATCTCTATGTGCTGATCGGTGGCGACGGGGCGTGGAAAATCAGCCTCGCGAATCCGGTGTGAGCGTCCACAGTTTTCTTTTTGAATTTCTTCTCAAAACTGTATCCAAAGCTACAGAAGGCGTGATTCAAAACGCCTAAAGTCCGCTTCCGTCATGCAATCCAGCCCATAGCTCAAGGAGACGCAACCATGGAACGGATGAAATTCTTCATCGACACCCACGACGTGGCGAAGGACACCTTTCCCGCGGGAATCACCCCGGAGCAATTCGAAGGGTTTTTCGCCCAGTACGAAGACGCCTGTCAGGAGGAAGGCGTGGTGATTCTGCGCGTGCACGTCGGTTACGACGACGGCCTTGCGTTCTGCTTCACCATGGCGCCCGATGCGGATGCCGTGCGCCGTGCGCACGAACGTGTCGGCTTGGCGTTCGACAGCATTTGCGAAGTCGCCACCGCGACGCCGGGAGACACCTTCTTCCGCCGCAATGCGGCTTAGGTTGACCGTAATCAAAGTATAAGGATAGCACACAATGAAAATCATCATGAATCTGGGTGTAGCCCTCACCCTAACGGTGGCGGCCATGACCATCTCCCTGCCAACTACGGCCGGTGGCCTGGATGACGCCACCATCGTCGCCATTTTCGACCAAGCCAACATGGCGGATATCGCCACCGCACGCCTGGGCGCGAAGAAGGGCCACAGCAAAGAGGTCCGCGAGCTTGCCAAAATGGTCGCCACGGACCACATGGGCGTGCAGCGCATGGGCCGTGAATTGGCCGCCAAGCTGGGCGTGCTCGGCACTCCACCGGCGGGCGACGGCTCGTGGATGGCGCAGGCCGAAGCGCTGGGGATGCTCGATCGGCTGGAGGGTCCGGCGTTCGACGCGGCGTACCTGAAGTACGAAGTCGGCTACCACACCGCCGTGATCGATGCGATCAACACGACATTGTTGCCGAGCATCGAAAACGCAGAGCTCAAGGCGCTGGTGCTCAGGGTTCTGCCCGGGTTTGAACATCACCTGGCGATGACCAAAAAGACCGCCGACAAACTGGGCGTGGCGTACTAAGCGCCATGGTCCAGGGCCGTACCCCCGTTTTCCGTCATTTGCCCTCCCCGTACGGATGGTTTTCGTCTACTTTCCCCTAAGAAGCATAGGTGTCCAGCCGGACGTGCGGGAATGACGGGAAACGGGATATGGCCGACCAGCTTACGGCTTTGACAATGCTGAACACACTTTCCCAGCCGAGCCGCGACCTTTTCGAACAGCGTTTGGTCAAACGCGCCTTCGCCAAAGGCGATACGTTGATCGACAAGGGCGACCAAGTTTCCGGCGCGTATTTCGTGCTCGGCGGCCAGCTTCGCGTCTATACCTACGGGCCAGGCGGCAAGGAGGCGACGCTCTACATGATTGATCCCGGCGAAACCTGCGTCCTGGCCTTGAACAGCCTGTTCAACGACATGCTCTATCCCGCATGGGTGGAGGCCGAAACCGACACGGTGGTCGGCGTTTTGCCGGGCATCGCCTACCGCACCCTGTTTTCCAACGATCCCGCCATCCAGGATTTGACGGTCAGGGCCTTGTCCACCGCCGTGTTTCGCCTGATGGCGGAGCTGGAGCAGATTCACGCCAACAAGCTGGACCGGCGCTTGGCGAGCTTTCTGATCAACCGCGCATCGTCAGAGGGCGTGGTGAAAAAGACCCAGCGCGAAATTGCCGCGCATATCGGCACCACCCGTGAAGTGGTGGCACGCCTGTTGGGGCAATTGGCATCGGATGGGTTGATCGCCACCGGCCGCGGCCAGGTGCGTATCCTGGATGCCGCTGCGCTTGCGGCACAGGTCATGGCGGTGGAATGATGGGCGCGCCAGTTAGGTGGCGTTCAATTTGGCCTCGATCGCGTCCCAGATTTTTTCTTCCAGCGCGATGCCATCGAAGCGCCGGATTTCCTGCAGTCCGGTGGGGGACGTGACGTTGATTTCCGTCAAATAGCCGCCGATCACGTCGATGCCGGCGAACAGCAGGCCGCGTTCGCGCAAGTCTTGGCCGATGGTGTGGCAGATGTGCAGATCGCGTTCGGTCAGCTGGGTTGGCTCCGGCATGCCGCCGGCGTGCATGTTGGAGCGCGCTTCGCCTTCCGGCGGCACGCGGTTGATGGCGCCCACGGGATGGCCGTCGACTAAGATGATGCGTTTGTCGCCCTGGCGCACGTCTTTCAAGTAGGCCTGTACCACCACCGGTTCGCGCGCGCCGCCCAAAAACATTTCAAGCAATGCATTGAGGTTTTCATCATCCGGTTTGACGTGGAAGACTCCCGCGCCGCCATTGCCGTACAGCGGCTTGACGATGATGTCTTGGTGTTTGTCGCGAAACGCCTTGATGGCGGCGACATTGCGCGTCACCAAGGTGGGCGGCACCAGGTCCGGGAACTTGGCGATGTAGAGCTTCTCGGGATTGGCGCGCACTTCGGTGGGGTTGTTCACCACCAAGGTGTCCGGGTGGATCATATCGAGCAGATAGGTGGTGGTGAGATACGCCATGTCGAACGGTGGGTCCTGGCGCAGCCACACCACGTCCAGCGTCGAGAGATCCACCAACTCCGGCGTGCCCAACGTACAGTGATGGCCCAGTTCGCGGCGCAGTTCCAAACGCATGGCCTGGGCCATGACCCGCCCGTCCTCGAACACCAGGTCGTCGGGATGGTAATAAAACAGCTCGTGTCCCCGGTTTTGCGCCTCCAGGCCGATGACGAAGGTTGAATCGGCGTCGATGTCGACCGCCGTGATCGGGTCCATCTGCAGAGCGACTTTAAGGGCCATTTGAGTTCCGAATCCTTAAAAGTTGTTTTTATCCAGGCGGCGGCGCAACTGCTGCACCATCTGGGAAGCTGTATAGCGGTGCGCGTCGTTTCCGGGCAATCGCAAAAATGTTTCCAGTGCGTCGATGGCGTCCAACACATGGTCGAGCCGCGCATGCAACAATCCCAGCTCCCGCCACAACCGGGCGTCGTTCGGAGCGATCAGCAGCGCGCCCTCTATGATGTGGAGCGCCGCTTCCGGTGCGCCCAGCTTCAAGTGATGGATTTTGATGTCGTGCTGCAAGGTGAGCAGCACTGCGCGCCGGTCCATGGCTATAAGTCCATCCGGCGTCAGCTCGCCCTTTTGGCCTTGCGTATCCTTGATCAATTTACGCAAGGCCCGCGCATCGACGATCCGCCCCCCGTCAAAGGGGTCGATGATGATGCGCTCCTTGGCGTCCGCTACCGCCACCAAGGCGCGCGCCGGAAAGTCAAGGATGTCGGGTTTGATGTCAAAAGCACCCACAACATGAGCGTACAAGATGCACAACGTGTGAGCACCGCCCCGGCGGTGGTCGATGACACGCGCCAGATTGGCGCCCTGGGCTGTCTCGCCGGGATCGTCAGCCCCGCCGTAGCCATAGCGCCGCGCAAGAATTTGGCGGGCCGCTTCCAAGGTCAGGCCTGGCGTGTGCGGGTCGGTACCAACGTAGGCGCGCGCCGCTTGGACCAAGGTTTGAAGATGGCGGCGGTAGGCGTCGATTTTGAGGTCAGGCTCCGTCCATTTGGCCAGCCACAGAGCGGCTTCGGCTAAGTTGACGGCTCCGTCTTCTTGCTCGCCGATGGCGCTCAGGGCTTCCTTGCAGGTGGGTGTGCTGGTGTCCGCCATGCTCACACGCCGGAATTCGCAGCGGGGACCGGATCCTTGATGCGCACATGGCTCACGATGCGTTTGACGAATTGCAACGAACGGGCATGGTTCTTGACCCGCTCCAACTCCTCCGGACTTTGCGCGATGCCGATCAGATAGACGGTCCCGCCCACGGTTTCGATGGCGTAATTGATCGCCAAGACCTTCTCGTCGAAAGTCAACTTGGCTTCCAGCCGGGCCGATATCCAAACATCGCGCGCGGTATCCAGAACGCCGCCTTCGGACGTCACATGGATTTCGTTGATGACGTCCTTGACGCCATCCACCGCCCACGCCAAGCGCACCGCATCAGCGCGGTGTTGTTCGGTTTTCACCTGGCCGGTGAGCAGGACGCGGCTTTCGTAGACTTCGATGCCGACATTGGTGACCAGCGTGTGGTCGTGGCGGGCGTACTGCTCCAAAACACGGCTGGAAAGGCTCAGATCACGCGCCACGCCGTCCATGCCGCGCTCTTGATAGGCGGCAATGCCGGCTCCCGCGCTCACGCCCATCACCGCGCCGACCGGGGTGCAGGCGACTTGCGCCAACGTGATGGCGAACAGCGCCAGGGCAGCGGCGATCCAAGGTCTTTTTTGCATCGTTTTGTGTCCGGGTTTTCACATTCGATTAAGGGCGATTACGGGGGCGAATCGCCCAACAGTTTACGGCGGGGATGGTTAACAAGTCGATGACGAACAAGGATGCGCTTAAGGCTCGAATCTTAAGGCCGCCAGGCATCTTTCACAAAGGTCAAGCGCCCCGGCCCCGACACCAGGCAAACGTCGAAACGGATGTCGCAGACGTGCAGCAAAGGGCGTTGCATCAAAAACGCCTCCGCCGCGCGCTGGACGCGGCGGCGTTGCTGGGGGCCCACGGCATCGGCGGCATCGGCGTGGTCCGTGCGGGCCTTGACCTCGATGAAGCGGATCAGGCGGCCGCGCTTGGCGATCAGGTCGATTTCGCCCACTTGGGTCTTGAAGTTTTGCGCCAAGATACGGTGGCCCGTCAGGCGCAGGGTCCACGCAGCCAGACGTTCCGCCCAACGGCCGCGCTTTTGCGCGCGCACCCGGGCGCGTTTTTGATGTTGCTTATGCGGTGATGGACTTGCCGGTTTACTCATTCCGCCGGGACCGTTACCCTGCATCAAAATTTGGCCGCTTTTTCAAGACACAGTCTTCGCGGCAAAAGAGTATCAGGTTTTGGCGGAGGCTCCAGCGCGGACATGCCGATCAGGTCGATGAAAACAAGCGCGGTTTTGGCGTTGGCGTTGGGCTTCGTCCTGGCCGGGTGCGAAACCGCCGGGTTGCCGGGCGTCGGCGGCGGGCCCAAGGTGGCCAATCCGCCGCAATCCAGCCAAGGCCCGGTTCGCACCCCCTCCGGATCGTATGCCTCTTCCGGTGGCTCCGGGCCGCAGATTGCGCGCCTGCCCGACACGCCACCGCCCGCGCAGCCGCGCCCGCCGTCGTTGCCGTCCCTGGATGAATTGATCGGGCGTATTCCTCAAGCGGCGAGCGGCGACGCGATCACGGAACCGCCGGTTCTGCCCGAAGCCCGGGGCCTGCGCGTGGCGGTGCTGCTGCCGCTGTCCGGAGCCAATCAACGCATCGGCGCATCCATGCTCAACGCCGCGCAGATGGCCCTGTTTGATTTCGCGGGACCGGATTACGAATTGCTGGTGCACGACACCTGGGGCACACCCGAAGGCGCCGCGGAGGCCGCGCGCCTCGCCATTGCGGATGGCGCGCGCTTGATCATCGGTCCGCTGTTGTCGCCATCGGTGCGTGCAGTGTCCGATCAAGCCCGCGCCGCGGGCGTGCCGGTGGTGGCGTTTTCCTCGGACCGCACCGTGGTGGGCGACGGGGTCTACACCATGGGCTTTTTCCCCGCCGACGAGGTCAAGCGTGTGGTCGATTACGCCGCCGCTCAAGGGGCCAGCAGTTTCGCCCTGCTCGCACCCCGCGACGCCTATGGCGAGACGGTATCCAAGGCGATGAACGCCGCCGTTTGGGAGGCGGGCGGATTCGTCGTGCAGACGGAATTCTACGATCCGCAAATCAGTGACTTTTCCGAACCGGTCAAGCGCATCGCGCATTACGAGGAGCGCCGCCAAGCGCTGCTCGACCAACGCCGCGATTTGGAAGTGCGCGCCGATGAGGTTTCGCAGCTGGCGCTTAAACGTCTGGAAAATCTGCAGACGTTGGGGGAAGTGCCGTACGACGCCCTGTTGTTGGCCGATGGCGGCAAGCGTCTGGTTGCGGTGGCGGCGATGCTGCCGTTTTTCGACGTCGATCCGAAAAAGGTCAAAATTCTCGGCACCGGGCAATGGGATGAACAGGGCTTGGGCGCGGAGCCGGCCTTGGTTGGCGGTTGGTTCGCGGCCCCCGACCCCGGTCAGCGCCGGGCGTTTTCGGACAAGTACTTGGGCGCATACGGCAACCGCCCGCACCGCTTGGCGACCCTGGCTTACGATGCCACCGCGCTCTCGGTCGTGTTGGGCGCGCAAAACGCGGCCCGGCCCTACACCTCCGAAGAGCTCGCCAAAGCCAGCGGATTCGCCGGGCGTGACGGCATCTTCCGTTTTTCCCGGACCGGGGCGGTGGAGCGTGGCTTGGCGGTTCTCCAGATTCGGCGCAAAGATTCCCGGGTGATCGATCCCGCCCCCCAGGCCTTTCAATAACAAAAAACCATTGTGGGTTATCGAGACCTGGGGCCTAAATGGCCCGCTCCGTCGTGCCCGGTTCGTCCAGCAGGCGCTGAATGACGGTGTTGAGCATGGGCCGGCCTTGGTCCGTGACACGTAGGCTTGCGTCGTCCAAAACCGCCAGTCCGGTGGATTGCAGTTCCGCGAGCGCTTGCAAATTGACCGCGTCCATCACGTCCGTGCCGCTCAGCGCGCGAAACCGCGACCGCGCCAACCCAGCCGTGAGACGTAAGCCGGTGAGGATCAATTCCTCGATGCGCTCCTGGCGGCTCAGTTCGCGCACTTTGGCGGTGCCGTGACCGGTTTTATGGATCGCGTCTAGCCACCGGGCCGGATCGGCGACTTGGTGGGTGGCGGTGGTGACGCCCCCGGCCGTGACCCGGCCGTGCGCGCCGGGGCCGATGCCGATGTAGTCGCGGCCTGTCCAGTAGGCGGTGTTGTGGCGGCTCTCACAGCCCGGGCGGGCGTGATTGGAAACCTCGTAAGCCGGCATGCCGGCCTCCCCGCAGAGGTCCTGGGTCAATTGGTAGAGATCCGCGGCCAGATCCTCGTTTGCTTCGGCGATGTTTTGGCGAAAGAACGCCGTGCCCGGCTCGACAGTCAGTTGGTAGAGCGACACGTGCCCGCCGTTTTCTGAGGCGGCCAGCTCCAGGGCCTGTTCCAACTCATCGGCCCACGCGCCCACGCCTTGGCCCGGGCGGGCGTAGATCAAATCGAATGTGTAACGGTTAAAGATGGCGGCCGCGATGTCCAGTGCGCGCACCGCTTCGCCGCTGGTGTGTTCGCGCCCCAAGGCCTGCAAATCCTCGTCGATCAGGGCTTGGATGCCGATGGAAACGCGATTGATACCAGCGTTGCGAAAGGCGCGGAACTTAGCCGATTCTGCGGATGTGGGATTGGCTTCCAAAGTGATTTCGATATCCTTTGCCAAACCCCAATGGTTCTCGGCGGCCTCGATGACAGTATGGATCGTATCCGGATCGACCAGGCTCGGCGTACCGCCGCCGAAGAAGATGCTGGTGAGCAGCCGGCCTTTCGTTTTTTCTGCGAAATGATTTAAGTCGCGCAAAATGGCGCTCTGGTACGCCCCTTGATCGGGCCCGGCATCGTCCAGTTGATGGGAATTGAAGTCGCAGTACGGGCATTTCGACAGGCACCACGGCCAGTGCACATACAGCGCCAAAGTCTCTGTGTCGTCATGGGCCATGGGGCGGTCCTTTGCTCACAACTGGTATGAGAGGGCGTCCTAAGCTCAAGCATTGAAGGCCAGAGGTCAACTTGAAACCGTATCCGCGCTTGCGCATCGTCACATTTGTCGTTTTTGTTCTGTGCGCCGTCGGTCTCGCTGCGCTCGCGGCGGCGGCGGAGCGGGATTTCGCCTGTGTGCTGGACGATGGCACCCAAGTGCCGGTCTACCTGGACAAAACGCTCAACAACGTCGCGGTGGCGCGCGGAGGCGGCGCGCAGGGCCTGAGAATTGTCGTCAATCCGAACGCCCTTGCACTGTTCAAACCCGCGACCCGGCTGTTTTGGATGGCGCACGAATGCGCCCACCAGCAGTTGGGACACACGCTGGGCAACTTTTCCCCGGATCGTGAAAACGAGGCCGACTGCTACGCCATTCGGCAATTGGTCAAAGATGGCCAAGTCAACGCGGCTGGGTTACAGGACATTCAAAGCGACATATCCAAAATCGGCGGTGACGGCAGGGTGTATTTAAGCGGCCCCAAACGCGCGGATTTGATCTTCACCTGCGCGTTGACTTTGCCGACGCAGTGACGGGGCCGCCACACATGCGCCTCTCCAACGGGGGCTTTGATGCTGCGGGGCCTAGACGGGATACATTAACCGCCGTCAGGTCTGAAACAGGCTTCCACCAACAGCTTGAACGCTTGGGCGCGGTGGCTCATGGCGTGCTTGGCGGCGGGCTCCATCTCCGCGAAGGTGATGTCATGGCCGTCGGGGATAAAGGTGGGATCGTAGCCAAAGCCCTTCTCGCCGCGTGGCGGCCAAGCCATGCGGCCTTGCACCTGGCCTTCGAAGCTCTCGGCGTGCCCGTCGGGCCAAGCCAGGGTGAGCGCGCAGGCGAAGTGCGCGCTGCGGTCTTCGGCGCCCGCTTCGCGCAAAGCATCCTCGATCTTTTGCATGGCGACGGAAAAATTCTTCTCCGTGCCCGCCCAGCGCGCCGAATAGACGCCGGGATCGCCCCCCAGCGCATGTACACATAGCCCGCTATCATCCGCCAGGGCAACCAAGCCGGAAGCTTTGGCCGCGGCCAGCGCTTTGATTTCTGCATTGGCGATGAAGGTCTCGCCGTCCTCCACCGGCTCCGGCAGGCCAAGTTCTCCCGCCGAGATCACCTCCGCACCGAAGGGTTCCAGCAGCTCCGCAATCTCACGCACCTTGCCGGGATTGTGACTGGCGATCACCAGCTTGCCGCTTTCAAACTTGCGTGCGTCAGGGTGCGGCATCGCGTTATTCCAAGTCCAATACCTGGCGTTGCAATTCGACCAGCTCGCCCACGCCTTTTTTGGCGAGGCGCATCAATTCCATAAACTGGTCCTCGGAGAACGGATAATCTTCCGCCGTGCCTTGAATTTCGACGATACCTTGCGCGCCGGTAAGCACGAAGTTGGTGTCGGCTTCGGCGGCGGAATCCTCCAAATAATCCAAGTCCAAAATGGCGTGTTCTTGGTATAACCCGCAGCTCACCGCCGCGACCTGGTCGACCAGGGGCACCGATTCGATCAAGCCGCGTTCCACCGCGCTCCTCAGCGCCAAATGCAGCGCCACGTAAGCGCCGGTGATGGAGGCGGTGCGGGTGCCGCCGTCGGCCTGGATCACGTCGCAGTCCACCGTAATCTGCATTTCGCCCATGGCTTCCAGATCGGTTACGGCGCGTAGCGAGCGTCCGATCAAGCGCTGAATTTCCTGTGTTCGGCCCGACTGTTTGCCGCGTGCGGCTTCGCGGGCGGTGCGCGACGTGGTGGAGCGGGGCAGCATGCCGTATTCCGCCGTGACCCAACCCCGGCCCTGGCCGCGCAGCCACGGCGGCACGCGTTCTTCCAGCGTCGCCGCACATAAAACATGGGTGTCGCCGAAGCGAATCAGGCAGGAGCCTTCGGCGTGTTTGGCAAAGCCCGGTTCCAGGCTCACGGAGCGCATTTCATCCAAGGCGCGGCCACTGGGTCTCATAATGTTAGGTCCTTAAATCATCAAGAAATGGAATGCCCGCCAAGCTAGCCGCCTCAATGGGTTAGGACAAGCGCGCAATTGACGGAAAATCTTTGGCTCATTACCTTTCAGCCATGATCACCGAACTCAACGCGCGGTCGCGCGAAATTTTCCGGCGCATCGTCGACGGTTACCTGGAAAGCGGGGAGCCGGTGGGCTCGCGCACGCTGAGCCGCCAGGATGGTCTGGACATTTCGCCGGCCACCATCCGCAACGTCATGGCGGACTTGGAAGACGCCGGGCTGTTGTTCGCACCGCACACATCCGCCGGGCGCATGCCCACGGAACTGGGTCTGAAATTTTTCGTTGACGGCATCTTGGAGGTCGGCAACTTAACGTCCGAAGAACGCCAGTCCATCGAAGGCGAGTGCAAGGCGTCCGGGACCTCGATCGAAGGGCTCTTGGAAAACGCCACCCAGGCTCTGTCGGGCCTGTCGCATTTGACCGGTCTGGTGGTTGCGCCCAAAAGCCAAGCGCCTTTAAAACACATTGAGTTCGTGTCCTTAAGCCCGGGCCGGGCCCTGGTGGTGCTGGTGACCGAAAACGGCGTGGTGGAAAACCGCATCATCGAAATTCCGCCGACTGTGCTGCCGAGCGCCTTGGTGGAGGCGACCAATTACCTCTCCGCCCGGTTGGTGGGACGCACCTTGGAAGACGCCTTGGGTGCGATTCAGGCGGAACTGATCTCGCACCAGGCGGAGCTCGACGCGCTCACCGCCAAGGTGGTAAAAGAGGGCCTGGCGGTTTGGTCGGGGGAAACTGAGAGCGGCGCGGGCGGTTCCTTGATCGTGCGCGGCCAGGCGAATTTGCTTGAGGACATGGACGCGGCGGTCGATCTGGAAAATATCCGCGCCTTGTTCGAGGCGCTGGAAACCAAGGAGGCCATGGCCAAGCTGATCCAAAACGCGGATCAGGCGGACGGCGTGCAAATCTTCATCGGTGCGGAAAACAACCTGTTCGGCATGTCGGGGTGTTCGCTGATCGTTGGTCCCTATCACGACTCTCAGGAGCGCATCATCGGCACCATCGGTGTGATCGGGCCGACGCGCATGAACTACGCGCGCATCATTCCGATGGTCGATTACACCGCCAAGCTGGTGGGTCGTCTCATCGGGTAGTTTCGTCGGTTAAGCGAGGCGGTTTACCTGAATTAGAGCATTCTCCGGCTTGATTGTTTGGCGAAATCGGCTAAATACCTCCCCAACACGGATTAAGACGAGTTCAGAAATGACTACTGAAACGGAAATTCCCGCCGAAGAAACGCCGGAACACGAAGCTGCGGCCCAGGCCGACGCCGAGATGGATATGGAGCGTGAGATTGATCTCGCCGCCGCCGAGACGGAACTGGATGGCGCCGTTGAGGGCGCCGATACGTCTGAGAATGCGACCCTCGGCGTCGAGGAGTTGCAGGCGGAAGTCACCGACCTCAAGGACAAACTGCTGCGCGCCATGGCGGATGCGGAAAACACCCGGCGCATCGCCGCGCGCGAAAAAACCGACGCCAGCAAATACGCGGTCACCAATTTCGCCCGCGATATCCTGCGCGTCGCCGATTTCCTGAACATGGCGACCATGGCCGTCACGGATGAAGCGCGCAAGGCCGACCAGAGTTTGGATAATCTGTGCGTCGGCATCGACATGACCATGAAAGAGCTTTTGAACGTGTTCGAGGCCCAGGGCATCAAGCCGATCAAGACCGACGGACCGTTCGACCACAACCTGCACGAAGCGGTTAGCCAGGAAGAGAACCCGGACGTGCCCAAGGGCACCATCCTGCGCGTTCAGCGCTCAGGCTTCACCATCCAAGGCCGTTTGCTGCGCCCGGCCCAGGTGATTGTCGCCACCGGCGGGCCCAAGGTGGACGGGGGGGCGAACGGGGAAGCGGGCGAAGCGCCCGGCGAGCAAGCCCTGGAAGAACCGCCGACCGAAGGCGGTCAACAGGCTTACGGGCCCGGCGAGGCCGAACCCGGCCAGAAGGTGGACCAGGAAACTTAGAAAACCGCGTTTTTAGCCCACTTTTTCACCATTTCAAGCGTTGCACGGCGAAAAACACGGGCTTATATACCACCCGGCGTGCGAAACCGCGCGCTGTTTAAAAATTCGAAACGGGGGCCGAAGCCTCCACCACTGCAGACCCGAGGGGACGAAAGCGGGGCTTGGCCCGATGTAAAGGCGTTTTGAGGCCGCGATCGTCCGCCGAAGACGGAGAGAAGAGACATGAGCAAGGTAATTGGCATCGACTTGGGCACCACGAACTCGTGCCTGTCCCTGATGGACGGTTCAGATCCCAAAGTGATTGAAAACGCCGAGGGCGCGCGCACCACGCCGTCCATGGTCGCGTTCACCGATGATGGCGAACGTCTGGTGGGTCAACCCGCCAAACGTCAGGCCGTCACCAACCCGGAAGACACGCTGTTCGCCATCAAGCGTTTGATCGGGCGGCGTTTCAGCGACCCCATGACCGCCAAGGACCAGGACCTGGTGCCTTATAAGATCGTCGAAGGCGACAACGGCGACGCCTGGACCGAAGCCCAGGGCAAGAAATACAGTCCGTCTCAAATCTCCGCCTTCATCTTGCAGAAAATGAAGGAAACCGCCGAGAGCCATTTGGGCAGCGACGTCACCCAGGCGGTGATCACGGTTCCGGCCTACTTCAACGACAGCCAGCGTCAGGCCACCAAGGACGCGGGCAAGATCGCAGGCCTGGAAGTGCTGCGCATCATCAACGAACCGACCGCGGCGGCGTTGGCCTATGGCCTGGAAAAGCGCGAAGGCGGCACGGTCGCCGTTTACGACTTGGGCGGCGGCACGTTCGATATTTCCATTCTGGAAATCGGCGACGGTGTGTTCGAGGTGAAGTCCACCAACGGCGACACCTTCCTGGGCGGTGAAGACTTCGATCATGCGATCGTCGAATACCTGGCCGAAGAATTCAAAAAGGAAAACGGCATCGACCTGCGCGAAGACCGCCTGGCCCTGCAGCGCCTCAAGGAATCCGCTGAAAAAGCCAAGATCGAGCTGTCCAGCGCGACCCAGACGGAAGTCAACCTGCCGTTCATCACCGCCGACGCATCCGGGCCGAAGCACTTGAACGTCAAGATGACCCGCGCCAAGCTGGAAAGTCTGGTCGACGATCTGATCAAGCGCACCGTTCAGCCGTGCGAAGCGGCGCTCAAGGACGCCGGGCTCAAGGCGTCCGAGATTGACGAAGTGATCCTGGTCGGCGGCATGACCCGCATGCCCAAGGTTCAGGAAACGGTCAAAGACATTTTCGGGCGCGACCCGCACAAGGGCGTGAACCCGGATGAAGTCGTCGCCATCGGCGCGGCCATTCAGGGCGGCGTCTTGAAGGGCGAAGTCAAAGATGTGCTGCTCTTGGACGTCACGCCCCTTTCGCTGGGCATTGAAACGCTGGGCGGCGTGTTCACCCGCTTGATCGACCGCAACACTACGATCCCGACGCGCAAGGCCCAGGTGTTCTCCACCGCGGAGGACAACCAGACCGCCGTGACCATCCGCGTGTTCCAGGGCGAACGCGAAATGGCCGCCGACAACAAGATCTTGGGCCAGTTCGACCTGGTGGGGATCCCGCCGGCGCCGCGTGGCATGCCGCAAATCGAAGTCACCTTCGACATCGACGCCAACGGCATCGTCAACGTTTCGGCCAAGGACAAGGCCACCGGCAAGGAACAGCAGGTTTCGATCCAGGCCTCCGGCGGTTTGTCGGATGTCGACATCGAACAGATGGTCCAAGACGCCGAAAGCCATGCCGAAGACGACAAGAAACGCCGCGATTTGGTGGACGCCAAGAACCACGCCGAAAGCCTGGTTCACGACACCGAAAAGAACGTCAAGGAATACGGCGACAAGGTCGGCGCGGACGATAAGGCCGCGATTGAGGCCGCGATCCAGGAAACCAAGGATATCCTGGAAGACGAAAATGCCGACGCCGAGGCCATCAAGGCCAAGTCTGAGGCTCTGATGCAGGCCGCCATGAAGCTGGGCGAAGCCATGTACAAAGACAGCCAAGCGGAAGCGGCTGCGGGCGCGGCCCCGGAAGGTGCGCCAGACGCCGGCGCTGATGCGCCTGCGGACGACAACGTGGTCGATGCCGACTTCGAAGAAGTCGATCCGGATCAGGACAAGAAGTAAGGCACGGTTCGCCTGACGCACGCACCGACGGCGGACGCCCGCGTATGGGGGTCCGCCGGATGCGTTCTCAGGCAGGGAAGGTTTGAGCCATGGCGAAGCAGGATTATTACGAACTGCTTGGGGTTTCGAAAGGCGCGGACGCCGACGAGATCAAAAAGGCGTACCGCAAGCTTGCCATGCAATACCATCCGGACCGCAATCCGGATGACAAGGCGGCCGAGCAAAAGTTCAAGGACGCGAACGAAGCTTACGAAGTTCTGAAGGACGACGAAAAGCGCGCGGCTTACGACCGTTTCGGTCACGCCGCGTTCGAACAGGGCGGCCCCGGCGGCCCGGGCGGTTTCGGCGGCGGTTTCGAAGGTGGTTTCGGTGGCGGTTTTGCCGATATCTTCGAAGAAATGTTCGGCGGCGGCGGCTTCGGCGGTGGGCGCGGGCGCGGCGGTCAGGAGCAATCCGGCCGGGGTTCGGACCTGCGCTTCAACATGGATATCACGCTGGAAGATGCGTTCACCGGGAAATCCACGGAAATCCGCGTGCCGGGTTCGGTGGTGTGCGACACCTGCCACGGTTCCGGCGCAAAACCGGGGACCGAGCCGGTCACCTGTTCGACCTGCGGGGGACATGGGCGCATCCGCTCCCAACAGGGTTTTTTCACCGTCGAACGGACCTGTCCCAGTTGTCACGGTCTGGGCAAGGTTATCAAGGACCCGTGCCGCGCGTGTTCCGGCACCGGGCGTGTGCACAAGGATAAAACCTTGTCCGTGAACATCCCCGCAGGCGTCGAGGATGGCACGCGCATTCGCCTCTCGGGCGAAGGCGAAGCCGGTTTGCGCGGCGCGCCGACGGGCGATCTCTATATCTTTCTGAGCATCCGTCCACACCGCATCTTTCAGCGCGAAGGCGCGAACATCTACGTGCGCGTGCCGGTGCCGATGACCACCGCGGCGCTGGGCGGTTCTGTCGAGGTGCCCACCGTGGACGGCTCTCGCGCGCGCATCAACATTCCCGCCGGCACCCAGAATGCCCAGCAGTTCCGGCTTCGCGGCAAGGGCATGAGCGTGCTGCGCTCCAGCTCGCGCGGCGATATGTTCGTGGAGCTTGGCGTGGAAACCCCGGTCAACCTGACCAAGCGCCAGAAGGAGCTGATGGAGGAGTTCCGCGAAGCGGGCGGGGACGCGCAAAAGCACTCCCCCGAATCCGGCGGCTTTTTCTCCAAGGTCAAGGAAATCTGGGAAGACCTGAACAACTAGGGTCCGGGCCCCTAACGTTCGTATCTCCAAATAGCTGGCGCTGAACCGTTGGCAAGTGCCGATTTCGGTGTTGTCGGCAACCGAATGTTCATGTAATGTTCTATCCTGTTGTTTGCTTTGTGCACAGGGGGGCATCGCTGGATGTTGAATGGTAGCTGTTGTTGTGGAGCCGTCAAATTCGAGCTATTGGCCGAACCGTCGATGATGGGGACCTGTCATTGCACGAGATGCCGCAAGGTCGGTGCGAGCACCTTCATCTTCGTCAAGAAAGAAGACCTGAAATGGGTTCAAGGACGCGAACATATCCAGCTCTTCGAGCCGACGCCGCCATATCAATACGGACGATGCTTTTGCAAGATTTGCGGCACGTCGCTCGGCGAAATTCTTTCTGAGGCCGATAGCTTTCCCATTGCGGCGAACGCCATCGACAATGAATTATCGATCACAAATCGATTCCACGAATTCATCTCCGAAAAACCGTCGTGGCATCAAATCTGTGACGATGCTGAACAGTTCGATGGACACCCCACCACTTGAACGAACGCTATGAACTCCCATCTTGCTGTGCATCCCAGTAGGTCGCTTCGATTTTGTGACCGTCCAGGTCACGCACGAAACAGCCGAAATACTGTGGTCCGTAGTCTTCGCGCGGGCCGGGTTCGCCATCGGGGGTCGCTCCGGCTTTCAGCGCAGCGTCCCAAAAAGCCTGCACTTCATCGCGGGAGCGTGCAAAAAAACCGAAGTGCGTGCCGTTGCCGACGCCGGCGGGCTTTCCGTCGATGGGGATTTGCATCCAAAATTCCGGAAACGTCCGCCCGTAAACCGCAGCGGTGGGATGAGAATGCATGCGCGTGCAGCCGAGCGTGGCTAGGACTGCGTCATAAAAAGCAATCGCACGTTCGAAATTTGCAACGCCGATGGACACGTGGGAAATCATGCTGGGAAAATCTTCGCTCATGATACGGCTCCGTTTAAGGCGGCGGGATGTGCAGCATTTATGATAGGTGCGTTCGTGCCGATGATAAATTCACGTATCGAAAGAAACGAAAGAACGAGCGCAAGCACGTCCCCGAATCCGGCGGCTTTTCTCCAAGGTTAACGAACTTTGACAAGATTTGAAGGGCTGGGCCCACAACATGTGGTAGAGGCCCCCAAGCCCCCAGTCCTTCACAGTCCGCGACCGAATTACCATTTGTACGGCTGGATGCGTTCCGCGACCAGCGCCAGCGGCGCCCAGTAATCCCCCGCACGACGTTTCTTGATCCCCCCGGAAATGATGTTGAGACGGCGGTTGCCATTGCCGTAGGCGGCGTGCCAGCCGTCAAGGCGTTCGCGGAAATCATGGACCCGGTCGCGGATCACTTTTTGGCCATGCAGGCTTTCGGCCATGGTGCTGAACATCACCGCGCCGAATTGCAGCGTGTTGCCATCCACGCCTCCGTTCAACAAACTCATGATGCGTTCCACATCCGGCTTGATTTTGCTGAAATGCTGCACGTCGCGCTTGATTTCAAACGCGGCGCGGGGTTCCTTGCTGGTCGCCCAGCACATCACGATGTCGCAGCGTTCCCGGTCCGCACGCTGTGCGGACAGAGGCTGGTGGCCGCGTGCGGCCGAACGCGCCTGACTGAGCTGGAATTCCAGCCATGTCAGGTGGTTGGGGGCGGTGTTGCCCAGTTTTTCCGCAACGCTGACGGTCAGCAGATATTCCGGAGCGCGGCAGAAGTGTAGTGTGTTGGCGGTCATTTTGCTGAACTTTCGCTCGGCGGTATGCATGCCGTGGAAGGCGGCACGGATCAATTCTTGTTTTGTTACCCGTTTCATTGAAATGTCCCCATTCTGGTATACACGTTATGATTCATGTGTGTCATAGCTTATAAATCATGAGATGTGTACTCTCACATGGCGAACATATGCCGATCTTATGACCTATGGCTGTGACGTTCAGCGTTGCTCTGGTCTTTTCGAGGGCTTGGTGTTAAAGCTGTGCTTCGTTGATTTCGTACGACTAAACGACGGACACAGGCCTATGAAAATCGGAATTGTCGGCGCCGCCGGGCGCATGGGACGCATGTTGATCGCCGCCGTTCAGGCGGCCGAGGGCGCAGCGCTGGCGGGCGGCGTGGAAGCCGCCGACCATTCGGAAATGGGTGCGGATTTGGGGCGTTTGGCCGGTGGGGAAGCCGCAGGCGTGGCGTTGACGTCCGATCCCCGCGCGCTGTTCGATACGTCTGATGCAATCATCGATTTCACCGTGCCCACCGCCACCGCCGCGCATGCCGTGCTGGCGGGTGAAACCGGTACGGTGTTGGTGATCGGCACCACCGGATTGGATGCGGAGCACCAGGCCGCCATCGGCGCGGCCGCCGCGAACGCGCCCATCATTCAGGCGGCCAATTTTTCCGTTGGCGTGAACGTGCTTTTGGGGTTGGTGGAAAAGGCCGCGTCGGTCCTGCCGGACATCTACGACATCGAAATTTTGGACATGCACCATCACCACAAGGTCGATGCGCCGTCGGGCACCGCCTTGGCGTTGGGCCACGCCGCTGCAAGTGGACGTGGCGTGAAGCTCGACGATGTGGCGTGCAAGGCGCGCGACGGCATTATCGGCGCGCGCCCAAAGGGTGAAATCGGCATCGCCACCTTGCGTGGCGGCGACGTGGTGGGCGATCACACGGTGATCTACGCCGGCCCCGGCGAGCGTGTCGAAATTGCGCACAAGGCCGCGAGCCGTGAGATTTTCGCGGGCGGTGCGGTGCGCGCCGCCATGTGGGGTTGTTCGCAGCAGCCGGGCATCTATTCCATGAAGGACGTTCTGGGGTTCTGATGGTGTCCGCGCACCGCTTGTTTGTTTCCCTGTCGGGCCTGCGGCCCTCCACGCCTCTTTTGCGCGCGGCCATGTGGGGTTGTTCGCAGCAGCCGGGCATCTATTCCATGAAGGACGTGTTGGGGTTCTAAATGACCGGACTGCCTTCGCCTTTGCCCGACTTTCGGCCCATCGAAGTGGACTGCGCCACGGCGGTGATGCTTAAGATTCTCGACGGCAAATGCAAAATGGCGCCGGACGAAAAAGAGATCATGGCGGCGCTTTACGACGCGCTTAAAGCCCGGCCCGGCGAAGTGCTGGATTTCAGTCTGCGCCAAACCATCGCGCAAGCGCGCGAAAATCTCAACGCATCCAAAAAAATGGAAATCTACGAATTGCGGGTGTTGGCCGAAACGCAGATTTCCAGGCCCGTGATGAAGGGCTTCAAGGCGCGTTTGCGCGAAGTCGGCGTGCTCCCCGAGAAAGCATAAACCGGTTATCCGGATGTTGGACCCGGCCGATAATCGAGCCGCACGACGCCGTTCTCATAACTTTCCGTGGCTTCAAGTTTGAGGTGTTGAGAATCCTTGAGTTCGGCAAACAACGGCACCCCACCGCCTAGCAAAACCGGAATGATGAACAGCTCCAAACGGTCGATGGCGTTCAGATCGAACAGGGCTGATTGCAACTGCGCACCGCCGACCACCCACACGTCTCCACCGTCGAGTTCCCGCATGTGATCGGCCAGGGCGGCGATGCTGTTTGACCAGGCGCTCACGCCGTCAGGCGCATCATCTAAGGGGTGCGACGTCACGACGATGCCGCGTTTGCCGGGGTATGCCCAATCGGGGCTGAGGTTTCGCGATTGGTTGTAGGTTTTGCGACCCAGAACCACGGTACCGACTTCTTGAATGAACCGATCGTAGCCGAAATCCGTATCGTTGAACGGCTCCAGCCAAGCGACGTCGCCGGCCTTATCGGTGATGAAGCCGTCCACGCTCGCGGCGATGTATCCTCTGATCGTAGCCATACCATCCCCCTATAATCGCAAGCTATATTTATCTTGGTGCGGCCGTGCGGAGACGCTGCAGAACGTCCGCGATTTTCAGCGCCGTGCGGTCCTTTTCGCTGGCTGACAGGAACCGCCCGATTTCGACTCTTTCGCCGTGGCTGCGGATTTCCAGCGTGGCGTTTTCCGTAGGCGATCCGTCGAAGTGCACCTGCGTCCAATAGGCGGGGAAGGCCTTGTCTTCCCGGCCGCGTGGATCGCGGCGGGTCACGTGCACGGTTTCCGCTGTGATCTCCACGGTTTCGACAACCTCCGTGCGGCGCAGGAAGATGTAAATCATCCCGGCGATGAAGATGAACTCCGCGCCGAAAAAGCCCAGCACCGGCCAGCCGCCGAAGCTGGCGATCATCGCGCCCGCCATGAGCCACACCACGCCCAGCACCGCGCAAAAGCCGTAGGCCACGCGCGGGTCGGCGCTGCGCCGGGGGCGTAACGTCATCATGAAAGCCTGAAGGTTGCCGTGTTCTTCTTGGCGCTCGGTAATGTCGATGGTGCGCATAATCTATGTATGTGGAAAATTTTGCGCGAAATTTCCAGCCGGAAATCATTCACTCCGCCGTCATTCTATATGGTCCCTGTCGGGCGTTCCGCCCTCCACGCCTCTTGGTGTGCGCTTTCCCAGCCCAGCAGCGCGCGTTTGCGCTCAGACCCCCAGCGATAGCCCTCGACCACACCCGATTCCTTGATCACCCGATGGCATGGGATCAAGACGCCCACCGGATTCGCGCCCACCGCCCCGCCCACCGCGCGGGATGCCGTGGACCTCCCTAAATGTTCGGCGATGCGTTTGTAGGTGCTGACATGCCCGGCGGGAATCTTCAACAGGGCTTCCCACACCTGGATTTGAAAGGGCGTGCCCTTGAGGTGCAGTTTGATCGGGGGGGTTGTTTTTGGTTCCGCGCCGAACAGCCGATGCAGCACGCCTTCGTGCGTGCCGGGACGGATGTTCGCGCCGGGCCAACGGGTGTGCACCAGGGCTCCGGCGTCTTCGCCGGGTTGCAAAAATTCCACACCGCAAATTCCGCGTGGCGTCGCCATCACCACTGCGGGGCCGAAGGGGGTGTCTTCGACGCGGTAGGTGATTTCGAGCCCCTGGCCGCCGCCTTTGTATTCGCCGGGCGTCATGGCGGTGAGCGAGGTGAACAGATCGTGCAGCCTGGACGGGCCCGATAGGCCGGCATCCAGAGCCGTATCCAGCACGCTTTGGTCTGCCGCCAACATGGCGCGTGCGTGGCTGAGGGTCAGAAAGCCTAAGAACTTCTTCGGGCTGACCCCGGCCCAGCGGGTGAACAGGCGCTGGAAGTGATGTGGGCTGAGGCCCACCTCCACCGCCACGGCGTTCAAGTCCGGCTGCTCCAGGCGATTCGCTGCGATGAAGTGGATGGCCTTGGCGATGCGCTCATAATCTTGGGTCTGGTCTTTGCTCATGTTCACAGCGTAACGCGATCTAGGCTTGGACCCCACCCGGTTCTTGCTCTAGTCTCGCGCTCATGAAAAAAGCCGATGTTCAAGAATTTTTCACGCGGCTCCGCACGGGCAATCCCGAACCCAAGTCGGAGCTGAACTGGACCAATCCCTATACCCTGGTGGTGGCGGTGTCGCTGTCGGCCCAGGCCACCGACGTGGGCGTCAACAGGGCCACCGAAAAGCTGTTCAAAATCGCTGATGCGCCGCAGAAGATGCTCAAACTCGGCCTGGGCGGGCTCAAGGACTTGATCAAGACCATCGGGCTTTACAACAACAAGGCCAAGAACGTGATAGCCATGAGCCGGATGCTCATCGATGAATACGGTGGCGAGGTGCCGCGTGATCGCGCCCAACTCGAAAAACTGCCCGGCGTCGGACGTAAGACCGCCAATGTGGTGCTCAATGTGTGTTGGGGCGAGCCCACCATGGCGGTGGACACCCACATTTTCCGCGTTTCCAACCGCACCGGCCTGGCGCCGGGCAAAACGCCGTTGGCGGTGGAAAAGAAACTGCTCAAAGCCGTGCCGGATGAATTCATGGTGCATGCGCACCACTGGCTCATCTTGCACGGGCGCTACGTGTGCAAGGCCCGCAAGCCGGATTGTCCGGTTTGCTTGGTTCGTGACCTTTGCGGGTTTAAAAGCAAAACCATATAGGGCCAACAATCAGGCATTTTGATTTATATGTTGCGCGCGGCGCGGTCTGTGTGCCGCTTCGCGGGTGGAACCTGTGCGGGGTCAAGGACAAAACTCCACAGTATCTTAAAAGTTGTATTTTTTATGACATACCCTTTAATATGCAGTGCTTAAGGTTCGTTTGCGCTCGTTAAAAACAAGAAAATGTTGTAGAATAAACCATGCTCAAAACCCCACCCCATCACGGGCTGACGAACAAGAGGGGAATGGCCATGACTGCATTTTCCGTGAATAAGGACGTCTTCACCGGTCAAAACGAAATCGACGACGCCCATCAAGAAATCGCCGAACTGTCCCAATCGATGGAACACGCGATCGAAGGGGGCCTGCCTTTCGGCGAGGTCTACAAGCTGTTTCAGCGTTTGGCGGAGGTCATCACCACGCATTTCGAACTGGAAGAAAGCCTGCTGGACAGTTATCGCGACGATCCGGACGTTGCCGCGCATATCGAAAAGCATCATGAAAATCATGCTTTTTTCCGTAACGTCTTGAAATATACGGAAACGCGGTTTCAAGACCGCATTCGCAGCGGCAAGATTCCCAACATCGCGGGGGTGTTGCCGAAGGAATACCTGGACGAACTGATCGATTTGGACCTGGAAATGGTCGAGCTGTTGAAAAAACACCGTCCGGGATAATGGGGCTGCCGGTTTGAGCGTCCGGGCTTTAGAATCTGGATTCTAGTCCTGAAGAGACGCGAGGCAGATTTCGCGGTCGGTGTTGCGGCCTTCGGCGTCGCGCGCGTCGAAGTGCAAGACGCGCGGTGCGGGGTCCTGTTCGACGTAAAGGAACAGATTCAACACGCACATACCGTTCTTATACTGCCAGATGTTGGCGGTTTTTTCCGTGCGCACGAACGCGGGCGCGCCCAGCTTGGCCGTGACCCACGCACCGTTTTGGCCCAACAGCTGCGTTCCGCTGATCTTCGGTTTGGGCGGAGGGGCAGGGGGCGCGGTCTCGGTGCTGACGGTCTCGGGCGTGATCACGGGATGCTCCGGGGACGGCGCGCCGCAGGCGGCCAGCAACAAAGCCGGAAGGATCAAAAGAAGGGGGCGGGTCATTCGGGCTCGGTCTCGAATTCAGGTTTTGGTGGGCGGGGTTTTGTCACCGGCCAGAATAACAGCGCCAGCGCCGGAACGCGCGGGTTTTTCGACCACCATGTCTTTGTCGCGCGCGCGCCACGCCTCGAACAGGTGCACCATCGCCGCGGTGGCGAGCACCGGCGCGATCAGGTTCAAGAACGGCACGGTCAGCATGAAAGTGAAGCCCACGCCCGCGATGAACAGCGGCGTGCGCCAGCGCAGCCGCATGGCGCGCGCGTCCGGGGTGCTGAGGCGGCGCAATGCCACCAGCTCGAAATACTCCCGGCTGAGCAAATAGCCGTTGAGCGCGTAGAACACGAACGGAAACAGGGGCGGGATCAGCAACAGCGGCAGGGCGAGCAGGTTCAAGCCCACGGTCACGCCCAAAAATTTGAGCGCGGGTAAAAGGCCTTCGATCACTGACAAGCCCGGCGCCACCGGGCGGTCCGGATAGTGGCGCGCCTCCACCGCTTCGACTACGTTGTCGAGAAACAACGAGCCGATGGCGGTGACCACGGCGGGGAACAGGAAATACGCCAGCACCGGCGCGCCCAGGAAGGTGACCACGTCGAACAGCATTTCCAAGGGCCCGATGGTAACGAAGGTGGTGACCTTCAACACCACGAACAGTGCGAAAAACAACCCGGCGAAAATCAGCGCCGACCACCCCACCGACGCCCAGATGACGCCTCGCGTCTTGGGATCCGTGAGTTGTCCGAACGCTTTGACGAAGGCGGATATGATGCGGCCCATGAAATGCAGTCCCCGGAAATCAGTGGTGCGACAAAGATAGCCCGAAACCGGACTTTCGCAAGGGCTGTGCATCCGCCCGGTTTTTTGTCAGTCTTTGCGAATCAGACTTAACATCGCGGCGGCGAAAATTGCCGACAAAACGCCGCCGAGCCCGATGAAAATGGAAAAGATCAGCCGCGTCCATTCCCCCCACGGTCCACGGTCGGTCACGGTCCAATACGCTTGCTGGTGCAGGCTCGCAAACGGGATAAAGGTGTCCAGCGTATACAAGATCGGGTGGAAGGCCGGATAGCCGTTGGGAATTTGCAGCAACCGGTCGCCGCGGGGGTCGAGCTTCCAGCCGTCGCACGGCGTTTCGGGGTTGAGGTAACACGTGTTCATGTACACCCGTGGGTTGGTCGGCACGATGGAGCCTTGGTGATAGGCGAACCCCGACCACAGCAAAAACGCCACCATGGTGCCCAAAATCCACGGCACCACGCGAAACAGCTTGTGTCCATGCCCGGCCAGCCGGTCGTAGAAAAAATTGCGAACGCCGATCAACGGCTTTTTGAAGCCCTTGGCGGTCTCGTAATCAAACCGGGCCTTGGCTTGGTCGTAAGCCCAGTTGATCTCGCGCACCGCGTCCATGTCGCCCAGATCCCGGTAAAGTTTTCGAATTTTCTCCCAAGGCTGATGGAAAAAATACGGCTCTCCTTGACGTGTATTGTCGATGCGTTTGAGACAGCCAATGTGCTCATCGACAGAATAACCATGATTGATCGTTTCGTATGGTGACGTGACACCCGAAGAAGAATCGAAAACGCCCCCCGAGGTGGGGTCGAATGAGAGCTTGGGCAGGTGTGTCATGGTGGTGGTCATAGCCCAAACTCTACCCGCATAAGCCGCAGTGTCCAGCATCCAAATTCGGGACCGGTGTCGCGACGCTGGACGCCCCGGTATTCCCGGCTATACTGCGCGCCAATTCAAGCTCCCGATTCGGGGGATTCTTTCGATTTTGAGGAGACCGGGCATGACGACGGATAAGGCTGGCGCGCGCTATGACGTGGTGGGAATCGGCAATGCCATCGTCGACGTTTTGAGCCACGAGGACGATGACTTCCTGACCCGCCACGCCATGACCAAGGGCACCATGGCGCTGATCGACGCGGACGCCGCGGACCGGCTCTACGACGACATGGGCGCGGGCATCGAATGTTCCGGCGGCTCGGCGGCCAACACCATCGCCGGCCTGGCGAGCTTGGGTGGGCGCGGCGCGTTCATCGGCAAGGTGCGTGACGACCAGCTGGGCAAGGTCTTCCACCACGACATCAAGGCGCTGGGTGTGCACTTTCCCACCGACGCGGCGGCGGACGGCGCCTCCACCGCGCGCTGCCTGATCCATGTGACGCCGGATGCGGAGCGCACCATGAACACCTATTTGGGCGCGTGCGTGGAGTTGGGCCCGACGGATGTTGACGAAGACGTGGTGCGCGCCTCGGCGGTCACGTACCTGGAAGGCTATCTGTGGGACAAGGACAACGCCAAGGCGGCATTCGTCAAGGCCGCCGAACTGGCCCACGACGCGGGGCGCGAAGTCTCGTTGTCTCTGTCGGATCCCTTCTGCGTGGACCGCCATCGCGACAGCTTCCGGGACCTGGTGGAAAACCACGTTGACATCCTGTTCGCCAACGAAGACGAAATCCTCTCGCTTTATCAGGTGGAAACGTTCGATGAGGCGTTGCAGCATGTGCGCGGGCATTGCAAAATCGCGGCATTGACGCGCAGCGCCAAGGGTTCGGTGGTGGTGGGCGGCGACGAAATTCACATCGTCGACGCCGAGCCGGACGTGCAGGTTGCGGACACCACCGGCGCGGGCGATGCCTACGCCGCCGGTTTCCTCTATGGCTACACACGTCCCCAAGAGGGCGGCCAAGCGGTCGATCTGACGCATTGCGCGCGCCTTGGCGGCATCTGCGCGGCGTCGATCATCGCGCACTTCGGCGCGCGTCCCGAGACGCCGTTGAATGAAGTGGTGGCGCAAAAACTCGGATAATCATAAACCTCGTCATTCCCGCGAAGGCGGGAATCCAGCGCCCTCACCGTATGGACCCCCGCCTACGCGGGGGTGACGATCAAAGCAAAGGCAAACCCCCGAAAATGGACCTTCGCAACATCGCGATCATCGCCCACGTCGACCACGGCAAGACCACCCTGGTCGACGTTCTGCTCAAACAGTCCGGTTCGTTCCGCGAAAACCAGCAAGTCGCAGAGCGTGCTATGGATTCCGGCGAGCTGGAGCGCGAACGCGGCATCACCATCACCGCCAAGCCGACTTCGGTGGAATGGAAGGACACGCGCATCAACATCGTCGATACGCCCGGCCACGCCGACTTCGGCGGTGAGGTAGAACGTATCCTAAGTATGGTCGACGGCGTGTTGTTGTTGGTGGACGCCGCCGAAGGGGCCATGCCGCAGACCAAGTTCGTCACCGGCAAGGCCTTGAAGCTCGGCCTCAAACCCATCGTCGTGGTCAATAAGGTGGACAAGCCCGAACAGCGCGCGTTCGAAGTCCAGGACGAAATCTTCGATCTGTTCTCCGCCATGGACGCCACCGAAGAGCAGTTGGACTTCCCGACCATTTTCGCATCGGCCAAGAACGGCTGGGCGGCAACGGAGCCCGACGGGCCGCAAGACGACATGCACGTGATTTTCGACACCATCTTGGAGCATGTGCCCCAACCCCATAAAGTCGTGGAGGACGCGCCGTTTTCCATGCTTGCCACCACACTGGAAAGCGACAACTTTCTGGGCCGCGTGCTCACGGGCCGCGTCGAGACCGGGGTGGTCAAACCGAACATGACCGTCAAGGCCATGAACCGGGATGGCGAGGTGATCGAGCAGGCGCGCATCACCAAATTGCTGGCGTTCCGGGGGCTCGAGCGGGTGCCTGCGGACGAAGTGCACGCCGGTGATCTGGTCGCCATCGCGGGCCTGACCCAGGCCACCGTGGCGGACACGCTGTGCGACGTTAGCGTCGAAGAACCGTTGACCGCCCAGCCGGTGGACCCGCCGACCCTGGCGATGACGTTTTCCGTCAATGATTCGCCGCTGGCGGGGACCGAGGGCTCCAAGGTCACCTCGCGTATGATCCGCGACCGCCTGCTGGCCGAAGCCGAGGGCAATGTGGCGTTGCGCGTCACCGAATCGGAGGGCAAGGACAGCTTCGAAGTCGCGGGCCGGGGCGAGTTGCAGTTGGGCGTTTTGATCGAAACCATGCGCCGCGAAGGCTTCGAGCTGACCATTTCGCGCCCGCGCGTGCTGGTGCGTGAAAACGAACAGGGCGAGCGCGAAGAGCCGCTGGAAGAAGTCACCGTCGATGTGGACGAGGAATTTTCCGGTATCGTGGTCGAAGCCTTGAACCTGCGCAAAGGCATCATGCGCGAAATGAAGCCGTCGGGTGCGGGCAAAACGCGCCTCGTCTTCCACGTACCCGCGCGCGGCATGATCGGCTACTTGGGCGAGTTCCTCACCGAGACGCGCGGCACCGGTATCATGTCCCGCGTGTTCCACGGCTACACGGCCTATCAAGGCAAGCTTCCGGGACGGCGCAACGGGGTGCTGATCTCCAACGCACCGGGCCAGACGGTGGCCTATGCGCTGCAGAACCTGGAAGGGCGCGGGCCCCTGTTCATCGGCAGCCAGGTGAAGGTCTACGAAGGCATGATCATCGGGGAGCATTCGCGCCCCGGCGATCTGGAAGTCAACCCGATGAAGGCCAAGCAGCTCACCAACGTGCGCGCCTCAGGCACCGATGATGCCGTGCGCCTGACCCCGCCCAGGCGCATGAGCCTGGAACAAGCCATCGCCTACATCCAGGACGACGAGCTGGTGGAAGTCACGCCGGAAAATGTGCGGCTCAGGAAACGCCACCTCGACCCGCACGAGCGCAAACGCGAAGCCCGCAAGGCCGAGGCGGAAGGGTAAGCGGGCATTAAACCGTTCGGGCTTTTTGCATAAAGTCCGCGATGCGTTCGCGGCCCAAAATCACGGCCATTCCAACGATGATTTTACTGAGCGCAGTGAGAGTGTGCTCAAGGGAGCGCGGCGTGCCATCGAGCCACCCGGCAGAGATTGAGGGCGTTTGCGCTAGCCCGCTGAGTACAAAAACCAGCCCGGCAACGGCAACGAGAAGATGAGCCAGGGGCGTGATGTGTGGGGATTGTGCCGTCTCGTGAATAGGGGCCACGCGGGTCGATAACGATTTTGCTCCGAACCAGAACAACACGAACATGCTCCCATAAAAGATGATTTGCAGAGTCATGACATGCACAATCACATCCGATACGGCTCCGGGCTCTCTGTTCCAGAGTGTGACGCCGGAAAACACCATAGTTTGTAAACCCTGGTACAACACATAAAGGGCCAACAGCCGGCAACCGATGAAAGCCAAGGTTCTGGGGGTGGTGGATGGCGAAGTATCAACCATAGTTCGGCCTTTCAAAACCTGTGCGCTAGAACCATAGCGTGTCGCTTTATGGGTATAAAGCGGAGAGACGACAGCCTAGCCCAACACCTCATCCACCGGGGCGGGGCGGGCGTAGAGCCAGCCCTGCGCCAGTTCGATGGCGCACCCGGCCAGCGCTGCGTGCTGGTCTTCGGTCTCGACGCCTTCGGCCAGCACCCGCAAACCCAGGTCGTGCAGCGCCTGGGTGGTGTCGCGGATGGCGGATAAGAACGGCCCGCCCTGGTCGGCGTTGCGCACCACGGTGATGCACAGCTTGACGATGTCGGGCTTGAGGATGCGTGCGGTGTCCATGTCGGCGAACCCGCATCCGGTGTCGTCGAGCGCTAAGCCGACGCCGTGTGCGCGCAATCCTTCGACCGCGCCGGCCAGGCCTTCGGCCTCATTGAGCGGCATGTGCTCGGTCAGTTCGAACAGCACCTCCGAGCGCCCCGCCAACGGCAGTTCGTTTGCGGCACGGGCAAGCGCTTTGGGCCCGAGATTGATGGTCAGGAACCGGCCGTCGGGCACGCACCCTTCAGTGCGTTCCAGCGCCAATTCGGCACACAGAAGCTCCATATCCTCACTCAAGCCAAAGGCGTGGGCGGCGTCGAACAACACATCGGGGCGCTCTAACGGCGATCCGGCGGGGCCGCGCGTGAGCGCTTCGTAGCCGAGCACGGCGCGGGTGTTCATATCGACGATCGGCTGCAACACGGTGCGCACGGCGCGTTGGTGCATGAGCGAAATCAAATCACTGGCCTTGACGTCGGGGTGCCAGAAATTCGGACGCTCATGGCTTTCCAGGCGCTCGGCAAGCCAGGGCTTGGGCTGGGTAGAGAAAGCCGCCCAGTCGTCCGGGTCCACCGCGAATGCGCACAGGTCGGCGCCCACCCGTAGGGCGCTGCCTGCGCCGAAAACCTGGGTGGTGATCTCATGCACCGATTTGCGACCCGCCAGCTCGATGGCTGCGCAGGTTTCCCCGGCATCGCGGGGCAAGCCGCCATCCACCACGCGGAAAGCCGCCGCCCACATCCCCCCGCCAAGGTCGCGCAAAGGTTCCATGACCTCATGTTGGGCGAGCAGCCGTGCAGCGAAAGCTTTTGCCGTATGCTCGAAATCGACGAGTGCCTGGGCGACAGCGTCGTCGCCGAAGATGGCGGCGAGGCGTTCGGGCGAGGGGATGTAAACGACGAACAGGGCGTGGCGGTGGGTCATCGGGGGTATGGCGTCGGTGTGGCGGTGGAAGTGTCGATGCTGAGAGAATACGTCCATTGGAGCCGAAGCTGGAATACAAAAGCGCGGTCGTATCATAAAAACAAATGGGCATTTTTCATGTCGGGTTTCGAGGTACGCGGCGATGTGGCGGGTGTCCTAGGCGGCCGTATGGCCGCCGGTTGTTCCGTTGACCGCTTTAAGTCCGGCGCATCTGCGATGAAATACATGCACGGTGTATGACATAAAACTAATGTAACCGTTGAGCGCGGCCAGAAATCACATTACTGTATGAATGAGATGGGGGGGGCTCCATCAGAGTGATTTGCGGGGCGAGCGTGATGGAAAACGCTGAGATTAGACACCGCACATTCGGCACCGTGATGCTGGCGTTCATATGGACGGTGGCGGTCGGCGGCCTGTTCCTGTGGAACAACCGCTTGGCCGAGTCGTATTCCAACCAGACCGCGCGGCTCGATGCCATCAACGCATTCAACAAGGATCAATCGCTACGCGTGTGGTCGGCCAATCACGGCGGAGTGTACATGCTCGCCGAGGGCGACGTGAGGCCGAGCCCCTACCTGGAACACCTTCCCGAACGCGATGTGGTCACCGAATCCGGCCGACTGTTGACGCTGGTCAATCCCGCCACCATGTTGCGCCAGATCATGGATGAATACGCGGAGCTTTACGGCGTGCAAGGCCGCCTGGTGAGCACCACGCCGCTCAACCCCGAAAACGAAGCGGATGCCTGGGAAGAAAAGGCGATCGAAGCGTTCGAGGGGGGTGCGCGCGAATACGCCGAAATCACAGTGGAGAACGGCGTGGAGCACTACCGTTTGATCCGCCCGATGGTGGCCAACAAGCGGTGCTTGAAATGTCACGCCATCCAAGGCTATGAGGTCGGCGACGTGTTGGGCGGTGTGGGCATCACGGTGCCGATGGCGCCGTATCACGAACGCCTGCAGCAGATTTTGGGCGGCAACGCCCTGTCCCACGGGTTGACGTGGCTGTTGGGTGTGATCGGTTTGACGGCATGGCACATGCGCGGCATCCGTGGCATCCGCGAGCGCCAAGCCGCGCGCGACAAACTGGCGGACGCCTACAGCGGCCTGGAGCAACTGGTCCAAGAGCGTACCCGCGAACTGCAAGGCGCGAAAAAAGATGCGGAACAGGCAAACGAGGCCAAATCGCAATTCCTCGCCTCCATGAGCCACGAATTGCGTACGCCTCTGAACGCGATCATCGGCTTTAGCGATTTTCTCAAACTCGATATCGACAAGACCCTGACCACGGCGCAAAAGGGCTACATCGACGATATTCATTTTTCCGGAACGCATCTGCATGGGCTGATCAACGAAATCCTGGAACTGGCGAAGATCGAAAGCGGCGAGATGCAATTGGACATCGACGTTGTCGATCCACGTCTGGCGATCGCCAACGCCATCGTCGCCAACACCCCGATGCTGAACAAAAAACGCATTGCTTTGCAGGATCGTTCCGGCGAACGGCCGCAGCCACGTGTGATGGCGGACCAGAAACGCCTGACGCAAATCTTCATCAACCTGGTTTCCAACGCCATCAAATACAACGACACGGGCGGTGTGTTGACAATCTCCAGCGAAGCGGGCGCGGATGGGCGCTGGCGGTTCGCTGTGACGGACACCGGACCGGGCATCCCCGAAGACCGCCAGGATGAGCTGTTCAAGCCGTTCCACCGCCTGTCCAACGATCAAGACAAGACCGAAGGCACCGGCATCGGGCTCACCATCGTCAAGGATCTGGTCGAGCTGATGGACGGCACCATCGGCTTTGCGTCCCAGGTCGGCGAAGGGACGACGTTCTGGTTCGAATTGCCGTTGGCCGAAGCCGGCGCGCAAAACCCGCGCACCAGTCCGAGCATGACAGGTTAGACCGTTTGCTGCGCAGCGTGCTTTAACCCAATTTCAAAATCCCACGTGAAAATAGGATTTCGGCTGTGGCGTTTGGAACCTCCATACCCAACGCCATCAAGTTTGGGACTTAGAGCGCGATCGACTTAATCTCGGTCACTTTGTGAACAAGATTAAGTCGTGAATCGCCCTCTAAACATTTGATGAGAGACGGATTAAGACGATCCGGCTCTAGCCGCGATGCTCATGACTGTCTGATCATTTGCATCGCCCCAACCTGCGACCAACTCGACAACTTCGAACCCATGATTGTTGAGTTCTGCTGTGATGGTGTCGGCGTCGAAATACTGCAGCCAGTTGAACACCTGCCATGTGCGCTCGGGCTCGATGATGGTGTATTGGTCCAGCGTCACGCGTTCCCGGTCGTATGTGAAGGTGTGTTGGAAGGTGAAGTAATCGTTCGCCGACCAAAACCCGTTCCAGGCGTTGTGCGCGAACAGCACCTCTTCGTTGCGGGCTTCGAATGCCGGCAAGGCGAAGACGTCGAAGATGAAGGTGCCGCCGGGCTTGAGCATATCGTGCACCCGTTTCAGCAAAATCCCGCGCTGTTCGGGCGCCAGCGGACACAGATCGCAATAGACCATGGTGACCAGATCCTGGCTTCCAGGCAGGTCATTGGTGAGGTAATTCGCAACGTGGTAGGCGATGTCGAGCCCCGCATCGGCAGCGGATTTCTGGGCATGGGCGATGGAGTTCGCGGAAAAGTCCACGCCGGTGACGTGTGCGCCCCGCTTGGTAAAACGTTCGGTATAGAGACCGGGGCCGCATCCCAGGTCGCAGACGACTTGACCGGTGAGTTCTGTGCGCGCATCGATCCAATCGACCACTGCGTCGATTTGCGCGGGCGGACGGGACGCCAACGGCGTGGTTTCGTCCAAATGATAGGCCAGCA
>JANQJR010000057.1 GCA_028281525.1 Magnetovibrio sp.
CGATCATCACCACCCCCAACAGCAACCCCATGGCCCGGCTCCCGCGCCCCGGCTTGCCAAACCCCAACCCCAAACCGGCAAGCCTCAGGCTACCAAGCCAAAGTCCCCTCCCGCCCGCGCATCCCTCCGCGCATCGGGGGACATCTCCCAGGGCGCATTCCGGCCCCAAAATGCAAAAAAGGAGCCGGGCCGCAACATCATACCGTTCGAGCCACCCGAATTGCCCGAACAGGCCGAGGCCGCGCCCCGGTCCTTGAGCGAAAGTCCGCTTAAGCGGATCCTCGCCGACATCGACGCGCGCGCCATAACCCCGCGCCAAATGCAGGAGTTGAGCCTGGATCTCTACGTCGGCGGCATCCTTACTTGGGACGAATACGTCGAGCTGGCGTTCCAACCCGACCTGCACCCGGATTTCGGCCGCACCATCGGCGCGCTGACCGGTGAAAAGCCCCTGCCCGACCAACCGCGTGATTACGTGCGCGAATGGGAACGGCGCTTGGACTATGAACGCCGCTTCGCGCCCACCCAAAGCCGCGCCAAGGAACGCGCCTTGCACATCCTGTCCGTTCTCAGGCGCATCGAACAACCAGCGAGCTTGCTCGCTTAGAGAAAGGGTCTTTGGCCATGTACCGCTCGTCCATGCAAACGCAACCAAGGACCCTGCGTTCCTCCCCCGGGCACAGCTCCGCTCAGCTCCCAGCCCGGGGGGAACGCACCTCTTCCCTGCACGATGTCATCCAGCCACTTCGCATCGACGATGTGCGAAAACGTTCCATGCGCGCCCGCGCCCGGTTCACCTGGCGCTTGACGGACAAGGGCCTGGAAACACCCGAATGCCGCATGTGCGGAATCGTCGCAAGCCCGTTCACCTGGGCGTTGGCGAAGTGTCGTTAGGAGCCAAGCTTAGGAGTGGTTCGAAAAATGACGAGTGCTTCCCAAACGCGGTTCGCTGTGTGCGTTAGGCCCAGCGCACCGGAAACTACATGAACAAACTCGCCGATGGCTCGATCAGGCTGGAATCGTACCAACTTTGCAAGGTCGTGCTGCCCTGGAACTTGGGCCAAAGGATGACGCCCTGACTCGGTTTCCAGTCTCCGGGAGCGAGAAAAATCGTGGTGCCCCGTTTTTCGCTATAAGGAGAGGCACCATACGTCGCAATGTTCCATTTGGTCGCTTGATGGACGGCGAAATCCTGGCCGTGACGGCCTTTTGCGCCGAATCCCCGTGTCGCGATCCCAGGCCAGCCTTCCAGCTGAAAAAAACTGTTGGGCTCACTGTGGGCGGTGGTGTCGACCAGCAACGAACAGACGAACGGACAAGGATTCGGGGCGGAATCTGCATAGAAAGCATCCGTCAATAAACCAATCGGGCCCCCTATTCCCCCGACGGTGTTGGGGTACGCATAACCGGTGCCGGCGTTGGTCAGCCCCTTCACACCGGAATAATGAGAGTGCATATACGCCGTGGCGGAATATTCATTCAACACACCGGCATCACGCCGCCTGCAATATGAAGCCCTTTGAAACAGGCACCAAAACGGTTCGACCTGCTCCTCGCCCTGCCTCGGTTGATAGTCCAACGGGGAACTGATCACGACGAAGTGCGCTCCCGTTGCAAACTTCTTCAGAAACGCGTTGATATTTCCAAACTTCCCTTGGGCATCGTCACTCTTAGGGGCGCCAATTTCCACATCCGTCAAAAAGAGCGGCGATTGTGTATAACCTTTCAACCGGTAAACTGGCGCCGTTCCGCCGGCAGATGGACCAACGTACTTGATCACGGGCTCAAACATGAAAAGCCTGCAGTGCTGCATATAGTTTGCCATCGCGGTGAACAACGCCACGTCTGTCTGCTGCGTGCGCGCATCGATCTGTGTGTTCGCGTTTAGAACGGTTTTGCGCCAAATCTGCATCCAGGCCCCTAGGATTCTCTCGCGCGCAGCAGAATCGATAAGCCAATACCCCTCTTTATTTACCTTTGCCGCAGCAAGAATACCCTGCGTCATCGCCTCGGGATTGCGAACATCACCCGTGCCGTTCTTGAACAAATTGTCGATGAACGTTGAGACCGAATTGCCATCGGCAAGATTGTCTTGGTTATAATCTTCGGGAAGGGCAACGGTGTTCGCTGCATTCGCAAAAATTTTTTTCCCAGCCATTCTTTTTTCCTGTGTTTGGCCCAAATGGGTGAAATGAAATCAATCGTCAGCCAGCCAATTGGGGGCGGGGTAATTATACTCGCTAACGGCGGCCTCAAAGGCAGTTCCGACGTGGCTTTCCGTACTGTCTTCCTCGATCAACGCGGTTTCGGCGGTATCATCCTCTGTTCTCCCAAGTCCTGCAGAGAGCAAATCGGCCTCCATGGCGTGGAAGGCGGCGGCGATTTTCCCGTCCAGCTTCTCCAGGCCCGGATTGCAGACCTTGTCGGGGTAGTTCTGGGGCATCTGCAACGCCCCCTTGGGCGCGGCTGTATTGGCCGTCATCTGCGCACTGATTGCATCGTGCAGTGCGGACTGAGCGGCGCGAACGTCGGCAAAAGCGCCTAACGCCCTGTCCGCAAGTTGCTGTTGTGCTTTTTCTTCCTGGGCAGTATTGAACGCCGCAACGAACTGCTGATAACCGCCTACCGCCTTTTTAAGCGCCGCCAGTTGGGTGGTGACGCTGCTGTCATCGTCCTTGATTTTGATGCCGGTTTTCATGTCCTCGCTTGAGGACCATATGGCGTTCCACTCGTCTTTGAAGTCCTTCAACATGTGTTGCTCCGCATAGCGCACAAAGGTCGACAGCAATGGCAACCGCCCCAGCACTTGGCGGTTTGACAAACGACGTTTTGAGAAAAAAAATGTGACGCGGCGATTCAGGGAAACACATCTACAGGAGTCCCACACCGTTAAGCGGTCAGAAAGACGAAGTGCGCATCCGGAATTTGTCAGGTGTGTGCGCTAACGATCAACTTTTCTTGCGCGCGCGCATCCACGCCAGTTCGTCACCTGCGTCTTGCGCCATCACCAAAGCGCTGTGCAGTTCCATCTGTTCGACCGGCTGGTTCGCACCGACGGTGCGCGCGGCAGTTTCGCCCAGGGCATCGCGCAATTGGTTGGAGCGCAGCATGCGCTCCCCATCCGCCGGGATGGGATAGCTGTGATCGCGTGTTTCGGTGGACGTGTTGCAGGCATCCAAATCCAAACTGTTGTAGCCCCGGCACGCCAACGGCCGCGCTTCGTAGACGGTACAAGACTCACTGTCGAGATCTAAAAACGCACACGGGATTTGCGCTTCCCAGCGCGACCCGGCACCCATGCCGCCGACCTTTTCGGCGGTGTTCTTGACGCCCTCCATCACGCGCGCGAAGTCCTCGGCGCTGAGCGTGTTTTTCAGGTGGCGCAACAGGGTGAAGGCTTCCGGGATTTCGACGCCGACATGGGAATAACAACACCCACCACACCCGGCACGGCACGCCAGCTCACCGGACGGCAAGGTGGCGGTGTTGAGCTCATAGAGTTGATGGGCGTACGCCCCCGCGTCGGACAATTGAAAGCGTTTGGGGCGTTTGCGCAGGTGCCCGCGAATGTCGCGTACCAGCCAATCGATGGATGGGTCGCGCTCCACGTCTCAACTCGCGGCTTCGGCCTGGGATTCCCCCGCGTCTTCGCCTTCCTCGCCTTCGCTTTTCTTTTCCGCTTTGGGTAGCGGCGCGAGCTTGATGTGCAGTTCACGAAGATGCGCGGGATCCGCTTCCGCCGGGGCCTTCATCAGCAAGTCCTGCGCCTGCTGGTTCATCGGAAACGCGATGACCTCGCGGATGTTGGGCTCGTCCGCCAACAGCATCACCATGCGGTCGATGCCGGGGGCGGAGCCGCCGTGGGGCGGTGCGCCGAATTTGAACGCGCTCAGCATGCCGCCAAATTTGTCTTCGACCACGTCCGCCGGGTAGCCCGCGATTTCAAACGCTTTGTACATGATTTCCGGCAGGTGGTTCCGGATCGCGCCCGAGCTCAGTTCCACACCGTTGCAGACGATGTCGTACTGATAGGCGAGGATGTCGAGCGGATTGTCGCTGTTCAGCGCGTCCATGCCGCCCTGGGGCATGGAGAACGGGTTGTGGGAGAATTCGATCTTGCCGGTGTCTTCATCCAGTTCGTACATGGGGTAATCGACGATCCAGCAGAACTTGAACTGGCCGCTTTCACGCAAACCCAATTCGTCGCACACCTTGTCGCGCGCAAATCCGGCGAACTTGGCGGCCAAGCTTTCGGTTTGGCAGACGAAGAACACGGCGTCGCCGTCGCCCACGCCCGCTTGCGCCTTGATCGCGGCGACACGGTCGTCGTCCAGATTCTTCGCGATGGGACCCTTGGCGGTGCCGTCCGCGTTGTAGATGATGTAGCCCAGGCCGCCCATGCCTTCTTCACGCGCCCAGTCGTTGAGCTTGTCGAAAAAGCTGCGCGGATTTTCCGCCGCACCCGGCGCCGGGATGGCGCGCACCACCGCGCCCTTTTCGATGTTCTTGGCGAACAGGCCGAAGCCGCCGCCGGCGAAATGCTCGGTCACGTCGGTGATGATCAGCGGATTGCGCAAATCGGGCTTGTCGTTGCCGTATTTGAGCATGCTTTCCTTGAACGGGATGCGCGGGAACGGCAGCGGCGTGACCTCACGCTCGCCGCCGAATTCTTCGAAGATGCCGTGCAGCACCGGCTCGATGGCGTCGAATACGTCGTCCTGGGTGCAAAACGCCATTTCGTAGTCGAGCTGATAGAACTCGCCCGGCGAACGGTCGGCGCGCGCGTCTTCATCGCGGAAACACGGCGCGATCTGAAAGTATTTGTCGAACCCGGACACCATCAAAAGCTGCTTGAACTGCTGCGGGGCCTGCGGCAACGCATAGAACTGGCCCGGATGGGTGCGCGACGGCACCAGATAGTCGCGGGCACCTTCGGGTGAGGATGCGGTCAGAATCGGGGTCTGCATTTCCAGGAAACCCTGATCCGTCATACGCCGGCGGATCGACGCGATGATCTGGCTGCGCAAAACGATGTTGGCGTGCACCTTGTCGCGGCGCAGATCCAGATAGCGGTGCGTCAGGCGCATTTCGTCGGAATAGTCTTCGCCGCCCGCGACCTGCATCGGCAACATGTCCGCCGAACTTTCCAGATGGTAAGTATCGACCACCAATTCGATTTCACCGGTGGGCAGGTCCTTGTTCACCGTTTCCTCGGTGCGCTGCACGATCTTGCCGGTCACGGTGATGACGCTTTCCGGACGCGCGGCTTCGATGTCCTTGAACGCAGCGTGGGATTCGTCAACCACCACCTGAGTGACGCCATAATGATCGCGCAAATCGACGAACAGCAGCCCTCCGTGATCGCGTTTGCGGTGGACCCAGCCCGAAAGGCGGACTTCGGAGCCCGCGTCGGAAAGGCGCAGCTCGCCACAGGTGTGCGTACGGTAGGGGTGCATGGGTGGTCCTTACGTCTGAAAAAGGGATGCGGGAAAACCCCGTAATTTTGGCGCAAAAGCACACTTTTGAAGCCTATTTGTCAAGGGCAGACTGTTATTTTCCGCCAAAAATCCTGATCAAGCGGGCATCTTCATGGACAGGGTGAATTTCACCCCGCGTCCGCCCGGTCCCGGATCGACCATCATCTGACCGTCGACAAACCGCGCCACCGCGTTGGCGGCGGCCAGAAGCCCGTTGCCGGTGCCGTTCTCACGGGTCGTGAGCGCCGGATCATACTTGCGCGATTGCAAGACCTTGCGCACTTGCGACAGCTTTTCCTCGCTCATCCCCGGTCCGTCGTCCGTGACGTGCATGCACAGATGATCGCCCCTTCGCATGGCGCCCAAAAAAACCTTCTTTGCACCCTGGAGGAACGCATTGCGCACCAGTTCTTCGAACGCGTCTTCCATTTCGCCGGGCTGGGCGCTGAAGACGGTGCCCTCCACGCCGTCACAGGAAACCTCCACCTCGCCGCCCGCCTCCTGGCCGATGAGCTTGGCGCCTGCAACCCATTGGGCCACCGATTCCTGGACCTGCTTGTAGCCCCGCCGCCCGGTTTGCGCCACGATTTCCAAATCCTTGAAGCGGGTTTCGATCTTTGATCGGGTTTCGAAAAGGGCCGCCTGCACCTGATCGACGTCGGCGCGGGTCTTGACCACATACAGAACCTGGAGGTGCAAGAGCAAATTCTTGATGCCGTGAAACATCCCGCGTACATCGACGCCCTGGTTGGTGCCAGGCAGCAACATCGCCTGCCATCCCCCATAAAGGCCCGGGCGCCCCCAAGCCTCGACATTTTGGCCGTTCACGGCGAACAGACCCAACGCGGGCTCGGTGCTGAGGTTGGAAAAGAATTCGGTCGCTGTGCGCATGGAGTTACCCTCCACCCCGATGGCGCGGACAAAATCTTCCACGTTGGTGAATTGCGTTTCCGCCGCCGGGCCGTTCAACGCAAAAATGCGCCCCTCCGCCGGGGATACGATCATGATGCTGGCCGCGTTGCGCACGAACGTGAGCGCATGATGCAGTTGCTCCGCAAGTTCGGCGACGATCGCAGGCTTGCCGTCAACGGTGCACAGCACTTCGCTGTGCAATTCATGCCAATCGTTCACCGGCGCGCTGTGCACACCGATCACCGGGCGCAAAGCCGGGTCGAGAACGCGGGGTTGCCAATGGGCGATATCGTGACGGCTTTCGAACTCCAACAGCATCTTCACCATACGCTCCGTCACGGCGGTGACGCGTGCGCTCAGATCCTGCGCCAAGGCCGCTATCTCCCCATCGTCCTGCAGCCCGAACAGGGTGTCCAGACCGGACAAGACATCCTGCAATTGCTGCCGTGTCCCTGCCCCGCTCTCTAGCCGGGCATCCAGGTCCGAGAGCAGGGTCTTGGCCATGGCGCGGGTGCGGTCCGAGGTTTCCTGAAACGCGGTGATATCCATCAAGGTGAATTGCACTTGGTGATCGTTGGGTTTCTGGCGTTTGCGCAGCACTAGGCGGAAAAACCGGTCCCCCGCCCCCTTCAAGGGTTTCAAGATCGTCATGGCCGTGCCTGGGTTCAGGGCATCGGCGTCCTCCGCCACCTGGGCGAAATCTTCGCCCGCGATGCCGAAGCAGGAAAACAGCTGCATGAAGGTGGTCAGTTTGCCGGATGCGCCGGTGCGCGAATCCCCCTGGTACGGCTCCAAAACGTCATGGAATTCCGCACCGCCGGCGGTCCACTCCAAAAGTCCGTAATGGATATCCACCACCCCGAACAACGGCCGGGCATTGGTCACATGGGTCAGACACGCCAGCAAAAAGTCCGCCACATCCCAGGCTTCCTGAGGGCCCACGGGACGGTCCAGGATATCTTCCAGCTTATAGGCGGGTGGTGGATTGGTCTTCGTCACGGTCCCCTCGCGGCGGCGCTATCCCTATCAAAGATATGGCATTCCAATGTACATTGGACAACCCAGAGCGCCACCAAAACAGCCAACATCATAATTGGAATGTTCATTCCAGAATATGATATTTTTTTGACGTTCCGAATCCCCCCAAAAACGTGTAAAAGCCCCTCCATGAAGCTTATTACAAAGACCCCCGACCTCGTCAAATTCTGCAATTCCCTGAAAGGCGAAACCTTCGTCACCGTGGACACAGAGTTCATGCGGGAGAACACCTATTGGCCGCAGCTTTGCCTGGTGCAAGTGGCGGGCGCGGATCAAGCCGCCGCCATCGACGCGTTGGCGCCGGGTATCGACCTGGCGCCGCTGTTCGACCTGATGGACGCGCCGGAAACCTTGAAGGTTTTCCACGCCGCGCGCCAGGATCTGGAAATTTTCCATCACCTCATGGGCCATGTCCCCCAGCCCCTTTTCGACACCCAAGTGGCGGCGATGGTCTGCGGTTTCGGCGATCAGGTGGGATACGAAAACCTGATTTCCAAGCTGACCAAGGCGCGCATCGACAAATCGTCGCGTTTCACCGACTGGTCGCGCCGCCCCCTGTCCGAAAAGCAAATCGCCTATGCGCTGTCCGATGTCACGCACCTGCGCGACGCATACCGCACGCTCGCCAAGCAATTGGACCAAAATGGCCGCGAAACGTGGCTGGATTCGGAAATGGCCCTGCTCAAGTCTCCCAGCACTTATGAAGGCGACCCCGACCAGGCCTTCAAACGCATCAAGGCGCGCAACATCAAGCCCCGCGTGACGGCGTTGCTGAAAGAACTGGCGGCTTGGCGCGAACGCGAAGCGCAACGGCGCGACGTACCGCGCAATCGTGTCCTGCGCGACGATGCGTTGATGGAAATCGCCCACCACGCCCCCAAGACGCCGGGCGATCTGGCGCGCACCCGCGGTCTGGGCGAGCGCATGGCCAAGGGACCGGGTGGCAAAGAAATCCTCAAGGCCGTTGAGCGCGGTCTTGCCGTGCCTGATGACCAACTGCCCCGCACACCGAAAAAACCGGACCTGCCTCAAGGAATCGGCCCGGTGGCGGATTTGCTCAAGGTCTTTTTGAAAATGATCTGCGAACAAACCGGCGTGGCGCAAAAGCTGATCGCCAACGCCGCCGATATCGACCAGATCGCCGCCTTTGGACAAGACGCCAATGTCGAGGCCATGAAGGGTTGGCGCTACGAGCTGTTCGGTGAAGCGGCGGTGAAGCTGCGCAACGGTGAAATGGGCTTGGCGATCAAAAACAAGAAGGTCGTGCTGCTCGACAATCCCAATGGGGACTAACGCCCCAAACTTGGCCCAACGGCGAATAAGGTTTCTTCCGCGCCCCGGTGCTTCCTATATAGGGTAAATACCCCGACGAGGAGGTCCCCATGCGCGCCTTGATTCTGCCCGTCCTGCTGTTCGCCGCCTTGCCTGTATGGGCCGACGACACGCCGATCGGACCGGAGGGTGCGGCGGCGCTGCCCCTGTTCGATGCGCACATGCATTACTCGGAACCGGCCTGGGCGAATTACCCACCGGCCACCGTGATCGAACTGATGGACAAAAACGGCGTCGCCATGGCGTTGGTGTCGTCCTCGCCCGACGAAGGCACGATCAAGCTGTGGGAACACGCGCCTGAGCGCTTCGTGCCGGAAGTCCGCCAATACCGGGGGCAATGGGGTCCCGGCAACTGGACCCGCGACCCGAATGCATTCGAATACATCCTGGACCGCCTGGACGCCTATCCGCATGAAGGCATCGGCGAATTCCACATCCACCGTCTCAACCGCCAGGACGAGCCATTGCTGCGCCAGATCGTCAAGGCCGCGAAGACGCGCGATCTTTACATTCACATCCATTCCGACAAAGGCCCGGTGGAGTTACTCTTCTGGCTGGAGCCCGCATCAAAGATCATCTGGGCGCACGCGGGCATGTCCGAACCTGCGGACGTGGTGGAAGAGATGATGGCGAAATACGATACGCTGTACGCCGACACGTCGTACCGGGAATACGACATTCTCAGCCGCGAAGGTGGCCTCAACCCCGATTGGAAGCGCGTTCTGCTGCGCTTTCCCGACCGCTTCATGATCGGGTCCGACACCTGGGCCAATGAGCAGTGGAACATTTACGACCGTCTGATTGCCGAAAACCGCCGCTGGCTCGCCCTGCTGCCCCGCGACGTGGCGGAGAAGATCGCCTACAAAAACGCAGAGCACCTGTTCAAGCGCAAGATCAAGTAAGCATCATGCGCCGGGCAGCTGAAACGGCGGGCGGTCTTTCAATACCATCGGCGCCACCGGTTGACCGGTGATAGCGAGATAGCTCTCATCCCCGATGGCGGCGGCATACGCCAACCAGGTCCGCATCACGGCCACGTCTTTCAAGCTCAAGTTGGGGTGGTTGTGGCTGTCGAACGCCAATGGCGGAGAATAGACGTTCATGTGCCGGTCCACATGGTCTTCGTGCCGCCGCCACTCTTCGGGATAGGCCATCATACCCGCGCCGTCTTCGGTGATCTTGGCGTATTCGGGATAAGCGATGGGAAATTCAGAACAGCCGCGTTTCAGCGCCACTAAAGCGTCCGCAGAAACGCCCGCCTCCACCGCGTTTTTGACGGTTTGAAAGGTTACGTGCGGGTCGCTCCCGTTTTCGCAGTAGATCAGCCCCTTATAAAACCCGGGCATCCCCGGGCGGGTTTCAACGATGCATTTGCGCGTGCTGTCACCGGGCAATTCGACGCGGTCGAACACGAAAAACAACTTGAACAGATCGACCACCGTCGGAACTTCGATCTGCACCTTGAAACACGAAAAACAATATTCGGGGATGGCGTTGAAGGTCTTGAACACCTTCATGTGCCGTTGGCACCCGGGGTCGTCCGTCACGCCCCGCCACAGTTGCGTCGGCCGGATCTCCGGATGAAAGCTTTGCCCCTCCAAAACCTCTTTCGCATGCCGATAAAGCACGCCCACATCCTCGCCCGAAACCGGCCCACCCCTGTTCAGGCCAACCGCCACGCCCTGCAAAACCGATTGGGCTTGGGCCAATGGTCCGCGCGCATCCGGCGGCGGCATATAACCGTTCAGAAGCTCAACCAGAGATTTGGTCAGCAAGGCATTGTCCGGGTGGCGCGCCAGGGCGGATTGCAAAACAGACGCCGCTTCGTCGAAACGCTTCAGGAGTTTCAGGACTTCCGCCAGATTGTTTTCGGCTTCCGGGTAATCGGCGCGAAGCTCCAACGCCTTTCGAAAATACTGGGCCGCATCTTCCAACTTCCCGGTCGCCAAAAGCGCATTGCCCAGATTGAAAACCGCATTGACGTAACCGGGCGACAAGCGCACCGCCGTGTGCAATACGGCTACGGCTTCGTCGAAGCGCTCGAGCCGGTAGAGTGCACCGCCTAGGTTGCTGAGGCACTTGAAATGCTTCGGCTCCCGCGTGAGCGCCTCGCGAAACAACGCGACCGCGTTCTCCAACCGGCCCTGTTGCATCTCCACCACCCCCAAAAGATGCCAGGGCTCCGCCAGTTCCGGCTGGTTTTGCGTGAAATCCCGATACACGGCGGCGGCCTCGTCCAACGCCCCTTGGCGGTGGCGGGCGATGGCGTTTTCCAGGGCTGGCGCATGACTGTTCATGGCTCATAGATATGTCACGGCAGGCGAATTGTTAAATGCTTTTTCCCCGCTTGCCCCGCCCGATGTGCAGGGCCATATTCAAGCGAAACCTCAACCGGTGGAAAACGATCTTGGCGAACAATGCACGGGCCTTCGACCGGCCCAAGGGCAAAGACCTGAAATACCTGCGGCGCACGGTGGGCTTTTTGAAGCCCTACACCGGGCGCGTGGTGCTGGCTGCGGTGGCGCTGATCGTGACGGGATTGGCGGTTCTGGGCTTGGGGCAAGGGCTCAAGCAGCTCATCGACGGCGGTTTCGCGGACGGCAACGCCGAAGCTTTGGACAACGCCCTGTATCTGCTGTTGGCCTTGTCCGTGATCATGGCGGTGGGCACGTTCGCGCGTTTCTACCTGGTGTCCTGGCTGGGCGAACGGGTGGTGGCGGACCTGCGCAAAGCGGTGTTCGACCGAGTGCTGAGCCTGCACACCGGGTTTTTCGAAATCACCAAGACCGGGGAAGTGCTGTCCCGCCTCACCACCGACACCACGTTGTTGCAGTCCGTGATCGGCTCTTCGGCCTCCGTCGCGCTGAGAAATCTTTTGAATCTGGTCGGCGGCATCATCATGCTGTTCGTCACCAACCCGCAACTCACCGCCATGGTTCTGTTGGTGGTGCCGGTGGTGGTGGTGCCGATTTTGATTTTCGGGCGGCGCGTGCGCAGACTGTCGCGCGCCAGCCAGGACCGCGTCGCCGATGTCGGCGCATTCGCTGAAGAATCCATCAACGCCATGTCCACGGTCCAGGCCTTCACCCACGAATCCGAGGACCGCAAACGCTTCGGTGAAGAAGTCGCCAATGCTTTCGATACGGCCATCGCCCGCATCCGTACGCGGGGCGCGTTGATGGCGGTGGTGATCTTGCTGGTGTTCGGCGCCATCGGCATCGTGTTGTGGGTCGGTGGACGCCAAATGCTGGCGGGCGAAATCAGCGGCGGTGAATTGGCGGCGTTCCTGTACTACGCGGCCCTGGTGGCGGTTTCCGTCGGCGTGATGAGCGAAGTCTACGGCGAACTATTGCGCGCCGCCGGCGCGACGGAACGCCTGATCGAACTTTTGGAAGCCGAAAGCGACATCCGCGCGCCCGCGAACCCGGTGCCCCTGCCTGCACCACAAGGACGGGTCAGCTTCGAAGACGTCACCTTCCATTACCCATCGCGCCCCGACACGGCGGCGTTGGATGGTTTGACGCTCGATGTCGAACCGGGCGAGACCGTGGCTCTGGTGGGACCGTCAGGCGCAGGCAAGTCCACCGTATTCCAGATGCTGTTACGCTTTTACGACCCTTCGATCGGCCAAGTGAAACTCGACGGTGTGAACGTCAAGGACGCCGATCCGGAAGCCGTGCGCGCGCGCTTCGCCCTGGTACCCCAGGACGCGGTGCTGTTCGGCGCATCGGGCATGGAAAACATCCGCTATGGCCGCCCCGGCGCCACGGACCAGGAAGTCCGCGATGCCGCGGATGCCGCCGCCGCATCGGACTTCCTGGATGCCTTGCCGGAAGGTTTCGCGACATTCTTGGGCGAAAAGGGCGTGCGCCTGTCCGGCGGACAGCGCCAGCGCATATCTCTCGCCCGCGCCCTGTTGCGTGATCCGTCTGTGTTGCTGTTGGACGAAGCCACCAGCGCGCTGGACGCGGAAAGCGAACGGTTGGTGCAGCAAGCCCTGGAAAAGCTCAAACAGGGCCGCACCACTTTGGTGATCGCGCACCGTCTCGCCACCGTGGTGAACGCGGACCGCATTGCGGTGATGGAGCACGGTCGCATCGTCGCCACCGGTACGCACGAACAGTTGCTGACCACCAGCCCACTGTACGCGCACTTAGCGGCGTTGCAATTCGACGTGGACGCAACACCAAAGTCCATGGATGGGGACCAGAGCCATGTCGCCTGATTTGAACGAAATCGAAGACCGCACCCTGGCGCATTACGACCGTTCCGCCGAAGGCTTTCGGGAAGGCACATGGGACCACGACGTGACGCAGAACTATCAAGCGCTCCTGGACGCCATCGCCGAACACCCCGGGGCCGAACCGCCTTACACCATCTTGGACATCGGCTGCGGGCCGGGGCGCGATCTGGCGTACTTCAAATCCCTTGGTCACATCGCCGTGGGTCTGGACGGATCGCGCGAATTCGTTCAGATGGCGAAGGCGGAGACCGGCTGCGAAGTCTTGAACCAGCACTTCCTGTCCATGGCGCTGGACGATGAGCGCTTCGACGGTGTGTTCGCCAACGCCACCTTGTTTCATGTACCCAGCCGCGAACTGCCTCGCGTGCTCAGAGAACTGCACGCCGCCCTCAAACCCGGCGGCATTTTGTTTTCGTCCAACCCCCGCGTGATGGACCCAAACGGTGTAATGGAGGAAGGCTTCTCAGGTGAACGGTTCTGTTGTTACCACACGCTGGAAAGCTGGCGGCACTATTGCACGGACGCGGGCTTTGAAGAGCTTCACCACTACTACCGCCCCGACGGCAAACCCTTGAGCCAGCAACCCTGGCTGGCGAGCGTTTGGCGCAAGCCATAAACGCCCCCACAAAAAAACCTTAACACCGAGACGTTATCGTGTTTCGGCGCCAAAGGAGATCCGCATGCGCCACCGCATTTTGACGTCCCTGTTAGTCGGAACGCTTCTGGCCTTACTTGGGCATAACCCGAGCCATGCAGCGATGCCGATGCAATCCCCAATCGACACGATCGTGTTCGGCTCCTGCATCCGTGGTGACGAAGATCAGACATTCTGGAAAACCCTGTCGGACGAAGATCCCGACCTGGCGCTGTTTCTGGGCGACAACGTCTATGGCGACGACGAAGACCCAGACCTTCCGGTGCTGCGTGCGGCCTACCGGGCACTCGAAAACCAAAAAGGATTTCAGCAGCTCAGGGCCCAAACGACCATGCTGGCGACTTGGGACGATCACGACTATGGCCGCAACGACGGCGGTGCGGATTATCCTTTGAAACGCGCCTCCGAACACTTGTTCGAAACGTTTTGGAACTACGGCCCCGACAGCGACGTCGCGAGCCGGGACGGCATCTATCACGTCCGCCATTTCGGCCCCGTGGGCCAGCGCGTTCAGGTCATCTTGCTCGACACGCGGTTCTTTCGCTCCGCCCTCACGCGCAAAGAATGGAACGATCCGATACTCGGCAGATACCAGCCCAACCCCGACCCGTCGGCAACCCTGCTGGGGCCCGATCAATGGGCGTGGCTGGAAAAGACGCTCAGTGAACCGGCGGACCTGCGGATCTTGGCCTCTTCGATCCAGGTCATTGCGGAGGGACACGCCTGGGAGCGGTGGGGCAACCTGCCCTTAGAGCGCCAACGTCTCTACGATGCGCTGTCCAAAGCGTCTGGGGCGACGGTCGTCCTGTCCGGCGACCGGCACCGGGGCGCGATTTACAAAAAGGACATCGGCGCGAACGCACCGTTGATCGAAATGACATCCAGTTCGCTGAACGCCAGCCTGCCCTGGGGTGAACCCGGCCCTTTCCGGCTGGGCGATATGGTCGGGATCAACAACTACGGCACGGTCCGCATCGATTGGCAGGCCAGGACGGTGCTGCTGTCGCTGCACGCAACATCCGACGGCGAAACGCTTCGCAGCATCGCAGTCGATTTCTGACATCCTGGTTGGTGCGCGTGTGGCGGAAGGCTTAATCCACCAGTGCCCGTTTGAGCAGCAGTTTTAAACGTTTGATGTAATTCGCCTGGGACCAGCCTTCTTCGACGGTCAGTTGTTCCCACGTCTGGATGGACAATTGGGTGAGCAGCATCTCCGTCGCCGCATCGCGGGTCCAACCCTGGGCAAGTCTCTTTTCGGCTTTAAGCGTATCGATGACGTCGCGACATGCCGCGCGCAAACAGTCGATGCAGCCGCGCCATGCGGCGGCGTGCGCTTCATCTGTGTCGCGGGTTACCATGACCGCCTTGGCGATGCCGTAGATTTCCGGGATGTAGCCACCCCAGACCTCGATGATCTTTTCCAGCAATTCAACACTGTCTCGCGCCTTGTCCAAGGCCTTGAAACGTTCATCCAAACCTTTGACGTCATCCACGTATTTGATCGTGGCGAGCATCAGATCCGTGCGGTTCGCAAAGTGCAGATACACCGCCTGGCGGGAAATGCCGGTGGCCCTGGCGATGTCGCTCATACGCACGCCCTGGCCCCGGTTTTGTTCCATCAGCCTCCAGGTGGCGTCGAGAATTTTTGTGCGGGTGTTCGAATCATCACTTGACATGGTGTCAATTTATGACCATCTTGACGCCATGTCAACTTGACACAGTGTAAACTTAATCAAAAGGGGTGCATCATGCCCGCCTATATGATCGCCACCTACGATATCGAAGATCAAGATGCCCTTGAGCGTTACGCCCAGGCCGCGGATTCACTCCTGCAGCGCCACGGCGGCCGCCTGCTTGCCGCCGATGTCGAAGCGAAGCGATTGGAAGGCCAAGGCGGCCACGTTGGCGTGGTCATCGCATTTCCCACCCAGGCTCAGGCCATCGGCTTCTACAACGATCCGGACTATGCCGCCCTGAAAGGCATACGCATCGCCGCGACCACCAACACCAACATCGTTTTGGCGGGACCGCTCCCCCAAACCTCCGAACAAGGAACACCGTGATGAAAATCGTCGTTTTCGGCGCGACCGGCGGCACCGGCCGCTTGATTGTGGAACAGGCCCTCGCCCTGGGTCACGCCGTCACCGCGTTCGTGCGCGACCCTGCCCGCATGAACGTCGCACATCCAAACCTTCGCCTCGTTCAGGGGGATATCCTCGACCCCGCCGCCGTGATCCAAGCCCTGCAGGGTCAAGACGCGGTGCTGTGCGCACTGGGCATGCCGCTGATGAACAAAGACGGCCTGCGCGCAGCAGGCACCCGGAACATCATCGATGCGATGCAGACCTGCGATGTGAGGCGGCTTATCTGCCTGTCATCATTCGGCGTGGGCGACAGTTACGCCTTGCTGCCGATTTCGTACCGTTTTCTCGTTGCGCCGTTGGTGTTGCGCCACGTCCTCGCAGATCACGCACGCCAAGAAACATATATCCGGGACAGCGACTTGGACTGGACCATTGTACGGCCCGTCAACCTCACGGACGGTCCCGCTGCAGGCGTGTATCTGCAGGGCACCCAGCGACCCAACAGACGGTTGAAAATGAAGGTGTCCCGCGCGGATGTGGCGGCATACATGCTGGAACAATTAGACGGCGGGTACCTACATCAGACGCCATACCTCTCGTACTGACGGATCATACCAGCGGGTCGTACTGGCGGGGATCAATCCACCCGGCCCTTAAGCCCCAGCGCCCGGCCAAGGGTTTTGATGCGGCGTGTGACGGCTTCGGAGACCAGCGCGTCCTTGTCTTCGTCCGCCACGCACAGCAAAAGCTTCTCCTTGTTCACCACCAACTGGGTTTTGGTCAACACGCCGGGCGCGCTGCCGGAAATGGTGTGGGCCAAGCGCAACGCCAGTCCCGTGACCTTGATCCACGACAATTGGCCCACGTCCAGCAGTCCCATGATCGGGCGGGTCACCGGATCACCCAAATCGCCGTTCTGGCGCACGTAGACGGTGGACGCCAGCAACGCGCGTTCCGCATGGGTCAAGCCCGCGAACGGCACGCGCAGAACGCGGATAAAGGAATGTTCCGCACGGTAATCGGGATGTTCGTTCCATCCAATGTCGCTCAGCAGACACGCGGCGTAGCGCAAACGGTGTTCTTCGGCGCTTTCGTCCGGATACAGCGGCACCATCCATTCCAACATTTCGCGCCCCTTGACGGAAAAGCGCCCGGTGCGTTCCGACATGGTCTTGCACGCACTCAACAACGGGTCTTGATGGCGCAGCTCATCCGGCAGGCTTTCAAGCAGCACCCCTTCGCGCATGCCGAAACCGCTGAACTGCAACCTCGACGCCCTAGACACGGTGAGCATGCCTTCCAGCGCCGCCGCCGCGAACGGCAAGGTGTCGATGCGTTTTTTCGGAACGCCGGGAATGAGGTCCAGGGAATGGCGCCCCGCCCCACTGATCAGATGGAGGATTTTCAGCGCGTCTTCGGCGTCGATGGTGAAGTTGTCCACCACGTGCAACGGGTGGCTGGTCTGGTCGATCAGGATGCGCGCCAGCGCCCGCCACGACCCGCCCGCGGCGTAAAGCGTCTTGCCCTTCACGCCTTTGAGCCATTTGAGCTTGCCCATGGCCTTGGCGACCATATCCCGTGCGGTTTCCGGATTACCCTCGGCGGCTTCGGACAACAGAATGTGGCCGAAGGGAAACGTCGCGGAGTGCGTAAATGTGCCATTATCGAGCCCCACCAAGTCGAGCGAGCCGCCGCCCAGATCGCCGATCACCCCGTCGGCGTGGGGCACGCCCATGAGCAGGCCGAGGGCTGCGTATTTGGCTTCGTCCTCGCCGCTGAGCACCAAAATGTCCGCGTCGATTTCATTTTTGATTTGACCGACGAAGTCGGGGCCGTCCTTGGCGTCGCGCACGGCCGCCGTGGCGACCAGTTCCAAGGTCTCCACCCCCATGGCGCTCGCAAGACCCGCGAAGCGCTTCACACTTTTGAGCGCGCATTCCACACCCTGCGGATTGAGCTTGCCCGTCGCGCCCAGGCCCCGGCCCAGCGCACACTGGGCCTTTTCGTTGTACATGGGAATCGGCAAGCGGGTGGGCGCATCGTAGACCACCAGACGCACCGAGTTGGAGCCGATGTCGACGACGGCGACGCGGCCATGCGCGCCGCTGGTGATAGCGGAAATAATCTTATTCATAGGCTCCCCAACTCAACCGCCCAACTCAACCGCCACGTTCGTGCGGCTGCCTTCTTATTTTGTCTTACGGCCCTTCGTCGGCCGTTTCAGTTTGGCGCCCTTCGCCGCCTTGTTCTTGCCCGCCGTGCCGCGGCCCGAGAAGCTCGGGTTCGTCATGAAGTAATGGTGCACGTTGACGATATCATCCGATTGAATTCGATCGTAGGACCCATCCGGGTTCAGCGTCCAGCTCTGATCCGTATCGCGCAAGTTCATACCCATCACTTCGTCGAGCACTTGGCGGTGCACGGTCGAGTTTTCGATGGGCACCAACGTTTCCAAGCGGCGATAGAGGTTGCGCGGCATCCAGTCGGCGGATGAAATGTAGACCTTGGCGCTGCGCGAAGGCAGGTCCTGGCCGTTGGCAAAGGCGATGATACGTGAATGCTCCAAATAGCGCCCGACGATGCTTTTCACCCGGATGTTTTCCGACAGCCCCTTGATGCCGGGGCGCAGGCAACAAATGCCGCGCACCACCAGTTCGATCTGCACACCAGCGTTCGAGGCCTTGTACATGGCGTCGATCAGCACCGGATCGACGACGGAATTCATTTTCGCCCACATGCCCGCGGGCTTTCCGGCCTGGGCGTTCTTGATTTCATCCTCGATGCGGTCTACCAGGAAGTCGCGCAGCGTCAACGGCGAATAGCTGAGCTTCTCCATCCCTTCCGGGCTGGCGTAGCCGGTCATGTAATTGAACAGGCGCGCAGCGTCAGCCGTCAGCGCCGGATCACAGGTGAAGAACGACAGGTCGGTATAAACCTTCGCCGTGTGTGGATGATAGTTGCCGGTTCCATAGTGCACGTAAGAGCGCAGCCCCTTGGTTTCGCGACGCACCACCAAGTTGACCTTGGCGTGGGTCTTCATGTCCATGAAGCCGTAGATCACCTGCACGCCCGCACGCTCCAAGTCGCGGGCCCAGCGGATGTTGGCTTCTTCGTCGAAGCGCGCCTTGAGTTCCACCATCGCGGTGACCGACTTGCCGGCCTCGGCGGCTTCGATCAAGGCTTCGACGATGGGGCTGTCGTTAGAGGTGCGGTACAAGGTCTGCTTGATGGCGACGACTTTCGGGTCCCGCGCGGCCTGACGCACGAACTGTACCACCACGTCGAAACTTTCATACGGGTGGTGGACGACCATGTCCTTCTTGCGGATGGCCTGGAATACGTTACCGCCGAAATCGCGCACCCGTTCGGGGAAACGCGCGTTGAACGGTTCGAACAGCAAGTCCGTGCGCTCCTTGACGATCAATTGCGACAAATCCGCCATGCCGAGAATACCGCGCAGGCGGAACACGTCGCCTTCATCCGCGCCGCTTTCGTCGATGATGATGGAACTGAGTTCGTCCGGCATGTTCTGATTGATGGTCAGGCGGATGACGGACCCCCGGCGGCGGCGTTTCAGCGCCGTTTCAAAGGTGCGCACCAGATCTTCGGCTTCTTCGTCAATTTCCATCACGCTGTCGCGGATGATGCGGAAGTTGGCGATCTGCACCAGCTCGTAATCGGGAAACAAACGGTCCAGGAACATTTCGATCACTTCTTCGATGAGAATGAAGCGGATCGCCGCGCCCGGGAGACGCACAAAACGTTCGATCAAGTGCGGAATCGGCAACAATGCACGCAAATGTTCTTCTGTGCCGCGCTTTTGCAGCAACATGACCAAAGAGAAGCCCAGGTTTGGAATGAACGGGAACGGGTGCGCCGGATCGATGGCCAACGGGGTCAGCACCGGGAAAATATGTTCCATGAAGTGACTTTCCAGCCACTTGGTGTCGCGTTCCGACATCTCTTCATGCTCGAGAACCTTGATCCCTTCTTTGTTGAGCAGATCCTTGAGCACGATCCAACAATCTTGCTGGTGCTGCATCAATTCATGCGCGGCCTTGTTGATGGCTTCGAGCTGCTGCGCCGGGGTCAGGCCATCATCCGAAATGGTGGAAATGCCCGCACGGTCTTGGCCTTTCAGGCCAGCGACACGAACCATATAGAACTCGTCAAGGTTGGCCGCCGAAATGCTCAAGAACCGCACCCGCTCCAACAACGGATGCTTATCGTTCATGGCTTCTTCCAACACGCGGGTGTTGAACGCCAACCACGACAGCTCACGGTTGATGAAACGGTCACTGGATTTCGGGTTCACTCGGGGAAAGTCGATGGTGCTCATGCGCTGGCCCTTTGCGCTTGGAAAACGAAGATGCCCCCGCATACCGGGGCGTGATTGTAAAGAACATGACGGCGGACGCACAAACCGCGCCGTTGGCCTTAGGATCATGAAATTCCTCCGCTAGTTTAATCGGTTAGCTTGTCTTTGTCATGTCCGCCATGTCCAAACCGCGTATTGACGCAAAAAATTCAAAAATCGTACAATTATACATTGAAATATGAAATCCTTACCCCACATGGGGATATAACTGAGCGCAAGACTTGGAGGGAGCGAGAGTGGGCACCGTTAACACATATTCGAAGGAGTATGACGATGCTCAAGAAAAGTCCGATTTCCAGCAAACTGTACGAACAAATGGTCAACGACATGCCGGTCGCAGTGATGATCTGCGACTTGCGTGATTTTCGCATCAACTACATGAACGAAACCAGCCGCAAGACCTTAAAGCAGATCGAACATCTGCTGCCGATCAAGGTCGCTGACATGGTCGGTACATCCATTGACGTGTTCCACAAGAATCCCGAACACCAACGCAAGCTGCTGTCCGATCCGTCCAATTTGCCCTACAACACACTGATCCACTTGGGCGAGGAAACCCTGGACCTGCTGGTGACGCCGATTATGGATGGCGGCAAGTACGTCGCACCTATGCTGACGTGGTCCATCGTCACCGACAAGGTCCGCTCCGAGCAAGAAGCGAACCGTCAGGGCCAAATGATCGACCAGTTGCCCATCAACGTGATGTTCATGGAGCCGGAAAACTTCACCATCACCTACGCCAACAAAACCAGCCTAAAAACTCTGAAGACCTTGGAGCATTTGTTGCCGTGCACAGCCGACGATCTGGTCGGTCAATGCGTGGATATCTTCCACAAGCACCCGCAGCACCAGCGCGGCATTCTGGCCGATCCGAAAAACCTGCCCCATCAAGCGCAAATCCAGTTGGGCGACGAGCACTTGGATTTGTTGGTCTCTCCGGTCTTCGGCTCTGAGGGCGAATACACCGGCGCAATGTTGAGTTGGAGCGTCATCACCGAGCGCATCAAGCTTGCCGACGACTTCGAAACCAACATCGGCACCGTTGTGGGCACGGTTTCCAGCGCTTCGACGGAACTGCAATCCACCGCCGAAGGCATGGCTTCAATCGCCGAAGAAACCTCCAGCCAGGCCTCGGCTGTGGCCGCGGCGGCGGAACAGTTGTCCGGCTCGGTTCAAGAGATCTCCAGTCAGGTGGCACGCTCCGCTTCCATCGCTTCGGAAGCGGTCACAGAAGCCGAACGCTCCAACGATATGGTCCAGGGTTTGAACGAAGCTGCCAACAAGATCGGTGACGTGGTCAACCTGATCAACGACATCGCGTCTCAAACCAACCTGCTGGCGCTCAATGCCACCATTGAGGCGGCGCGCGCGGGCGAGGCGGGCAAGGGCTTCGCCGTGGTGGCGTCCGAAGTCAAGAACCTCGCCAACCAGACCGCCAAGGCGACCGAGGAAATCTCCGCCCAGATCGGCGGCATCCAGGGCGCAACCCAGGACACCGTCGGCGCAATCGAAAGCATCGGCACCACGATCCGCGAAATCAGCGAGATCTCAACCACCATTTCGTCCGCCGTCGAGGAACAAAACGCCTCGACCCAGGAAGTGGCGCGCAACATCCAAGGCGTAACCAGCGCTTCCTCTGAAGCCGGACACTCCGCTTCCCAGGTTTTGGAAGCCGCGCGCGAACTGTCCCAGCAATCCGAAATGCTGGGCACTCAGGTACAAGGCTTCATGGTGGATATCCGCAGCGGGGGCGCGAACAAGACGTAACCCAATTCCAGAAGGAATAATGTGCGCATAGAGCATACATGCCCACCCTCAACTTCAGCCGTCACCACGTGCCTCCCCTCGGTGACGGCTGTTTTTTTGTCCTGGAATTTGAATCCTAGTGTTGGTGGGCGATCTGGACGTCGGCGGCGGAAACGATTTCGACAGCGCCCAGCGTACCATCCAAGTCGATGATGACGATATCGCCTTCGATCACCCGCGCCGCCTCGGGGTGAGTGTTGAAGAAGTTCCAAATGAAACACGCCGCCAGCACTTCGTCGGGTCCTTGCTCGATGTCCTGGTCTTCCCGGGCGCGAGCCATGAAGATGTCTAAAATGCTGCGCGCCTTCATCAGATCGTCCTCGTCGTGACGATCGATTTCCGCCCCGGCGTCGCTTAAGTCGTTCAAAAATTTTTCGAAGGCGGGCCCACTGATAGCAAAGTCCGCGACCAACCCGGCGCTGAAGTAGGTGACGTTGCGCATCCTTACAAATCCTCGAGCACCTGGCGCACCAGGGGAATGGTGATGGCGCGCTTTTGCGCCAAGGCCTGCTCATCGACAGTGCGGATCAAGTCGCGCACGGCCGCGAACGACCGGTCCATACGCGCCAGCATATACGTCAATACGTCTTGGTCCACCGTCAATTGCCGGTCCGTGAATTGTTTTACGATCAAGGCGCTCAGAAGCGTATCGTCCGGCGGGCTGATTTCCGCCACCGGCGCGGTCTTGAGACGCGAGCTTAAATCCGCCAATTCCAGTTTCCAGCGCGACGGCGGGGTTTCGGCGGTCATCAAGATTTTCACATCCTCTTCCCGCGCCAGATTGTAAAGATGCAGCAGTTCTTCTTCGAGCGCGGCGGCCAAAAATCTTTCCGCATCGTCCAAAATCAGCGCCGGCGCACCCACCAGCACACCGTCCGCGCGCCGGGTGCGGAGTGCTTCCACCGCCACCACACGCGCACCGCTACGGCCTTGAAACACATGGGCCAAATGGGTCTTACCCGCGCCCCGGGGCGCTGAGATGACCAGCACAGGGCCGGGCCAATCGGGCCAACGCTCCACCCAGCCCACGGCGTCGGCGTTGCTGGGCGCGACCAGGAAGTCCTCGCCCCCCATGGCCGGGCGGTGATCGAATTCGAAGGGAATTTGTTTGGGCGGCACGGAATCAACCACCGGGTCAACCCGTATACAGGATGCTGGCGCGGTAGCGTCCGATGGCGAAACGCACCAGCACGCCGACGACGGACGCCACCGGCACCGCCAGCAAAATGCCCGCGAACCCGAACAACGCGCCGCCCGCCAACAGGGCGAAGATGATCCACAGCGGGTGCAGCCCGACGCGTCCGCCCACCAGATTGGGGGTCAGAAACGCGCCTTCTATGACTTGGCCGACGGCGAACACCCCCGCCACCATCACGAACGACAGCACGTCATTGAATTGCATCAAGGCCACGCCGAACGCCACCAGCAGCCCGATAATCATGCCCACGTACGGCACAAATGCTAGAAACCCGGTGCCAAGCCCGATCAGCAGGCCGAATTCCAGTCCCACCAGGGTCAATCCGGTGGCGTAAATAGTACCCAGCGCCAGACACACGGTCGCTTGGCCACGCACAAACCCGGCAATGGTTTCGTCGATTTTACGGAACTGTTCACGGATGGTCTCTGCGGATGCGCGCGGCAACAAGTCATCGATTTTGGCGACCAGGATGTCCCAATCGCGCAGCAGGAAAAACGCCACCACCGGTGTGATGAACAGCAAGGACAGCGCATTGACCACCGCTTTGCCGCCCAGGAACAGGCCTTGCAGCAGTTCGATCAGCCACGTCACGGCCTTGCCCGCGAACGAGCCCGCGTTCGCTTTAAGCTTTTGGATTTCCTCGGCGCCGAGTTGGCTTTCAATTTGCGCCACCAATGGGCCCAGCAGTTCGTGCGCGGCGTTCACCGCATCCGGGATGCGCGAAATCAACCCCGTCACCTGGGCTTGCAACAAGGGAAACAAAGCCATGCCGAGCGCGATCACCACAACAAAAAAGGCGAGTAGGATCAAAGCTGTCGCAGCGGTGCGCGATTTCAAGGCCGCTTCCAGCCTGTCGGCCAGAGGATCGAGGAAATAGGCCACCGCCAGCCCTGCGACAAACGGGGTGAGCACGTCGCTTAAAAGATAGAGCAGGCCCAGAAAAACGGCAAAGCCGCCGATCCAGAACCACATCTGCTTTTCCCGGGTCATCACCTTCCCCTTTGCCGCTTATGGGCCCTAGAGCCGGATCGACTTAATCTGAATCGCTTTAGCGATGCAGATTAAGACGTGAATCCGTCTCTCATCAAATGTTTAGAGGGCGATTTACGACTTAATCTTGTGCACAAAGTGACCAAGATTAAGTTGATCGCGCTCTAGCGGTCCTCTTCCATCCGGCCCCATAGGCGTATCCACACCACCGCGTAGGTCACCCCGGACGAAGCCGTGGTCAAGGCCGTGAGAATCACCAAAGCGTCCATGGCCCCGTCCAATTCAATGCCGTAACCGATATTGGCCATCACCGCCGCCGCCAGGGTGATCTGCAGAACCGTGTTCAGCTTGCTGACCATCAGCGGCTGCATGGTAAGCGAATGCGTCATGGTTTCAAAGAGCAACGCGCCGCCGACGATGAACACATCGCGAAACACCACCAAAATCACCAACCAATTGGGCACGTAGCCCTCAATTCCCAGCGTCACGTAAACGGAAACCAGCAGCGCCTTATCGGCGATGGGATCCAGGTATTTACCCAAATCGGTTTCCATGTCGAAACGCTTGGCGAGAAAGCCGTCCAACGCATCGGACACGCCCGCCGCGACGAACACCCAAAACGCCCAAATCAAATGACCTTCGACGATCAGCCATACGGTGATCGGCGTAACGGCGATGCGCAGCAGCGTGATGAAATTGGGGATATTCAAGGCGTGTCTCTTACTGGGTCGCGGTCTGGGACGCTTTTTGCGCCAGGTACCAGCTGCCCGCTTCTTCCCACAGCACCAGATCGGCCTGATCCAGCGACAGAGCCAGCTGTTCCGCGTCGCCAATGAAATGCAGATTGAGTCGCACCTCGTCACGGCGCAAAAGCACCATTTCAGCGCGGCGCACGATGGCGACGCCGTTCAAACGATCGCGCACTTTCACCCAATCGCCCAAGCCCACCACGGGCACGGAAATGGGGAACACCTGCGCCGCGCCGGTTTGGATCAGGTTGTCCTGTTTCCAGTTGTCTTCGACTTGGGCGACCAGTTGCCCCACCGCGCGATTCAGCAAGGCCGAAATGTCGTCACCGGGTTCTGAGGTAAAGCTTTTGACCACGGTGTGTTCCTGAAGCGCCGAGCCGAAACGCGTCAGGTAAACCTCCAGTTCCGGCAGGCCGTTATACGAATCCATGCGCAAAATGCCGTGCGCCACCACCACATCGCCCGCGTCGTAACGCTGGGCGATGGCCTCCAAGCGCTGCATGTCGCCTTCGATGGCCTGCTCCGCGCCGATGGTGCGCACATCGTTCAGATCACCCACCGGCAACACGGTCGGCACCAATCCCTGACTGATTCCTTCGGCGGCGAATCGGTCCCACGCCGTGCGCCACGGGTTGGGATCGTCCCACAACAAAAGCGCGCCCGCGGCCTGATAGACCGGCAACATCAGCACCGGCTTGGACACCGTTTCGGCGTACGGCAAACCGTATTCATCCAGCAATGCACGCACGCCTTCGGCGCGGAAGCGGTAGTTGAGCTTGGCGATATAGCGCACCGAGGACGCCTTTTCCTCCTGGACCGCGAAATCTTGGACCAATTCGGTGATGTCGGTGGGGGCGAGTGTGGGCAGACGCTTGTGATAGGCCTGTAGGGTCAAGCGCTCCAACAGCAGGCGGAACGCCTTCTGTTCGCCCTGGGCCATGGCCTGTTCGCGCGCGCTGGCGGCCGAATCGGCGGTGACATCGACGGTGATGTTGGACACTTCGAACAAGCGCGGCGCCGCAGCCTCTGCGGAACCGCTCAAAACCGCGAACAGCACGGCAAATACAAATCTGTGCGCGATCCCAGTCCTCAATGCCAAAGTCCCCTTGCTTAAGCGCCATTGCAAAGCGCCCCCAAATGGGTATGTTTCACCTTCTGCGCTCAAGTTTTTACCACGTTGAGCCGTCAATTCCAGTGCGGCGTTGCAATCCGCCGCCGAAACCCGAGGGAGGCCGCCATTTCCGGGGCAAGCTACAAGGACGCCGGTGTCGACATCGATGCGGGTAATGCGTTGGTCGAAGCCATCAAGAACGACGCCAAATCCACTACGCGTGCCGGTGTAGCATCCGGATTGGGCGGCTTTGGGGCAATGTTCGACTTGAAGGCCGCAGGCTTCAAGGACCCGATTCTGGTGGCGGGCACCGACGGCGTCGGCACCAAGCTGAAAATCGCCATTTCCACCGGCGAACATTCGACCGTCGGCATCGATCTGGTCGCCATGTGCGTGAACGACCTGGTGGTGCAAGGAGCGGAGCCACTGTTCTTCCTGGATTATTACGCCACCGGCAAACTGAATGTTCAAGCGGGTAAGGCCATCGTCTCCGGCATTGCCGAAGGCTGCCGCCAATCGGGCTGCGCGCTGATCGGCGGAGAAACGGCGGAAATGCCCGGCATGTACGCTGGCGGCGATTATGATCTCGCAGGCTTTTGCGTCGGCGCGGTGGAACGCGATCAAATTCTCACCGGAGACAAGGTCAACGAGGGTGACGTGATTTTGGGCTTGGCATCGAACGGTCTGCATTCCAACGGCTTTTCCCTGGTGCGCAAAGTGGTCTCGGACTCTGTGATCGGCGGTCCGGCGGACACCCGCCTACAAGCGGCCGTGCGCGACCACATCGTCGACAAGGCGCGCTTGGCCTACAATGCAGAAGCGCCCTTCGCCTCTGGACAAACCCTGGGCGAAGCCCTGCTCGCCCCGACCCGCATTTATGTGAAATCCTGCTTGGCCGCAATCCGTGCAGGCGGCGTTCATGCGCTCAGCCATATCACCGGCGGCGGCGTCTTGGAAAACATTCCGCGCGTGCTGCCCAATACTTTGGCCGCCGAAATCGACGCGACCCGTTGGGAGACGCCCGAAGTGTTCCGCTGGCTGCAATCCGAAGGTAACATCGCAGCAGAAGAAATGGCGCGCACCTTCAACTGCGGCGTCGGCATGGCCGTAGTGGTGGATGCTTCTCAGGCTCAAGTTCTCAAAGTCGTGTTCGAATCTGAGGGCGAAACCGTTTATGAGATCGGGCGCATCGTGTCCCGTCCTGACGGCAACGACGGCGTGATCCTCAACAACGCCGAGCAGGCCTGGGGCTGAGGACGGGGCGGATGATGAAGCTCGCCGTTCTCATCTCCGGCCGGGGGTCCAATCTGCAGGCGTTAATCAACGCCTGCGCGGAAGACGGCTTTCCCGCCGAAATCGTTCTGGTGCTGTCCAACAAGGCCGACGCCTATGGGCTGGAGCGCGCACAAAACGCGGGCATCCCCACCACAGTGCTGAACCACAAGGATTTCGACGACCGCGAAAGCTTCGATGCGGCGATGAGCGCGAAGATCGAAGAGGCGGACGCGGAACTGGTGTGCCTCGCGGGTTTCATGCGGCTGCTGTCCGACAGTTTCGTGCGTCAATGGCGGGACCGCCTGATCAACATCCATCCCTCCCTGCTGCCCGCCTACAAGGGCCTGCACGTGCACGAACGGGTGGTGGAGGACGGCGCGCGTTTTTCCGGCTGCACCGTGCACTTCGTACGCCCCGCGATGGACGAGGGCCCGATCATCGCCCAAGCGGTCGTCCCGGTTTTGCAGGACGACACTGCCGACGATCTGGCCGCGCGCATCTTGGAACAGGAACACGTGATCTATCCCCAAGCGGTGAGAGCCATCAGCGAGGGCCGGGTGCGGGTCAGCGCGGAACGCGTCCTGATCGAAGGCAGCGACCTGCCCGACGGCGCGATGCGCAATCCGGCGGGTTAACTCCCCCCTCACCCATCGATACTCAACCCCAGCACCCGGCTGATGTGGGCGTAGGGTTTGGCGCTTTCCGTATGCCAGACGTTGAAAGCGTTTTGCACTTGGCGCATGGCCTTTTGCGAAGTCGGAACCTTGTCCACCACGCCCGCATGGATGAGAGCGGCGGCAACGTCCTTGGAGAGGATGAAGCTGTCCTTGCCCATCATGCGCAGGCCATAGGGTCCGGTGTTGCCGCCCAGACGCGCCCCCCGCTTTTTGAGGATATCCAACAGGCCGATGAAATCATCCATGGGCCAGCCGGCGAAAAACGCGGACGCCGAGCCATGTTCGTTGGCCAGATCGCACAGGAACTGGGCGTTGGCGCGAACGGACACGACCTTCTGGCCGTTGCGCACGATGCGTTCGTCCTTGAGCAGCTTGTCGATATCTTCGTCGGAAAGGTGCGCGCAATGTACCGGATCGAAGCCCCTGAACGCGTCCTCGAACCCCGGCCACTTGTTTTCAATGACGTTCCAATTGAAGCCCGCCTGGAAGATGCGCTTGGTGAAGTCCGCAAGCCACCGGTCATCCGAAATCTTCTTGAGTTGAGCCGCCGTCTTGATCACCGGCATCTCGGCTTCCAGCGCCTTCGCACCGCCATGGCGCTTGGCCGCCCGCCCGTAAATCGCTTTGAACGTTTCCATTGATCCCTCCACTACCAACAACAGGTATATGGGAGTGGTTGCAAAGCGGTGAAACACCCCTTTTCTCCTCATAATCCGGTTCCCATATGGGTACGGGTTCCATTCGGCTAAAAAGGATTGGTCATGGTGAATATCTGTTCGATGATCGGCACCTCCGCCGCCCCGGATCAAGTCATGGCGGCGTTGAACACCATAGAAGGTCTATCGAGCTGGTGGACAGTACACACGTCCGGCTCGACCGCCCCCGGTGAAGTTGTTCAATTCCGCTTTCCCGACGGCGGACCTGACATGAAAGTTCTGGAAAGCTCGGAACATCGGGTGGTCTGGGAAAGCATTGGGGAACCTGACGAGTGGTTGGGCACTCAATTGTTTTTTGATGTCTCACATCAAGACGGCCAAACCATCTTGATGTTCAAACATTCAGGGTGGGCCGCCGAAACACCTTTTTTCCACCACTGCTCCACCAAATGGGCGGTGTTCATGCTGAGTTTGCGAGAATATCTGGAAACCGGCAAGGGCCGCCCCTTCCCCAACGATGTACAGATTACCGTCGATTAGGCCGAATGCGCTTCCCGGGAATCGCCGGGCGCTTCGTCTCGTTCCGCCATCCCGTAATCGCGGATCACGCCGGCCACCCTTAAACGGTAATTTTGAAACACGCCGTCGCGGCCCTGGGATTGCGCGGCGCGGTGGGCTTCCAAGTTGCGCCACTGTTCGACCGCCGCTTCGTCCCGCCAAAACGACAACGACAGGATTTTTCCGGGCTCGGTTAAACTCTCGAACCGCTCGATGGAAACGAACCCGTCGATCCCGTCCAACAACGGCCCCAGTTCGGCAGCCAAGTCCAGGTACTTCTGTTTATTGTCCGGATCGGGCCAGACTTCGAAGATTACGGCGATCATGCGTCCCTCCCGATCAGTCCCTTGATTAGTCCCCAGATCAATCCCAAGACACCGTCTCCACGGCGGCGGCGCGTTGTTCCGGCGACAGTGAAAAAATCGAGCCGGGCACGCGGCCTTGCTCGATCACCACGGCGCTGCCCGGCTCCGTCAGCGTCACGGTACCACCACCGGCGTCGATGGTGATTTCGCCTTCATCCAGCAGAGCCATGAGCAGCTTTTCGGACGTTTGTTGTCCCCAAAAGTCCGTGCCCCGCACGCCGATGGTCGCCACCGGGGTGAACAGCGTGAGCCGTCCGTTCGGCACCTTGTTGACTTGGCCGGAGACCATGCGAAACACCCCTTGGGTCAAGCGCAGCGCCATATCGCCCTTGGTGCCCGGTTCGTAGACCATTTCGTCCACGGTCAACTCCGAGTGATCGCCGAGCGTCAAGGCCGAGCCGTCGATGAAAGCCACGGACAAGCGCGAATCTTTTCCGGTGAGCAGGGTATCGAGCCATTTCACCGTACCGCGCGTTTCGAGTGCACGCTCCTCCCCGCCATGGCTGATGCGGGTGTCGCCGCGCGCGCGGTCCACCGCACCGACGGTCTCCGCCGCCAGTGCGTCCACGCTGAAAAACAACGCGCCGAAAACCAAGATGGATTTGAAGCTGGCCATGCCTAAAGACGTAAGCGCCCCGGGCGGCGTTGTCACGACAAAAAAAGGCCGCCCCGGTGGGGACGGCCCTTTCGAAATCATGCGGCGTTCAGAATTAGCCGACCACTTCGATCTCCGAGAAGAAGAAGGCGGTTTCCACCGCTGCCGTTTCCGGCGCATCGGAGCCGTGCACCGAGTTGTTCTGCACGTCGATGGCGAAGTCCTTGCGGATCGTGCCTTCGTCGGCGTTGGCCGGGTTGGTCGCGCCCATCACTTCGCGGTACTTGGTGATGGCGTCTTCGCCTTCCAAGATTTGCACCACGACGGGACCGGACACCATGAAGTCCACCAGTTCGCCAAAGAACGAACGTTCGGCGTGGACCGCATAGAAAGCTTCGGCCTGTTCACGGGTGAGGCGGATGCGCTTTTGCGCGATGATGCGCAGGCCCGCTTCTTCAATGTAAGAATTAATCTTGCCGGTCAAGTTGCGTTCGGTCGCGTCCGGCTTGATGATCGAAAGTGTACGTTCGACAGCCATGCTCAAGAGCCTTTTGCTGTTAATAGGAATCTCGTTACCGGCGCCGATTGGGCCGGGTCGCGGGGTTATAACCGGATCATCATCCCCATGCAAGGGAAGGTTTTTCGGAGAGGCGAACCGTTCCAAACTGACGTTTCACGCCGGATCACAACCCGAGGGGGGCGCACCGGCGGTTCCCCGGGCGCACGGCGCGTGCTACAAGCGCGTCCATGCTGCACATCAACGACCTTACATACCGTATTGGAGGACGGGTGTTGCTGGAAGCCGCCACGACCCATGTGCCCAAGGGCCACAAGGTCGGGCTGGTGGGGCGCAACGGCACCGGTAAATCCACGCTGTTCAAACTGATCGCGGGGGAACTTCACGCGGACGCGGGCAGCCTCAACGTGCGCCCCGGCGCGCGCATCGGCATGGTCGCACAGGAAGCCCCCGGCGGCCCGGACAGTCTGGTCGACACGGTTTTGGCGGCGGATCAAGAACGCACGGCTCTGCTCGCCGAGTCTGTGACCGCCACGGACCCGCACCGCATCGCCGAGGTTCACACCCGGCTCGCCGACATCGACGCGCACGGCGCGCCCGCGCGCGCGGCCCGGATTCTGTCCGGCCTGGGCTTTGACGAAGACGCCCAGCAGCGCCCCTGTTCCGACTATTCCGGCGGCTGGCGCATGCGCGTCGCCTTGGCGGCGGTGCTGTTCGCCGAGCCGGATCTGTTGCTGTTGGACGAACCCACCAACCACCTGGATTTGGAAGCGACCCTGTGGCTGGAAGGTTATCTGGCAAGCTGGCAAGGCACGGTGCTGGTGATCTCCCACGACCGCGCATTGCTCAACACAGCCGTGGACGAAATCTTGCACCTGGAAGAGCGCAAGCTCACCCGTTACGCAGGCAACTACGATTTTTTCGAGAAAACCCGGCGCGAACGGCTGAGCCAGCAAGCCAAACACAGATCGAAACAATTGGCCGAGCAACGGCGCATCCAAGCCTTCGTGGACCGCTTCCGCGCCAAGGCGACCAAGGCCCGCCAGGCGCAAAGCCGGCTCAAGATGCTCGAAAAGATGGAACCCATCGCCACAGTGATCGAGGACAAGACCATCGCTTTTACTTTTCCGGACCCCTCTCCGCTCTCGCCGCCGCTGGTGGCGCTGAATGACGTGGCGGTCGGATACGGAGAAGCGCCGGCGGTACTGAAGGGGCTGGATTTGCGCATCGACATGGATGACCGCATTGCGCTTCTGGGCGCCAACGGCAACGGCAAGTCGACCATGATGAAGTTGTTGGCGGGCCGCCTGAAGCCTCAGGCCGGCAAGGCGGTTAAATCCACCAAGCTGGAAGTCGGTTACTTCGCCCAACACCAGGCCGAAGAACTGCCCGCATCCGAAACCCCTTACGAATACATGCAGGCCCTGATGGAGGACGTGATCGAAGCTAAGGTCCGCGCGCATTTGGGCCGCTTCGGTTTTGAACAACTCAAGGCCGACACCCCTATCCAAAATCTGTCGGGCGGGGAAAAAGCGCGCCTGCTGTTCGCCAACATGAGCCGCACGGCCCCGCACATCATGCTGCTGGACGAACCCACCAACCACTTGGACGTGGACGCCCGCGAAGCTTTGGTCGAGGCGCTCAACACCTACGACGGGGCGGTGGTCCTGGTCAGCCACGATCCTCATCTGGTGGAATTGGTGTGCGACCGGTTGTGGCTGGTGGACGACGGCGCATGCAAGGTTTTCGACGGCGATTTGGAAGATTACAAGCGCCTGTTGATCGAAACCCGGCGCACCCGCCGCGATGCCTCCCAGGCTGCCCGCGGGCGCGAATCAGGTGAAAAAAGCGATAAAAAAGCGGATCGCAAGGCCCGCGCGGACGCCCGCGCCGCAACCAGTCATTTGCGCAAAGCGGTACAAAAAGCGGAAAAACAAGTCAATCAATTGACCTTGGACAAGGTAAAAATCGAAAAAAAATTAACCGATCCAGGTATATATTCTGGGCCCAGCGAGACGCTGACACGCCTACAAATCGAACTTGGGCAAGTTGAAAAAAAGCTCAAAAACGCAGAGCACGCTTGGCTTGAAGCCGAATCCGCATTGGAAGACGCCAACAAATAGTCCATTCGTATAGCTCAAAACCAAGATCGTTACGATTTACAAACGATCAGACGCGTCATAGATTTATTATTGCGTGTAAATTAGAATCAGGTAAAACACGCAGAGATGACAATCGAATACGATTGCGGGCGCTGGTAACGCTTTTTTCACCGTCGACAGACAATATCAAGGTGAGGAGCGTGTACCGATTCGTAGAAGTACCGTCAGCGCATGTTGAAATGCAGCCAGCAAAGGGTTGGAGATTGATTGGTCAATCTCCATACTATGTGGAATCACTTGAACGCTCAAAGCAGCGTTCGGTTTACGCGGTCTTAAATGACCAATATGGAGGACGGCCATGGCAGAAGCATACCTAGAGCTGCTCAAGGCCTTTAACTTTACGGAAATGCAAGCTTGGATCGCGGTTATCAGCGCGGTCCTGTTCACCTCGTGCTTTCTCGGCGGCATTTTGAGCGCGCTGTCGTTCGTCAATTCGAACTTGGTGAAGCCCCGGCCGCTATCGGAACGGATTTCGTTTCGTCTGTTCATCCTCGCGGAAGTCGTCCTTTGGATTTTCGTCTTCTTCTATCACGTGTTCATGATTGAAGAGATGATTCTGGCTCACATGGTCTACTGGGTCTCCGCCACCTTGATGGCGCCACTGCTTGCCATCATTGGCAGCCAGTTGATTATGGTGGTCTTCGGCGGCAAGATTCGCGCCAAGGAAGAAGCATACAGACGCCGCCAAAAAGCCATGCGTGCGCAACGCGCGCGGGAAATGGAGGGGCAGGGAGAAAACCCTGCGGAACGCAACATGACCCGGCGCAAGGGCAAGACGGCTTAGTTCACGTTCCACAAAGAATCAAAAAGCGGTGCCTTAAGCACCGCTTTTTTTATGTCCGGCGGTTCGTTCAAGTGTCTTTCTTTTGCCACCCGCCGTTTTCAGTTTGCTGCCAATAGGTCAGTGTGTGGCCAGCGTCCTTATATGCCTTCCAGCGTTCACGCGCTGTTTGCACGCTGTCTTCGCGGGTGCCGTCGAACAGCTCGAAACATCGTTCATACGCCCCCAAGTTGGCGCACGAGGCCCCATCGGTCAGAAACAGAAATTGGGCCTCGGACGGGTTTTCGTCCATTTCCGTCAGCCACACAGGCTGATCGTCGGGACGGCCGTCCTTGGCGGACCCATGCGGCAACCAGGACGCCGAATCGTAGGACCAGAGCGCGGCGTTGAGGTGCTCCACCCGCTCAGCCGAGCCCGCCATCACCACAGCGCGCTTGCCCGCCGCCAAGGTCTTCTCCAATAGCTTCGGCAAAGCCCTTTCCAGGGGTGAACGCGTCAGGTGATAAAAGGCGATTTCGGCCACGCGCGCTTACTTCTCGATCTTGTTCTTCACCCAGCGGTCCAACAGCCGCACACCAAACCCGGTGCCACCCTTGGGGTGAGTCGGCTTGCCGGACTTCGACCACGTTACACCCGCGATGTCCAGGTGCACCCACTTGGTATCGCCGACGAAGCGTTTCAGGAATTGCGCCGCGGTGATGCTTCCGCCCCAACGCGGGCCGATGTTCTTCATATCCGCAATGTCGGAATTGATCATCTTGTCGTATTCCGGGCCCAGCGGCAGGGACCATACCCGCTCGCCCACTTCGCGGCCCGCGGCGATCAGGTCCCACGCCAAATCGTCGTCGTTGGAGAACATACCGGCATATACGCCCTCGCCGAGCGCGACCATAATCGCGCCGGTCAACGTCGCCAAGTCGATCATGATGCGCGGTTTGAAGCGTTCGTTGGTGTAGTGCATCGCGTCCGCCAACACCAAACGGCCTTCGGCGTCGGTATTCAGCACCTCGATGGTCTGGCCCGACATGGACGTGACAACATCACCGGGCCGCTGCGCGGTGCCGGACGGCATGTTTTCCACCAGACCGACCACACCGACCGCATTGAGCTTGGCCTTGCGGCCGGCCAGCGCCTTCATCAAACCGAGGACAACGCCCGCACCGCCCATGTCCCATTTCATGTCTTCCATGCCCCCCGACGGCTTGATGGAAATGCCGCCGGAATCGAACGTCACACCCTTGCCGATGAAGGCAACCGGCGCATCGGCCTTGGTCGCTTTCGCGCCACGCCGTTTGGGCTTACCGGTGTATTGCATCACCACAAGCTTGGGCTCGTTGGCACTTCCTTGGGCGACGCCCAACAGCGCGCCCATGCCAAGCCGTTTCATCTGCGCCTGGCCTAAGACTTCGACCTTGACGCCCAACTTGGCGAGCTTCTTGGCTTCTGCTGCCAACGTCGCCGGATACATCACATTGGCGGGCTCAGACACCAGATCGCGGGTGAAGAACACGCCGTCGGCAACTTTGTCCTCGTGCGCGAACAACGCTTGCGCTTTGGCGGATTGCTTGGCGTGAAATTTGATTTCCTTGAGTTTGTTATCCGAATGGCCCGTCTTCTTGGTCTTGTATTTGTCGAAGCTGTAGGAGCCCAGCCGCGCGCCGAGGGCCATTTCGGCGGCCATTTCATGGGGCTTGAGATCGCAGCCATCCAGCACGTCCACCAACACCTGGGCTGTAGCGGCATGAGCCTTCAGGTTCGCTTGAATGCGTGCGCCCAAAGTTTGTAAGGATAAGGCATCCACGTCTTTTGCTTTGCCAAGTCCGACGCACAACACACGCGCCAGACGCCCAACCGGGGCCAACACCGTCAGGGAATGGTTTTTCGTGCCCTTGAAACTGCTGGCCTTGATCGCGCGCATCACCGCGCCACCGGTTGCATCGTCCATGGCTTGCGCGCTGGCGGTCAGCTTGCGCCCTTCCAATACGCCGACAACAACGGCACCGGTTTTCGGAACGGCGAGATTGGCAAACGAGATCTTCATGGAAAACTCCGTCATCGAATATAGGGTGGCTTCTTCCTGAGATGGGAAGCGCGGGAAGGCTTTACAAATACTCTAACAACACGAACACTCTAACAATCCATGCGGCAAAGAAAAGGGGATTGTCTCGTGAGGCAGTGCAGATCTGTCCCGTCGGGAAAGATCTAGCGGCTGTCCGCGAATGCTTCCGCATCCTCAGCGCGCGCACCCGTGGATAACCACAGCGCCGCGCCCGGCAAACTCACCAGGGCGAGCACGATGCCGTAGAGAATGGAGATCACCAACGCACTTTCACCGCTAACGCCGACCAGCGCGAACATCGCTACCATCGCACCTTCACGCACGCCCCACCCAGCCAGTGAGATCGGCACCGTCTGCGCCAAAAGCACGGGTGGAAACAACAGCAAGCAATCCGCGATGGAGACAGAAACCTCCAACCCTTGCGCAATGGCGAACACCACCATCGACAAGTTCGCATGCCCCGCCAGCGACAACGTCATCACCCATGCGCCACGCCAGGGATGCAACAGCACGCGTCGGGCGTCCACGGCTAAAGCGCACAATCCGGCGATCAACCGGAACCGCTGCAAAGTCTCCGGCAAGCGATCCAACACCATGATGGTGGCGGTGCCGGCAATGGCGAGCACCAGGAAAATCCACACCGCTCGGACAAACCACGTCCCCTCTTCCAGCCCCTGCGCGGCAAACGGCGTCATCACCACCGTCAGCACCATCAACGCCAGCACCGTGGCGACCCGGTCGAGCAGCAAGCCGTTGACCGCCGCGCCCAACGTCAACCCCGATTTGTAACCCAGATAGCCCCGCACCGCGTCCCCCCCTGCGGCGGACGGCAGAGTCTGATTGAAAAAACCGCCGATGTAGGTGATGCGGAACAGCTGGCCAATAGGTAATGTCTCGTCGATGGCGTCCAAGACCGCATACCAACGCAGCGTACCGATCACCATTTGGACAAGGCAGAGAAACGCAGCAGCAGCCAACCACGACGGATCGACCCCCAAAAGACGGGCGAACGCATCCTCGGTGCCCACCGCATCCAGCAAGAACCAGATCAGGGCCAAGGATACAACAAGTTTCAAGAAGACGCCGATCCGGCGGCGGGTGATCATCGTTCGTTTGTCTCTGTATACCACCCCATACGCACTCAACCCATGCGAACAGGCATGCGTTTGGAGCCCCACGTCCCGGCGGGGCCATCAAAAACGCCGCCGCAAGATTCGCCGCATTTTGTGCAGCACCCGTCGTCAGTCAAGTTCCAATCCGACAGGACATACCAATCCCGCCCGATCAGACGCTGACCGCAGCTGTGACAATAGGTGCTTTCCGCCTCCAGGTCATGCACATTTCCCACATAAGCATAGCGCACACCGTTGGCGCGGGCGATATCGCGCGCCGCCAACAACGTTGCGTGCGGTGTGCGCGGAAGATCACGCATCTTCCAGTCGGGATGGAAAGCGGTGAAATGCATCGGTACGTCCGGGCCCAGTTCCGCCACCACCCACTTTGTCATCGTGTCGATTTCTTCGGCGCTATCGTTCTGGCCGGGGATCAGCAAAGTGGTCAGTTCGAACCACACCTGTGTCTCATGCTTGAGATAGGCCAACGTATCCAACACGTCTTGCAAGTGTCCTGTGCAGAGTTTCTGGTAGAAATCTTCCGTAAAGCACTTCAGATCCACGTTGGCGGCGTCCATGTGCGCGAAAAATTCCTTGCGCGCTTCCGGCGAAATGTAGCCTGCCGTCACAGCCACGGTCTTGATTCCCAATTCATGACACGCAATGGCCGTGTCCACGGCGTATTCCAGGAAGATGACCGGGTCGTTGTAGGTGAACGCAACGCTTTTACAGCCAAGTTCGTGAGCGGTCTTGGCGATCCGTTCCGGCGTCGCGCGGGCCGCAAGCACGTCGAATTCGCGGGCCTTGGAGATATCCCAGTTCTGGCAGAACTTGCACGTCAAATTGCACCCCGCCGTCCCGAACGACAAAACCGGCGTGCCCGGTAAAAAATGATTCAGCGGTTTCTTTTCGATGGGATCGACGCAAAAACCAGACGAACGGCCATAGGTGGTCAAAACCACCTTTCCGTCTTGGGCGGCGCGCACGAAACACAAACCCCGTTGACCATCACGGATTTTGCACGCGCGCGGACACACGTCACACTGCACCCGGCCATCGTCGAGCGTGTGCCAATACCGACCCGGCACTGCGCCGGGAAACGGCGTCATGGAATCGTGCGCCGTCATCGAAAAATCCCATTTATCCGCGTTCTACAATCAGTATACCATGCCTCCATGATGGTCATGTCATTCTCCCCTTTGCGATTTGCGATGGTCTGCCTGGCCCTGACCGGACTGCCGTGTTTGACCGCCCACGCCCAGGCGCCGCAGCCGTTGGAGCGGGTTTCCCTACAACTGAAGTGGACGCATCAATTTCAATTCGCCGGGTATTACATGGCGAAGGAAAAGGGGTATTACGCCCAAGCCGGTCTGGACGTCGACATTCGCGCAGCCATGCCGGGACAAGAACCCATGGAAGACGTAATCAAAGGCAATGCCGATTTCGGCGTCGGCACCACGGATCTGCTGTTGATGCGCGATCGTGGAATTCCCGTGGTGGTGTTGGCCGCGATTTTTCAGCATTCCCCCTTGGCCATGATGGCACGGGCAGACAGCGGTATTCTCAATGTCCATCAACTGGGCGGCAAGCCGTTGATGATCGAACCCCATTCGGCGGAACTGTGGGCCTATTTCACCAAGGAAGGCATGGACGCGGACGACATCGACTATATCGACCACACCTTCGACACGCAGGAACTGCTGGGCGGCCAAGTCAGCGCGATGTCGGTATATGTCACGGATGAGCCGTTCATGTTGGAACAAACCGGTGTCGACTACCACCTGCTGCGCCCCATCGCCAGCGGCATCGATTTCTATGGCGACAATTTATTCACTTTGCAAAGCGCCATCGATAACCACCCCGGACGGGTTCAGGCCTTTGTCGCCGCCACTTTACGGGGATGGCGCTATGCGTTTGAGCATGTTCATGAAACCATCGATGTGATCTTGCGCGATTATCCGACGACCAAAAGCCGTGAACACCTGCTGTTCGAAGCGCAGCGCACCAAAGAACTGGTGCTGTCCGACATTGTCGAGGCCGGTTATATGAACCCCGACCGCTGGCAGCGCATCGCCGAAGTCTATCAGGAACTGGGCCTGATCTCGCAAAGTCTGCGGCTGGACGGTTTTCTTTATGACACAGACCCCAAGCCCCTGCCCGCGTGGGTCTGGCAAGCCATATGGGGGGCGCTGTTCGTCGCATTGGTCGGGACTGCGTTCACCATCTACGTTGTCCGCACCAACCGCGCCTTGCGTCACAAGGAACGTCAGCTTGTGGCATCCAATCGTCACAAAGAGGTTTTGTTGGCCATCATCGGGCACGATCTCAAAAACCCGATTTACGCAGTCCGCAATTACAGTGATTTTCTAAGCAACACGGACAAGAACGTTTCCCGCGAAGAACTGACTCGATATGGGCAACTGATCACGGCCGGCGTCGATTCCGCCATGGGCGTTTTGGACAATCTACAGCAATGGGCGGCGCTGCAGTCGGAACACATCGACAAGGAAAACATACCCGTTCACCTCGCCCCCATTATTGAGCGCAGCGTCGAACTTTTGCGCCCGCAAATGACACGGGAAAACATCGCCGTAAATGTGATGGGGTTCGAAAACACCTGGGTGATGGGCAACGAATGGCGCATCGATACGGTGGTGCGCAACGTGTTGACCAACGCGTATAAGGCTTGCCCGAACGGAGGGCGGATTGACATCTACGCCGTGCCCAACGCTCACGACTTGGACGTGGTGATCGAAGACACCGGCCCAGGCATGAGTGCGGAAAATCTCGCCAAGTTCGCCGAGATGGAAGCCGATATTGGAAACTTGGCGGAAAAAACCGGCTCCGGTTTCGGCCTGCCGTTGTGCAAACGGCTGATCCAGATCAACGGCGGCGAGATGCACCTGGAAAATCGCAAAGACGGTGGATTGCGCGCCACCATACGCCTGCCCAACGGCAAAACGAAAAGCACTTAAGCCCCCCCGCCAAAACGTCTAAAATGGATGGGCTATGAGCACGATCCGTCCCCCCGCCGTCGCGGGCCAGTTTTATCCCGCCGACGCCGTCACGCTTTCCGGCCAGATCAAAGCTTTTCTGGGTGAAGCCGGCGAAGACGTCGTGCGCGCGCCCAAGGCGATCATCGCACCGCATGCGGGTTATATCTATTCCGGCCCTGTCGCGGCGCATGCGTATGCGCATATCCAACCCCTGAAGAACACGGTCAAGCGCGTGGTGCTGTTGGGGCCGTGCCACAGTGTGCCGGTCAAAGGCATAGCGCTGTCCAGCGCGGACGCGTTCGCCACGCCGCTGGGAAATGTCGTCCTCGACCATAGCCTGGATGAGAAATTACAGACGCTGCCTCACGTGCAAACGTTCGACGTAACCCACGCCCAGGAACATAGCCTGGAAGTCCACATTCCGTTCTTGCAGGTGCTGTTGGATGACTTCAAGCTGCTGCCCATGGTGGTCGGCGACGCCACGCCCGACCAAGTCGCGGATGTGTTGGAGCGCGTCTGGGGCGGGCCGGAAACCCTGATCGTTATTTCGTCGGACCTGAGCCACTATCTGGATTACGAAGCCGCCAAGGCCATCGACCAACAAACCTGCACCGCCATCGAGCACTTGGATTTCGACGCCATCAGCGGCGGCCAAGCCTGTGGACGGGTTCCGGTCAAGGGACTGCTGGCGCTGGCTAAGCGCCGTGGGCTCAATGTGCGCACGCTGGATTTGCGCAATTCCGGCGATACCGCCGGCCCACGCAACCAAGTGGTCGGCTACGGCTCTTGGGCTTTTTGGGAAGCTGATGGGAGCGTGGCGCATGAACCAAACGTCTAAGGACGACGCTTTCGCGGCCAAGACCCGCGCGTTGCTGGACGCGCATGGCGACGTGTTTTTACAGATCGCCAAGGGCTCCATCGAACACGGGCTTAAGACCAAGCAGCCCTTGGAGCCGGCGCTCGGCACCTTGCCGCCGGAGATGGCGCAAACCGGCGCGTGTTTCGTGACCTTGAAAAAGGAGAGCCGCTTGCGCGGTTGCATCGGTTCACCCGAAGCGTGGCGGGCGTTGGCCACCGACGTCGCGCAAAACGCCTTTCGCGCGGCCTTTCAGGACCCGCGTTTCCCCCCTCTGACACCTCCCGAGACGGAGGAACTGGGCATGCACATTTCGGTCCTGAGCCCCGCCGCCCCCTTCGACTTTGACGATGAAGGGGACCTGCTTTACAAACTCCGCCCCGGCGTGGACGGGCTGATCATCGAAGATCAGGGCCGGCGCGCGCTGTTCCTGCCGTCCGTTTGGGAGCAACTACCCGAGCCTCAGCAGTTCCTCGCGCATCTGAAAGCCAAGGCCGGCCTCGGCACGCAGCATTGGTCCGACACCTTCAAGGGCTGGCGTTTCATCGCCGCCGAAACCGGCGCCGATTGGGCGGATATCCGCAGTGACGAAGCAGCCTAGTCATTGCACTGGGTCGCGGGGCGGCTTACCCTCCTTTGAGCCCAACCCGATTCTTGCGCCCGAAGGACCCCCGCCATGACCGTCAACATCCCGTTTTCGCTTCTCGACAGCCTGCACATGATCGCGGTGCATGCCGGTCAGAAGGTTATGGAGGTCTACAACTCCGATTTCGCCGTGGAAGTGAAAGGCGACAATTCACCCGTCACCCGCGCCGATAAGGAAGCCGAGGCCTTGATCCGCAAGGCCATCGCCCAAGAGATCACGGCGGACTTCCCCTTCGTCGGCGAAGAGGCCTTTAGCGATGGGGAAGAGCCGGAATTGGGCAACACACCGTTCTGGCTGGTCGATCCGCTGGACGGCACCAAGGAATTCATCAACCGCTCAGGCGAGTTCACGGTCAACATCGCGCTGATCGACGCGGGCCGACCTGCGGTGGGCGTGGTGCATACCCCGGCCAACGGACATGTCTACATGGGCAGCCCCCTGGGCGCGTCCCTCGACTTGGGCGACGGTAACGGTCCGAAACGCATCAAATGCCGCATCCTACCCACCCAAGGCCTCACCGCCCTGGTCAGCAAAAGCCACAAGAGCCCGGAAACCGACACATACCTGGAACAGTTCAACATCCTCAAAGAAGTCAGCGCAGGCAGTTCACTTAAGTTCTGCCGTATCGCCGAAGGCAGCGCCGACATCTATCCGCGCCTGGGCCGCACCATGGAATGGGACACCGCGGCCGGACACGCGGTGCTGCGCGCGGCGGGCGGCACCGTCACGGATTTGAACGGCGGCGAACTGCTCTACGGCAAACCCGGCTTCGAAAACCCCCACTTCGTCGCCAAGGGCCCGGAAATGGCCTAATTCGGCCAGCCCAGCCCTTAACCTTGGTTAAACGGCAGCAGTTCTGACCGGAAAACCTCCCAAAACCCACCCGTTTCAGGACATCTGGCATGTCGATCGGCCTATGTTCTTATCCAGCCGTATTGACGGTCCTAGCCTGTGGGCGCACACTTTTTGAGCCGGTGTAAGGGAGGGGGCTCCCCCAAGCCGCGATAGAGCCGCGGCACCTCTGTGCCGTGACTGCAGGCTGGGCCATCACCTGGGACCCGGAGACGGGGCCGGAAAGAGGCAGGGGCATTGAGAGAGGCCATTGTTGGAGCAATTGGCGCAAGCCATAGCTGAAGTCCGGGCCGGCGTCCGGGAAGAGGCGACCCAAGCCAGACGCAGAATAAGTGAACCCCAAGGAAGCCGCCGGTGCGTATGCCCGGCGGTTTTCCATTGAAGCGGCCAGGTTGAGGCGATAGAACAGGCCGCATGAACGAAAACCCCGAACTCCCGAATTTCAAGGTCGCGGACGCCTCTCCGGACGCCGCCAGCGAAGGCGGCGATATCCTACGCGCGGGCGGGCTGGTGGCGTTTCCCACCGAAACCGTCTACGGACTGGGCGCGGACGCGACCAACGACAAGGCCGTGGCCAGCATCTTCGACATCAAGGAGCGGCCCGAATTCAATCCCCTTATCGTGCATGTGAAAGACGAATTCAAGGCCGCCGAACTGGTGGAGTTCAATGAAACCGCCCAGAAACTCGCCCACGCCTTCTGGCCCGGCGCGCTGACCTTGGTGCTCAAACGCAAGGACGGCTGCCCACTTTCGTTGCTGGCCACCGCCGGGCTGGATACGGTTGCTGTACGTGTACCCGCGCATCCCGTCGCCCAGGCCTTGCTGCACGCCGCAAACGTCCCCATCGCCGCACCCAGCGCGAATAAATCCGGCTACATCAGTCCCACCCAGGCGGTGCACGTGCTGATGCAATTCAAGGACGGCCAGGGCCTGAACATGATCATCGACGGCGGCGCGTGTCCCGTCGGCGTGGAAAGCACCATCATCGACGTAACCGGCAGCACACCCAAGTTGTTGCGCCCGGGCGGCGTGGCGCTGGAAGACATCGAAGCGACGGTGGGCCCGGTCGAAATCGCCGAGGAATCGAGGGATACGGATGAGAACGCACCCGTCAATGCGCCGGGGCAACTTAAAAGCCACTATGCGCCGTCGATCCCGCTGCGCATCAACGTCGATCCCAAAGACCGCCAGCGTGGCGAAAGCATGCTGACCTTCGGCCCCGACATGCCCAAACGCGCGGCCATCAACCTGTCCAAAACGGGCGATCTGAAAGAAGCGGCGGCGAACCTGTTCACCATGATGCGTTCCTTGGACATGCCCGGCATCCGCGGCATCGCCGTGGCGCCGATCCCGGATGAGGGCCTGGGCCGCGCCATCAACGACCGGCTGCGCCGCGCGGCCGCGCCCAAGGACGGTGAAAACACGAATGGTCCACCCAAGGCCTTCGATCCCATCGCCAATATCGAAATTTAAGTCCTCCACCTCCGTCATGGCGAGCGCAGCGAAGCCATCCAGAACCCAGATCGCCGCGCGGGCTCATGCCCGCTCGCAATGATGCTTCTTTGACTTCTCCTATCCAATCCCCCTTCATCGTCATTCCCGTACCCGCCTGCGCGGGCACAGGCTCCAGCGGGAACATGACACCTACCCCCACGCCGTGACGGCCATAGGCTCCCGCCTACACGGGCGCGACACCACTATATACAATGTAGAAATACGCCTTGACCGCCCTGCCTCAAAATATACAATGTAGAAACTAGTAGCAGATTCGGAAAGACCGATGGGCAAAGACGGCTACCTGGGCGAGTTCGAGATGAAAGTCATGATGGCGCTGATCCGCCTGGGCTCCAATGCCTACGGCATGACCATCCGCCGCGACATTTCCGAACGCACCGGCCGCGACGTGTCCATCGGCGCGATCTACGCCACCTTGGACCGGATGGAGCGCAAAGGCTACGTGTCGTCGCACAAAGGCGAAGCCACGCCGGAACGCGGCCACCGCGCCAAGCGCTATTTCAAGATCGAAGCTCCCGGCAAACGCATCTACGCAGACTCCTGGAATGCGCTGGACAACATGCGCGAAGGCTTAGATGACGGCCTCGTCACCACCTTCGAACCGGTGGGGGTGTGAGATGGCTGCACAATCCCCATTTAAAAATTCTCAATCGTTCGCAATCAGAGCACAACAACGCAATTTACTCTCTTATATCGAAAGTTTTGACCTACTTATTAAAGATGCCAGGGTCGAACAAAACTCAGACTCGTATGAAATACATATAATTGATGTAATCACGCCTATTGGAACTGAGTACAGAGTGCGCCTTAGCAATAAGCCTGGACACAGATTCAATTTTTATGACTTTCGCACACAATTACAAAATGAGAATCAGTATACGCTTCCATTTGACGCACCCTCACGTGAAGTTTCTAACGCTAACGCGTCACATAAAGCTAACACCACCACAAAACATGACGAAGAAAAACAAGTAGGTGATGAATATTCACATAAACACACGAACAACAACATAAAAAATGAAAAATGCAATTGCGAAGCACCAAAAAATGCAAAGTTAATTTTGACATTCCTTTTACCTAGAAAAAATAGAGATTATATACTAGGTGATCTAGATGAGGATTTTTTACATAATATTATTCCAGATTATGGTGAGAAAATTGCTAAACGCTGGTATTGGTTTCAAACGATCCGCACGATCCTTGAACACAACAGCCTAACCGCTCGAATCATCAATATCATCGACGCGTTCAAGAAGAGCAACGGGTCGTAATCTCTTTTTGTCGCCCCTGAACCCTCCATTGTCATGGCCGGACGTGTTCCGGCCATCCACGACTTTGGGGCGTGGCACATTAAGTAAGACGTGGATGCGCGGGACAAGCCCGCGCATGACGGATAAAAATTTCCGCTACCCCGGCACAGGCCGGGGCCTATGAGCGTTTCAGCTAAAAGCAGTGAAAGTTATGGATTCCCGCCGGAGCCTGTGCCTGCGCAGGCGGGTGCGGGGGTGACGATATTTTGTGGTCCGGCTTTTGTCCCCTCCCCGCCCCGTGCTAAGGTCCGCGGCCATGAGCGATGCATTGATCCAGGACCTGAAAGCCGCTTTGGGCGAACGCGCCGTGCTCACGGACGCGGGCGATCTGGCCCCGGTGCTGGAGGAACAGCGCGGCCTTTACCGGGGCGCGTCCCCCGCCCTGGTCAAACCGGCGAGCACGGCGGACGTCGCCGAAACGGTCAAAATTTGCGCGGCGCACGATGTCGCCATCGTACCCCAAGGCGGCAACACCGGACTGGTCGGCGGCGGTGTGCCGGACGGTGGTGTGGTCTTGTCCCTGGAACGCATGAACACTGTGCTCTCCGTTGATCCCGTCAACCTCACCATGGAGGTCGAGGCCGGTGCAATCCTCGCCACCATCCAAGATGCGGCGCAAGAGGCCGGTGCATATTTTCCCTTGAGCCTCGGCGCGGAAGGCAGCTGTCGCATCGGCGGAAATCTGTCCACCAACGCCGGCGGCGTGCACGTGGTGCGCTACGGCAACGCCCGCGATCTAGTGTTGGGCCTGGAAGTGGTGCTGGCCGACGGAAGGGTGTGGGACGGGATGCGCGCGCTGCGCAAGGACAACACCGGGTATGATCTGAAATCGCTGTTTTTGGGCGCGGAAGGGACGCTCGGCATCATCACCCGCGCGGTGTTGCGCCTCTATCCGAAACTGCAGAGCAAAACAGTGGCTCTGGCGGGCTGCGGATCGTTCGACCAGGCATTGGAGCTGTTCCACATGGCCCGCACGCGTGCGGGCGACGTGTTGATGGCCTGCGAGGCGATGAGCGGCTTCGCGCTCAGTCTTGCGGAAAAACATGTGGAAGGCGTGGCGAGCCCCCTGGAAGGGCGGCACGAGGTTTATGTACTCTTGGAATTCGGCTCAACGGACCCCAATGCGGATCTGCCCGCGCTGATGGAAGCGGCGCTGACGGATGCATATGAGGCCACAGTGATCGAAGACGCGGTGATTGCGCACAGCGGGGCTCAATCCGAGGCCATCTGGAAAATCCGCGAAACCATCCCCGAAGCGCAGAAAAAGGAAGGGGGCTCCATCAAACACGACGTTGCCGTGCCGGTCTCCCAAACCCCGGAGTTTATCGCACGCGCCAACGCATTGGTGGCGGACCTGATCCCCGGGGTGCGCCCCGTGGCGTTCGGGCATTTGGGCGACGGCAATATCCATTTCAACCTCACACAGCCCGAAGGCACTGATAAAAAAGAGTTTTTAGACCACTGGCACGCGATGAACGAAAAAATCCACGATCTGGCGGCGTCCATGGGCGGCAGTTTTTCCGCCGAGCACGGCATCGGCCAACTTAAAACCGGCGAAATGGCGCGCCTCAAGTCCGGAACCGAGTTGGATTTGATGCGCGCCGTGAAAACCGCCCTGGATCCGGAAAACCGTCTCAACCCGGGTAAGGTTATCCCGCCCAAAGACGCTTCATAGGGCCTCTTTTCCTTGATTTTGCCGCACTTTTCGCGCACTTTGCGCGCTCATCCGGCCCATTGGGGCCGGGGACCGGATTGAGGGAATTTGCAGGGGTCATGAACGGTCTCACCCGTTACATGTTTTGGCAGCTTTTCGTCGGCATGATGCTGGTCACCACCGCGTTGGCTTGCGTCGTATGGCTGATCAAATCGTTGAGCATCGTCGAGTTGATCGTCAACACCGGCCTGTCGGCGGGAACCTTCGTCTATCTGACCGGGCTGATGATGCCCAATTTCCTGTCCATGATCCTGCCTTGGGCCATCTTCATCATCATCACCTTCGCCTATCACCGCATGATCATGGACCGTGAATTGGTGGTCATGCGTGCCGCCGGATTGGGCCAGATGGCGCTGGCCAAGCCCGCCATCATCCTATCCCTGCTGGTGGTTTTTGTCGGCTATGCCCTATCCACTTATCTGGTGCCGACATCTTGGTCTCAGTTTCGCGAGTTGCGTTGGGATGCGCGTTACAATTTTTCCCACGTGCTGTTGCGCGAAGGCACCTTCAACGACGTCTCGCGGGGCATCACCGTATACGTGCGCGAACGCACCGAAGACGGCCAATTGCTGGGTGTCATGGCCCACATTGAAAAACCAGATGGCAAGAACGAAACCTGGATGGCCGAACGCGGCGCCTTGGTGGAAAACGAGGATAGCGCACGGGTGGTCATGTTCAATGGATCACGCCAACAGCTGACCTTAGATACGAAACAGCTCACCATTCTCTATTTCGACCAGTCGGTACTGGATCTTGCTTCGCCGCCGGAGCAGGGCCATACACGGCACCGCGAACCCCGTGAACGCACCATGGCGGAGCTGTACGACCTGGACACCACCGGCTTGGACCAAAGGTCAATCGGCCGTTACAAAACGGAAATCCATACCCGTCTGGCCTTCCCGTGGAGCTCGCTCGGCTTTGCCTTCATCGCCTTGAGCGTCTTGATTTCCGGAAGCTTCAGCCGCCGCGGCGAAGGCCGGCGCGTGATCGCCGCCGTACTTTTGGCCGGCTGTTACCAAGGCGCAATGCTCAGCATCGCCAACGCCGCAGGCAAAAACGATGCGCTCTACCCCCTGATCTACGCCATCACCGCCCTGCCCATTCTTTTGGGGCTGCTGGCGCTGATCATGCCGGGACGCTTGCGTCCCCAAGCCCGCCAAAACACCCTGCCCACAACCGGGCAAACGGCGTGAGGAGGGGCGCGTGAAACTTTCCGGCACCCTGTCAATTTACATCGGGCGAAACTTTCTGCTGAGTTTTCTGGCTTTTTTCCTAGGGCTATTGGCGCTGATTTTGTTGCTGGACACCATCGAATTGCTGCGCCGGGCATCATCCAAGCCTCACGTGACGCTCATGCTGGTCATCCAGATGGCATTGTTTAAACTGCCCTATATGGGCCAGTTACTGTTCCCTTTTGCGGCCCTGTTCGGCGGCATGACCGCGTTCTGGCGCATGTCTCGCAGCCAAGAACTGGCGGTAACCCGTGCCGCCGGCATTTCAGTCTGGCAGTTCCTCTTGCCGGTTCTGGTCATCGCTCTGCTGCTAGGTGCCTTCAAAGTAACCGCATTCAATCCGTTGGCGTCCGCCACCTTGACCCGATTTCAGGCACTGGAAGCGATTCACTTAAAAGGCCAAAAAAGCATCTTGGAGATTTCCGGGAACGGGTTGTGGCTGCGTCAAGGCACCGCCGAAGGCCACGCCGTTGTACATGCCGCCAACCTGTTGAGCCAAGAGGACAGGGTGGAATTGATCGATACCGTTACATTTCTGTACCAGGGCCAAGACACCTTCATCGGCCGCGTGGACGCAGACCGCGCTATTTTGGGTGAGGGATTTTGGCGCATGGAAAATGCGTGGGTGAATTCCCCCGAAACGCCGCCGGAACGCTTGAATGAATATTGGCTGGAGACGGATCTGACTTTCGCGCGCATCCAAGACAACTTCGCCTCCCCCGAAACCATGTCTTTTTGGAAACTGCCTGATTTCATACAAACACTTGAAGATGCTGGGTTTTCTGCTGTTCGCCACCGGCTTCAATGGCATGCGCTTCTGGCCACGCCGCTGTTGATGTGCGCCATGGTGCTGATCGCCGCGACTTTTGCCCTACGTCATGCCCGGCGCGGCGCAACGACTGCGGTGATCGCATCGGGCGTGTTCGCAGGATTCGTTTTGTACTTCTTCTCCGACGTGGTCTTTGCGCTCGGCCTTTCGGAAAGCATCCCCGTAACATTGGCCGCCTGGGCACCTTCCGGCGTTGCGCTCATGTTGGGGCTTGCCATGTTGCTCCATCTTGAGGATGGTTAGGCCCCCATGAAGATGAAACGCACCCTGATTGTTTTTCTGACCATTGCCGCCGCGATTTTTAGCGGCGGCGTGTTGTCGGCTGTCCCCGCACAGGCCCAAACGACCACCCCGCCCGAAGAAACGGAGGACCAGCCCGCAACCTTCGCAGCGGACGAAATGACCCATGACCAGGAATTGGGAATCATCACCGCGCGCGGTAATGTCGAGGTCAACCACGGGGGGCGAACGCTGCTGGCCGACAGCATCAGCTACAACCGAAATACGGATACTATCCGCGCATACGGGAATGTCGCGCTCCATCAACCGTCGGGCGACATCCTCTTCGCCGATTCTATGGATGTGAAAGGCGATTTGAAGAACGGCCTGATTTCGGACTTGCGGGCGGTCATGGCCGACCGGTCGCGTTTTGCCGCACAACGGGCGGAATTGGTCAACGACGAAACCCTGACCATGAACCGGGCAGTCTATTCCCCGTGTGAACCTTGCAAGGAGGACCCGACCCGGCCACTGTTGTGGCAGCTCAAGGCCGTCAAGGTCGTGCATGACCGCCCGCGTAAAATCATCAAGTATTACGATGCCTGGATGGAAGTTGCGGGCTTCCCGGTCGCCTATACGCCATACCTCAGTTTCCCGGATCCCACCATTAAACGCAAAAGCGGATTTCTGCCGCCAAGGTGGGGTGGGTCCAGTGACTTGGGCTTCGTGGCGCGGACACCTTATTTTTACGTCATCGATGATTATTCCGACGTCACCATCACGCCGGTGTTCACGTCTCAGGAAAACGGCGGTCTCGCTGCCGAATACCGCGAAAAATTCACCGATGGCGAAATCGAAGCCGAAGCCAGCGTCGCAGTCGATTCTGAAACGAACGTACTCTCACACATCAAATCGGAGGCCCGCTTCGATATCGACCGCACTTGGCGTTGGGGGGCTGACATCAATCGTTCGTCATCGGATACATACATGCGCCGTTACGGGTACGGTGGTGAAAGCACTTTAACCAGTGAGGTGTTTCTGGAGGGCTTTCGCGGCAACAACTACACATCGATTTCGACCATGGCATTCCAGGGCCTAGCCGCCGAAGATGATCCGGGCGAATCCCCTATCGTCTTGCCGTTGATCCAATTCAACCACCAAAGCGATCCCAATAAGTACGGCGCATACCAAGCCGTTGACGTCAATATCGCCACGCTGACACGGACCGAAGGCACAGATTCCACGCGGATCAGTGTCCGCCCCAGTTGGAATATTTCGCACATCGCGCCCAAAGGCGACATTTACGCACTCCGCGCCACCATGGGTCTGGATTTCTTCAATGCGCAAGGACTATCGGTACCCGCCGAGCGCGGCGAGACCTATGACGGGTCGGCCCTGCGGGCATATCCCGAATTGTCATTCGATTGGCGATGGCCCTTTGCGCGGCGTTCCGGCACGGTGACGGAAGTGTTGGAGCCCATCGGCCAGGTGATCTTAAGCCCGTACGGCGGTAATTCCTACAAAATGCCCAACGAGGACAGCCAGGATTTCGACTTCAACGACGCCAATCTGTTCAGCGCCAACCGTTTCACGGGCTATGACCGGGTTGAAAGCGGCCCACGCGCAAACTACGGCTTAAAATGGTCCCTCATCGGGGATGGCGGAGGCACCACCACCATTGTGCTGGGCCAAAGTTACCGCTTGAAGGACGACAGCACGTTCCAATCGGGCTCTGGGCTGGAAGATCATTTTTCGGATTACGTCGGTAAAATCCATGTGTCCCCGGGAGATCACCTGGACATGACCTACCGTACCCGAATGGATAAGAATTCCCTGGAGTTCCGCCGCCATGAACTGGAATTCGACGGCGAATATTCCATCCTCGATTACAGCGCGAACTACGTCTATTTCGGTCGCCAGGAAGGCAGCGAGCACGAAGGACGTGAGGAATTGAGCTATTCCTTGGGTGGCGACATTACTGAATACTGGCGCACAAAATTTTCCGGTGTAACCGATTTGAGCGACGACGGCGGGCAACGCTCCATGAGGCTTGGCTTTATCTACGAGGATGAGTGCTTGACCTTCGATGCGACTATGAGCCGTACTTTCTACCAGGACCGCGAGCTCCGTCCCACGGATGCCATATTGTTCCGAGTATACTTCAAGAACTTAGGCGAAGTGACCACAGACGTCACCGCCAGCAACTGAGTACCGCCATTTGCGCGTCACTCCCGGACAACGCTATGATGGCTTTCCTCATGAACGCAATGCTTTGTAATGTTTGATACGACTATTGGAATGCTTGATCACGTTTTTGGCGAAGTTTCGGCTCGCATCAACCGCGTATTTTCAGTGCTCGGACTGATTGTATTTGGCAGCATTTTTGTACCGCCCCATGCATCGGCGCAATCCGGTCTCGGCATTGCCGCAGTGGTGAACGACGATGTGATTTCGATGCTTGATCTCAATGCCCGCACGACGATGGTCATCGATTCTTCAGGCATCAATTCCACACCCGAGACCCGGACGCGCATCGCCCGGCAAGTTCTTCGCGGACTCATTGACGAAAAGCTCAAGCTTCAGGAAACGCGCAAATCCGGTATCAAGGTCTCTCAAGCCGATCTCGAACGCGCACTCCAAGACATTGCCAACAACAACAACATCACGGTCGTCGAACTCACCAATAATTTCAACAGGATGGGAATCCCCATTACGGCGCTGACCGCAAAGCTCGAATCGGATATTGCCTGGCAGACTTACGTCAGCCGCCGCTTGGCCAAGCGCATTCAGGTCGGCGCGGAGGAAATCAAGGATGAAATCGCCCGCATCGAGGCTGCTGCGGGCAAGCCGGAATACCGCTTAGGCGAAATTTTCCTGCCTGTGGACACGCCGTCGCGGGACACCGAAGTCCGCACCATGGCCGAACGTTTGGTGCTGCAGTTGCAAAAAGGCGCACCCTTTAGCGCCTTAGCGCAAAACTTTTCCGCAGCGCCCTCCGCAGCTGTTGGTGGAGACATGGGCTGGGTGCAACTGTCCAGCCTGGACCAGGCCCTGCAGAACGTCATCCAACGCATGAAACCGGGAACCGCCAGCATCCCCACGCGTTCACTCGGCGGTTATTACATTATGTTCGTGCGCGAGGTTCGCACCAGCCCCGGTCTCGGTGGCGGAGACGCGACGATCCGACTGTCGCAGTACCACGTCCCCTTCACGGATATGCAAAACACGGCCGCTTTGCGGCAGCTCACCGACAAGATGACAGCCTACACACGGGGCATGACCAGTTGCCAGCAGCTCGAAGCCGCAGGCACCAAGGATGGTTCACTGATGTCCGGTTCGTTGGGCGAGATGAAGCTGTCCAACCTACCGGACAACATGCGCGCAATCCTCGCCACGCTCCCGCCCGGACAGCCCAGCCAACCGGTCGCCACCGGCGGCGGTTTGGCGGTGATGATGATCTGTCAACGCCAAGATGAAGGCCGGGACATGGAGATAATCCGCACGACGATCCGCAAAAAGCTGGTCAATCAGCGCCTCGAGGTCACCGCACAACGCAAATTGCGCGATTTGCGGCGCGCCGCCTTCGTGGACATCCGTCTATGAGCAAGACGCACGCGCCGGTCCGGCCCTTGGCATTGACCATGGGCGAACCTGCGGGTGTGGGTGGTGACATCACGCTCAAATCCTGGCAGCGCCGCGGGGAAGGCTTGCCGCCCTTTTTCGCCATCGACGACCCCGAACGCCTCAGCGCCTTGGCCGAAGCCTTGAAGCTGAATGTACCCGTGCGCGAAATCGAAGCGCCCGAAGAAGCGCTAACGCACTTTCCCGAACACTTACCGGTATTGCGCGAATCGTTGAGCGCGACAAACACCCCCGGCCGTCCCAATTCCAACAACGCAAAGCATGTGATCCGTTCCATCGAACGCGCCGTGACGCTCACCCAGTCCGGTGACGCGGCGGCGGTGGTCACCAATCCCATCGCCAAGGACGCGCTCTACGGCGCAGGCTTTGAATTTCCCGGCCACACCGAATTCCTGGCGCACCTGAGCGGCGATAAAAAACCGGTGATGATGCTGGCATGCGACAAACTGCGCGTGGTGCTCGCCACCGTGCACGTGTCCATCCGCGATGCTGCGGAACACCTGAACACGGCCACGATCTGCGACGTGGCGCGCATCACCCATACGGCCCTCAAGCGTGATTTCGCCATCCCTGCGCCCATCATCGCGGTGGCGGGGCTCAACCCGCATGCAGGCGAAGGGGGCGCGATGGGACGCGAAGAAATCGATATCATCTCTCCCGCCATCAAGCGCTTGCGCGCGGACGGCATCGATGCCCAAGGCCCCTTCCCTCCCGACACCATGTTCACCGCCAAGGCCTTGCCGACTTACGACGCGGCGCTGTGTATGTATCACGACCAGGGCCTGATCCCGCTCAAGACCTTGGATTTCGAGCGCGGCGTTAACGCCACCTTAGGCCTGGATTTCGTGCGCACGTCGCCCGACCACGGCACCGCCTTCGACATCGCAGGCACCGGCCAAGCATCCGAAGAAAGCCTCATGGCGGCGCTGACGATGGCGGCGAACATGAGCCAGGCGCGGACCCAGGGCACAGTGTGACATGGCGGGCGAGTTGGACGACTTGGCGCCGCTGCGCGACATCATCGCCGAATACGGCCTGGCGGCGAAAAAACAGCTCGGCCAGAATTTCCTGTTGGATTTGAACCTCACGTCGCGCATCGCGCGCACAGCGGGGGACTTGTCCGACACCACCGTGATCGAAGTCGGCCCTGGACCAGGTGGTTTGACCCGCGCCATTTTGGCCGCGGGTGCGAAAAAACTGATCGCGGTAGAGCGGGACGCGCGTTGCATCGACGCACTGAGTGCTTACCTCACCCCGGCCTACCCGGAACAATTTGAAATCATCGACGGCGACGCGTTGGATCAGGATTTCGAAGCGCTCGCGCCTCAGCCCCGGCGGGTCATGTCGAACCTGCCTTACAACATCGCCACGCCTTTGCTGATCGGCTGGCTCAAGATCGTCGCCAAAGACCCGGCCGCGTTCACCGGCTTCACCTTGATGTTCCAAAAGGAGGTGGCGGACAGGATCGCCGCCAAGCCCCGCACCAAGGCCTATGGGCGGCTCAGCATCATGAGCCAGTGGCTATGCGAGGTGCGCCCCGAATTCAACATCGACAAGCGCGCGTTCACGCCTCCGCCCAAAATCATGTCCACGGTGGTCACCCTCACGCCCCGGCCCCAACCGCTCGCCCCCGCCACGTGGGATGCGATGGAGACCGTCGCGCAGGCGGCCTTCGGCCAGCGGCGCAAGATGCTGCGTCAAAGCCTCAAGGCGCTCGGCATCAATCCGGCGGATGCGGGGCTCCAAGAAACCGCACGGGCGGAAGAACTGTCCGTCGAAGACTTCGCCAAGTTGGCGCGATTGCTGGACGGAAGATAATTCAGCTTAGCCGTTGTCTTCACCGCTCATGCTCGCGACGAATTCAGGCAGGCCCGTTTGGCGGGTGCGTTTGAGTCGTTCCGCCATAAGAATCGCTTCAACCTGCGCGACACTTTCATCAATCTCGGTATTGACGACGATGTAGTCATATTCACCCCAGTGGCTCATTTCAGAGCCCGCCTTGGCCATACGCTTCTTGACCACTTCCTCGCTGTCCTGGGCGCGGTTATAGAGGCGGCGTTCCAATTCATCATGGGAGGGGGGCAGGATGAAAATAGACATCTGGTCATCGCGTGCGGCATGGCGCAAATCACGGGCACCTTGCCAATCCACATCGAACAATACATCTTTGCCCGCCGCCAAGGCATCATCCACCGGCTTCTTGGGCGTGCCGTAATAATTGTCGAAAACCTTGGCGTGCTCCAGAAACTCGCCGTTTTCGACCATGGCTTCGAACTTATCCTTTTCGATGAAAAAATAGTCTTTGCCATCCACTTCGCCCGGCCTCGGCGGACGCGTAGTGGCGGAAATGGACATGGAGAGGTCGACGTCCTTTTCCAACAAGGCGCGGGTGATGGTGGTTTTGCCCGCACCCGATGGCGACGACATCACCAACATCAGGCCCCGACGTTTGATGTTCTGTGGATCATTCAATGTTTTGTACCTGTTCACGGAATTGCTCGATCACGGCTTTGAGGTCCAGGCCGACACGGGTGAGTTCGGTGTCGGATGATTTGGAGCACAGCGTGTTGGCTTCGCGGTTGAATTCCTGACACAGGAAGTCGAGCCGCCGGCCCACCGGGCCGTCCCCCGCCAGCAACTCGCGCGCGGCTTCCACATGGGCGGCCAGACGGTCCAGCTCCTCGCGCACATCGGCTTTGGTCATCGCCACAGCGGCTTCCTGAGCCAGACGGTCCGGATCGATGGCTGCGAAATCGTCGACCAAGGCCTGGACCTGTTCGTTCAAGCGGGTGCGGATGGCGTCCGGCTGCATTGCGGCCAGTTCCACGGCTTCGTCGCTCAAATTTTCGATGTCGGCCAAATGATCGTGCAGCACGCCGCCCATACGCTCCCCCTCCGCATCGCGCACTTCGGCCAATTGGTCGAGCAACTGATCGAGTCCCGCCATCAACGCGCCTTCCAGGGCGCGGGCGTCGTCGCCGCTGAATTCTTCGTCGCTTTGCTCCAAGACGCCGCGCAGCCCCAGGATTCCATCCACGGATGGGGGCTCGACTTCGGGCACGGCGGCTTGGATTTTGGGGATAGCATCCAGCACTTGGGCCAGGATGTCTTCGTTCACCGTCACAGCGGCGTGGGGTTTGGTCCAGTTGATGTCCAGGTTGAGCGAGACGTTGCCGCGCTTGAAGCGCCGGGCCACCCGTTCGCGCACCGCGATGTCGAGAAAATCGAAGCCGCGCGGATAGCGCAGTCGGACATCGAGCCCTTTGCCATTGACGCTCTTGGCCTCCCACCCCCAGGTGCACGTGTCCGTGGCCCCTTCGGCGCGGGCAAAGCCGGTCATGCTGGAAACGCTCACGAGAATCCCCCTGTTGGTTTTGGCTATTAGTTATAGCCCCGCCACCGCCCGCCAACAAGGCATGCCGCGCCCGCAAGCGGCCTTGTCACGGATCGGGAAAGCGGGCATCCTGCGCTCTAAGGAACCTGACCATGGCTGATTTTCCCATCCCAGAAGACGCATACCAAGAACCTGGACCCTGCCCTAAATGTGGCGCGGATGCGCCGGTTTTAACGGTGCGCAGCAAAACGGACCGCAATTGGTGGGACGAGTGGAAGGGTTGCATGGAATGCATCGACCCCGTCGTCTATCTGACACAATTCATGGACAAGCATGGCGAATATACCATCGCCGTTCCCGGTGGGCCCTTGCCGCGTGAATTGCGGCGCAAAAAGAAAAAGCCCTAAGCCTCTGGTAGGAGTATCACAGGGCCCGCACTGACGGCACCTCATCACTCTGCCTTATCAAAGACGCGAGAATCAGGCACTCTGGCCACATGAAGAACCCGAAATCGATTCTCATCACCGGGGCCAGCAGCGGCATCGGCGAGGCCCTGGCTGTGGAATACGCTGCTCCCGGCGTGTGCTTGGTGTTGACCGGGCGCAACCTCACGCGCCTGGAAGATGTGGAACGACGTTGCCGCGATTTGGGGGCAAACGTCACCGCCGCCGTCCTGGACGTCACCGACCGCACCGCCATGGCCGCCTTGATTGCGGAAGCGGACGCCATCACCCCTTTGGACTTGGTCATCGCCAACGCGGGTATATCCGCCGGAACCAGCGGCGAAGGCGAAGACGAGACCCAGGCCCGCGCGATTTTCGACGTGAATTTTTCCGGCGTGCTCAACACCATTTGGCCCGCGATCACGCGCATGAAAGGACGCAGGCGAGGCCAGGTCGCGGTGATGAGTTCCATGGCCGGTCTGGTGCCGATGCCGGGCGCACCAGCCTATTCTGCATCCAAGATCGCCGTCAAAGCCTATGCGGAAGCCCTGAACGGCGCGCTGAGGCCGGATGGCGTCACCGTCAGCGCCATCTGCCCCGGTTTTGTCGAAAGCCGCATCACGGCTGGGAACGATTTTGCCATGCCGCTGTTCATGGATGCGCCGAAGGCGGCGAAGATCATCCGCCGGGGCCTATCCGAAGGGCGCATCAGTGTGATCTTTCCGCGCCGGTTGGCGGTGGCGGCGTGGCTGGCCGGTTTTCTGCCGCCCTCCCTGCGTGTCTGGGTGCTGTCACGTACACCCAAAAAATAAATTATTTCCAGACAGTTAATACCCATCCTGACAAACATGATATACTCATATAATCGTGTGGGAGGATGGGTTATGTCCAAATTTACCCCTTGGGTCGCGGCGGGCGCCTTGGTTGCGTCCATGGCCGTTTGCGCCCCGGCAGCCGCCCCCACGGAAGCTTTTTCCGGCGGCGCCGATCTCAAACTCTGGTGCGACAATATGGACCGGGACGACATCTATTGGGGATTGTGCGTCGGCTCCATAACCGCCGCCCATGACATGATCATGAGCTACCAGAACTTCGAAAACGTACACGAAATGGTGTGCATCGATCCCGTCACCTCACGAGGCGATATCGTTTTCGCCGTGCGTGAACACATGAACGAGCACCCGGAGCAGTTGGATTACAGCCTGGGCGACTTGGTGCTCACGGCGCTGATCAACAAGTTTCCCTGTATCGACGCGCTTTAAAAAAACAAAGAACCTCAGCTACCGCCTTGGGTTTGGGCACGCTTGATCTTGCGCCATTCGCGAACGTTGCGATTGTGCTCTTTCAGCGTTCTGGCGAACACATGTCCGCCGCTGCCATCGGCCACGAAATAGAGCGCATCGGTCGTTTCCGGGCGGATCACCGCTTCCAAGGCAGCCAAGCCCGGATTGGCGATGGGCGCGGGCGGAAGGCCCTTGATCCGATAGGTGTTGTAAGGGCTTTGGATTTTCAGATCGTCCCGCGTCAAGGCGCGGCCCAGCGCCCCGGAACCATTGGTCAGCGCGTAGACCACCGTCGGGTCGGATTGCAACCGCATGCCCTTTTTCAGCCGGTTAAAGAACACGCCCGCGATCTTGGCGCGTTCTTCGGCCACGCTGGTTTCTTTTTCCACAATGGAGGCAAGAATCAACACCTCCTTCGGTGTTTTGAGGACGTGATCCTTGGGCCGTTCCCGCCACAGCCTGGATAGCGCTTCACCCATGTCGTCGGCCATGCGTCCGATCAAGGCATTGCGCGTATCGCCCCAGGAATAATGATAGGTCTCCGGCAACAGCCAACCTTCGTCGGGGATATCAGTGATCTCGCCGCTGAGGCCTTCAGCGTCTTGCACCACCAACAGCGCTTCCGTCACCGTCAAGCCTTCGGCCAAAGTCAGCTTGCGCACCACGGTCTTGCCACTTTGCAAGATGTTCAGCACATCGACAATGCGCGCGCGCGCCGGAATGTCGTATTCGCCCGCACGCAGCTTGGTGTGCGCCTTGGTCAACCGCGCCCAGATGCGCAACATCAACGGGTCCTGGATCACGCCTGCATCCTGAAAACGCGCTGCAATGGCGCTCACGCCCAAACCCGGCTTGATGTAGATGCGCAACGGTTCCGCGTTCAAGCCCGGCGCATGGGCCTGGGCCTTGAGATAGAAAAAACCGCCCCCGCCGGCCATCAGGCCTGCGAGGGCAATCGTGAACAGGGCCAGTAGGGCGCGTTTCATACGAACCCCTGCGTCTGGATCAGTCGAACTTTTTGACGATCAACGATGCGTTTGTGCCGCCAAAGCCGAAGGAGTTGCTCAGCGCCGCACGTACGGTGCGTTCCTTGGCCTGATGCGGCACCAGATCGATATCGCAACCTTCGTCGGGATCGTCCAGATTCAAGGTCGGCGGTACCACGTCGTTCTTGACTGCGAGGATGGAGAAAATCGCCTCCACCGCGCCGGCGGCACCCAATAGGTGGCCAATGGCCGACTTGGTCGACGACATGGACAAGCTGTTCACCGCATCGCCAAAGCTGCGCTTGACCGCACCCAGTTCGATCACATCCGCCATGGTCGAGGTGCCATGTGCGTTGATGTAGTCGATGTCTTCTGGGTTGAGTTCCGCACGCTTCATCGCCGCGTTCATGCAGCGGAACGCGCCGTCGCCGTCCGGGGTCGGCGCGGTGATGTGATAGGCGTCGCCGGTCAAGCCGTAGCCCACCACTTCGGCGTAAATCTTCGCGCCGCGCGCCTTGGCATGTTCCATTTCTTCCAGAACCACCACGCCCGCGCCTTCGCCCATGACGAAACCGTCGCGGTCCTTGTCCCACGGGCGGCTTGCGGCGGTGGGATCGTCGTTGCGTTTGGTGGACAAGGCCTTGGCCGAAGCAAAGCCCGCCATGCCGACGCGGCAGCACGCGGCTTCGGCACCGCCCGCGACCATGATGTCGGCGTCGTCCCACATGATCAGACGCGCGGCGTCGCCGATGGCGTGCGCGCCGGTGGAACAGGCCGTGACCACCGCATGGTTGGGGCCCTTGAAACCATATTTGATGGAAACCTGGCCGGACACCAAGTTGATCAAGCTCGCCGGAATAAAGAACGGGCTGACGCGGCGCGGACCGCCGCCCCCTTCGCAATCCACCGTCAGCGATCCTCGTGACAGTTCCGGCAGACCGCCGATGCCCGAGCCGATCAGAACGCCGCTGCGGCATTTCTGCTCTTCGCTTTCGGCGACCCAACCGCTGTCTTCCACCGCTTGCTGGGCGGCGGCCATGCCGTAGACGATGAAGTTGTCAACGCGGCGGCGGTCCTTGGCGGACATATAGGTGTCGGGGTTGAATTCACCCGGCCCCTCACCTTCCGGCACCTGACCGGCGATTTTCGCGGCGATGTCGGACACATCGAAGTTTTCGATCGCCCCGATGCCGGATTCGGCATTGAGGAGCTTGTTCCAGCTGGCCTCGACTCCGTCCGCCAATGGCGAAACCATGCCCAGACCGGTAACCACTACACGACGCATTCTGACCTCAAGTCGTATGGGGAAATGTCACGAAGTATGACACACAACTCAACGGGCATCACCCGGATACGGAAAAGGCGGAAGATCGCAGCAGAAATCGCGCAATCCCCCGCCCATAAACCGCACACGAACCTCCAAATCAGGAGTTCGCGGTGATGTAATCGATGGCATCCTTGATGGTGAGGATCTTTTCAGCGGCATCGTCCGGGATTTCGCAACCGAACTCTTCCTCGAAAGCCATCACCAATTCAACGGTGTCCAGGCTGTCGGCGCCCAAATCATCAATAAAGCTGGCATTTTCGCTCACCTTGGATTCGTCCACACCCAGGTGCTCGATGACGATTTTCTGAACGCGCTCTGCGACATCACTCATGTCTGAAATCCTCGAACTAAGTCGTTATAGATACTTAAGAATCCTTGCCCCGCACTCCATCTGCCACGGCTATGACAAACAGTTTCCCGCGCGGCACGGGCTCAAAAACTAGGGGGCTTTCTTATCGAAAGCACCGTTTCGTAACACACTTTACCGGGCATTGCCAGTACCCGAATCCTCAAGTTTTCCCAGGCTTCGGGGCCATGTTACGCCTAAGTTAAATCATCGCCATGCCGCCGTTGACGTGCAGGGTCTGGCCGGTGACGTAGTTGGCTTCCGCACTCGCCAAATAGACCACCGCGCCGGCAATATCCTCGGGCGTGCCCATGGCGCCCGACGGGATCGCGGACAGGATCGCTTCGGATTGCTGTTCGTTCAGCGCATCCGTCATCGGCGTGGCGATAAAACCGGGCGCGACGCAATTGACCGTGATGCCGCGTGTGGCCACTTCCTGGGCGAGCGACTTGGACATACCGATCAAACCGGCCTTGGAAGCCGCGTAGTTGGCTTGGCCCGGATTGCCGGTGACGCCGACGATGGAGGTGATGGAGATGATGCGCCCGAAGCGCGCCTTCATCATGCCCTTCAAGCACGCGCGGGACAGTTGGAACGCGGACTTCAAGTTCACGTTCAAGACCGTGTCCCAGTCTTCGTCCTTGAGCCGCATCGCCAGCGTATCGCGGGTGAGACCGGCGTTGTTGATCAGGATGTCCACACCGCCCATGGCATTGGTGGCGTCCGCGATCAACTGATCCGCCGCGCCCTCTTCGCCCAAACGCGCTGGCGTGACGTGGGCGCGCTCGCCCAGTTCCGCCGCCAGCGCACGCAGCGCATCTTCGCGCGTGCCGCTCAGCGCCACGTCAGCGCCCTGGGCGTACAGGGCCTTGGCGATGGCGCCGCCGATGCCGCCGGACGCGCCGGTGACCAGCGCTTTTTTGCCGCTCAAATCAAACATGGAAAGTTCCCCCATTGTCAGGACCATTATCAGGAATCGATAGGTTGAGAAGGATTGTGCCGATTACAGGACCAATTACAAGGACGCGAGGAAGGCCTCGATATCATCCGGGCCGGCGATGTTGGAACCTTCGATCCCAGGGTTGCGCCGCACCATACCGCTGAGCACCTTGCCCGCGCCGATCTCGACCATCCGGTCCACGCCCAGCTCCACCATCTTCGCCACGCTTTCGCGCCAGCGCACGGTGCCGGTGACCTGTTGGACCAGGAGCTTCTTGATTTCATCCGGATCGGTTGTGGGTGCAGCGGTGACGTTGGCGATCACCGGGACTGAAGGGGCGGACATGTCCGCATTCGCCAGCGCTTCTTGCATGGCGTCGGCGGCGGGCTGCATGAGCGCGCAATGGAACGGCGCGCTGACCGGCAACATCACGGCGCGCTTGGCACCTTTTTCTTTCGCCAGCTCGGCGGCGCGCTCCACCGCGCCTTTGTGGCCGGAGATCACCACTTGGCCTTCGACGTTGTCGTTAGCGGCGGAGCAAACTTCATCGCCTGCAGCTTCGACTGCGACAGCCGACGCGGTTTCCCAATCCAGGCCCAACAACGCAGCCATCGCGCCTTTGCCCACCGGCACGGCGGCCTGCATGGCGGACCCGCGGGTGCGCAAAAGCTTCGCCGCATCGCCCACGCTGAAGGTGCCGGCCGCGGCCAAGGCGGAGTATTCGCCCAAAGAGTGCCCCGCGACGTACGCGGCGCTGGACGCCAGATCGAAGCCTTTTTCCTTGAGAACTGCGAAAGCCGCCAAGGAAACGGCCATCAGCGCCGGTTGGGTGTTGGCCGTCAGGGTCAATTGGTCCTCGGGGCCGTTGAAGATGACGTCGCTGAGCTTTTCACCCAGCGCCTCGTCCACTTCGTCGAACACGGCCTTGGCGGCGGGAAAGGCGTCGTAAAGCTCCTTGCCCATGCCCACGGCCTGCGAGCCCTGCCCCGGAAAAACCAATGCGCGTGTCATATGCGATCCCCTGTATGATAGAATGTCTAGACTGCTTGGCTGTTCCTACACCAGCGCGGGCCAGAGTCAAGCATGAGTCAGATATACCCGTGCATGTAACCAATCTTGTAACCATTTGGGGAGAGCGTGCGAATTGGGTTTTATGCGCTCAAAGCTTCTATTCCTGCCGTTTTTGATCGCCATCGTGGGACTGTCCATGATGGGCGAAAAAGCGCCCGTGCAGATGGTCGGTTCCGCCAAGGCCGATGGCCCGGTGGTGGTGGAGCTGTTCACCTCGCAAAGCTGCTCAAGCTGCCCGCCCGCCGACAAACTTCTGGGCGAACTGGCCGCCCGGGACATCGATATCATCGCGTTCAGTTGCCACGTGACCTATTGGGACCATTTGAACTGGCGCGACACTATGAGCCTTAAGGCCTGCACCAACCGCCAACGGGCCTATGCGGGCTTCATGGGCAAACGCCAGGTCTACACCCCGCAAATGGTGGTCAACGGCGAACATGAATTCGTCGGCTCCAACCGCGCGGAGACGGCGCGCACCATTTCGACGCGCGCCGTGGCCCCGATCCAGCTGACGCTGAGCGGCGAAGACCTCGCCGCGGCCCTGCCTGCACTGCCCCCAGGCACGCCGAAACAGACGTTGTGGCTGTTGAGCTACAAACCCAGCCACACCCAAGACATTCCATCCGGCGAGAACCGGGGGCGCACCATCAGCTATACGAATTCAGTTTTGACGCTCGATCAGGTCGGCGTGTGGGACGGCCAAGCGGACCAGCGCACCTTCAAAAAACCCCAGAGTTCCGTGCCGGATACCGGCTATGCGCTGATCGCCCAACCCCAGGGCTTCGGCACCGTCAGCGCGGCGGGAAAACTCTAAGCCTAAGCCTCAGTTTACGGTGGCGGACAGCCATAGCCCCAGTCCAAAATTGGTTATCAACCGACCCAAAATTGGTTACAAATATATGTAAGGCCGAACCGGGCGCGCACACAAATGAGTTCAGCCAACAAAACTGCTCACAACGGGGGACGGCCACATGGGTGCGGATGTCTTACGGTTCCTGAAGAACCCCTTTAAAATCTTCAGCTTATCCCGCGAAGACCTGGATCAACTCATCCACGCGGGCAATCACTCTCATTACCTCAGCCGTCATCGCGCGAACATCATGATCGAACGCGTGCGGATTGTCGCCGCGGCCTTTTCGGCCTTGACGTTCCTGTGGATCGGCCTCGACTACATCGCCTTCGATCCCGAAACCTGGGAAACGCTGGCCTACATGCGGCTGGTGTCCACCGCCATCTTCTTAGGTCTGGCGTGGCGCTGGAACGTGGAAAACAGTCTGGGACTCGGCTTTGTCATGTTGGTCGTCCTCATGATTAACCCGCCGGTGTTTTATGTGGCGTCGCATTTCCTGCTCCAGGGTCAGGAGCAGTCCGGCCTCGCCTCAATCATCGCCACCGTTTATACGATGCTGCCTTACATCATCATCGCCGGGCTCAGCATTTTCCCGCTGACCGCCTTGGAGGCAACGCTGTTCGCCCTGCCCATTCTGGTCATGACGGTGGTGACCCCACAGTTGGCGGGCAGCGGCACGATCGCGCAATCGCTGGCCACGGTGTGGATTTTGGCCCTGATCCTGGGCATTTATCTGTTGGCGGGGATGAGCCAGCTGCATTCCATGATTTCCCTGGTGCACCGCGCCAGCAAGGACCCGCTGACAAATCTTCTGACGCGCCGCACCGGGGCGGAAATCATCGACCTCTACTTTCGCGTTTCGGTTCTGCACAACACGCCGTTTTCGGTGATCTTTTTCGATCTCGACCACTTCAAATCCATCAACGACAATTTCGGCCACGAAGCCGGGGACGAAGCGTTGCGGGGCGCCGCCCAAAAGCTGCACGAATATCTGCGCCGCTCCGACATCATCGTGCGTTGGGGCGGCGAGGAAATGGTCGCGGTGCTGCCCAATACCGACGCCAAGGGCATCAAGCTGATCCTGGACCGCGTGTTGAAAGACTGGCTGGGCGAGCGGCCCGACGACAAACCGCTGACCGCCAGCATCGGCGTGGCGGAACGCATTTCCGACGACATCGACGACTGGCCCGATCTGGTGGAAAAAGCCGACGAGCGCATGTACGCAGCCAAAAAAACCGGACGCGCACGCGCCATCATCATGGACGACGAAGTGATGCTGTCCGCCATCGCCGCCGACACCGGCTCGTCGCGTTGAGCGTCCTTTTTGGTGGTTTGTCGGGCCTTACGGCCCTCAAAAAATCCAAACCGACGAGCCCATCCTCAGCTACACACTCATCGCTCAACCACAAGGCTTCGGGCGAACGAGCGCAGCGGATGTAACCATCCCAGATGGTTAGAAAAATATCCTATTGATTGGACTTCTGGTTAAACTTGTTTGCAAACATTAAAGCCATATCAACATATTGCTCTGCTTGCTCCGCTGTAACATCACGGTCTACAGAATGTGCCGCCCGGTTCCGAATTTCGCGTAGCTCATGTAATACGCTAACTTCGTATGTATTGATAATCTTTTCCTTTTCTAGAGTCTTTAAAATTTGATACCCAGAAATTTGTCGCCTACCCTGTTTAGTATCAAATTTTGATCCGGTTATTATCCGAATCATTGCCGCTTCTACTTCTTTCCATGCCTCAACAACCGCCGCCGTTGGTTTTATTCTTGCTATAGCAAAGATATCCTCACTGCCATAAGCTTTATACTCTTGAATATCTTTGCTTATTTTCTCAGAAGACTTCTCCAACTCAGCAAACTCAGCTGAAAAACCTTTACCTTTCACATTTTTCAAACGCGCTATTAATTCTGCAAATTCGGATTTGAATAAGAACACAATTATTAAAGCAACAATTGGCCAAGCAAGATGCTCCATCCCTGAAACAATTACATTTTCCCAGTTAAATGAAACGAACTCCCACCCAAGCGCCTCGAGAATCGATGGGGCTTGCTCAACTGCTTGATTAGAAATTTGCGCCATGGTGGAACCTTTTAGTTTTGCGCGTTTTTTGCCTGGGCAATCACATGCGCGCACTTTGCAATATAATGGGAGTACCTTTCAAGCGACTCACTATCTTCAGGCACCATTTTAATATCTACTCAAAATGCTGGCTCTAGCTTAAGGCACCCCCTTGCAATCCCCGGGATTCTCTGTATATTGCGCCGCTTCATAGCTCCTTGCCGGGGGACGTCCCTCGGCTATGCCCCGCCTGAGGTTCAGGTACGGGGGCTGAGACAATCCAAAAGGAGGGCGATATGCCTTTTTACGAAAGCGTGATCATCGCGCGCCAGGATTTGTCGACCCAACAGGTCGAAGCCCTGACCGAACAGATGACCGGCGTTGTTTCCGACAACGGCGGCAAGGTCGAAAAGACCGAGCAGTGGGGCCTGCGCTCCATCGCTTACAAGATCAAGAAAAACCGCAAGGGCCACTACACCCAGCTGACCATGGACGCCCCCGCGCCCGCGATCGCCGAGCTGGAACGCCAGTTGCGTCTCAATGAAGACGTGCTGCGCAGCCTGACCCTGCGTATCGATGAAATCGACATGGAGCCGAGCGCCATCCTCGCCGCCAAATCCAGCCGCGACGACCGTCCGCGCCGGGGTGACCGTGACGACCGTCCGCGCCGCGACGACCGTGGCGACCGTCCGAAGCGTGACGCCGCACCGGCTGACGAAGCTCCTGCAGCCGAAGCTGCGCCTGCAACCGAAGGAGAAGCGTAATGTCCCGTCGTCCGTTTTTCCGTGGCCGCAAATCCTGCCCGTTTTCGGGTCCGAACGCGCCGAAGATCGATTTCCGCGACACCAAGCTGCTGAGCCGCTACGTGTCCGAGCGCGGCAAGATCGTGCCGAGCCGCATCACCGCCGTTTCCGCCAAGAAACAGCGCGAATTGGCGATCGCGATCAAGCGCGCCCGCTATCTCGGCCTGCTGCCTTACGTGATCAAATAAGACCGGGCCCAGGGCTTCGGGCCCCGAACTTTGGGCTCTTGGCGCGGTTCGCCGCGCCCGCCCGAATACACGGTCCCGAAACACGACCCCAACGCACGGCGAGGACAAGAACGTGAAACACAACATTCTTGCCATATCCGCCGGATTTATCAGCGGCGCGCTGGCGATGGCTTCCATGTCCGGAAGCAACATCGCCGTGTTCTACCTGTCCCTGGTGCATCCGCTGCCGCTGTTTTACGCGGGGCTGTCGCTAGGAACGCAGGGAGCGCTGATCGCGGTGGGCGTCGCCACCGCCATCGTCGCCTTCGCCAACCCCCTCGCGGGTCTGGTGTTCGCGGTGTTGTACGGCGTGCCGGTGTGGGTGATCACCCGCCTGATGCTGACCGGTCCAAACGGCCCGGTGTGGAGCATCCCGGAAGACCAGGGAGGGGCGCACCAGCCGGAAGGCCCCCAGACCCAGTCCACCTTTGCCGACCGCATCACCGGCCGGGTGGAGGATTGGGAAGGCGAGAGCGGCGCAGGCCCTCGTGGTTTGGCCCGCGATCTGGGGTGGTATCCGGCGGGCTGGATCCTCGCTATCGTCACGGCGATCGGCGCCGGCTTTATCGTCATCGCTTCAGTCCTCACCGGGTTTGGGCTGGAAGCACACGTTCAAGGGGCGTTGAGCGAATTCGCCGACGCCTTCGCCGCCCCCCAGGGGGAGGAGATCCTGAAGGACGCGCTCAACCGGATCGCACCCTTCTTCGCCGGGATGGCCGCGGCCATGTGGGCGTTTGGATTATTGATCAATGTGGCCATCGCCCAAGGGCTGTTGGCCAAAGGCGGACGCAACATCCGCCCAAGTCCGCGTTTTCGGGAGCTTAAACTCCCCGACGCATTAAGCTGGGCCTTGGTGGCAAGCGCGCTGGTGGCGCTGGTCGCGCCGGGGGAATTGGAATACGTCGGACGCAATATCGCGATCGTGCTCGCCGTGCCGTTCTTCTTCCTAGGCCTCACAGTCGTGCACAAACTGGCGGCGTTGACGCCGTTTCCAGGTGCGATGCTCGCGATGGCGTACCTGTTGGTGATCTTTTCGGGGTGGTTCGTCCTGGTGATCGCCGGATTGGGAATATTGGAACAATGGGTGGGTTTGCGAAACCGTATGAACACACCCAACCAAACTTAACCTTTAGACCGCTCCCAAAGGGAGCTGGAGGACAAAATGGAAGTGATCCTGTTGGAACGCGTGGAAAAGCTGGGCCAGATGGGCGACGTCGTCAAGGTCAAGCCCGGTTACGCCCGCAACTACCTGTTGCCGCGCGAAAAGGCGCTGCGCGCCACCGAAGCAAACAAGAAGCGTTTCGAAACCCAGCGCGCGCAGTTGGAAGCCGAAAACCTGAAGCGCCGTGAAGAAGCCGACGCCGTGGCGCAGAAGATGGAAGGCCTGTCGGTCATCCTCATCCGCCAAGCCGGTGAAGCCGGCCAACTGTACGGTTCGGTCAACGCCCGCGACATCGCGGCCTCCATCACGGACGCCGGTTTCACCGTGGCGCGCGGCCAGGTGAACTTGGCCGACCCGATCAAGACCCTGGGGCTGTTCGACGTCACCGTCACGCTGCACCCGGAAGTGTCCTCCTCTGTGACCATCAACGTCGCGCGTTCCGAAGACGAAGCGCAGATCCAGGCCGAAACCGGCAAGGCCGTGACCGGCGGCACGGAAGAAGAAGAAGCCGCTGAAGAGCACGCGCCGGAACTGGAAGAGGTGTTCGAAGAAGGCGCTGCCGAAGCCGCCGCCGAAGATCTGGCGGAAGCCGCTGAAGAAGAAACCCCGGCCGAAGAAGCTGTTGAAGACGCACCCGCCGAGGACGCTGCTGAAGCCGCTGAGGAAGAAAAGGCCGAATAAGCCCCTTCCCCTCCCAATCCGTTGAGACGGCGCGCTCACCCATTAAATGCCGCACGCAGCCATAGGCTGCTTCGCGGAGAAGGGGCGCGCCGTTTCTCTTTGCATAGTTTGCATGTCATTGCGAGCGGACGTAAGCCCGCGCGGCAATCCAGCCGAGCCTGCCCCTGGATTGCTTCGTCGCTTTGCGCCCTGCAATGACGGTAAAAATTCCTGGCAAGCGGAACTTTGCCGAATCGCGTTACAATTCTTTCATTCGAGCCCCGCCATTCACGTTATTCACAGGCTGGGGACAAGGCGAACTTGGCGTAGTCTCACGGCCCATGAGCACTTCAGACGACGACACCCCCGACCTGCCCGATGTCCCTCCGGCTGAGGATATGGGCGATTACGAGCCCTTGGCCCCCGGTGAGGACTTAATGGGCGAAGACTTCGCCCCGCCCGTGGACACGGCACCTCCTGCTGGTGCAACGCACCCCGCTGACGCAGCGCCTCAAACTCCGGCCAGCGCAAGCGGCGAAACGCAAACGGGATCCACATTCACCGTGGTGGGCAACACCGTGCAGAAGGCTGAAGTGGCCGAGCTGCCCAGCTACCGCACCCTGCCGCACAACATCGAAGCGGAAAAGGCGCTGCTGGGTGCGATTTTCACCGACAACCGGGCTTACGAACGCGTTTCCGAATTCCTGCGTGCAGAGCACTTCTCCGTGCCCGAACACGGCAAGATCTTCGACGCCGCCCAGCGCCTGATGGAAAACGGCCAGATCGCCGACCCGGTGACGCTGGCAGGCTTTTTCGAGGGCAATGACGAACTGGTGGCGCTCGGCGGGCCGGTGTACTTGGCCGAACTGGCGGCCAGCGCGGTGACCATCATCAACGCCGGCGAATACGGGCGGATCATTTACGATCTGCACATGAAGCGCGAACTGATCCATCTGGGCACCCAGATGGTCAACCAAGCCTACGACCAGGGCGTCCAGGAAACCGCCACCACCCAAATCGAAAAATCTGAACAACAGCTCTACGATCTCGCCACTGAGGGCGATTACGAAGGGGGCTTCCAGGACTTCCGCACCGCCGTTTTGGAAGCCGTGCACATGGCCGAAGCCGCACACAAACGCGACGGCGCGCTGGCGGGCGTGACCACCGGCATGACGGACTTGGACAAGATGCTGGGCGGTCTGCACAATTCGGACCTTCTGATCCTCGCGGGGCGTCCGTCCATGGGCAAGACCGCGCTGGTCACCAACATCGCCTACAACGCCGCCTATAGCTATCACAAGTCGGGCGGCGAAGAAGGCGCGGTGGTGGGCTTCTTCTCCCTGGAAATGTCGTCGGAACAACTGGCCGCACGTATTTTGTCCGAACAGGTGGAAATCTCGTCCGATAAGATGCGCAAGGGTGAACTCGCCAACGACGAATTCACCCGTCTGGTGGTCGCCAGCCAAGAACTTCACCGCATCCCGCTGTTCATCGACGACACGCCCGCGCTCACGGTGTCGGCCTTGCGCACCCGCGCCAGGCGTCTCAAGCGCCAGCATAATCTCGGCCTGATCGTGGTGGACTACTTGCAGCTCATCTCCCCGCCCCCCGGCAAATCTGATGGGCGCGTCAACGAAGTGTCCGAAATCACCCGTGGGCTGAAAACCTTGGCGAAGGAACTCAACGTTCCTGTGATCGCGCTGTCCCAGCTGTCGCGTGCTGTGGAACAGCGCGATCCGCCGCGCCCGCAATTGTCCGATCTGCGTGAATCCGGCTCCATCGAACAGGACGCCGACGTGGTGATGTTCATCTACCGCGAAGAGTACTACATGGAACGCAAGAAACCGTCGCGGCGCATGGAAGAGGATGAGGCGAAGTACCTGGACCGCGAACAGCGCTGGATGGACAACTTGCAAGCTGTCAAAAACACCGCCGACGTGATCATCGCCAAGCAGCGCCACGGCCCCATCGGCGACGTGAAGCTGGCGTTCATCGGCGAATTCACCCGGTTCGCCGACTTGGATACGTCGCACATGGGTTACGACGGGCCATGAGCGGCAGCGCGCATCGGCCCAAACCCGATTTGAGCACCCCGGAAGCCCGGCGTGCGGGCGCGATTCTGAGCATCGACTTGAGCGCCGTCGTCAGCAACTGGAAGACCTGCGCCACCCAATCCCAAACGGCGGAATGCGCCGCCGTGGTCAAGGCCGCGTCCTACGGCGTCGGTGCAGAGCGGGCCGCACCCGCGCTTAAAAATGCGGGTTGCAAAACCTTTTTCGTCGCCACCATCGGCGAAGGCATCCATTTGCGCGAGGTGCTGGGAGACGGACCCGCGATCCACATTTTCAATGGCCTGATGGATGGGGCGGAGCGCGACTTCATCGAATACGATCTGATCCCGGTGCTCAATTCCTTGGACGAGATCGATGCCTGGCGGGCGTTTTGCACCGGTGTGGGCGAACCGCTGCCCTGCGACATCCACGTGGACACCGGCATGTCGCGTCTCGGCCTGCCTCCCGATGAGGTGCAGAGGGTCATGGACGATGGTGAACGCCTGACACATCTGAACCTGAATGTGTTGATGAGCCATCTGGCCATCGCCGAAGCCCCGGACAAGCCCATGAACAAGGCGCAATTGGATATGTTCGAAAAGTTCGGCAAGCTGTTTCCCGCCGCACGCCTGTCGCTCGCGAATTCATCCGGCATCTTCCTCGGTCCCGAATTCCATTACGACGTGCTGCGCCCGGGCGCCGCGCTCTATGGCGTCAACCCGACCCCAGGGCGGCCCAACCCCATGGCTCAAGTGGTTCGTTTGCAAGCGAAAATCCTGCAACTCCGCACAATTGACACTCCCCAGAGCGTCGGTTACGGTGCCACCTACAGAGCCCAAGGACCGACCCGCATCGCGACCGTCGCCGTGGGCTACGCGGATGGACTGTCGCGCCATCTATCGAATGCTGGGGTGGCCTACATCGGAGATCACGAAGCCCCCATCGCCGGACGGGTGTCCATGGACCTGATCACGCTGGACGTATCAGGGGTACCCGAAGAATTGAGCCGGCCGGGCATGCTTGTGGACTTGATCGGGCCCAACAATCCGGTGGACGTCGTGGCTGAAAAAGCCGGCACCATCGGTTACGAGGTTCTCACCAGTCTCGGCGCGCGGTATCACCGTGTCTACCTATGAGACCCTGGGGGCGGAGAAGATTGAGCTTATGAATCCGGTTCAAGCCATCGGGCGCGTTTTTCTGAAATTCCTGGCCACCACCGGGCGGCTGTTGACGTTTATGATGCTGGGCGTCTCGCACGCAGTGCGCCCGCCGTTCTATCCGCGCATCATTGTCCGCCAGATGATCGACATCGGCTACTACTCGCTGCCCGTCGTGGGGCTCACCGCCCTGTTCGCGGGCATGGTTCTGGCCTTGCAAAGCTACACCGGGTTTTCGCGCTTCTCAGCCGAAGGCGCCATCGCCAACGTCGTCGTGTTGTCCATCACGCGCGAACTGGGACCAGTGCTGGCGGGCCTGATGGTCGCGGGGCGCATCGGGGCAAGCCTGGCCGCCGAAATCGGCACCATGCGCGTGACCGAGCAGATCGACGCGCTCACAACGCTCAGCACCAACCCCATGAAATACCTGGTCGCCCCGCGCCTGATCGCGGGATTGCTAATGTTCCCACCGCTGGTACTGGTGGCCGACATCGTCGGCGTGTTCGGCGGCTATCTGGTGGCGGTCTACAAGTTGGGCTTCAATCCCGCAAACTACATACAGAACACCTGGGACTTCCTGACGGCCGCAGACGTCAATTCCGGCTTGGTCAAAGCCGCCGTGTTCGGCTTCATCGTCACGCTGATGGGCTGCTATCATGGTTACAATTCCAGGGGCGGCGCACAGGGCGTGGGCATCGCGACCACCAACGCGGTGGTTTCGGCCTGCATTTTGATCTTGTGCTTCGACTACATGCTCACCGAAATGTTCTTCACCAAGCACTGAGGCCGCCGACATGACCGGAACGCCGAAAATCGAATTGCGTGATGTCGCCAAAGCCTTCGGCCCAAAGGTGGTGCTGAACGGCATCGACTTGGACGTCGGCGTCGGCGAAAGCGTGGTGATCATCGGTGGATCGGGCACCGGCAAATCGGTGATGCTGAAATCCATCCTAGGTCTGCTCACGCCGGACCGGGGCTCCATCAAAGTCGACGGCGAAGAGGTCGTCGGCATGGGCACGGCGGACCGTGAGCGCGTCAATCACAAATTCGGCATGCTGTTTCAAGGCGCGGCGCTGTTCGATTCTCTTCCGGTTTGGGAAAACGTCTCCTTCGGTCTGCTCGCGGAAAAGCGCTGTGACCGGGTGGAAGCGAAACAGATCGCCATTGACAAGCTCGCCCAAGTCGGCATGAACGCCGCCGTGGCTGACCTGACGCCGGCCGAATTGTCAGGCGGCATGCAAAAGCGCGTCGGCTTGGCGCGCGCCATTGCGTCCGATCCGGAAATCATCTTTTTCGACGAACCCACCACCGGACTGGATCCGATCATGGCGGACGTGATCAACGACCTGATCGTCAAGGTGACCCGTGAAGTGGGCGCGACGGCGCTCTCCATCACCCATGACATGGCGTCCGCGCGCAAGATCGCCAACCGCATCGCCATGCTTTATGACGGCAAGATCATCTGGCAGGGCGCGGTGGATGAAATCGACAACTCCGGCAACGAATTCGTCGAGCAGTTCATCAACGGCCGCGCAGAGGGGCCCATTCAAATGGCCGTGAGGGCATGATGAGCGCGCCCGTTGATTCAATGTGGGGACGCCCCACACCCCAGGGCAAAGCCGAAAGCCCGATCAAGATAGCGGTCAGAGCGTAATGGACCAAAACGAAGCCACGCTGATGTTTGCCAACGATGCCTTTTACGCCGCGTTCGCCAGCGGCGATTTCGAGGCCATGAACGATCTGTGGGCCAAAAGCCATCCGGTGTCGTGCATTCATCCCGGTGCGCCGATCATGTTGAGCCGCACGGTGGTGTTGGAAAGCTGGCGCGCCATTTTGGAAGGCAACGAAGCGCCATCCATCCAGCACCTTGACGCCACCCCCATGGTTGTCGGCGAGGTGGGTTGGGTCACATGCCTGGAACGGGTCGGCGAGTCCATGATCGCCGCCACCAATATCTTTGTGCGCGAAAACGGCCAGTGGAAAATGACTCACCATCAGGCAGGCCCCACCACCCAATCGCCGCGGGAAGAAGACCCCCGTCCCACGCAGGCGCACTAAGGCCCGGGCCTAGAAACGAGGCGTACCGGAAAAAGATGCTGTGCCTTCTTTTCGGCGCGATGATCGCTGCGCTCACCTACAACTGGCTGGGTGAATGGTCGGTCTTGGCGGGCATCGTCGCTACAGCAAGCGTATTCTTGATCATGAAGTTTTGGCCGGCGAAAAAACGCAAAGACGCTCAGCCGAATTGAACCACACGCGTACTGGGGAAACACACCGTAACGGTCGTGCCGACGCCGTGTTCGCTTTCGATCGTCAGATTGCCGTCATGCAACTCGCTTAAACGCCGTGACATGGACAACCCCAAGCCGCTGCCGTGGTGGCTTCGGTTCATAATATTTTCAACCTGAACGAACGGTTCTTGCACCTTATCGATATCTTCCGGTTTGATGCCGATGCCGGTGTCGGCAACGCTCATCATGACCTCACCACTTAGGTTGGTTTCAATTTTGAGCTCGACCTTGCCCCCCTTAGGGGTGAACTTGATCGCGTTGGACAACAGGTTGAGCAGGATTTGCGTGACCTTGACTTTGTCGGCAATCACCACAGGCGGTTTTTCGGGCATGCGCGCATTCAATGCCAAATTAGCCCGTACCGCCTGGGGTTTTCCCAACCGCAAGCAAGCGTCGGCGACTTCCCCCAAATCGACATGGTCTTCGATGTATTCCATCTCCCCGGCTTCGATTTGCGAGATGTCGAGAATATCGTTGATGACACTCAGCAGATGTTCCCCCGACAGCTTGATGTTTTTGAGATATTCCTTGTTTTTGTCGCTGCCGACGGGGCCGAAAATTTCATCTTCCATCATCTGCGAAAAACCAATGATGGCATTCAGGGGCGTGCGCAACTCGTGGCTCATATTGGCCAAGAAATCCGATTTCGAACGATTTGCGGACTCGGCTTGTTCTTTCGACACCAACAACGCTTGGGTGTTGCGGCGCAGACGGCGCGCGCCCCATACGATACCGCCCAACCCCAGCCCCCAAATCGCGCCATGGGTCGACACGGCAATGAAGGCATGAACGATTTGTCCATCCACATAAGCCCCCATGGGCACGGAGACACTGATACCACCGCGCAGCTCGCCGACCTCATAACCTTGGCGTCCGTGACATTTGAGGCACGCCTCGTTGATGAACATCGGACGCATCAGACGCAAATACGGCTCACCGCCGATATCGGTGAACTCGAACGCTTCCACATCACCTTTCTGAAAGGCCTGCAGCGACGCAAGCTCCCATTCATCCGGTGCGTTCAGCGTGTTGAACAGCTTATCGGGGAAGCTTGTGATTTTGCCCTTCACACCGTAAATCTGTGCAAACTCCGCCATCATCTGGCGCATCATGTATGCCGGATTCATCAATGTCAGCTGTTTGCCGCTGAAGGTCTCGATGTCACGGTCGGGGAGGTGCGACAAATTGGGGTTGGGTGGGGTGCGCTCATCCACCGGCACGTAAACGCCCCCGTGCGAAGCGCCCCATAAGCGCATGGATTTATCTTTGTTAAAAAGCGCCCGCGCTTCCTTCGTTGCCAGGCTGCGGATTTCCACGTGCTCGGAATAGATGTTCCACCCCATGGACCCCGCGACTAATAAGGTCCATACGGCAGCTACAACAACTGCTCCCCCGTAATGTTTGAGAAGATTTTGGACTTGACCAACCACCATGGCCTGCCTCTTCTAGGCTCCCCCTCTCTCAAAAACAAAACTATAAGTAGTGATTCTCCCCCGCTTCCGCGGCTAGGTCAAGGTCTTCTATAGCACAAACCCTTTGTCTCAGAGGCGTGACAAAAACATGACAGAAGGCCGCACAAACACACGAGGACATTTGCGGTGAAGGTGCTCACCGGCATCAGCGGAAAGACGGCGCCGGGAAAACACATGAAACGGACTGGAAAGAGACGTTAAATCCCGCAACCACACCTAAGCCACTTCACAAGCATCGCGATTTGGGAAAGGTCATGCGCACGATCGTGCCCTCTTGCTTCGCGCTTTCGATCTCGAACACAGCGCCGTGCAGTTCCACCAGGCTTTTCGACAACGGTAAGCCAAGCCCCGTGCCTTCATGCTGGAAGACAATGCCCCGCCCCACTTGACTGAAAGGCAAGACAGCTTGCTCCAATTCCTCTGCATTCATGCCGACCCCTGTGTCCGTCACCGAAACAACCGGACAATCCGCTTGGTTCAAACGCGCGGACACACGCACCACGCCGCCTTCATGGGAAAATTTCACGGCATTGGAAAGCAGATTGGCGAGCACCTGCTTGATGCGCCGGGGGTCCACGCGAAACTGGGGAAGCCCGTCATCGATTTCGACCTTGATTTTAATGTTCCGGCGTTCAGCCCGGTCCTGAACCAGGCGTGTTGCGCCTTCAACCAGCCGATCAAACTCGACCACTTCATCGACCAAGCTCAGCACACCGCTCTCAAGCGCGGATACGTCCAAGATGTCGTTGATCACGGCCAGCAAGTTTTGGGCTGAGCCCGTGATGTCTTGGATGTATTCACGGTATTTCTCATGACCCAACGGGCCATGGATTTCCTGCTTGATGGTTTCGGAAAAGCCCATCACGGCATTCAAGGGTGTGCGCAACTCATGCGTCATGTTTTCCAACAATTGGGTTTTCGTCCGGTCGGCGATCTTCGCCTGCGTCAAAGCCTCTTGCAGTTCCTGCTGCGCTTTTTTGCGCACGGTGACATCACGAACGATGCTGGTGAAAAACACCTCCCCATCTTCTTCCCACGAAGCGAAAGAAAGCTCGATGGGAAACTCCGAACCATCATGTTTAACGGCGGCCAGTTCCAACGGCTTTCCATCGAGCTTGCGTTCACCGCCATTGACAACACGCGCCAGTCCCGCCGAATGGGCACCGCGATAGCGCTCGGGGATGATGATGATGATGGAGCGGCCGATCACGTCATGACGGTCATGACCGAACACTTTGCTAGCGGCTGCGTTCCATTGGATGATTTTGCCGTCACCATTGATGCTGATGATGGCGTCCTGGGCGCTTTCGGTAACCGCCCGAAAACGCTGCTCACGCTGGCGCACTTCCTGGGTACGATCTTCAACCAAGCTTTCCAGGTTTTCATTCAGTTCGCGCAGTTCCCGCTCCGTATCCTTGCGCTTGGCCACCAAAACGCTTGTGACCAGGATGGCGAAGATCGCCAGTCCCCGGTTGGTCAGCACCATCCATTCGATCCCGCCGGCGACCGGCGAGAAGTAATAGCCAACCATCGTCAACACGCAGCCGATTGCAGCGAGGATGTAAACGTGGAATTTGCGCGGGTACCAACTGCCCAACAACACCAAGGCCACATAAGGTACTCCACCGGCCACGCCCAATGGGATGGACAGATCGAACACCAGAACCGAGAGCGCGATGAGAACACTCAGCCCAATCAGAGATATAGGCATGCTTTGCCTGGTGTCTGACAGCATTGTTGAATGTCCCCACAAGGTTCAACCACTCCTCTTACGTGGTGAGCGGCGAACAATATAACACGCATTCATATTATAAAAAATCCTGCTGCTTCTAGGGCGCTAACATGGACTTGGCGCCGTTCTCCACATTGAGCGGCGCTCACAAGAAATAGCGCAGATAGACGTAAACATTGGCAATGGCGACAGTCATCAGCATCAACGGCAAGCCGATTTTGAGAAAGCGGATAAAACTGATGGGATAGCCTGCGCGTTCCCCCAACCCCGAAACCATCACGTTCGCCGCCGCGCCGACCAGCGAACCGTTGCCGCCCAGGCATGCGCCCAACGCCAACGACCACCACACCGGCTCCAACGCGTCCGCACCGCCAAGTCCGGCTTCCATGCTTTCCACCAACGGGATCATGGTCGCAACAAAGGGAATGTTGTCGACCGCCGCGGACACGATGGCCGACAGCCACAGGGTCGAGATCGCGGTCATGGCCGCATCGCCCCCCGTGAACTCCATCATGGCGGCGCCCAGGATGTTGAGCAGCCCCGCATGCTCCACCCCCGCGACGATGATGAACAAGCCAATAAAAAACAGCAGCGCCGCCCACTCGACCTCGATCAATGCGCCGTGCAGAAGTTCGGTCTGCTCCTCGCTTTCCATGCCGACGGACGTGATCAACAGCAAAAGCGCCGCCCCGGTCATGGCCGTGGTGCCGGGCGGGATGTGGTAGTGCTCCCCAATGATGAAACCGGCGATGACCAACGCCAGCACACCCAACGACATTGCCAACAGGCGCATGTCGGTGATGGAATCCGCCTCGCGAAACCGCATGATGCTTTCGCGCGCTTTATCGGTGGCGACCAATTCCTTGCCCCACATGATTTTGAATATCGGCACCATGATAATCAACACCATCAGGGAAACGGGACCCAGGTTGGTCAAAAACTGCATGAAACTCAGCCCCGTGGCCGATCCGATCAGGATGTTGGGCGGGTCGCCGATCAAAGTCGCCGTGCCGCCAATGTTCGAGGCGAGAATTTGCGAGATCAAAAACGGATAGGGCGAAACCTTCAGCTTTTCCACGATCAACAGCGCCACCGGCACCACCAGCAATACGGTGGTGAGATTGTCGAGAAACGCGGAAAACACCGCCGTGACCACGGACAGCACGAGCAGGATGCCCATGGGATCGGCTTTGACCTTTTTCGCCGACCAGATGGCGACGAACTCGAACACGCCCGATGTGCGCGTCACCGCCACGATGATCATCATGCCGGTCAACAACGCGATGGTGTTGAAATCGACCGCCGCAATGGCTTGGCTTTGGGAAATCACGCCGGTGACGATCACCAGCCCGCCGCCCAGCAGCGCCACCACGGTGCGATTGAACTTTTCGCTCAACAGCACGACGTAAGAGACGATCAGCAAAATGGTACTGAGCCATAAAGGGTCCATGCCGAACAGAACCGCATGGGACGCGGTCTCGACCGTTTCGCCATGTGGGCTCATTGTTCCGCTTCCCCCTGTTCTTGTTTTTCCAGATCACGGGCCGCGCGCTCTTCGGCTCTCAAGCGTGCGACCGTTTCACGATCATATTCTTCGCGCAGGCCATAGAGCACCGAAAAGAATGAAATCGCCCCCACCAGCTTGTCGTCGTCGTCCACCACCGGCACGACGTACTGCTTGCTTTTGATCATCATCAAGGCGTCGATCAGGGGCGTATCGGGTTTGGCGACTTTGACGTTTTTATCGAGCATGTCGCGGATGGGACGCTTGCGCAGGTCTTCCAGGCGCTCGTGCATGTCTTCCGCCGTTTCATGAAGGAAACTCATGCGTTTCAACCCACCCCGGCGCAGCATCGATCCCATGGAAGTCACCGCCTTGGGCAACAGATGCGCCATCAGTCCGTCGCCGCTGACCAACCCGGCGAACGTGCCGTCGCGCTCCGTTACGGGCACCAGACCCATATGCTTTTCGACCATGAAATCGATCATGTCCCCCGCCGGCTCATCGGCGTAAAGACTGACCTTGATAGGCGCCATTACCGATTTGCAGTCCATGCATCGCTCCCCGCCGAGACCCTGTTACATCACTGCGTACAGTATAGCACGGCCCACACGGGAACGTTGTAACTCATTATTTTTACTTGGTAACTATGGCATTGCATGAATATCATGGTATTCTAAAGCGGGAGCGGAGAGTTGTTGGAAAGGTCTGCTCATGAGCATCAGCCAACGGCTCGTGGTGATATTTGTTCTGATCGCCCTGCTGCCGCTCGGGCTGATGCTGGGCATCGGAATTGTCGCGTCGAAAACATTGCTGGAAGATACCGCCGGTCGAAATTTCGAATCGATCGCGCATGAAAAGGCGCGCGCCATCGAGGTGGTGATCGCAGCCAAAATTAAAGAGGCCCGCAACCTGGCTCAACACCCCGTTATCCAGGATGCCGTCTTGCAGGCGAATGACGCGTACGCGGAGCTAACGCCGTCGGCCGCAAAGGCCTCCATCGACAAAATCGACCGCAAGTGGATTGAGCGCGGCGCACCTTACGACGTCGCGCAACGCATTTTGCACGACGACATCTCTGTGTTTCTGAAGAAACGTCTCGCCAACCAGCCGCAAAACTACGGCGAAATTTTTATCACGGACCGCTTTGGAGCGACCGTGGCCATGACCAAGGCTTTGTCCGATTACAATCAATCGGACGAGCAGTGGTGGTGGTCGGCTTACAATACCGGGCAAGGCCAAGTGTTCATCGACGACCGGGGTTATGACACATCGGTTGAGCATGTCGTCGTCGGTGTGGTGGTGCCCATCAAACAGGGCGGTCAAACGACCGGTGTCCTGAAAATCAACTTCCGTCTCGGCAATATCATGGCGATCGTGTCCGGCCATGACGTGAACGAGGGGGAAGGCGTGTTCCTCGCCCGTTCATTGGGCACCTTGATCGCCACATCGCCGGGGTGGGAAGACGGCATCGTATATCGGCCGGCGCTGGAAAACGCCGTAAAGTCCGGGATGCCGGGATGGCAGAAAAACCGTCACGGCGCCGCAAACACCGTACTCGGGTACGCGCCAGTGGATATGGCGATATTCACACGAAACCTACTGCCGGGTGCCCGCCCTGGCATTTCCGGGGAAGTCTGGGAACCGGTTCAATGGTTCGTATTCGTGGAAACCGAGCTTACCCCCAGCTTCGCTTCCATTGACAAACTGATCATCGTTTTTGCCGTAAGCGGTTTTGGCGCATTGCTGGCCGTCATTATCATCGCTTTGCTCACGGCGCAGAGCCTATCGCGCCCCATTCAGGCGCTGCAAAAAGGCGCGGAAGACATCGCTTCCGGGAATCTGGAGCGCCGCGTCGGCACCAACGCCACGGATGAAATCGGCCAACTCTCGCGCGTCATCGACAAAATGCTGGAACGCATCAATGTGTTGACCACATCCCGCGACGAGCTCAACAGCGAGATCCATATCCGCAAATTGGCGGAGCAGGCCCTGAACCATGCCCGTGCCGACGCCGTGGCCGCCAATGAGGCCAAATCGCGTTTTCTCGCCAATATGAGTCACGATTTGCGCACGCCGCTCAACGCCATCATGGGTTTCGCGGAGATAATCCGCGAGGAAATGTTCGGGCCGCTGGGCGATCAACATTACAAGGATTACGCCAAAGACATTCACGACAGCGGCAAATTCCTCATCGAATTGATCAACGGCATCCTGGATTTGTCCAAGATCGAAGCGGGAAAATACGTGCTGTGCGAAGACGATCTCAGCTTGCCCGAATTGATCGAAGATTCCCTCAGATTGATCAGGCACCAAGCCGAAAAGGCTGGAATTCTCGTCCTCACGGACATCGAACGCAATCTCCCTCGTTTGCGCGCCGACGATCGGGCGGTCATGCAAATTCTCAACAACCTGTTGTCCAATGCGGTGAAATTCACGCCGCCGGGGGGACGCATCAAGATCGGTGCGCGCTTGTCGCCAAAAGGCGAAATCGTCTTAAGGGTGGAAGATACCGGCATCGGCATGGACAAGGACGAAGCTGAAAAGGCCTTGGAACCTTTCGTCCAAATCGGCAGGACCGCCAACACCGCCCAACAAGGCACGGGGTTGGGTTTGTCTTTATGCAAGAACTTCATCGAATTGCACAACGGTAAGATGGATGTGACCAGCCAAAAGGGCGTGGGCACGAAGGTTGCCATCGTCTTTCCCGCCCGGCGCACCCTCGCCCTGGGACCGCACATCCCGTCATCGCGCGCCCCGTACAAATCAGCTTTGCCGAATTAGGGCAGGGCTCAGGGTCGTGATGTGTTTGCAGAGAGCAAGCGGTGGCTTTTGGGCAGTTCCAGAGAACTTGTTCACCGCCCCCGAATCACGGTAAACGAGAGAACTTCCGGGCGCGGATGACGCTCCCGGATTCCTTAGACATTCAGGGTTTGGAAACGCCACTTGGCCAAATCAAAGACCCAGTTCGTATGCACCGAATGCGGCGCAACTTACCCTAAGTGGAGCGGGAAGTGCGAAACCTGCGGCGCGTGGAACACGCTGAGCGAAGAGGCCGCCCAGGACGACACGCCCAAGGGTCTCGGTGCGAAAAAGGGCCGAAAAATCAACTTCGTTGGCCTGGAAGGCCAGGAAAAGCAGCCGCCCCGGCGCAAAACCAATATCGAGGAATTCGACCGTGTGCTCGGTGGCGGCATGGTCGCGGGCTCCGCCATCTTAGTGGGGGGCGAGCCCGGCATCGGCAAATCCACCATTCTCTTGCAGGCCGCCGCCAATCTTTCCCAAGGCGGGCGGGTCGCCTACATCAGCGGCGAGGAAGCGGTGGATCAGCTGCGCCTGCGCGCCAGTCGCTTGGAATTACAGAAAAACCCGGTCGAACTGGCCGCCGCGACCAACGTGCGCGACATCGTCACCACCTTGGAATCCAATCCGCCCGACGTCGCAATCATCGATTCCATCCAAACCATGTACGTGGACAGCTTGGAAAGCGCGCCCGGCACCGTGGCGCAGGTGCGCACATCGGCCCAGGAATTGATCCGGCTGGCCAAACGTAAGGGCTTTCCGGTCCTGCTGGTCGGGCATGTCACCAAGGAAGGTCAAATCGCGGGCCCCCGCGTGTTGGAGCACATGGTCGACACCGTGCTCTATTTCGAAGGGGATCGCAGCCATCAATTCCGCATTTTGCGCGCGGTCAAGAACCGTTTTGGCGCAACGGACGAAATCGGCGTGTTTGAAATGTCGGACGCGGGGCTCAGCGAAGTCGCCAATCCGTCCGCCCTGTTTCTCACGGACCGCGACCAAAACGTCAGCGGTTCGGCGGTGTTCGCGGGCATGGAGGGCACCCGCCCGATGCTCTTGGAAGTACAAGCGCTGGTCTCCCCCTCAACTTTGGCAACGCCCCGGCGCGCCGTGGTCGGTTGGGACAGCTCGCGTCTGTCGATGATCATGGCGGTGATCGAAACCCGATGTGGGGTTGCCATCGGGGCCAACGACGTGTACTTGAACGTCGCGGGTGGACTCAAAGTCACGGAACCCGCCGCCGATTTGGCCGTTGCGGCGGCCTTGCTGTCCTCGCTCAGCGGCATCGCCGCGCCGTCCGGCAGCGTCTATTTCGGCGAGATCGGCCTGTCGGGCGAAGTCCGCGCCGTGAGCCACGCCGAAGGCCGGCTCAAGGAAGCGGCCAAACTGGGCTTTCAAAGCGCCCTGGTCCCCAAACACCGGGGCAAGGCCAAGGCCCAGGCAAAGGGGATCAAAACGAGCGAGTTGGGCCACATCCAGGAATTGGCGCAACTGTTCGAAAACGAAGGCGGATCTTAGGGCCCAAGCTCATTCAAATGTTCCATTTCACGACAAGCAATTTTTCGCAAGAACAGGAGAGACGTCGCAGGAGTATTGGGAATATTTCAAGGAGGCTCGACACCTTCTTGCGAAAAAGTGCCGTCGCCCGTAGGGTCGGTTCAGATTTGTCGATAACGTCGTTATTCAGCCTTGATGATGTCCCAGCATCACCCGCGGCCAAATGCCTAGTTCTCGGCAAATCTGAACCGATGAAATTGCAACGTTTGAATAAGTTTGGACCCTAGGCCCCATGCACTGGATCGATATCCTTGTCATCGGCACTTTGCTGATTTCCGGCGCTTTTGCCTATGCGCGCGGCTTCGTGCACGAAGTCCTGTCCATTGCCGCCTGGGTCGGCGCGGTGTTCGCCACCATGTACGCCACCCCGGTGCTGGAACATTTCACCCTGCAATTCATCGAAGACCCTTTCGTCGCCGCGCTGCTGACCGGCATCGCCGTTTTCATCGGCACGCTGGTCATTCTGTCCATCATCACACGCAAAATTTCCCGGGGTGTGAAGGACAGTGCGCTGGGCGCGTTGGACCGGGCCTTGGGTTTCCTGTTCGGTCTGCTGCGCGGCGCGGTCATCGTCGCTTTGGTGTGGATCGGCTATGAATGGTTCGTACCTCCTGAGGAACAGCCCGAATGGCTGCACGAAACGCGCACCATACCGATGGTGACCGAAGGTGCGGAAATGCTCAAATCCCTGGCCCCGACCAGCGAAGACCCTCAAAACGGCTCAGACCCCAATGCGCCCCAGACAGGACCTTCGACAAAAGACAAAGTGCAAAAATTGTTCAAGGACGCTATTACACCCGTACCCGAAGCTCCGGCGGACGCCGGAACGGACGGGTATGGTAAAAAGGAACGGTCCGAAATGGACCGCTTGTTTGAAACCAGCCAATGAGTCTTTAAAATATAAGATGGATTGGCCGCTAACTCGGATCGCACAGACCATGACGACGCCCACGCAGACCGCATCATATCCCGAAGACGATCATTTCCATGACGAATGCGGGGTATTCGGCGTCTACAACCACCCTGACGCTTCGGCGCTGACGGCTTTAGGCTTGCATGCGCTTCAGCATCGCGGCCAGGAAGCGGCGGGCATCGTCTCCTTCGGCGGCAAGCATTTTCATTCGCACCGGGCCTTGGGCAGTGTCGGCGACAATTTCAATTCCGAAGACGTCATCAACCGCTTGCAAGGCCCCATGGCCATCGGTCATGTGCGCTATTCCACCTCGGGTGGGACCGTCATGCGCAACGTTCAGCCGCTGTTCGCCGACCTGGTGTTCGGCGGCTTCGCCATTGCGCACAACGGCAACCTGACCAATGCACACAAATGCCGCAACGAGTTGGTGGAAAAAGGCTGCATCTTCCAATCCACGTCTGATACCGAAACCATCTTGCACCGCGTCGCCACCAGCGAATACCGCAAAGTCCTGGACCGCCTGATTGATGCGCTGGGCGGGGTCGAGGGCGCCTACTCCCTGGTTGCGCTGACGCGCCAGAAACTGATTGGCGTGCGCGACCCGTCCGGTGTGCGTCCGCTGGTGATCGGCAAGATCGGCGAGAACGGTTACGTCCTGGCGTCGGAGACCTGCGCATTGGACATCATCGGCGCGGAATATGTGCGTGACGTGGAACCCGGCGAAATCGTCGTGTTCAGCGAAACCGGGCTGCAGAGCCTGAAGCCCTTCGCGCCCCAGCCGTCGCGCTTTTGCATTTTCGAATACATTTACTTCGCACGCCCCGACAGCGTCATCGAGGGACGCAACGTCTATGAGGTGCGCAAGAACATCGGCAAGGAACTGGCCCGCGAAAGCCATGTGGAAGCCGACATGATCGTGCCGGTGCCCGACAGCGGCGTGCCTGCCGCCATCGGCTACGCGGAAGAAAGTGGCGTTCCGTTCGATTTGGGCATTATTCGCAGCCATTACATGGGCCGCACGTTCATTCAGCCGTCGGATAATATCCGGCACTTAGGGGTTAAACTGAAGCACAACGCCAACACCGCCTGGATCAAAGGCAAACGTTTGGTGCTGGTGGACGATTCCATCGTGCGCGGCACCACGTCGGTGAAGATCGTCGAAATGATGCGCAACGCCGGAGCCAAGGAAGTGCACATGCGCATTTCCAGCCCGCCGACGACGCATTCGTGCTTTTACGGCATCGATACGCCCAACAAGGAAAAGTTGATGGCCAACAACTATACGGTTGAGGAAATGACCAAGCACATCGGCCTCGATAGCTTGGCGTTCATTTCCTACGACGGCCTCTATCGCGCGGTGGGTGAACCGGCGCGCAACGCCGAATGCCCACAGTATTGCGACGCCTGCTTCACCGGCGACTACCCCATTTCCCTGGTGGATCAGGACGGCGGCGCACAGGCACAACTCACCTTGCTGCATGAAGGCTAGAGCGCGATCGACTTAATCTTGGTCACTTTGTGAACAGGATTAAGTCGTGAATCGCTCTCTAAACATTTGATTAGAGACGGATTCACGTCTTAATCTGCATCGATAAAGCGATTCAGATTAAGACGATCCGGCTCTAGGGTCCGGACCCTAGGGGACAAAAAATGACAAATAAAATTCTCGACGGGCGCGTGGCGCTCATCACCGGCGCATCGCGGGGCATCGGCCGCGCGCTCGCAAAATGCTTCGCCGAACAAGGCGCGCATCTGATCCTCACCGCCCGCACCCAGGGCGCACTGGAGGAACTTGACGACGAGCTGCGCGCCGATGGTTTCGATGCGCCGACCTTGGTGCCTTGCGACCTAACCGACTTCGACATCATCGATAAGGTCGGCGGCGCGATTTACGAACGTTTCCAGAAACTCGACGTGCTGGTCGGCAACGCCGGGTTGCTCGGCACGCTCGCGCCAATCTCGCACATCGACCCTAAAGAATGGCAGAAGGTTCTGGACATCAACCTGACCGCCAATTGGCGCTTGATCCGCTCCATGGACCCGTTGCTCAAGGCCTCCGACGCGGGCCGCGCAATCTTCGTGACCTCATCGGTCGGCCATCAGGCCCGCCCATTCTGGGGCACGTATGCGGTCTCCAAGGCGGCGTTGGAAATGACCGCCGGAATCTATGCCGAGGAATGCGCAAAAACCAACGTGCGCGTCAACCTGATCAACCCGGGCGGCACCCGCACCGACATGCGCGCCGAAGCCATGCCCGGCGAAGACCCGGAAACGGTCAAGACCCCGGAAGCCATCGACCATCTGTTTTTGGAACTGGCGTCTCCCGCCTGCCAGGCCAACGGCACGTTGGTGGAGGCCGAGGCCGAGCTTAAGGCCGGGCACACCGCATACGCGCTTTAACCCCTCTCGCGGGTACGTAGGAACTCATGGATACGTAGGTAAATGAGATACCCGGCGTAGATCACCAACGCCCCCGTGGCGGTCGCCGTGGTCCACGCCAAATTGGTGGGTATTTCGGGATAACTCACTACAAACTGCGCGGCCAAAAAGACCCAAGCCAGAAATATTAAAATGAGGGCCAGGGTCTGCGGGGCCAAGCGCCTGCGCGCCATTTCTCCACTCCCCTCACCCTCAGCCGGTTGCGCCCAGCGCCGCTTCGAGCCGCGCCCAATCGGCCTGCGCCCCCGGCAGGCCGAAGCGCAACCATGTGGGGTTGTCATCAAAAGGGCGCACCAAAATGCCTGCACGGGCCAGTCGTTCGTAAAAAACGCCGGCCTCCGGGCTGTCGGCCAAGCGGAACAGATCGGTCCCACCGACGACAGCCAGCCCCGCCTCTTCCAGAAGACCGTCCATACGCTTGGCGTCTTGCGCCAGCCGGTCACGGGTGGCCGTGATCCAGTCCGCGTCGTTCAAGGCCTGCCCGCCCGCCCAAATGGCCGGGCCTGACACCGCCCAGGGTCCCAGACGGTCTGCGATCTGCTTGGCCAAAGCCGGGGTGGTGATGGCGAAGCCCAATCGTATTCCCGCAAGGCCAAAAAACTTGCCGAATGAACGCAACACCACCAAGCCGTCGATACCGGTACGGGGCGTCACGGACAGTTCAGGGCGCACGTCGGCGAAGGCTTCGTCCACCACCAAGATACCTCCCCGGTCGTGCAGCTCCTCTGCGAACGCAGCAAGACCTTCCACCGTTTGCGTGCGGCCATCGGGATTGTTGGGGTGCACCACAACGCCAAACGAGGCCGGTTGGGCGGCCTGGGCGCAAATGGAGCCCACGCCTTGAAGGGTGTGTCCCGCCGCCTCCCAAGCGAGTGCATGCTCGCCGTAAGTCGGCCCCATGACGGTGACGCTGGATGGCGCAAACAAAGTGGGAATGACCTGGATCAACGCCTGGGTGCCCGGCGCGGGGACAATGGCGGCTTCATCCGGAACGCCGTAAGACTTTCGCGCAGCGGAAATCAAGGCGTCCACGTCCGCTTGGCGCGGCAAGCGCGCCAAGACCTCCGCCGGGACATCGCCCAGCGGGTACGGGCACGGATTGACCCCCGTGGACAAGTCCAGCCAGCCCTGCTCGGGCGCGCCGAAACGCGCTTCGGCATCCTTGGGATCGCCGCCGTGCTGTATCAGTTTTTTTGGCTTGGTCGGTGCCATGATGCTGCTCATGCCCTCACTTAACAGATCGCGAAGGCGAAGGCTACACCGAGCCCACCGGTATGTTAAGGTCTGCACATGGATCAGGCACAAATGCTGGAAATCGCGCTGGTCGCATTCACAACGATCTTCGCCACCATGGGGCCCGTGGATGTGGCGGCGGTTTTTGCCGTTTTGACCAAAGGGCTTTCGCCATCTCAACGGCGCAAGGCGGCTTTTAAGGGCGTTTTGATCGCCACAGCGGTGTTGCTGCTGTTCGCCCTATTCGGCGAGGCCATGCTTTCGCGGCTAGGGATCACCCTAGCCGCCATGCGCACCGCGGGCGGCATTTTGCTGCTGTTGATCGCCATCGACATGGTCTTCGCCCGGCCGTCCAGCAGTTCAACGCCCACGGACGATGAAACCACAGAGGCGCAAAAGCGCCAGGACATCTCAGTCTTTCCCCTCGCCACCCCGCTGATCGCGGGGCCCGGCACCATGGGTGCGGTGGTGCTGCTCACGGCGGAGGCGCAAGGTGACGTGCTGGCCTGGTCGATCACCGTGGGCATGCTGCTGGCGAATCTCACATTGACGCTGGTGCTGTTGATGACGGCAGGACACGTTCAGCGTGTATTGGGCGTGACGGGTCTGAACGTCATTTCACGCGTGGTGGGGGTGTTGTTGGCCGCGCTCGCAGTGCAATTCATGTTCGACGGATTGGCGGCCTCACCGCTTTTTTCTTAATTAGCAAACACACTAAAACGCTGAAACAAACATACTAATAGTAGTTTCCGCTTTGCGATATTGCCGCTAAAATATACGGGTCTAAATCAACACAATCAGGGACATCTTGGGGCCCTCGTTCGCGCACCCTTTGGGGAAAAACTGGGATGCGGACCGGCGCTCGAGACTGGGGAGTGACATGGTATCTTTTGATGAACTGCATGAGCAGAACCACCAGATCGCCGAACTGGCGAAAACGTTGTCTTATCTGTTTCAAGACCGCGAAATGTGCGACACCGGCGTGACATGCGAACTGTTTGACCGTTACCGGGAAAAGTTCGACGCACACATGAGCAACAACAAGGCCATCTATTCTACCTTGCTCACCAACAACGACAACTCCGTACGTCACGTTGTCGAACGCTTCATCGAAGGCGAGAAGGAAATCAAACGCCTGTTCAAGAAGTATTCTGACAAGTGGTGCAAGGACGGCCTGCACATCGGTGACCACGACGCGTTTCTCAAGGAAACGGACGAAATGTTCGAATTGGTGTGGAATCGTATCCAAGCGGAAAGCGAACAGCTTTATCCGTTGGCCCGCGGACGCCGCGACGCCGCTTAAGACGTTACTGAAACAGCACTATTTTGCCGACGCCGCCGGATGTATTCTGCGGTGCGCCCGGCGTTTTGCGTTTGACGGCTGGGCAAAGCATGCTACACCCCCGTCATGACAGACCAGAACGACACGGAAGCGCGAGCTGCAAAGGACGATCCCGTCGCCACCGCCATCCTTCAAGCGCTGGCAGGCGCAGCAAGTTTAAGTTTCAAGGACATCGCCCAACACATCGCCGATCAACGCCGCCGCCCCAAGGATGGCCCTGATCTGTGGCGGCGTTATCAGACTGCGGTCAAACAACAGGCCGTGCACTTGGCGCGCCAAGGCCGCATCGAAATCGTGCGCAAAGGTGAAGTTGCCGACCCTAACGACTTCAAAGGCATCGTACGCTTACGCTTGCCCAAACCTTAATCGGGTCTTTCAGCGCCGGGTCAGTTCCTGGATGCGCGTTTTCGCCTGGTCGATCTGGAAGTTGTTCAGCTTCGGGCGAAGCTTTTCCATTTTCTTGACAGGATCGAACCTCTTGTTGATGGCGACCGCCTCGTCACGCTTTTGCATTGCCAATGTCAGCCACACATATGCCGTGACCAGGTCGCGCTTTACCCCCCAGCCCTCCTCGTACATGGCACTGAGGATGAACTGCGACGCCGCGTGCCCCTTGCTCGCCGCTTGGCGGTAATAATTGATTGCTTTGCCGTAATCGTGTTCCACACCCCGGCCGTTGAAGTGCAATTCGCCCATGCGGTACTGCGCGTCGGTGTGGTTATTGAAGGTCGCCGCCAGCCGGTAGTACTTCGCCGCCACAAAATAGTCCTGGCGCACGATGAGGCCGTTGGCGTACATCCAACCCAGCTTAAACCGAGAGTCCGCATGGCCCTGCTCCGACGCCTTAAGCAACCATTTGACCGCTTCCTTCTTGTCGATTTTGGTGCCGTCGCCGGTTTCATACATCACCGCGACGTCATATTGCGCCTGCGCATTGCCGGCCTCGGCCTTGGGCAGGGTTTCCTTGAAGCGCGAGATGATTTTCATCTGCTTCAGCACTTCGGGGGACATGTCGGGCTTTTCCCCCAATGTCCAGTATGTGATGCCCACCAGGATAAACAGCGCTACCGTGGCGAGAAACAGTCGCTTCATTTCAAACCGATCGTCAAAACCGTTTCGTCGTATGAAACCGGAGTCAACACGAACCGTCCCTCAGGGTCAATCCCCGAGGCATCAAATAAGCTTTTTCTGGAAATGTTTAGGGTCAGGACTTATGATTGTGGTGCGTTTGACGGTGGCGCCTTTTCCTTGCCGGGAGCCCGTTTTTGCAAACCCTAGTACGGCGTGCCCACGGGTTTCGCGTTGGCGACGCCGGGATTGGGCTGTTCATAACACGTCACATCGCCGAGCGTGCGATAGCAATACCCTTCATACTGGGGATTGGGTTCGTCTTCGCGACAGTAGGTGCGTCCCTGTTCCATACGTACGGTGGAGCAATCCTTGCCGCGTTGGAATGAAACCAGATGATCGATAATGGTCTTGTCTGTGCCCATAACCGACATGGTGCTCAAGGCGTTATAGGTGCCAAGCTGGTTCACGGCTGTCCGCGGCGTGTAGTCATAAATGTCCGAACCAGGAACTTCCGCACATCCGGAAGCAAGCATAGCCGAAACGGCAAATAGGATCGATTTAGGGGCCTTCATGATCTTGAGCTCCATTTCTTGGACCGGGAAGCATGCACACGAACACAACTACCCAAATCTCATATTGGGGCCGGCTTGGTTAATTCCGGGTTAATGCTTCACCCTATTGATCCAAGCCTCTGCGAAGGTTATCTAAGACGCAAATATATCTCAATTCAGGGAGTGAGTGATCATGGCCGTGGAAACCCCAATTTGCGATTTCGGCTGGCAAGCGCCGGACTTCAGTCTGCCCGGTGTTGACGGCAAGACCTATACGCTGGATGACGTCAAAGGCGCGAACGGCACGCTGGTGGTGTTCATGTGCAACCACTGCCCTTACGTGCTGGCGGTGATCGAGCGTTTGGTGCGCGACGTCAAAGACCTGCAGGCCAAGGGAATCGGCGTCGTCGCCATCAACGCCAACGATCCTAATCAATATGCGGAGGATTCGTTCGACAACATGAAGGTTATGGCGGAAAAACACGCTTTCACCTTCCCCTACCTGTTCGATGAAACCCAAGATATTGCGCGGGCCTATGATGCGGTTTGCACCCCGGATTTCTTCGGTTTCGACAAGGATCTCGGTCTGCAGTACCGGGGCCGCCTGGATGCGTCGCGCAAGGAAACCGCGCCCGCAGACGCGCGGCGCGACCTGTTCGAAGCCATGAGTCAGGTCGCCGAAACCGGCCAAGGGCCTCAAGATCAGATTCCATCCATGGGCTGTTCGATCAAGTGGCGGCAGGCCTCCTGACACCACAACAGGTGTAATGTATTAAAATCATTGATAAAAATGCCCCTGCATCAGGGTTTGCCAACGCTCGCGCGCTTGGCTATCTTTGCGGGGCCCTCTTGCATGAGGGTGAGCGCACCCGGATTTGCCTGCGCCGAAACTGATGTGCCGAAACCGATTTGAATTCTGGAGACACCCTTGGCTGACCAAAGCGATGATGGCCTGATCCGCGAGGTTAATGAAGAACTTCGCGAAGAGCAGATGAAGCAGCTGTGGCAGCGCTACGGCGGATACGTGGTGGGTCTCGCCCTGGTGATCGTGATCATCGTCGCAGGCTACCAAGGCTGGAAGCAATACGATATTTCCACCCGTTCCAGCGAAGGGGAACAATTCCACACGGCTCTGCAACTGCTCCGCTCGGGCAGCGATGCCCAAGCGATAACCGCCATGCGCACATTGGCCGGGGAAGCTTCCACCGGTTACGGCATGCTGGCCCAATTCCAGGAGGCGGCATTGCTCGCCAAACAGGGCGACGCAGCAAGTGCGGCCAGCATCTACAAACAGATCGCGCGGGAAAACAGCGGCAACGTGGCGCTGTCGGGATTGGCGAACATTCTTGGCGTTATGGTGGAAGTCAATGCCGGCGGCTACGAGCGCCAAGCACTGGAACTACGCCTGTCCACCATCGCCGAAGACGGCCATCCCTACCGCCACAGCGCGCGGGAATTGCTGGGCGTCATCGCGCTGGATGCCGGAGACGCGGCGAAGGCGCGCGAAGCCTTCACCCAATTGGCCGGAGACACCAGTGCGCCCCAGGGCTTGCGCGCGCGCGCTTCCAGCTTGCTCCAGAATTTGGGCTCGTAATCGGGCCTAGGGGGATTACTCCGTGAACGACACACACACACCGACCCGTATCCTCACCGTTGCCGTTTTGGCGCTAACGCTCGGCGCTTGTGACACTTGGCTGGGCGGCGACGAAGCGCCGCCCTTGCCGGGTGAACGCATCTCGGTGTTGCAACACGAAAGCGCGCTCACGCCCGACAGTGAACTGGATGCATCCGACATCCGCCTACCCGCACCTTCGCCAACGCCGGACTGGCCGCAAAATGGCGGGTACGCCAACCACGCCATGCACCACATCGCCGCTGCGCCGCAATTGGCGGAGAGATGGTCCACCGACATCGGTTCCGGCGCGGGGTCCGGCGAACGTCTAACCGCGACACCGATCATCGCCCAGGGCCGCATCTTCACCATCGACACGGACAGTGAGGTGCGCGCGTTCGACGCGAAGAACGGCGGGCGATACTGGTCAACGGAATTGACGCCGGACGAAGAA
>JANQJR010000048.1 GCA_028281525.1 Magnetovibrio sp.
TGGATCGAGCAGTTGGCGCGCATCCCGGTGGAAATCGATGTGGCCTCGGAATTCCGCTATCGCGACGCGCCGTTACCCGAAGGCGGCGCGGCGCTGTTCGTGTCCCAATCGGGGGAAACGGCGGATACCTTGGCCGCGCTTCGCCATGCCCGCGAACAGGGTCAGCACATCCTGTCCATCGTCAACGTGCCGGACAGCACCATCGCGCGCGAAAGCGACGCAACGCTTCTGACCTACGCCGGGCCCGAAGTCGGCGTGGCCTCCACCAAGGCCTTCACCACCCAGTTGGTGGTGCTGGCGTGCTTGGCCGTGGCCATGGGCCGGGCCAAAGGCACCATCGAACACGATTGTGAAAGCCGCTTGATGGAGGCATTGGTCGAGGTGCCCGCGCGTGCGGCGGAAGTGCTGAACCATGACGAACGGCTCAAGGAGCTGGCCCACGAAGTTTCCGAGGCGCGCGACGTTCTCTATCTGGGGCGCGGCACCAACTTCCCCATCGCCATGGAAGGGGCGCTCAAGCTCAAGGAAATCACCTACATTCACGCCGAAGGTTACGCGGCGGGGGAAATGAAGCACGGCCCCATCGCGCTGATCGACGAAGACGTGCCGGTGATCGTCATCGCACCGACCGACGCCTTGTTCGAAAAGACCGCGTCCAACATGCAGGAGGTCATCGCGCGCGGTGGGCGCGTGATTTTCCTCTCCGACGAACCGGGGGCGGAAAAGCTCGGCGAATTGGCGGCGGCGACCATTGCGCTGCCCCAGGTCGATCCCTTTGTCGCGCCGATCCTCTACGCCATCCCTGTGCAATTGCTGGCCTACAACACCGCCGTGATCAAGGGCACCGATGTGGATCAGCCGCGCAACCTGGCGAAGTCCGTTACGGTGGAGTGATGGGGCGGGTCATTCTGAAGGGCTATATGGTCGTTCCCCGGCCCGACTTGGCCGTGGTTTTGGCCGCGCTGCCTGAGCACATTGAACGCACCCGGGCGGAAGAAGGCTGCCTCTTCTTCGACGTGACGCAGGATTCAGACGATGAAACCAAGTTTCACGTTCACGAGGAGTTTCGCTCTGAAGCCGATTTCGATTTGCATCAACGACGGACCCAAGCCTCGCGCTGGGCGGAAACGACCAAAAACGCAGCCCGTCACTATCGCGTGCTTACACCTGAGTAAGCATTGCGCGTTATTCTAACGCCATGGGCAGCTTCGTTTATGTCTTGGGCAGCACCGGCGCAGGTGGTCCGCGCACCTATGTGGGGTGGACTAAGGACCTGGATGCGCGTCTGGAAACCCACAATTCCGGTAAGGGTGCAAAATCCACGCGCGGACGCACATGGCGACTTTTGTACGCGGAACGTTATGTGAACCGCAAAGAGGCCATGAGCCGCGAATGGCATCTCAAACGGGACCGCAAATTGCGCAAAATGCTGCTCGGTACCCTGTAACCTGCAAATGGACAAAAAAAGACGCGTTGGCGAACCAACGCGTCGAAGTTTGCAAGGGGGGCAAGGCCCTGGTGGGGACCTTGCCGATGAAACCGTTAAATACCTTAACTGTTACGCACGTTAGGGCTTCCAGGGACTGGAAGGTCAAACATAAAGGCGTGCCTTTTTTGAGAGAAACGCGCTTTAAGCATCTGATAAATAAAGAGTATTGAGAATTATTCTCATTTATTGAGCCGCTCTTGGCGGGCTTGGTTTTCCGGGCTCCAACGGCTCTTGATGTAGCTCAACACCGCCCAGATTTCACGGTCGGACAGGGTGTCGCCGAAGCCCGGCATGCCGCTTTGAAACCCAGGTGGCGCGATGCCGGCGCCGCCCAGTTTGGTGTAGTCGAACAACAACTGATCGCTGTGATGCCACGTGTGCCCGGTGTCGTCATGGGGCGGGGCGGGCAAGGTGCCGTCTTCTTGGACGGTGCGCCAATTGGGTTGGCCTTCCAGGTTGAGGCCGTGGCAGGCCGCGCAGTTCTCGACGTATACCGTTTTGCCCAGGGCGACCGCTTCGCCGTTTGTTGCATCCGCGCTGTCCAGGTCGCTGCAGGCGGACAGGATCAGGGTGGCTGCGCCGATCAGAAGGATTGTTCTAGCGCCCATGGTGGTGGCCTTTTGTGTCCATGTCGCTGCCATGTTGATCTTGGCCGTAGCCGCGAAGCTCGTCATAACGCGCGATTTGGTCTTTGCTCAACAGGGGGCGGGTGCGCAGATGGGCATTCAGGTGTACGGCGCGCAATTCTCCCTTGGCCATGCCGATGCGTCTGGTCAGCAGGCGCACCAGTTCCGGGTTTACGGTGGCGTGCGCGAACATCGAATCCAGTTGCTGTTCCAATTGCACGATTTCCCGGCCCAAAGCTTGAGCCCGGGCGCGCATGTCGTCTTCGATCCGTTTGAGCCTCGTGCGGGTTTCAGCGCTTAAATGCAACTCATCCGCCAATTGGCGCAGGTGCGTCGGACCAGGGAAGTGGTTCAACTCCGCCGTTTTGGCGTAACCGAGTCCCAAGCCTTGCAGGTATCCTTCGATGTCATCCGCCGACATGGCCTTTATGGTGCGGTGTTGCTGACTGGCGTATGGCTGGCCTGGGGATCCAGCGTGAGCGGTTACAGAGAAGAGGGCGATGCCCGCTGTCAATGCGATCAGCTTAGCCTTCATGGGGTGGCCCCTTATTCAGAGTCGAGAGGCAAAAGCCTAAGCCTTTCCCAACGGGAAGGTCAACGCGTGCGCACACGGGCTGTGCGAGGATCTGGGCGGTTAACAGGCCCCTTGCGCGGAGCTATACTGCGCCCCAAATCTGACTGTGCTCATTTCACCTCCCCGGAGATATTACATGGATTTAAAAAACGCCGCCTTGTTCCGCCAGCAAGCCTATATCGGTGGGGCGTGGGTGGACGCCGATAGCGGCATGACTTTCGACGTCACCAATCCCGCCAACGGCGAGGTTTTGGGAACGGTGCCGCAAATGGGCCGGGCGGAGACCGCGCGCGCGATCAAGGCCGCCGAAGCGGCCTTGCCCCAGTGGCGGACCAAGACGGCGAAGGAACGCGCAGCGATCTTGCGCAAATGGTATGAGTTGATTTTGTCCGCTCAGGACGATCTGGCGAAGCTGATGACGGCGGAGCAAGGCAAGCCTCTGGCGGAGTCCATGGGCGAGGTTGCGTACGGCGCGTCCTTCATCGAATGGTTCGCGGAAGAAGGCAAGCGGCTATACGGCGAATACATTCCCACCCATGCGGCCGACAAGCGCATCCAGGTGATCAAGCAGCCCATCGGCGTGGTGGCGTCGATCACACCCTGGAATTTTCCCAATGCCATGATCACGCGAAAGTGTGCGCCCGCCATGGCGGCGGGCTGCACCGTGGTCGCCAAGCCCGCCGAAGACACGCCGTTTTCCGCACTGGCCTTGGCCGAATTGGCGGACCGCGCAGGCGTCCCCAAGGGCGTGTTCAACGTGGTCACCGGCGTGCCCGCCGAAATCGGCCAAGAGATCACGTCCAATCCGGCGGTGCGCAAGGTGTCGTTCACCGGCTCCACCGCCGTGGGTAAGCTGTTGATGAAGCAATGCGCTGACACGGTCAAAAAGGTCTCTCTGGAACTGGGTGGCAACGCGCCGTTCATCGTGTTCGACGACGCCGACCTGGACGCGGCCGTGGCCGGCGTGATGGCGTCGAAATACCGCAACACCGGTCAGACCTGCGTGTGCGCCAACCGCATCTATGTGCAGGACGGCGTCTACGATGCGTTCGCCGAGAAGATGGCCCAAGCGGTGGGCGAACTGAAAGTCGGCTCCGGGTTCGAGGACGGCGTGGCTCAAGGACCGCTGATCAACGAACAAGCCATCGAAAAAGTCGAACGTCTGGTGGCGGATGCTGTGGGCCATGGCGCCAAGATCAAGGTCGGCGGCGCGCGCCATGAGTTGGGCGGCACATTTTATACGCCCACGATCTTGACCGATGTCACCAATGAGATGGCCTGTGCGACGGAAGAAATATTCGGTCCCGTGGCGCCACTTTATCGGTTTACGGATGAAGCGGACGTGATCGAAAAAGCCAACAATACCCAGTATGGCTTGGCGGCGTATTTCTATGCCCGCGACATCGGGCGGGTCTACCGTGTCGCCGAAGCCTTGGAATACGGTATCGTCGGCATCAACGAAGGCATCATCTCCACCGAAGTTGCGCCGTTCGGCGGTGTCAAGGAATCAGGCCTCGGCCGCGAAGGCGGCAAATACGGCATCGAGGAATTCGTCGAGGTCAAATACCTCTGCCTTGGTGGTATTTAGGGGCGGTATCTGAAAAGAAAGCGATTGGTTTATGTCTGAATTCGATTATGACCTGATCACCATCGGCGCGGGCTCGGGCGGGGTGCGCTCATCGCGTATGGCGGCGCGCACCGGCGCGCGTGTGGCGGTGGTGGAGGAAAGCCGCGCCGGTGGCACTTGCGTGATGCGCGGCTGCGTGCCCAAAAAATTGTTGGTGTTCGGCTCCCACTTCGCCCACGACTTCGGCGACGCGCGCGGTTTCGGCTGGCATGTGGATGAGCCCAGTTTCGATTGGGGCGAGCTGATCGCCAACAAGAACGCGGAGCTGGATCGCCTGGAAGGCATCTACCAACGTATCTTGCGCGAGAACAAGGTCGACCTGATCGAAGGACGCGGCGTCGTCACCGGCCCCCATTCCGTCGAAGTGAACGGCAAGACGTACACGGCAGAGCGCATCTTGATCGCCACCGGTTCGTGGCCGCACCTGCCGGATGTGCCGGGGATCGAACATGCCATCACGTCGAACGAAGCGCTGGATTTGCAAGAGCTGCCGGACCGCATCGTGATCGTCGGCGGCGGTTACATCGCGGTGGAATTCGCGGGTCTGTTCAACGCGCTGGGCGTGGACGTGAGCATCATCATCCGCGCGGGCAACATCTTGCGCGGGTTCGATGAAGACATCCGCGACACCTTGGCCGACGAAATGGAAAAGGCCGGGATCACCATTCACCGCGAATGCCAGGTGCGTTCCATTGAAAAGCAAGGCGATATCTATTCCTTGCGCCTGCACGGCACCGAGACCATCGAATGCGATACAGTGTTTTACGCCACGGGCCGCACCGCCAACACCAAGGGCATCGGCCTGGAAGAGGTGGGCGTGAAACTCTCAGAACGTGGCGGCGTGATCGTGGATGAATATTTTCAAACCTCCGTTCCGTCCGTCTTCGCATTGGGTGATGTGATCGAGCGCATCCAGTTGACGCCGGTCGCCATCAATGAGGGCATGGCCTTCGTCGCCAGCCAGTTCGAAGGCCGCCCCACGCCCATGGACTACACCAATGTGCCGGCGGCCGTGTTCAGCCAACCGCCGGTGGGCACCGTGGGTTTGATGGAGGCCGAGGCCCGTCAAAACGGCGATGTGGACATTTACATGTCGCGCTTTCGGCCGATGAAGCACACCCTGTCGGGACGCAACGCGCACGCCATGATGAAGCTGGTGGTGGACTCAGAAAGCCAACGGGTGGTGGGCTGCCACATGGTCGGCGATGACGCGCCGGAGATCGTGCAGGGCTTCGCCGTGGCGCTCAAATGCGGTGCGACCAAGCAGCAATTCGACGCCACGGTCGGTATTCACCCGACCTCGGCGGAGGAATTCGTCACCATGCGCGAAAAGGTGCCGGAGACCGATGAAGAGTGCTAATGGCTTGATATTTCTTCTCAGGCGTTGATTTCCGGCGCTTTGGCCGGGAAAATAGGGTGGAAAAGTGAACCAAAGCGGGGTATCACCCTGCATTCTGCCTTTAGGACCTCCCCGGTTTCAGCAAGGCATGTGATAAAAAGCTGAACGAACAAAAGGATTTCCGATATGTCGGAAAAATGGACACCCGCAAGCTGGCGTAGCAAAACAGGACTGCAGATGCCGACGTACCCTGATGCGGCGGCGCTCGAAGACGTGGAACAGCGCCTGGGCGTGTTCCCGCCACTGGCGTCCGCCGGTGAAGCGCGCAAACTGAAAAGCAAACTGGCCGACGTGGCCTGCGGCAAGGGGTTCTTGCTGCAAGGCGGCGATTGCGCGGAAAGCTTTGCGGAATTCCATCCCGATACGTTGCGCGACACGTTGCGGGTGCTGTTACAGATGGCGATCGTGCTGACCTTCGGCGCGGGCATGCCGGTGGTTAAGGTCGGGCGCATGGCCGGTCAGTTCGCCAAGCCCCGTTCCGCCGACACCGAAACCATCGATGGCGTGGAACTGCCGTCGTACCGCGGTGACATGGTCAACGGCATGGAGTTCACCGAAGAAGCTCGCGTGCCGGACCCGGAACGCTTGGTGCAGGCCTACAACCAGTCCGCCGCGACGTTGAACTTCCTGCGCGCCCTGACCCAGGGCGGTTACGCCGACTTGCACAAGGTGCAGCGCTGGAACCTAGGGTTCGTCAAGGACAGCCCCTTGGGCGAGCGTTACGCCGACATGGCGTCGCGCATCCAGGAATCGCTCGATTTCATGGCGGCTTGCGGCATGACGTCCCAGACCACCAAGCAGATCCGCGAGACCTCGTTCTTCACGTCGCACGAGGCGCTGCTGCTGAACTACGAGCAATCGATGACCCGCGTCGATTCCATTTCCGGCAACTGGTACAACACCTCTGCCCACATGCTGTGGATCGGGGAACGCACCCGCCAGTTGGACGGCGCGCATGTGGAATTCTTCAAAGGCATCCACAATCCCATCGGCTGCAAAGTCGGCCCGAGTATGGAGCCCGACGAGTTGATCCGCCTGATCGACGCCTTGAACCCGGACAATGAACACGGCCGCCTGACCTTGATCACCCGCATGGGCGCGGAAAAGATCGGCAACGTTCTGCCGGGCCTGATCCGCGCGGTGGAACGCGAAGGCCGCTGCGTGGTGTGGTCGTGCGATCCGATGCATTCCAACACCGTCAGCGCAGGTGGTTACAAGACCCGCCATGTGGATGCGATCCTGGCGGAGGTCAAAGCTTTCTTCCAGGTGCACAAGTCCGAAGGCAGCCACGCCGGCGGCGTGCATTTCGAAATGACCGGCAAGGACGTCACCGAATGCGTCGGCGGCGGTCAGGCAATCAAGGAAGCGGACCTGTCAGAACGCTATCACACCCACTGCGATCCGCGCCTGAACGCGACCCAGGCTCTGGAACTGGCGTTTCTCTTGGCGGAGCAACTCAAGGAAGATCGCATGGCCGAACAGGTTCGCGTTGCGGGCTAAGCGTGCCAGTCCGATAAACACAAAAGGCGCCGGGGTATCCCCGGCGCCTTTTTGTTTGTGCACCGTCTCATAGATGAGCGCCACGATCTACCTGTTGAGAATGGCATCGGCGCGCGCTTTAAGCTCTTTGCTTTCATCGGACCGTCCGGTGCTGTCGAGCAATAGGGCGTAATTCCTCAGGGTCAGGGCAACATCAGGGTGATTTGCCCCCTGCGTTTTTTCCCTGAGCACCAGTGTGCGTTTGTAGAACGCTTCTGCGTCGCCGAAGCGTTTCTGGGCATGGTAGGTTAAGGCGAGATTGTCATGAGAAGTCACAACTTCAGAATGATGGGGCCCAAAGGCGTTTGTGTTGATGTCCAAGGCTCTTGATAAGGCCTGCTCAGCTTCCTTGAACCGTTTCTGCCTGAAGTAAAACGCTCCGAGATTATTAAAGGCCACACCTACATCACCATGATTAGGGGAAAGGCTTTTTTCCAGACTCGCAATGGCTTGCTTGTACAGTGCTTCGGCTTCCGCATAACGTCCTTGGCGCTGATACAGATCGGCTAAATTTTGGCGGCTGATGGCTACGTCCGGATGGTCGTCACCGAGGGACGTCTTCAGCACCTCCAAGGCACGTTTGTTCAAGGCCTCAGCTTCGTCATATTGGCCGAGTTCTTTTTGAACCTTAGCGAGTGCGTTTTGGGTATTGCCCGTATTCGGGTGCTCTGGACCCGAGGTCTCGGTGATGATTTTTAAGGCCCGGTCATAAAGTCGTACTGCATCACTGTAACGGCCCCGGGCGGCATAAATCTCTGCGAGGCGCGTACCGGTCAATCCAACGGCGAAATGGTTGGGGCCCAAAAATTTTTCTTTAAGGTGCAGCGCACGGGCATAAAGGCGTTCCGCTGCGTACAGATGAAGCTGTTGACCATAAATGTATGCGAGATTTTCCAGGGCTACGGAGAGGTGGTAAACATCGTCGCCTTGTGGTTCGCCCCACATCTTGATGGCGTTGGCATAGAGGATCTCAGCTTCGTCAAAACGCCCCTGGTCGAAATACAGTTCGGCAAGGCCGCTCATGGAACCCGCAGCATCAACAGGGTCCCCGGTTTTTATGTGGATCGCCAAGATTTGTTTATAAATTGGTTCGGCTTCGTCGTAACGCTCTTGAGTACGGTAAAGCGATGCAAGATTGTGGAGCGCCACCAGAGTGTCCGGATGCTCGGGACCAAACTCTTTCTTGGCTAGGTCAACGGCTTTCTGCGCAAAGGGAAGCGCCTCCGCGTAATGTTTCTGTTGGTACAACTCATCAAAACGATTGTAGACGTCCATAAAAGTGGCTGACTGGGCGAAGACCATTGTCGGCCACAGCAGCACACCCAAAAGACACCCGATTTCCCAAAATCTTTGAGTGACCATTATTCCCCTCCCGGTCGATTTCCGAAATGGTCGCCAGAAGCTGTACTATAGATTTGAGTTCAACAAAAGGGGGGCGCATCCGTCTTGAACGGGTGCGGTTCTTTTATGTCTGCTTACCGTTCCCGGAGAATGTTGGATATGAATCCATCGCTTAAAACTGAAAGTAAATGAATTGGGAAACTGGGTTCAGGTAGACGAAAATAAAAGGGGTCATGGCCGCATATTTCGCAACGGAAACAAACAGAAAGGCATTCGAGCGTGCCTTCATGGTGTCTAGGGCCGGACGCATCAAGCCCATAAGTACAACGGCGGTGAAAACACAGATGGCGACCATGTAGTGGGCTTGAGATAGCCCCAATATGATTGTGATTTCGTTACCGCTGACATCCCACTGTGATGAGAAGCTCAGCAAAGACTGAAAAAGATCGGTGCTTTTCTCTATGGTTTGAGCCCGAAAAGGTATCCAGCCAAGCATGATCAGGGGCATGAAGAACGCCCAAGACAGGAGTTTGCTTATAGGACTTGAGGAAATGAAATTTCCGAAAAAGGCCCTGTATATCAGCACAAGGCTTGCATGCCATAGCCCCCAAAGAACAAACCCCCAAGCTGCGCCGTGCCAAAGCCCCATAACTGCCCAGCTGAAAACAAGCGGAACGGCCATAAGTTTGCGACCGCCTTTTTCTTCAATGATGTCAGAAAGGCCGCCGACCGATTTTTTTCCAACCGGTAAATTGCATAACGGCAAATACAGGTAATCCCGGACCCAGCTGGACAAGGATATATGCCAGCGCTTCCAAAATTCCTTCGGATTGATGGCCGTATAAGGATGATTGAAGTTTTCCGGAAACTCGATGCCCATGAGACGCGCCACACCGATGGCGATGTGAGAATACCCGGCGAAATCAAAATAGATTTGCAAACCGAAAAGGGTGGCGATGACGAAGACGTCAATCGGGGTGAGCGTATCCGGTGCCGCTGCAAACCCAGAATCCGACAAAACGCCGATATTGTCCGCCAGAGCCACCTTCAGAAAGAGACCGATCAAGATTCTGTCAACCCCACGAACAAGGTATTCCAGCTTGAATTTTTCAGGCCGGTGGCGAAGTTGATCCATCACTTCGGATGCACGAAGAATGGGGCCAGCCACAAGTTGCGGGAAGAACAAGACGTAGTTGGATAGGAGAAGAAAGCTTTTCTCCGCCTTTCTGATCCCACGATAGACGTCTACGGTATAGCTGATACTTTGGAACGTGTAGAAGCTGATACCGATCGGCAAAATGATCTTCCAAGTCAGGCTGAACTCATCGATGCCGAAAAATGGTGCGAGCCCATTCAGGTTTTCCAGAATGAATATCGTGTATTTGAAGAAACCGAGGATCGATAAGTTGATGAATACGGACGCAAAGAGAATGCTTCGTCTTTTGCGCGCATTTGTTTCCTTCGACAGCAGCCGTGCTGCGACATAATCGACAGAGATGGAAAATAAGATGAGGGGAATGAAATCAACGCGCCAGAAGCCGTAAAAAACCAAACTCGAAAGCAACAGCAGTATGCGCCGGTATCTATCCCCTAAATGCCAATAAAGTGGAATGACAACAGACAGAAAAACCAAAAATGATATGGAATTAAAAAGCATTGTTGAAAGTCATTGTAATTTCGGTCAACGCCACGAATTTAACATCATAAATTGAGTTCTTTTTGGATGATCTCACTTACCGCTTTTCCGAGGATTTCATGACCGTGGATGTCGAAATGGAACATGTCGTATACGATCTTGCCGTTGCGTTCCTCAACACCGTAATAGTCATCCGGTACAAGATCCTCCAGATCGTAAACCGCACACCCCTGGTTCCTGCATAAATCGTTTACATCTTGGTGAAAGCGGTTGAGGTCCTCTATAGCATAAGGCCATCGGGGCTCTTGCGGTTTGGGTTGGTAATACAGGATAACCTCAATCCCTTTGTTGCGGGCATCCGTGACGAGCGCCGCTAATGCGGTGAAATTTGCATCGTATACGGATGCGGGTATGTCCACGGTCCACCGCCCCCCCAAATCCAGAAAGACGGATCGTTTTTTTATGTCCGCATCATTTCCTTCTACCGCCATAGCCGGCGTTGAGATGCCGAAATTGTTATTCATCCAAGACAGAACCGTTTCCGCCGGCTGGGTCGTCATTCGTTTGAACGCGACGGTGATTTTTCCCATCAATTGTTCGCGCATGTATGTGAAGGGAAATATGCCGTCGAGAAAACGTTCCAACCCAGTCTCTGTATAGTTTTGAACCGCGCCGGTTTTGCGAAAGCCCCGAAATTTATTGTTTTCATAATTGATCAGTGCAGTCGTTCTAACCAAGCCTGCGGTTTCATAGCGGTCCAGCAAGGCATTTCCGAAGTCGTCGCTGTCAAAATTAAACCGCGACTTCGCAAATAGCAGCGTTCGGATGCCGTCTCTTAGTCCCTCCTCTTTCAGATCGTCAATCACAAGGGGAATAACGATCATTCCCGGCAGCATTTGCCGGTCGAGGGACTTATAAAAAACATACAACTCCTGGAAATTCAGGTTGGGTTCCGTCATAGCCAGAAGGTTGATGTCCGGTAATGCCTTTTGCGTGTAATAGGGGGACGGTTGTTCGCCTTCTGTATGGTAACGCACAGTGTGGACTTGCGAAGCGCCGTACCAGTGAACCGTTTTTCCTGAGATTTCGGCTTGGGGTTTCAGGCATTTGTCAAAATGGGTGGCGTTGCAATGAATGCGTTGCCCGTGCCAGGACGCGCTAACCCACCTTCCGTCCATGCCGCCCGCAAACTCATCGAACTTAATTTCCTCCGCCGGCATGGCGAGCAATAAGATCATCAAGCCAAGAGATACCCCAAGGCATAAAGATAAGATTTGCACAGATTGCTTCACGCGCTTGCCTTATGGTCCCTAAGAGCTGAAGACGGTTTGTTCAGAATAGATAGAGCATTCTTGCCCGCAAGCTTCTTTTAACATCAATCATGCGGTGATCCATGACCCAGCATGATCACAATGGCGTATACATGAGAGCCAGCGATCTCTGGGATATGTGTTTTTACGTATTCGCTGAACGGTATGACTTTAAAGCCTTAAGCCACAGGACCCGTTCCAGGATCGTTGCGACCAAGTGGTGGTCAACTGTTGGGTAAGATGCCGCCATACCATGTCACCTGTCACGGTTTTTTTGATGTTCGCCAGCAGGCTGCTAGCCTTAAGCGTCTTTAAAACCGGCCAGCACTTCAAGTGCTTCGTCGATATCGGCGGGGGTGTGATCGGCGGATATCTGAAACCGGATCTCTTCGTCGCCCTTGGGCACCACGGGGTAATTGAGCCCCGTGGCGAGCACGCCGCCTGCGCGCAAATGTGCCACCAGCGCTTTGGTGCGCCCGGTGTCGCGCACCATCAGCGGCACCACGGGATGCCCCCCGGAGATGGTCTCGAAGCCGAGCGTGCTGAGCCCTTGTTCAAAACGCGCGGTCATCGCGCGCAAATGCGCGAGCAGTTTGCCCCCTTCGGGTCCATCGACCACATCAAGCGCCGCCGCCGCCGCCGCTGCCTCCCCCGGGGTGATGGGGTTGGAATAGATGTAGAAAGGCGAGGTCTCGCGCAAATAACGGATCACCGGCGCGCTTGCCGCCACATACCCGCCGTTGACGCCAAAGGCCTTGCCCAAGGTCGCCACGAGAATGTCCACCGGTTCCGAATTCGTGTATTGCTCGGTGCCGCGGCCAGTCTCGCCAAATGCGCCAACGCCATGGGAATCATCCACGATCACCACCACGTTCTCGGCGAAGGCATCGTCATAACGCCGCGCCAGTTGCATGATGCGATCCAGCGGTGCGTGATCGCCGCGCATGGAGAAAATGCCGTCGGTGACGAGGATGGCGCGCCGGCATGTCTTCGCCGCCCGATCCAGACAGGTCTCCAGATCGTTCATATCCAGATGTGCGTAGACGTGCTTTTCTTTAGGCCGGGCCAAACGCATGGCGTTGATGATGCAGTTGTGGTTGAGCGCGTCGCTGATGACGGCTGTTTCAGAGGTGATCAACGGCGTGAGAACGCCCATGATCGTGGCATAGGCCGAACTGAAGATCATCGCCGCCTCGCGTTCGTGAAAAGCGGCGAGTTTGCGTTCCAGTTCGATATGCGGCTGCCAGGTGCCGCTGATAAAGCGTACCGCACCGGGACCGGCGCCAAGCGCCCGGACCGTGTCTTCTTCCGCCGCAATCACTTCCGGGCGCAACGCCATGCCGAGGTAGCCGTTGGAGTTCATGCGTAGAAAAGGCCGGCTGTCATCGTCCGCAAGCAGATAACGCGGCCCCTTGCCGTCTTGCGGCGGCACGACGGCGCTGAACACGGTTTCTTCACCCTTGGCCCGGTTTTCCCGCTCCAAAGTTTCGATTTCCGCCGACAAGGCGGCTTGCAGTTTGTCGTGGGGCATGACGGCTCCTGTCAGCGGATTGGTTTGAGTTTACTTCGGAGATTGTCCAGCATGTCCTTGGTCATGGCGGAGAGGTCGTATTGCTCCGCCCAGCCCCATTCTTCCCGCGCAGCGCCGTCGTCGAGAGAACGAGGCCAACTGTCGGCGATGGCTTGGCGCACCGGGTCGACCTCGTAATCGATGACAAAGCCGGGAACGTGTTTTGTGATTTCGGCGGCGAGCTCTTCGGGCGTGAAGCTCATGGCCGTGAGGTTGAAGCTGTTGCGGTGTTTGAGACCGTTGGGGTCCGCGGCCATCACTTCGATGATGGCGCGGATGGCGTCCGGCATGTACATCATGTCGAGGCGGGTATCGGGTTGGAGGAAGCAGGTGTATTGTTTATAGCGGATCGCCTGGTAAAACATGTCCATGGCATAATCCGTGGTGCCGCCACCCGGCGGCGCGGTGTGCGAGATCAAACCCGGCAGCCGCAGCCCCCGGGCGTCTACCCCGAAACGCAGCGCGTAGTAGTCGGCCAAAAGTTCACCCGCGACCTTGGTCACGCCGTATATGGTCGTCGGACGCTGGATGGTGTCTTGCGGCGTCTTGTCTTTGGGTGTGGAGGGGCCGAAGGCGCCAATGGAACTGGGGGAAAAAACGGCGCAGTCGTTTTGCCGCGCCGTTTCCAGCACCCGGTAGAGACTGCCCATGTTGAGGTCCCACGCGGCCTGCGGCTTGTGTTCGGCCACCGCCGACAGGAGCGAGGCCAAATGATAGACTTGACCGACGTCGAACCGGCGGACAATCTCTTGGATTTCGCGAATGTGCGTGCAATCGAGATGTTCGAACGCACACGCCAGGGCCTGGGTCGGCATGCGCACATCGGTCGCCACCACGTTTTCGGCGCCGTAACGCACACACAGGGCGGGCACAAGTTCCGAACCAATCTGACCCAACGCTCCGGTGATGAGAATCCTGCGCATGCCCCCTCCTGCATCGTGGCATTGGATTCAGCCTGACCGACAGTGGATTGTAGGTCAATACGCGCCGCCGGTCTCATAGCGAAAGCGCTTTGCTTAAGCCGGCATTCTCGGGGAGGTGGCAGATTTAAAATATGCCTATTGCAAACGATCCAGGATTGTCGCGATCAGGTGACGGTCGGCGTCTTTGTGCCGCCCTGCTAAGTGCCGCCACGCCACGTCGTCCACCACGGCCTTTTTGATGTCCACCAGCAGACCATCGAGCAAATCGTGCAGGACACGGGGGGTCAGCTCCCAGGCCCTGGCGTTGGTGCTGCCGTCCGCCACGGGTGCTAGATGCGTGTTGACGATGTGGATGAGCCAATCGTAGCGCCTTGCGGTTTCTTCGAAATGCAGCGTGATGGCGTACTGGGCGTCGAGGATGATGTCGTGAACGTCGGGATCGTGGTCCACCCGGTCCCAATCCACCGGCATCTTGCCCTTCATCACCCGGTCCACGGCGGCGTCGCAACGGGTCTGAAATTTGCTCAGCAGTTGCGGTCCCAGCATCATGTTGAGCGCCAGGAAAAAACCCGGCAACATGCGCCGGGACAGGTTGCCGTGCACCGTGCCGTCCGCGTCGCGGCGCACGAACAGGTGTTCGAAGCGTTTGACGATCAAACGATCGAACGCCGGGCGCTTGATGGCGTGCCAATGCAGTTCTTCCTGCTCGCGTGCGGAATCTTCGAGGGCCTGGGCGAACACAACACTCAATTGGTCGGCTTTGGTTTGGAATTCGGTGTTGAGATTCTGGACGTGCGCCTGGGTGAGGTAGCCGCCTTGTTTGTCGACCTCTTCCTTGAGGCGTTCGACGAAGGCGTCAACGACCGCCTGCGCCAGCGCATGGGACCGCGCGCGGCGCTTTTTATTCAGGTCTGCGGAGGCGTTTTGCGTCATGCGTCGCGAGGTCCCTTAACCAAGAAGGAGCGGATGACATCGCCCCTCAGCTTGGAAAGTAACGGCTCGCAGACGGCAAATCCATCGAAATGTCCGGTTGATTAAACCTCGGCGGCATCCAAAGTGTTGACCAGGGCGAGCAAGGCGCGGGTCTGCTGGGTGCCGTATTTTGCGGCCATGGCCATGGCGTGCTGTTTGTCGACCAGTTGTTGCTTGAGGTGCCGGAACACACGGCGCAACACGCGCACCACATCGCGTTCATCGATCTGCCAGTCTTGGTTGGCCGGGCCTTCGAAGGCAAACTCTTTGGGGTCGGACAGGTCGTTGTTGATCAAGTTGACCATCCAATTGATACGTTTCATGGGGTTTGAAAAATGCGGCAGCAGCGCCATCAGCAGGTCGTCGACGGCACCTTGCGCCTGTTCGTTTTGGAACAGGTCTTCCCACACAAAGCCCTGTTCGGTGGCTTTGAGCAACTCCACCAGATTTTTGCAGGTTATGTGACCGCGCTCCAAGGCGACGTCGCCGACCATTTTCTCCAGGGCCAGGAACAGGCCCTGCAGCATCCGCCGGGAAACATAGGTGCGGCTGTCGTCCAGGCCATTCAAGGGTGGAAACAAGTCGACGAACCGTGAGGTGAGTACGCGCTTGAACGGTTCGCGCCGGGAGGCGGGATCGAAGACCACCTGCTCGCATCGGGTGAGGCACGACTGGAAATGGGTCTTGAATTCGGCGTCATGCTCGTGAATGTACTCGGTCCTGTACGTTTCGACGAATGCGCGGATGTCACTTACGGACATACCTTGAGGCGCAGATTCAATGGCCGCGATCAATTGGGCCGTGAAGTCGTCCACGATTGACAGGGCAACTTTTTTGCACTGTCCACTACCTAGAGCTGCCCCCGGCATGGCGTCCGAGGACATGGTCATATGGGTCATCTTTCCACCCTCACAAGCCGCCCCGTATCGATTTCCCGTATTGGTTTTATGCGGGGCTGGTTCATTGTCTTACCCAAGAGCGTGGACATCATAGAACAAATTGCGTAGACAAGCGACAAAAAGGTTTAAATTGGTGGCTTTTGGCGCGTTGACAGCCCCCCGGGCGAGGCCTAATTTGCCTTGCCATTTGTCGGTCTTCCCCAGTTGAAAGCGCATATGACGGATCGTTTGACCATAGCCCTCGCCCAGATCAACCCAATCGTGGGCGACATTGATGCCAATGTGGCATTGATTGAGGATGCGCGCGCCCAGGCCCAAGAGCTCGGCTCTGATTTGGTGATGACCGGGGAATTGGTCGTTTCCGGCTACCCGCCCGAGGACTTGGTGCTGAAATCCAGTTTTTTGGATTCCATCCACAATGCCGTGAGCGGGTTGGCCAAGCTCACCGCTGATGGTGGGCCGGGCCTGCTGGTCAGTGCGCCCTGGATCGAAGATGGACATCTCTACAACGCCGCCTTGGTTTTGGACGGTGGTAAGATCAAGGCCGTGGTGCCGAAATACGCGCTGCCCAACTATGGCGTGTTCGATGAAAAGCGCCTGTTCACCCCAGGCGGCAAGCCGGGTGCGGTGAATTTCCGCGGCATCAAGCTGGGCATCATGACCTGCGAGGACATGTGGGTGCCGGAGGTTTCCAGCGCGTTGATGCGCGACGGTGCGGAGGCGCTATTGGTGCTCAACGGTTCGCCCTTCGAAATGGACAAGCCCCACACGCGCCTGGATTTGGCGCGTGCGCGGGTGCGCGAAACCGGATTGGCCCTGGTGTACGTCAATCTGGTCGGCGGGCAGGACGAACTGGTGTTCGATGGGGCGTCGTTCGTGCTGGATGCGACGGGTGAGGTCCGCGTGCATCTGCCGTCATTCCAACCCCAAGTGACGGCGGCCAATTTCGTTTGGGAAAACGACACCTTGACCCCGGAATACGGGGCCGTGACCTACCCCTTGGAAGACGACGAGGCGATCTACAAGGCCTTGGTTTTGGGGCTTCGCGATTACGTCAACAAGAACTACTTCCCCGGCGTGATGATCGGCATGTCCGGCGGCATCGACAGCGCCTTGAGTGCAGCCATCGCCACCGACGCTTTAGGCGCGGAGCGGGTGCACTGCGTGATGATGCCTTCGCCTTACACCTCCCAAGACAGCTTGGAAGACGCCAGTGAGGCCGCCAAACTGTTGGGCTGCAAGCTCGACACCATTTCCATCGAACCGGCGATGGCGGCATTCGACGGTATGCTCAAGGAACAGTTCGTCCAGCACGGAGCGGACACCACGGAAGAAAACATCCAGGCCCGTTCCCGCGGCCTGATCCTCATGGCCATGTCCAACAAATTTGGCTACATGGTGCTGTCGACCGGCAACAAGTCGGAAATGTCGGTGGGATACGCGACGCTCTATGGCGACATGTGCGGCGGCTACAACGTTCTGAAGGATGTCTACAAGACCCGGGTTTACAGCCTGTGCAAATGGCGCAACAGCCATTATTGCGACAACCTGCTGGGCCCCGATGGCCGGGTGGTGCCCGAACGAATCCTAACCAAGGCGCCGTCTGCGGAGCTGAAACCCGACCAGACCGACCAAGATACCCTGCCGCCCTATGCCGATCTGGACGATATGTTGTACTGCCTGATCGAAAAGGAAGAGTCCGTGGCCGATATCGCGACGCGCGGCTATGAATTGGAAATCGTCGAGAAGGTCTGGCGCATGCTGGACCGGGCGGAGTACAAACGCCGCCAAGCATCCCCGGGCGTTAAAATTTCATCCCGCGCGTTCGGGCGGGACCGGCGCTATCCGCTGACAAATGGATTTTCCTCATGACTTGTTTCCGTTTCGCCCCCAGCCCCACCGGCTACATCCATGTCGGCAACGCGCGTATGGCGTTGATCAACTGGCTTGCCGCCAAGCATATGAGCGGGCGGTTCATCTTGCGTCTGGACGACACGGATAAAGAGCGTTCGAAAGACGAATACGCCGACGCCATCCGTGAGGATTTGGGTTGGCTCGGCCTCGATTGGGATGGGGAGGAAAAACAATCCGAACGCTTAAGCGCTTATGAAGAGGCTTTCAATCACCTGAAAGCCGCCGGGCGCGTCTATCCGTGTTACGAGACGCCGGAAGAGTTGGACTACATGCGAAAGCGCTTGCGCGCGCGCGGCCTGCCGCCGATCTACACGCCGCCTTCCGAAGAAAAATTGCAGAGCTACATCGACGAAGGGCGTGAAGCGCATTGGCGTTTCAAATTGACGCCGGGCGCCATCGAATTCGAAGACCTGGTGCGCGGTGCTGTGCATTTCGAGGCGGAGAAACTGTCCGACCCCGTCATTCGCCGCCATGACGGATCGTGGCTCTATATGTTGCCGAGCGCGGTCGACGATCGCGATATGGACATGACGCATGTGATCCGCGGGGAAGACCACGTCGCCAACACCGCGTTGCAAGTGCAGATGTTCGAGGCCATGGGCGCGGCGGCGCCAACATTTGCTCACCTGCCATTGATGACCGATATCGAAGGGGGCGGGTTGTCGAAGCGCTTGGGCTCCCTGGCGCTCAAGGACCTGCGTGCCGACGGGGTGGAGCCCCTGGCGCTCGCGTCCTATTTGGCGCATCTGGGTACATCGGACGACATCAAGGCGGAAGACAGCCTGCAAAAATTGATCGATGCCTTCGACTTCACCCACTTTTCCCGCGCCGCGCCGAAATTCGATCCAGCGCAGTTGTCGCGTCTCAACGCTCAGGTGCTGCACGCCACGGATTTCGCCGACGTCGCCGACCATGTGCCCGCTGGCGTGACGGAGGAACTCTGGAACGCGGTGCGTGCCAATCTAGAGCGCATCGCCGATGTGAAAATTTGGCACGACATCGCTATTTCCGATATTGTGCCCGTGATCGCAGAGGACGACGCGGCATTCTTGAATCAGGCTGCAGGCCTGTTGCCGGAGGGCGAACCGGATGGGGAGACCTGGGGCACCTGGACCAAAGCCGTCAAGGACGCCACCGGGCGCAAGGGCAAGGGATTGTTCATGCCTTTGCGCAAGGCACTGACGGGGTTGGAGCACGGCCCGGAACTGAAAGCCTATCTGCCGCTGATCGGGCGCGCGCGCGCCATCAAACGCTTGATGGGTGAAAAAGGATAATTCGTCGTGACCATCCAGCTTTACAACACGTTCAAACGCGAAAAAGAAGATTTCACGCCCATCGACGAAAAACGCGTGCGCATGTATGTGTGCGGACCGACGGTTTACGACTACGCTCACATCGGCAATGCGCGCCCCGTGGTGGTGTTCGATGTGTTGTACCGATTGCTGCGCGAAATTTATGGCGAAGAGCATGTGATTTACGCACGCAATATCACCGACGTCGACGATAAGATCATCAACCGTGCCGAGGAAAGCGGCGAGAGCATCGCCGATATCACCAAACGCACCGAACAGGCGTTCCTGGACGACATGGGTGCGCTGGGCGCGATGACCCCCGACGTGCAACCGCGCGCGACCGAACACATCGCTAATATGATTACGATGATCGGCAAGTTGGTGGCGGCGGGACACGCTTACGAAGCCGAAGGCCATGTGCTCTTCGATGTGTCCAGCTATCGCGATTACGGTAATTTGTCCGGGCGCAACCGCGATGAAATGGTTGCGGGCGCGCGTGTCGAAATCGCCCCTTATAAAAAGGACCCCGCCGATTTCGTGCTGTGGAAGCCGTCCGATGACGACCAACCTGGGTGGGACAGCCCGTGGGGTCGGGGCCGTCCGGGTTGGCACATCGAATGCTCGGCCATGAGCGAAAAGCATCTCGGCCCGACCTTCGACATTCACGGTGGCGGGCAGGATTTGGTCTTTCCCCATCACGAAAATGAAATTGCGCAATCGACCTGTGCGCATGGTGGTTCGAAGTACGTGAATTATTGGCTGCACAACGGCTATCTGATGGCCGAGGGTGAAAAAATGTCGAAGTCGCTTGGCAATTTTTATACCGTGCATGATCTTCTGGATGAATTTCCCGGTGAGGCGATCCGTCTGACCCTGCTCAAGACCCACTACCGCCAACCCCTGGACTTCCGCAAAGACGGTATCCGCGAGGCGAAAAAGGAACTCGACGAGTTCTATCTGGCGCTGAGGAATGCAAACGTCAAAGCCGATGTGCCCGATCACGTGCCGGCGGAAGTGATCGCCGCGCTCGGCGACGACATCAACACGCCGAAAGCCATCGCGCACCTGTTCGAACTCAAGACCCGGCTCAACGCGGCAACGGACGCGGCCGAAAAGGCCCGGTTGAAGGGGGCATTGCTGCTCGGTGGCGACGTGCTGGGGTTATTGGGGCAGGATCCGGAGGCTTGGCTGCGTGGCGCGGGCGGCGGTGCAGACGGTTTGAGCGACACCGATATCGATGCCCTGATCGAACAGCGCCGCCAAGCCCGCACGGATAAGGACTTCGCTTTGTCCGACAAAATCCGCGATGACTTGGCGGTCCAAGGCATCATCCTGGAAGACGGTGCGGACGGCACCACGTGGCGGCGTGAATAGTGCAACGTATAGATCGCAATTTGAGATTGATCAGGCGATTATTGTCATAAAGCGTGCGTGTCAAATACAATACACGTATGGGATGAATCTTGACATGCCCATTATAGTCTTTATGTATTATTTCGCTTATGATTTACCGAAAATCGTGTAGAATCCTGGCCTTAACAATTCCACCATGGGTGCGCTTTGGTTAGACTCAGGGTGGCCGGGCGTCAATTGAGGCCCGGCGAATAGATCAGGTGGAGACGTGCCAGACGTCATGAACCAGGACGACGACAAAAACACCCAAGCAGGTTCGTCCCAGGAACCGGAACACGATGATGCCCAGGCCCAAGGCGAGGGACGCGGCATCCTGCGCACCCTTTCGCACGAGATGCGCACGCCGCTGAACAACATCATCGGCTTCGCGGACATGATGAGCGCCGAAATGCTCGGCCCCATGTCGCACCCGCAGTATCGCGAATATGCCGAGGACATTCGCAAGTCCGGCCAAAGTATTCTCGACCTGCTCAACGAGCTTCTGGAAGACCGGCGCTATGAAAACATCGCCAAGAGCGATGAGCACCACGCCAGCCTGATCGATCTGGCGCCGGATTTGATCGCCATCTGTACGGTGGAAGGCGCGATCCGCGTTTTGAATCCGGCGGGCTGCGCCCTGCTCTCGGTGGATAATGAACAGGCGCAGCTTCATTCGCTGCTCGATTATGTGCATCCCGATTACAGTGACTTGGTGGAAGACCATTTCGCGGCCTTGCTGAAGGAAAAACGCCGCACTTCAATGAAGATGGCGGCCAATGACGGGCGTGAGGTGGATGTCGAGGTTGCGGCCTCCGTCTATGAAGAAACCGACGGCGAAGTGCAGCAGATCATGCTGGTGGCCCGTGATGTAACGGAAAAGAACCGCCGCATGAAGGAATTGACGGAGCGCGAAGAGTTTCTGCGCACCATCATGGACACCACGGTGGACGGCTTGATCACCATCAACGAAATGGGCATCATTGAAACCGCCAATCCGGCGGCGGAAAAAATCTTCGGCTACGGCCCCGGTGGTTTGGCGGGGGCAAGTATTTCGAACCTGATTCCCGATACGCGTGGCCGGCGTCAATCCGATTCCAGTGTACTTTTGAAAAGCCTGGAGGCCGACCTGGAAGCCCATGAATACGGGCGAGAGGTTTCGGGGTTGCGCAAAGATGGTGGCAACTTCCCTCTGGAAATCAGTTTGAGCGACTTCAAGCTGCGCGACCGGCTTCATTACATCGCCGTGGTGCGTGACATCACGGAACGCAAAAAGGCCGAAGACAAACTGAAGTTCCTGGCGACACGCGATCCGTTGACCCATCTGCCCAACCGCTATCTGTTCAGTGAACGGCTAAAGGAAGCCACCATCGCCGCCGACAAGCTGGGCGCCAGGGCCGCGGTCTTGTTCATCGATCTGGACAACTTCAAAAACATCAACGACGCCATGGGCCATGCCGCCGGCGACGTGGTGCTGCAACTGGCGGGTAAGCGCCTGGAATCGTGTGTGCGCGGCAAGGACATGGTGGCCCGTCTGTCGGGTGACGAATTTACCGTGATTTTGGAAGGGTTGAGCGAGGATGGAGAGGTCGAAGCCGTCGCCACGCGCATGCTCCGCGCCTTGAGCCAACCATTCCATGTGGATGGCAAAGAGCTGTATTCCTCCGGTTCCATCGGCGTGATCGTCTATCCCGACAACTGCGACAACGTCGATGATCTGCTGAAAAACGTCTACACCGCGTCCCACCACGCTAAGAAGCAGGGGCGCAACAACTTCCAGTTCTATTCCTCGACGCTGAGCGCCAACGCGCTGCGTCGTATGTCCATCGAACACGGTTTGCGCCATGCGCTTGAAAACGAAGAGTTCCACCTGGCCTACCAACCTAAAGTGGACTTGAGCACCGGACGGATCGTCGGTGCGGAAGCCTTGGCGCGCTGGACCAACCCCGAATTGGGACCGGTTTCTCCCAATGAATTTGTACCGGTCAGCGAAGAAACGGGACTGATCGTCATCATCGGCGATTGGATTTTGGAAACAGCCTGCCGTCAGGCCAAGGAATGGATCGATGCTGGTCTATCGGATGTCAGTGTTGCGGTGAACCTGTCCGCACGTCAGTTCCGCCAGGAGGTTTTGGCCGAAAGGGTGAAAGAAGTTCTCAAAACTACGGGATTGCCCAGCACCAATCTGGACTTGGAACTGACCGAAAGCATGTTGGTGGAAAACGCCGAGGAAACCGTGCGCGTTCTGCAAGAACTCAAGTCGTTGGGCGTATCGCTCAGCATCGACGATTTCGGTACGGGGTATTCGTCGCTCAGCTATTTGACCAAGTTCCCGCTGGATGCGTTGAAGGTCGACCGTTCTTTCGTCACCGGCCTGCCGGACAACCCGGACGCGGTGACCATGGCCAAGGCCATCGTTAATATGGCTCAAAATCTAGGGCTGAAGGTCATCGCCGAAGGCGTGGAGACTGAGCGCCAGAGCACGTTCCTGCATGCGCTTGGCAGTGACATCGGCCAGGGCTATCTGTTCAGCCGTCCGGTGCCGTACGATGAGTTCGTGCGTTTGGCGGGAGGCAATGTGATGCCGTTTCCGCTCGACCAGATCCGTAAACCGTCCGCTTAAGTGCCAGCGTTGGTAGGGTGTTGATGCCGGGTCATTCCACCGCATCAGCCGAACATGGTGTTGAACATTTTTTTTCCATGTTTTGAGAACGTGACCACGCGGCTATCCGGTGCGCATTTCATCCATCCCAATTCTTCGAAGCGCGAAAAAAGCGCGCGCCCAAGGCTTCCGGCAAGGTGGGACCGGCGCTCGCTCCAATCCAGGCATTCCCGGCAAAGGGGGCCTTTTTTCGTCTGTAAAACCCCCAAATCGATCCCCAAATCGCGCACAAATGCTTCCCCGGACTTTGTGAGAACAAGAACGCCGTCATCTCGGCGCAAGTGGCCTTGCGCCAAAAGGCCGTCATACATTCGCGTGCCCATTTCGCCTGCGAGGTGATTGTAACAAATCCGCGCCATGCGCAACGCCATGTCTTTCGGACCCGTCCGGGTGCGCAGAAGCCCCATTCCAGCCGCAAGCCCCATGAGGTTTTCCAAAACCTGGGCAACGTCGTCGTTTGCCAGCGCGAAGTATTTGTGCCGGCCTTGCTTGCGCACCTGCAAAAGGCCGCCGTCAGTCAATTTTGTCAAATGTGCGCTGGCCGTTTGTTTCGTAATACCGGCTTCCGCCGACAGTTCACTCGCCGTCAAGGCTTTGCCGTGCATCAAGGCGGCCAGCATGTTCGCGCGGGCGGGATCGCCAATCAGGGCGGCAATGCGGGCGATGTCGGGCCCCTCTTTCATAGTTCGATAATAAACGAACCATGGTGCGTGTGCAATCCGCTAACATGCGTGCATGAGCAAAAAAACACCGAACTGGAACACAATGTGGGTCAAGGGGCCCGGTAGGGCGTTAAACTGGATACGGCAAGCTTACAGCGTGCATCGCCAACGCCGTGCCTTGCATCGTCTTTCCACCCACCAATTGGACGATATCGGCTTAAACCCAGAAGCGGCGCGACGCGAAGCGCAACGCCCATTTTGGGATTTGCCAAACGGTTCCCCGCGAATTCCATCCTCCGGTGGAACTCGCACCAGGCACCGCCGGGTCTGCGCGCCCGGCGGTGTTGTTCCTTTTCGGATGCGGTGACAGCTGCCGGAAACGGCAAGGGCGGATATGGCGTTGCGGCTCAGTCGAACAATGCGTCGATATCGGCTTGGGCGTTGCCGGCGGACTCCTCCGCCGGTTCCGGTTCCGCGCCGATCATGGTGTCGATCTCTTCTTGATCCATGGTGGTTTCGGATCCGTGGATGTTGGCGCTGCACATGTCCATGAGACGCTGAATAACCTTGCTGAGCGCGCGCGCGTTGGAGCGGACCAGCTCCATATCACCGGTTTGGATGTCGCTCGACAGGCGCTCCACCGACGTGGTGATGAGTTTGTTGATTTTTTCAATGTTTTGTTCGAACGGGTCTTTGAACTTTGGTGGAGCGTGGTCGTAAGCCTCCACCGCCAGTTCCTTGTCGGCGATGGTGCTGTCGCGAAAGTGATCCTTGTAATCCTTGGGCGCCCAGGCCTGGGCCTCTTCGATCAGTTCCGGCATGTCGCCCAGCATTTCGAGCGTCATCACCACTTCGTTGAAATGGTTCAGGTAATCGGTGGCAAGCAGGGTTTGCTCGTTGACGTTGGTTCCCGCGCAGCGTTCGCGGAACGCCGGGTATGCATCGTCATGCTCGAAATCGAAATCGCCACTCATCGCAATAGATTGAAGCCTATGCTATCTTCCCCACCTTCGGCATCGCGCGCCGAATCGTTACGCTTTGAGAATATACGCTTGCGGGTACCGCGCCAAGGGCAGCGTCGTGCTTTCGGGCGATAGGCTCAACATATAGCCGTAATCGGTTGGAAATCCTTGTGTGCAGGCGCGAAATTGGGCATGCTCCGCAATTCCCCGATGATGAAGGCTGACGAAGAATGAGCGCGAACCGCGTTTACATCTATGACACCACCTTGCGTGACGGTGCGCAGACCTCCGGCGTTGATTTCGGCTCGGTGGATAAGGAAGCCATCGCCCGCGATCTCGATGGTCTGGGCGTGGATTATATCGAAGGTGGCTGGCCGGGCGCCAATCCCACCGACGATGCGTTTTTCGACAATCTGCCGCAGTTGGAACGTTCGCGCATCACCGCGTTCGGCATGACGCGCCGCGCGGGCCGCAGCGCCGACAACGATCCGGGTCTCAATGCACTGCTCGGCACGGATGCGCGTGTGGTGTGCATGGTCGGCAAGACCTGGGACTACCACGTCGACGTCGCGCTGGGCATCGAACAGGGTGAGAATCTCGCCATGATCCGGGACAGCATCGCCTATGCTGGCACCAAGCTCGACGAAGTGATGTTCGATGCCGAACACTTTTTTGACGGCTATAAGGCCAATCCGGGTTTCGCCATGCAATGCCTTGAAGCCGCCGTCGACGGCGGCGCGCGGTGGGTGGTGCTGTGCGACACCAATGGTGGCACCTTACCGTTCGAGATTGAGGAAATCGTCAATCAAGTGTGCGAAACCATTCCGGGCGACAGGGTCGGCATCCATTGTCACGACGACACCGGCAACGCGGTCGCCAACTCCCTGGCCGCGGTGCGCGCGGGCGCACGCATGGTCCAGGGTACCATCAACGGCCTGGGTGAGCGGTGCGGCAATGCCAATCTGGTCAGCGTCATCCCGTCTTTGAAACTCAAAATGGGGTTTGAGACCGGCATCGATGCGGACGGCTTGAAGCGTTTGAGCCATGTGTCCAATGCGTTGGACGAACGGCTCAACCGCGCACCGGACCGCCACCGCCCCTACGTCGGCGAAAGCGCCTTTGCCCACAAAGGCGGCCTGCATGTGTCCGCAGTGGAAAAGGATCCGCGCTGTTACGAGCATGTGGACCCGGAAAGCGTCGGCAATCACCGCCAGATTCTGGTGTCCGATCAGGCTGGACGCTCCAACATCCTCGCGCGGTTTCGCGAAATCGGAATCGAAATCGAAGATAAGGACCCGCGCATCGGCGCGCTGTTGGATAAGGTCAAAGCCAAAGAAAAGCAGGGCTATTCCTACGATGGCGCCGGGGCCAGTTTCGAATTGATGGCGCGCCGCGTCTTGGGCGATGTGCCGGAATATTTCCGCTGCGCCAGCTTTCGCGTCATCGATGAGCGCCGCTGGAACGCCATGAACGAGTTGGTGACGCTGTCGGAGGCGACCGTCAAACTGGCGCTTCATCATGATAAAGGTGCGGACGAACAGCAAATGGCGGTTGCCGAGGGTAACGGTCCGGTCAATGCGTTGGATGCGGCGCTGCGTAAGGTCTTGTTGCCGCTGTACCCGAGCCTCGCGGGCCTCAGGCTGGTGGACTATAAAGTGCGTATCCTGACGCCGGGCGAGGCCACCGCCGCGGTGACCCGCGTGATGATCGAAAGCACGGACGAAAGCGGGCAGACCTGGGCGACCGTGGGCGTGTCGGCCAACGTCATCGACGCGTCGTACAATGCGCTGCGCGATTCCATCGTCTACAAACTGTTCCGCGACGGCGTGCAGGCGACCTGACTGATATGAACACCGCATCCTCCACCAAGCACCGCCGCCCGTCCAAGGAAACCGCCGACCAAGTGGCCCAGCGCGGGCCCGCCGTGATCTTGGTTCAGCCGCAACTGGGCGAAAACATCGGCATGGTGGCGCGCGCCATGCTCAATTGCACGCTTCTGGATTTGCGCTTGGTCGCGCCGCGCGACGGCTGGCCCAATGATGCGGCGTACAAGACCGCGTCCGGTGCGGACGTGGTGTTGGACAACGCCCAAGTCTTCGAGACCACGGCGGACGCCGTCGCCGACCTGGGCCATGTGTTCGCCACCACGGCGCGCGCACGCGATATGTCCAAAGACGTGTTGACGCCCCACGGCGCGGCGCAGGAAATGCGTGCGCAATTGGATCAAGACGTCAAATGCGGTGTGCTGTTCGGCAAGGAATCAGTGGGCCTGCACAATGACGACATCGCGCTGGCGGACTCGATCCTGATGGTGCCGCTGAACCCGGGGTTCACGTCGCTCAATCTCGCCCAGGCGGTGTTGCTGATGGGCTATGAATGGTTCCAGGCCGCGACCGAACAGCCGGACGAGATCTACGAGGTACGCCTCGATACCCGCCGCGCCACCAAGGAAGAACTGGTGGGGCTGTTCGAACATCTGGAACATGAGCTTACGGATTGTGGATTTCTCGGCGTCGAAGAAAAGAAACCGGCGATGATCCGCAATCTGCGCAACATGTTCCAACGCGCGCGCATGACGGAGCAAGAGGTGCGCACCATGCGCGGCGTCATCGCCGGGCTCGTGAAAAAGCGCAAAAGCTGAATTGGCGCAAAGTTTGGGTCTGGCTGGTGCCTAACACCCATGTACAAAAAAAGAGCGCCGGTTTCCCGACGCTCTTCTTTTTTATGCAGGTCGTTTTACTGCGCGGGAGCAGCCGGTGCGGCGGGTGCAACAGGTGCGCCCGGAACGCCGTACGGAACGCCGTAAGGTGCGCCATACGGGTAGCCATAACCGCCGTAAGGATAACCGTAACCACCGGGATAGCCGTAGCCGCCATAGCGGTTGTACATGTTGTTGTTGCCGTAGCCGGACCCGGACCCGCGTCCGCTCATGCCGAACGAGAAGTCACCGGAACCGTCACCCCAGCCATTGCCCCAACCGTTGTTGTTGCCCCAGCCGTTGTTGTTCCACGGACCACCGCCCCAACCGGGACCCCAGCCCCAGGCGTGTGCACTGGTGGCGAAAGCGCCGAGCGACACGGCGATGGCGGAGATCATCAAAATCTTTTTCATAAAGCCTTCCTCATCATTTATCCCCCAAGGTTATTTTTGAAGAGATGATGGGAAGAGGGATGACGCCCGAAATCTCTTAAAATGAGATGGAGAGCCCCCCTCCAAAATTGAGGTGTTCAAAAAACCGCCAAAAATGCGGGCGGCCGATAGAACAAAAAGTGAAGAGCCATCTTAGCGGCTTTTGGCGGGATTCATATGAAAAAAGAATCTTTAAAAAGAGACGTGGGTTTTCGCGCGTAAGGCTAAAGCACCACACCACCCACAACCGCGGTGGCGATCACCACCGCCCAGGCGGGCGTCTTCCACACGCCGAGCGCGACGAACGCCGCGACCGCAATGCTCAAGGGCAGCGGGCCAGTAACGCCCTGGGTGAACACCGGGTCGTACAGCGCCGCGCCCAACAGTCCCACCACGGCGGCGTTGACGCCCATCAGCGCGCGCCGCGCCAACGGATGCGCGCGCAATTGGTCCCAGTATTTGAGCCCGCCGATAATGAGCAGTGCGGATGGTAAAAAGATCGCCAGAAGCGCGATGGCCGCGCCGGAGTAGCCGGAATTGGCCGCGCCCAAAAACGCGGCGAAGGTGAACAGTGGGCCCGGCACCGCCTGGGCTGCGCCGTACCCGGCCAGGAAGGTCTCAGGGTCCACCAACCCGTTCGCCACCGTTTCCGCCTGCAACAACGGCAGCACCACGTGCCCGCCACCGAACACCAGGGCGCCCGCACGGTAAAATCCATCGATGAGTTGCAGGCGCACATCGGGCACGGCCTCGGCAATGGCCGGCAGTGCGATCAGCAGGGCGAAGAAAGCGGTGAGCGCGGTGATGGCGACAGCCGGGGTGACGGTGGGGGCGAGGTTTTCGTGCTCCGGGACTTCATCCGGCGCTTCGGCCTTAAGCCACACTGCGCCGATCAGGCCGCCGATGAAGATCGCACCCACTTGACCGACAGACCCGGAGACCAAGGCCACAACGATGAAAGCCAGAGCCGCGATGGCGGCGCGTTCCTTATCGGGCGTTAGACTTTTCGCCATGCCCAGAACCGCGTGCGCGACCACCGCCACGGCGGCGAGTTTGAGGCCCGCGACCCAGCCTCCACCGACCTCGCCGAACGCATCCAGGCCGTAGGCGAAGGCCACCAGCATCAGAGCCGATGGCAAAGTAAACGCCAGCCACGCCGCCGCCATGCCCGCGTAACCCGCGCGCTTGAGCCCGATGGCCATGCCCACCTGGCTGGACGCCGGGCCGGGCAGGAATTGGCACAGCGCCACAAGGTCGGCGTAGGCGCTGTCCGAGAGCCACTTGCGGCGCACCACGAAGGCTTCGCGAAAATAACCGAGATGCGCCACCGGCCCGCCGAACGAGGTCAGGCCGAGGCCCAAAAAAACACGAAAGACTTCAAGAAAGGTACTGGTGGTTTTTTCCGGCTGAGATGCGGACATGGATAAGCTTCCCTTCGATGGACGGGAGAGCTTACGAGGCGGCATTGCTGAAAGGAAATGACGTTTCGGTTAAATCTGCGCGAAAGCGGAACAGAGGTCAGGCTGCTTCAGACTGGCCGAATTCCTTTTGCAAAAACGCATTGATGTCATTGGATTCATAGAGCCATGTGACGGTGTTGTCGTCACTCTCAATGCGCAGGCACGGAACCTTGTGCTTACCGCCTTGGGTTGCCAGCTCTTTGCTGAAAAGCGGATTGTTCTTTGCGTCACGCAGTTCGATTCTCAGCCCCTGCCTTCGAATCTGGCGGCGGACCTTGACGCAAAAGGGGCAGGCTTCAAACTGATACAGCGCCAGCTTGGCGGTTTTTTGATCCAGTGCGCTTTGTTCGTCGGTGTCACGGACCACGGTTTTGGGGCGAGTCAGGAAATCAATGGCGAGAATCAGGCGGCCCAACAGCCAGCGAACAAACTTCATGGTGTTTTCGACTCTTATTGTGTCAGGGGGATGGATTAAATGCGCTCGGACAAATTGATGGCGAACTTGGTGCCGAACTTGATTGCGCGCGACAAAAGCGGATAGGCGGGGGCGTTTTCCGCGCCGTGCTCGTAACCGATGTCGCGGTGCTCCAGTTCTTCTTCGCGGAACTGAATGCAATGATCGCGCAGCTCTTTCTCGTCGTCGCCGAGTTTTTCGATCTGCTGTTGGTAATGTTCGTCGATGGTTTCTTCCACTGCGACGGTGCAGGCCATCGCCGCCTTCTCGCCCAACAACGCCGTGCCCGCGCCGAGTGCGAAGCCCGCGATGTGCCAGATTGGCATCAAAGCCGTGGGGCGGACGCGCCGTTCACTGGCGAGTTTGGAAAACGTTTCCAGGTGCACGTCTTCCTGCTCCTTCATGTGGCGGATCATGTCGCCCTTGGGGCCCTTGCCCAGCACCGCCAGCTGGCCTTGATAGATGCGCACCGCGCCGTATTCGCCCGCCTGGTCGACGCGGATGATACGCTCGATCAATTCGTCCTTGGTGGGATCGCCCGGCATGCGTCCGCCGACCGGGGTGGTGGCGGTGTCGATGTCCGGTTTGCCGGTTTTCTTTTTGGCGCTCATAGCTATTTATAGTCCTCCCGGAAGGGGCTTTTCCCATGTGCGGGTCTTCAGCACGTAGGCCGATGCCACCGCCAGCACGGATGAGAATACTACATTCCAGGTCGCTATGGAAACGCCCAGGAGCTTCCATTCCACCTCGTCACAGGCCTTGGGCTGCTTGGTTTGCAGGCTGGCAAGCAGGTCCGCACCGCTGAGCCGCTCCATCGACACAGCGCTGCATGACGAGATCCACCAGTGCTGTTCCACACCGACGTGGTAGACCGCGATTCCGGCGTTGGTCGCAAAAGCAAGCGCGGCCAAGACGAACACCGGAGCCAGCCATTCAGGCTTCCACAGGCCTATGATGCCCAATCCGATGGCGATGGCGAACGGCACGCGCTGGTACAGGCACAGAATGCACGGTTCCAGATCGAAACCGTATTGGGCGATGTAGGCCATGGTCAAGCTGGTTGCGCCCACCAAAATCAACAAAGTGGGGTAAAGGCGTTGCGATGTCATGACCGGCACGTTAGGGCAAGCCGGTCGGAAAATCGAGCCTTATCGGGGGTGCTTTTCATGCCGACCGGATTCGCCCGAAAATTGAGTTCTAAAACATGTATTTGACCAGCAGGAAGCCGCCGAACAGCACCACGAAGCCGATGGTGACCAGCCAGCCCAGATATTTCTCGATAAAGTCGCGGATCGGGTTGCCGAAGTACCAAAGCAACGCCGCTTCGAGGAAGAAGCGCGCACCGCGCGACAGCACCGAAGCGACGATGAAAGTGCCGAGGTCCAGCGCCGTCACCCCACTGGCGATGGTGATGACCTTGTAAGGAAACGGCGTCAGGCCCGCCATGGCGACCACCCACGCGCCCCATTCGTTGTACATGGTCTGGAATTCTGCGAATTTTGCGGTTTTACCGTAGAAATCCAACAGCGGCAGGCCGACCTGTTCGTAAAGGAAAAAACCTATGCCGTAGCCGGCGATGCCGCCCAAGACGCTGCCAAGCGTGCACACCGCCGCGATTTTCCAGGCCTTTTCACGGCATGCCAAAATCATCGGCACCAGCAAAATGTCGGGCGGGATCGGAAAGAAGGAGCTTTCGATGAACGCCACAAGAAACAGCGCCCACATGGCGTTTTTGTGGGCGGCGAAACTCATGGTCCAGTCGTAGGCGCTGCGCAGCACAGTCGGTGTCCCTTTTCAGGCTTGGTTCCGAGGGGGCGAGGTAAATGAATGCGGCCCCCTCATAGCAGCCTGGAACCGATTGGGCAATCGTGGGTGTGCGGTGCGCAATATCGCGCATTTTTGTCCTTGATCCATAGGTGTTGACCGGCGCGCGTGCCTGAGTATGATGGCCGCTCTCTACCGAGACACAGTGCCCCTGTGGCGGAACTGGTAGACGCGCTGGATTCAAAATCCAGTTCCCATTAGGGAGTGCGAGTTCGATTCTCGCTGGGGGCACCATTCTCTCTCCCCATTCCAAAAATCTTTAAATTCCCCCATACTTGCGGGCATGAAAATATCGGCTTTCGTGTTGGCTCTATGGCTGCCCGTCGTGGCTTTGGCGGGGGAGGCGGATGTGCTGGACGTCCGGGTTTCGGAAAGCGGCGGTGCGTACCACTTCGACGTCACCGTCCAGCACGCCGATACCGGCTGGGAGCATTACGCCAACGCTTTTGAAATCGTGGCGCCGGATGGCACCGTGTTGGGCAAGCGGGTATTGTACCACCCGCATGTGAACGAACAGCCCTTTACCCGTTCACTTACCGGGGTGCGCATTCCCGATGGGATCATGGAAGTGGACGTACGGGCGGTGGACAGCGTCCACGGCACGGGCGGAAAGGTGATGCGGGTTGAAGTGCCCCGCTAGGGCCCAGGCCTAGGGTTCATATCCTAATCATCTCGCCAAGACTAGGGTTGGGTTGTTAAGGTGATTCCATGATGACCGGAAACGCCAAATTGAACGCCGATTTTGCAGGACGCATCCTGGTCAAGCTGGAAACCGGCGCGGGCCGGGTGACCTCCGTCGAGATCGACAGCACCCGTCCCCAAGGCGTCACCCAAGTGTTTGCGGGCCGGGCGCCGGATGACGTGGTGGGCATGCTGGGGCTGATCTTTTCGCTGTGTTCCACCGCGCAGACTGTTGCCGGATTGACGGCGGTGGAGGCGGCCCGGGGCCAGACGGTGCCGGATGGGCAGGCCGCCGCGCGTGATATTTTGCGTCAGGCCGAAATGCTGGCCCAGACCGCCATGCGTGTGCTGATGGATTGGCCGCGGTTGTTGGAACTGTCGCCCGCCGCGGCTGCGGTGCGCGCTGCACTGGGTGCACAATCCGGTTTGGAAACGGCGTTGTTCGGGGGACCCGGCTGGAAAGTACCGGGTGGGACCGAAATCAAACCGGACGTGGACGCCGTGCGCGCCAGCGCCACGCAAGCAGCGGTGGAAATCGACCGGACGCTCAACCAAGACGGATTGGCGGAGAAGCTCTTGGCGGCCCTGGATGAGCGGGGTCTCAACGGTTTCGGCGCACTGGCGGATGGAACCGCGCCGGAAACCGGCGCACTCACCCGTCAATGGGATAACGCAAAAGTCGCGCAGGCGCGAAAAACGTATGGCGCGGGCTTGCGTGCGCGGCTGTGGGCGCGCCTAGCGGACTTGAAGGACTTGCCCGTCGCCATGACGGCGAATGTGGACCGGCTGTGTCCGTGCACGCCGGTTTTTGAGTCCCCGCAGGGTGATGGCCAAGGTGAGGCCACGGTGGAAACCGCGCGCGGCGCATTGACCCACCGGGTGAGGCTGAAGGGGGGCGTGATCGACGCGTATGAGATCGATGCACCCACGGATGTGAATTTCTTGAATGACGGCGTGGTGACCCAGGGGTTGATGGGGGCGAATGCGGTAGATTCCCAAACGCTTCGCGCTGCCGCCGAACTGCACGTTTTGGCGGTGGACCCGTGCGTGAGTTGCGCATTGGAGATTGTCGATGCATGAGCCTAAGCATGGGCAGGGGGCGGGATAATGCACGAAATGTCCCTGGCCGAAGGGGTCCTACAGATCATGGAAGACCAAGCCCAGTCTCAAAACTTCACCAAAGTCAAAACCGTGTGGTTGGAAATCGGTCAATTGTCCCATGTGGACCCGGACGCCCTTTCGTTTTGCTTCGATGCGGTGATCAAGGGATCGCTTGCCGAAGGCGCAAAGTTGGAAATCATCCGCACCCCAGGCCAAGCCTGGTGCCATGACTGCATGGAACAGGTGAACGTCTCGTCCTTGGTCGACGACTGCCCCAAATGCGGCGGACACCGCCTGCAGGTGACCGACGGCGACGATATGCGCGTGAAAGAACTGGAGGTCGATTGACATGGCCCATGATGCCGACATTGCAGCGGTTTTGGACCTGGGCCGGACGTATCCGACGGTCTTGGGGCTTGGCGCGCACTTGAAGGCGAGCTTGTGTTTGGTCCAAGGCGACAAGGCCTACGTCACCGTGACCGCGGGCGATATGGAAACCCTGGAAGCCGTGGAACTGTACGACCGGTTGTTGCAAACCGTTCTGGACATGGCCGGCGGTGTGCAAGAGCTTGCGGGGTGCGCCCACGACCTGCATCCGGATTTTTATTCCACCGGGCAGGCCCAAAGCCTGGGCTGCCCGGCCTTGGCGGTGCAGCACCATCACGCGCACATCGTTTCCGTTGCCCATGAGCACGGCCATGAAGGGCCGCTTTTGGGCCTGGCGTTGGATGGCTTTGGCTTAGGGCCCAATGATGAATCCTGGGGCGGCGAGTTGCTGCGGGTCGAGGGCGCGGATTTTGAGCGCCTGGGCCATCTGTCCCGCTTGGCGCAACCGGGTGGAGATATTGCCGCACGCGAACCTTGGCGCATGGGCGCGGCAGCCCTTTACGCGCTGGGCCGGGGTGGCGAAATCGCCGGGTATTACCCGAATCACCCCCATGGTGCGATGTTGGGCGATATGCTGGCGAAAGATTTGAATTCTCCTGCGACGTCCAGTTGCGGACGGTTGTTCGACGCGGCGTGCGGGCTGCTGCATGTGCGCGAAGTGGCCGAATTCGAAGGCCAAGCGCCCATGGAGTTGGAAAAGTTGGCGACGGAGCCCCGGGTTCTGGACGATGGCTGGAGCGTGTCGGACGACGGGGTTTTGGACACCCGTGCCTTGATGGCGGCGCTGATCGGTTGCGATGCCCGGGATGGCGCCAACCTGTTTCACGGCACTTTGGCGCGGGCGCTCGCGGACTGGGTGTTGTGGGCACGGACTCAAACGGGATTGGACACGGTCGGGTTCGGTGGCGGGTGTTTCTTCAATGCCGTCGTGACCGACTTGTTGACGGACCACTTGCAATCGGCGGGCATGACCGTGTTGCGACCTGAAAAACTGTCTCCCGGCGATGCGGGCCTCAGCTTCGGGCAGGCCATGGCCGCCGTGGATTCCCTGGGAAAGGGTCTTTTGGATTCGGACTAGAGCGCGATTGATTTAATCCGCATCGCTAAAGCGATTCAGATTAAGACGATCCGGCTCTAGAGCGCCCCGACCCCCGGTGAGATGTCGCGCCCCCGGCCAAGTGGTTGGACCGTGGCTTGAACGTTGGCTTGGGGCGGCGGCGGTGCGGCGCGTTGTCCGCAGTCCAGGCGTTCGCACAGCTGGCACGCCACGCCCACCGGCACCGGCGTGTCGGCGTGGTCCAAATCGATGCCGTCGGAATAGACCATGGCGCGCGCGTCGCTCACCTCGCAGCCTATGGAAACCGCATAGTGGCTTTGCGCCACGCGGTGCCCCAGGGTCGGCTTACTCACCGTGCGCGCCACGTTGAAATAGCGCGTGCCGTCGGGCAGGCGGTCCAACTGGGTGCGGATCAAACCCGGCGTCATGAACGCCGAATGCACCGCCCAGCGGGGGCAGGCGCTGCCGTATTTGGGGATGCGCAAACCCGACGCGCTGAAGCGTTTTGAGATATTTCCCGCAACGTCGACGCGGATCATGTGTAAAGGCACGCCGGACGCCCCTGGGTTGCGCAGCGTGGTCAGGCGATGGCAGATCTGCTCGAAACTGGTGGCGAAAATTTGTCCCAACTGATCGATGTCATAGCGGGTTTGTTCGGCCGCTTTGAGCATCTCTTCATAGGGCATCAGGCACGCGCCTGCGAAATAGTTGGCAAGCGCCGCGACGGCACGCTTGCGCGCCTCTTCGTTCGGCAATTCCGGAACGTTGACCAACTGTTCGAGCACCGGGCCGAAAGACATGCGCCCGGCGAACAAGGCCAGGTGGAAATTGAAACTGGCGCGCGGCAGGGCCTGGGACACGCTCAACTGCCGGCGCTCTTCATCGTACAGGGTCTGCGTGCTGGGGTGTAGATCGGGGGATTGGGTTTCGACATGAATGGCGTGCTTTTCCGCCAGATATCCCGCCAATCGTAGATGAGAGGACGGGCCGTCCAATCCCGCTTCGCGGCGCAACTCCTCGGCGGCAGCTTCGAGGTCGGAAAAATGGTTGTTGTTGGCCTGGAAGAAATCCGCCACGGCTTCGCTGGGCGACAGTCCGCCCGCCACGTCCATCAATCCGTCGCCGGTGATCAGGCCGAGCATGTCGGTCACCGCTTCGGACAGATTTTCGGACTCGTTCATCACGATCTTGGAAAAGTCCTGGCGTTCGTCATCGCTCAAGTCTTTGGTGTCGTGGAGGATTTCCGAAAAGGACAGGATCGAGGTGAGGAGCATGCGCAGCCGATACCCTGCGTTGGAAATCACTGGATCTTGCGCCAAGCGTTCGGACAGCATCTGTAAGTCGTCATGGGCCTTGCGGTACGCCCCATAGGCTTTCACCACCGCTTGACATAACTCCGGGGTGTCGGCGACCAGCGAGCCGATGTCGGTTTCGCTCAGCGCCAAATCCTCGAACATGGGGTCTTGCAACGTTTCGGTGAGTTCACCGGCCAACAGGCTTTCTTGCTGTGGCGAAAAGACTTGGGGGTCCACTTCGAGGATTTGGCTCAATCGCAACAACAGCGGCACCGTGAGCGTGCGGCGGTTATGTTCGATCAAGTTGAGATAACTGGCTGAAATACCCAACTGATCAGCCAGTTTCACTTGGGAAAACCCCCGGTCGTTGCGCAGTTTGCGCAACCGGGTGCCGAGCATGATGTTTTTCGCCATTTTCCCCGTTTTCCGAAATTTACATAATTAACAAATTTACAAAGCTGTTGTTTTCAAAGTTAACATAAAAAAACATGAAAAAGCAAAATGTTGATGACTTCCTTTCTTGATTCATGAAAATTCTTCACCGTCACTGTGACAGAGGGATAGGGGCGAACACCAATAAACACGGACCTCCCCAAGGCCTCCCCCTCAAAAACGTTGCAGCCGCGACCCCCGGATTGGGCCGGGGCGCGGGGACAAACCATCAGGGAGTTAAAACATGTCTGAACACAAGATTTCTCGCCGCGGCGTATTAAAAGCCGGTGCGGCCACCGGTATGGCGCTGTCCACACCGCTTATTTTCACCAGCCAAGCACATGCCTTCCGCAACGACCCGGGCGACGCCAAGAGCGTCAAGTTCGGTTTCAACGTGCCGCAAACCGGCCCGTATTCCGAAGAAGGCGCCGATGAACTGCGCGCTTACAAGCTGGCCGTTAAGCACATCAACGGCGAAGGCGACGGCGGGCTGTTGAACACCATGAAGCCGCTTTCGCTGAAGGGCAACGGCGTCCTGGGCAAGAAGGTCGAATATGTGACCGGCGACACCCAGACCAAGTCCGACGCTGCGCGCGCGTCCGCCAAGCGCATGATCGAAAAAGACGGCGTGCTGATGGTCACCGGCGGTTCCTCCTCCGGCGTGGCCGTCGCCGTTCAGAGCCTGTGCCAGGAAATGGGCACCATCTTCATGGCCGGTCTGACCCACTCCAACGACACCACCGGCAAGGACAAGCGCCGTTATGGCTTCCGTCACTTCTTCAACGCCTACATGTCCGGCGCTGCGCTGGGTCCGGTGTTGGAAAAGGAATACGGCAAGGACCGCCGCGCCTATCACCTGACCGCCGATTACAACTGGGGCTGGACCCAGGAAGAGTCGATCAAAAACACCACCGAAGGCCTGGGTTGGGAAACTGTCAACACGGTCCGCACCCCGCTGACGGCGGTGGACTTCTCCCAGTACATCACCCCGGTTTTGAACTCCGGTGCTGACGTGCTGATCTTGAACCACTATGGCAAGAACATGATCAACTCGTTGACCCAGGCCGTGCAGTTCGGTCTGCGCGACAAGCAGGTCAATGGCAAGAACTTCGAAATCGTGGTTCCGCTGTTCTCCCGTCTGATGGCTCAAGGCGCGGGCAAGAACATCCAGGGCATCCTGGGCACGACCAACTGGAACTGGTCCTTGCAAGATGCCGGTTCGCAAGCCTTCGTGAAATCGTTTGGCGCTGAATACGGCTTCCCGCCGTCCCAGGCCGCTCACACGTGCTACGTCCAGGCGCTGCTCTACGCCAACGCTTGTGAAATGGCCGGTACGTTCAACCCGGTCAACGTTATCAAAGCACTCGAAGGTTTCAAATTCGACGGCATGGGCAACGGCCCGACCGAATACCGCGCCGCCGATCACCAGTGCTTCAAGGACGTGCTGGTCGTGCGTGGCAACGAAAACCCGTCCTCCCAGTTCGACCTGCTCAAGGTCGTGCAGGAAGTGCCGCGTTCCCAGGTCGAATACGATCCGGCGATCTTCGGTGGCGAATTGGGTCCGTACGAGGTCTAAGCCACATTGGGTTTTTCGTGATACCGGCCGCTCTTGCGGCCGGTATCGCAGCCCCAATCAATCCACACACAGTACTGCCCCCATACGCCGCAGGCCCGTATAAGGCTGCGGACGCTGAAAAGACGGTTGGTCATCATGGACGCTCTCGTTCTACAAATTTTGAATGGCTTGGATAAAGGCGGAGCCTATGCGCTGATCGCCCTGGGCCTGACGCTTGCTTTCGGGACGCTCGGCATCGTCAACTTCGCGCACGGCGCGTTGTTCATGCTGGGTGCGTTCTGTGCGGTTTCGCTGCAGAGAATTCTGACCATTTCCCAAAAGGTCCGGGATGAAAGCATAACCTTCTTCGAAGCCTATAAGGAGGTCCCCTACCTGGAACTGTGGCTGGGGGACACCGGCACCAAGATCATCGAATGGTCGGTGCCATTGTCGATCCTCATGGCGATACCGATCATGGTGCTGATCGGCATCGCCATGGAACGCGGGCTCATCCGTTTTTTCTATAAGCGCACCCACGCCGAACAAATTCTGGTGACCTTCGGCTTGGCGATCGTTCTGCAAGAAATCGTCAAGTCCTTGTTCGGCGCCAACCCGATCCCGCAGTCCGCCCCGGAAATCGTCTCTGGCAGTGCCAACGTGGGCGCGTTCTTAGGTTTGAGCGACACACTGGTCTATCCGTATTGGCGCTTGATCTATTTTACGTTCGCGGTTGCGGTAATCGGCGGAGTGTTCGCCTTCCTGCAATACACCACCTACGGCATGGTGGTGCGCGCCGGCATGGCGGACCGCGATACGGTCGGCTTGTTGGGGATCAACATTCAGAGACGCTTCACCATCGTCTTCGCGCTGGCCGCCGTGGTCGCGGGCCTGGCCGGCGTGATGTACACCCCGGTTGTGCCGCCGGATTACCACATGGGCATGGACTTCCTGGTCCTGTCGTTCGTGGTGGTCGTGGTCGGCGGCATGGGCTCGTTGCCCGGCGCTGTGGCGGCGGGCTTCCTGCTCGGTATTTTGGAATCGTTCTCTTCGATGAACGAAATCAAGCAAATCTTCCCCGGCATCGATCAGATCATCATCTATCTGATCGCCGTGGTGGTCATTCTGGTCCGTCCGCGTGGTCTGATGGGTCGCAAGGGCGTGATGGAGAGCTAAGATCATGAGTATTTTGTCCATGCAAAGCAGCCGCAAAGACGTGGTCTTGATGATTGCGTTCGCCGCCGCGGTTCTGGCGATGCCGATCTGGCTCGAACCCTTCGGTGCGGCGTATCCCGATTTGATGCAGAAGTTCGCCATCTTCGGAATCTTCGCCATCGGTTTCAACATCCTGTTCGGTCTGACCGGATACCTGTCTTTCGGCCACGCGGCGTTTCTCGGCGTCGGATCCTACACCGCCGTTTGGATGTTCAAGCTGTTGAGTATGAACATCATCCCCGCGCTCATATTCGGCACGCTCATCGCCGGCTTGTTCGCGGTGCTGATCGGTTTCATCAGCCTGCGCCGTTCGGGGATTTATTTCTCGATCTTGACGCTGGCGTTCGCGCAGATGTCCTACAACATGGCCTATTCGGTACTGACCCCGATCACCAACGGGGAAACGGGCCTGCAGTTGGCCCAGGACGACCCGCGCATCTTCGACGCCGCCGCGGAGGGCTCCGGCCTGCCGCTGCCCGAACTGTTCGGTGTGACGATGCAGGACTTTGACGGCCTGGCGGGCTTCTACATTTGCGGCATTTTGCTGATCATTGCGTTCTACATTTCGTTACGCATCTTCCGCTCGCCCTTCGGCATGAAGCTGGTTGCGATCAAGTCCAACCAGAACCGCATGGGCTATACCGGGTTCAACACCCGCCCGTATCTGCTGGTGGCGTTTGTCATCTCCGGCATGTACGCGGGCTTGGCCGGTTCCCTTATGGCGGTCACCGATCCGCTGGCCGGTGCGGAACGCATGCAGTGGACGGCATCCGGCGAGGTGGTCCTGATGACCATCCTGGGCGGTGTCGGCACCTTGATCGGTCCGCTGCTCGGCGCCGGTCTGATCAAGTACTTCGAAAACATCTTCTCCGCTTATAACGAGCAGATATTGCATGACATCTTCTCGTTCCTGCCGGAATTTCTCGAAAACTTCATGGTGTTCATCGTCAATCCGTTCGTCGGCGAAGGCTGGCACTTGACGCTGGGTGCTTTGTTCATGGTCATCGTGATCTTCCTGCCCGGCGGCATCATGGAAGGCGTCAACCGTCTGATCGCTTGGGTCAAGCGTGACCGTTCCGGATCATCGGGTGACGGCAAAGCGAAACCGCAAGCGAGTGAGGGCTAAGGACATGAGTGAATCCGAAAACATCGTCCTGGACGTCACCGGGGTGCAAAAAACCTTTGGCGGTTTGCAGGCGCTCAGCAACATCAACCTGAAGGTCAAGGAAGGTGAAACACACGCCATCATCGGCCCCAACGGCGCGGGCAAGTCGACGCTGCTCAATGTCTGCATCGGCCGCCTGGAGCCGGACGAGGGCAGCGTGATGTTCGGCGACGTGATGTTGACCGGCTTGACTCCCTATCAAATCAATCAGGCGGGTGTGGCGCGCGTGTTCCAGACACCGGAAATCTTTCCCGACTTGACGCTGCTGCAAAACGTGATGATCCCGGCGCTGGCCAAGCGCGACGGTGAGTTCAAGTTCAATCCCTTCAAATCCATAAACGAGGAGAAGGCGTTGATCGATGAAGCCCAACACATTCTGGAGGACTTGGGCCTGGCCGATCAGATGAACAATGTCTCGGCCAGCATGTCGCGTGGCGACAAGCGGCGTCTGGAACTGGCGATGTGCCTGATCCAGCATCCGAAGCTGTTGCTGTTGGACGAACCGACCGCGGGCATGTCGCGTCACGACACCAACCGCACCATCGAACTTTTGAAGCGCATCAAAAGCCGCGGCATGACCAAGGTCATCATCGAACACGACATGCACGTTGTGTTCAGCCTGGCCGATCGCATTTCAGTTCTGGCGCAAGGCGCGATCATTGCCGGCGGCACGCCGGATGAAGTTCGCGGCAACCCGAAAGTTCAAGAAGCCTACCTTGGTGGAGCGCACCTATGAGCAATGCAAATCTGGGAATCGATCTGGGCGACGTCGGCACCACGCCGACCGCCGAAAAACCGGTCAACGAAGGTGCGGCCACGGCGTTCTTTTCGGCGTGGGAAATGCATTCGTACTACGGCGAAAGCTACATTGTGCAAGGCGTCAGCTTCGACATTCACGAAGGTGAAATCGTGGCGCTCTTGGGCCGCAATGGCGCGGGCAAGACGTCGACGTTGCGCACCATCGCGCGTATGGACGATCCGGAACTGCGCCATGGTGAAATATGGCTCGATCACCAGCCATTGCACAACATGGAATCCTGGCAAGCCGCGCGCAACGGCATCGGCCTGGTGCCCGAGGACCGCAACATCATCTCCGGCCTGACGGTGGAGGAAAACCTGATTCTGTCGCAAATTGCGCCTCCCATCGGCTGGTCGCTTGAACGTATCTACGAACACTTCCCGCGCTTGGCGGAACGCCGCAATCAGGAAGGCACGACGCTTTCGGGCGGCGAGCAACAGATGCTGGCCGTGGCCCGCGCTTTAGCCCGCGACGTCAAGCTGTTGTTGCTGGACGAGCCGTATGAAGGTCTCGCTCCGGTGATCGTGCATGAAATCGAAAACATCCTTGAAGGCGTTAAGAAGCTTGGCATCACGGCGATCATCGTCGAACAAAACGCCATCGCCGCGCTCCACTTGTCGGATCGCGCGATCATTCTGGACATGGGCGAAGTCGTGTTCAACGGCACCGCCCAGGAAGTCCTGGATAACAAGGAACTTCGCGACGAATATCTGGCGATCTGAAGTCCAACCCCCGCACCCGCAGGGTTTGGATGCTCATCACTCCTACCCCCTTGCTCGCCAGATATAGCGCAAGACCCCGGCATTGCCGGGGTCTTGTTGCGTTTGGGCCGGACATTGCGATCATACGAAAAGATGACAATCGCGGTTTAAGCCGATAGGATGCCCGTGAGTGAGGCCGTGCGCCGTCACCCTCGGTAATCGTGCGGAAAAGCCGCGAGCCTTGGGACTCGGTCATGAGATCGGCGCCGGTAGGGGAAAAAGGGGAGCGTGAACAGACCATGGCGTATTCGGTCCTGGTTGTAGAGGACGAACCCAATATCGTCCTGTCCTTGCAGTTCATCATGAAGCGGTCCGGCCACGACGTACGGGTCGCCGAAGATGGTGAAGAGGCGTTGCGCGCCATGCGTGATCAAACGCCGGATGTGGTGCTGCTGGACATCATGTTGCCCAAACGAGACGGCTTGTCGGTGTGCGAAACGATCCGCGCCAACCCGGATTGGGCGGGCGTGAAGATTTTGGTGCTCAGCGCCAAAAGCCGCGAAGCCGACAAGGAAAAAGCCCTGGCGTTGGGGGCGGACGATTACATCACCAAACCGTATTCGACCCGTGATGTCTGCGAACGGGTCAACGCCATGCTGGGCATGGAATGTCCCCAAGCATCGTAACGCGGGGATGAAGAACCGAGGCTAAATGCCATGAAGCGTACCGGGCGCAAACAGGAATGGTCGTTGACCATATTTGCGGTCGGCGGAATGGTGTTCTTTCCGCCTGTGGTCGGTTTGATTGACAAGCCGACCTTGGTCTTGGGCCTGCCGTTGGCCTACGTGGTGATGTTCGGGGTGTGGGCGCTGATCATTTTGGGTATCTGGTTGGGCGCGCGTCCGTCGCCCTTGCGCGGCGATTTGTCCGCACATGGTACGGAAGATGTGCAAGAAACGCCCTATGACGCCGCGCCCATTCCCCCCGGCGACCGCGCCGAAAACCGCTTGGGCCGGGGTTGAGCCATGCAAGGCGGGCTGGTTGCTGTCACCTCCATCGCGTATTTGGGGATGTTGTTCGCGATTGCGTATTTCGGCGACAAGCGCGCCGAGCAGGGCCGCAGCCTCACGCAAAACCCTTATATCTACACGCTCTCCATCGCGGTGTTTTGCACGTCATGGACCTTCTACGGGTCCGTCGGCTTGGCCGCGCGCTCGGGTTTGGATTTCCTGCCGATCTACATCGGTCCGACTTTGGTGTTCGTGGTGTGGTCGTTGGTGTGGGTCAAAATCATCCGCATCTGCAAGGTCAATCGCATCACGTCCATAGCGGACTTCATTTCGTCCAGGTTCGGCAAGAGCTCGCGGCTTGGCGGGTTGGTGGCGTTGATCGCGGTGATCGGCACCACGCCCTATATCTCATTACAACTCAAATCCATCGCCACCAGCTTCGAAATCATCACCAACTATTCCGGTGAAAACAGCGCCATCAATCCGGTGCTCAGCCAGTTCGGCTTGGACACCACGTTCCTGATCGCGCTGGCATTGGCGATCTTTTCGATCCTGTTCGGCACGCGCCACATCGACGCCAGCGAACATCACGAAGGTATCGTTGCGGCCATCGCTTTTGAATCCATCGTCAAATTGTTCGCTTTTTTGGCGGTGGGGTTTTTTGTCACCTTCGGGGTCTACGGCGGTTTCGGCGATTTGTTCGAAAGAGCCAAAGATGCCGATTTGACGCACCTATTCAGTGTCTCGCCGGGAGGCGACTACGGTACGTGGGTGACGATGATTCTGTTGTCGATGCTGGCGATCATCTGCCTGCCGCGCCAGTTCTATATCACCGCCGTGGAAAACACCGATGAAAACCACCTGCGCACCGCGGTTTGGCTGTTTCCGTTGTATCTTCTGGCGATCAATATCTTCGTTCTGCCCATCGCCCTATCCGGGCGCATGGCGTTCACCCAAGGCGGCGTGGACGCGGACATGTTCGTGCTCACCGTGCCGGTGTTTTATGGCCAAGGGGCGCTGGCGCTGCTGGCGTTCATCGGTGGTCTGTCTGCGGCCACATCCATGGTGATCGTCGCCGCCATCGCGACCAGCACCATGGTGTGCAACAACATCGTGATGCCGATGTTGGTGAATTGGCGCTGGGTCGATTTGGAAAAACGCGGCGACCTGACCGGCTTGTTGTTGTTGATCCGCCGCGCGTCGATCATCGGCATTTTGATTTTGAGTTACGGATATTTCCGCATTGCATCCGAATCCTATTCGCTGGTGACCATCGGACTGGTTTCGTTTGTCGCCGCGGCGCAATTTGCGCCGGCGATCCTTGGCGGCATTTTCTGGAAGGGGGCGTCGCTCAAGGGGGCCATGACCGGCTTGGCATTGGGCGCGGTGATGTGGGCTTACACCCTCTTGTTGCCGTCGTTTGCCCAATCCGGCTGGTTGCCCATCAGCTTCATCGACTACGGCCCGTTCGGTATCGAGCTCCTGCGTCCCTACGCACTGTTCGGGATGGAGGGCTACAACAATCTGACTCATGCCCTGTTCTGGAGCATGTTGGTCAATGTCGGCGCCTTTGTGGTGGTGTCATTGATGTCCCGCCAAAGCGCCATCGAACGCATCCAGGGCACCATGTTCGTGGATGTGTTCCTCTACACCGAAGGGCTCAAGGACTCCCGCTTTCTTCAAGGCTCGGCTTCGATCGGAGATTTACGTGACCTGGTGGGCCGTTTCGTCGGCGAGGATCGTGCGGAGAAATCCTTTCAGAGCTTCGCCACCGAACAAGGCCTGCATCTGCGTCCAGGCCAGGTCGCGGACTCGCAATGGCTGGACCGGGCGGAAAAAATGCTCGCCGGTGCGGTGGGCTCGGCCACCGCACGGGTGATGATCGGTTCCGTAATCAAGGGCGGCATCGTCAGCCTGGACGAAATGTATAAAATTTTGGATGAGACTTCTCAGGCCATCCAGTATTCGCGCATGTTGGAAACCAAGTCGCGTGAACTTGAAGACACCACCTACCAGCTGCAAGCGGCCAATGAACGGCTCAAAGAACTGGATATGTTGAAGGACGACTTCCTCAACACCATTTCCCATGAATTACGCACGCCGTTGACTTCGATCCGTGCGTTTTCGGAAATCCTGTCCGAAACGCCCGACATCAGCGAAGGGGAAAGAACCCACTTTCTGAGCGTAATCCGTAAGGAAAGCGAACGCCTGTCTCGCCTGATCGACCAAATCCTGGATCTGGCAAAGATGGAATCCGGACAGATGGATTGGACGCTCGCCAACGTGGATTCCAAACCCGTCATCGAGGAAGCCGTCGCCGCGATGAGCGCGTTGATGCAAGAACGCGGCGTCAAGCTGAAGGTCGATATGCTTGCGGGCATGCCGATGATCAAGGCCGATCATGACCAGCTTGTGCAGGTGCTGATCAACCTGTTGTCAAACGCGGCCAAATTCTGCCGCCACCCAGGCGGTCACGTTGGTGTGAACGCACGGGTCAAGGGTGGGAATTTGTTGATCAGCGTCACCGACAACGGCGAAGGCGTACCCGACGAAAAGAAAGCCAAGGTGTTCGAGAAATTCCACCAGTTCAATCAGGGCACGGACAAGATGCCGCGCGGCACCGGACTTGGGCTTGCGATCTGCCGTGAAATCATCACGTTTCTCGGCGGTGGCATTTGGGTTGAGGACAATCCCAACGGCTCCGGCGCGCGGTTCAGCTTCACCGTGCCGTTGGCGCGGGTCGATGGCTATTTTGAAATCGACGAAGACAATCGAACCAGCCCGGAACCGGGGCAGCGCGTGGCGGAATAACACCTCGAAAACGATTCTTTTAAGGCTTGTCGGGTGAATCGCAAAACGGCGGCATAAGTGCGGCTTGGAACCGGGGATCGCCGTAGCGAATGATCTCCGCCTTATTCACAGGCGTACCCGGATAGATTTGATTAAGGATGTTGGGCGTGATGCGTTCGGCTTCGCGCAGTTCCTCGTCTTTTGCAGGGCGGCCTTGGGGGAACTCGCGGTTGAAAATTTGATAGAGCCGGTCCATGACGGTGGCGACGCGCAAGCACACCCCGGTCTTGATGTCCCAGTTGTCGACATAAAGAATCACCGCATAATATTGCGGGCGTTCATGGGCACTCATGGAGGTCAACGGCCAGCGTAGGGTTTTGAGCGTGATGCGCACCGGCTTGTCCTGTTCCGGTGGAGCCGCTTTCGGGTCCGGCTTGGGGGCCGGTTCGGGCGGTGGAGTTTCGGTCGCTGCTTCCTCCTCTTTTCCTGTTTCTTGTTCTGTTTCTTCCCCTGTTTTCTCTGTGGTTGCTTCTTCTGCAGCTTTTTCGCCCGTGGGGGCTTCGGCCACACGCGCGGCCATGTAATCCGACAGCGACGGGCCGACCGTGGTCTCCAAGATCAAATACATCATCGACGACAAGGATAGAATGAACACGATGCCGAGTGGGATCAGGACCTTGGGCTTGAGCAGAAAGTCAATTTTCCACAACAATCCGGACCGTCTGTCGATGGCCGCACCGGCGCGCTTGCGTTCGACATAAATGCGCGCTTTTTCAATACGGGTGCTCTTGATGTGGCGCAAAAGGCCGTTGACGCCGTTGCGTTTGTTCTCGATTTCGCCGGGCTGAGCAAGGATGTTTTCCAAGTGGTTTTTCAGCCGGGTAACTTCCGCTTCGTCGCCCCGGCGGGTGAACAATTTCTCGATCACCACTGTGGTGGTTTGGCGCAGGATGTCCGGTGTGGGGGACTGATCGATCAACTGGATGAAGCCGGTGTCCGGATCCTCGAACACCACTTCCCAGTCCGTCGTGCCGTCCGGCGTTTGCGGCCAGGCGGGTTTTGTTGATTCGGTCATCGCTCACCTTTCTCAATCCCCGGATGAGTGTCGCTCATGTTACAGGGTTGCGATTATTTTTCAAAGGTTTAGAAGCGATCCACTTGCATTTCATGATTTTCGGCATAGTGTATTTAAGGTCTGGACTCTTAAAACCTTGCGGTGAGTTCGTCAGAGATGAGGGGGCATTCATGGAATTTCTTGGATTTGCAGGCTTCGCCGGCGCGTTTCTTCTGTTCGCTTTGGCGATGGTGTTCATGGGCGTTAAGGTCGTGCCCCAGGGTATGCAATACACGGTGGAACGTTTCGGGCGCTACACTTCGACCCTGAAGCCCGGATTACATTTGATCGTGCCCGTGGTGGACCGCATCGGTGCGCAGCTCAACATGATGGAGCAGGTTCTCGACGTGCCCAGCCAAGAGGTCATCACCAAGGACAACGCCATGGTCAAGGCGGACGGAGTGGTGTTCTACCAAATCCTCGACGCAGCGGCGGCGGCCTATGAAGTCAACGATTTGCACCGCGCCATCCTCAACCTGACCATGACCAACGTGCGTACCGTGATGGGCTCGATGGACCTGGACGAACTGCTGTCCCAGCGCGACAACATCAACGCGCGCCTGCTGGCGGTGGTCGATGAGGCCACATCACCGTGGGGCGTGAAAGTCACGCGTATCGAGATCAAGGACATTTCCCCGCCGCGCGACTTGGTGGACGCCATGGCCCGGCAGATGAAAGCGGAACGCGAAAAGCGCGCGCAGATTCTCGATGCCGAAGGCGTGCGCCAATCGCAAATCCTGGTGGCGGAAGGCGAAAAGCAGTCCGCCATCCTGGAAGCCGAAGGGCGGCGCGAAGCGGCGTTCCGCGATGCTGAGGCGCGTGAGCGTGAGGCCGAAGCCGAAGCCAAAGCCACCACCATGGTGTCCGAAGCGATTGCGTCGGGCGATTTGCAGGCGATTAATTACTTCGTCGCGCAGAAATATGTGGAGGCCTTGAAAGACATCGCATCCGCAGGCAATCAGAAGGTCCTGTTCATGCCCATGGAAGCGACGGGCATTCTCGGCTCGCTCGCCGGTGTGGCGGAACTGGGCAAGGAAGCGTTCGCCAAAACCGGCGGCGGCAACACCGATAGCGGAGGCGGCAGTGTCCCTTCTTCCCGCTAATCTCATGGAACGCGTAGCGGAGCTGCCCGCCCAATGGGCTGTGGCGGTGGTCAACACCGCCCCGAAAACGCCGCCCGATGAATCGGAACTGTTTTTCACCGGTTCCATCGCCGACGAAATCACCTTCTGGCACTGGCTGATTGCGGGGGTGGCTCTGCTGATTTTGGAAATGTTCGCGCCAGGCGTGGTGTTCATGTGGGTGGGGATCGCCGCCATGATCACCGGCATCGTGGCGTGGGCGTTGCCGGGGCTCAGCCTGGAATGGCTGCTGATCATCTTCGCCACGCTTTCGATGGCGAGCATCATATCGGGCCGCGCCTATATCAAATCCCGCAAAGACACCACCGACCACCCGACCCTGTCCGACCGGGGCGCGAAGTACGTGGGCCGTCAGTTCGTGCTGGAAGAGCCCATCGTCGGCGGCTTCGGCAAGATCAAGGTCGACGACACCACCTGGAAGGTGGCGGGCGACGACCTACCTGCCGGTGCGAAGATCGAAATCGTCGCCGTCGAAGGCACGGTCTTCAAGGTTGAAGCGCGGGATTAAGCAATACCCTGCCAGATGTCCTAGCTGGTTGGCGTGTCGGATTTGATGGTGATGCGGACCATTTCCATCGCTTCTTCGAGTTGATTGAAATAAGTCCCGGATGCGTCTTCCAATGTCGCGGTTTTGGGGCCATGCAGGCCCTTTTCGATATCTTCTTTGAGCTTGTCGAACGCGGTGAGCACCGAGCCGTCAGCATAATAACCCAGATAAATGATTGCAGCGGTTTGCAGCCACATGGGCCAATTGAGTTCCTTGATCAGGTGCAGGACCACCAGATCGCTGAGTTTCGGGCTGTACGCCCCGAGCTTCCCCGCCACCGTGTCCGGCTTGGGAGTTCCTAGTGGCGTACGACGTGTCCGTTTGATGGATTCGCCAATGGCGGACATGGCATCGGTATAAGGCTTCATGGTGCCGTCCATGGCATCGATCAGGGTCTGTGCGATGAAACGGGCAAAATCCGTCTGCTTGCTGTCCGCCAGTTGCGTTTGCAGAAATTCCTTGCCTGTGGCGTCCGCGGCAATGAGGGCCTTTTCAGCATCAAGGTACTTTTGACCGTATTCATCGACGGCCTGTTTGAACAATGTGTTCAGATCGGTATCGGTCATCAGGGCGTCTCCGGATTCTGATCAGCATGGTTAAAGGTTTGGCAAATGGCAATCATCATCCCGGGAACTCCCACCATCGCGCCTTTTCGGTTCCCAACCAATTGACCATGTCCGCCGCCCGGGGGGAGCGTAGCGTGTTGGTGCCGCAGTGAATTTCGCCCCAGTTCCGGTGATAGGTATCCCAGTCGTCGACATATTCCGTGGTGATGTTGTTGTTGGCTTGTTGCAACACGCCATCCAAGTAAGCCTCGAACAAATCCGTGCCGGCCGGGTTTTCCGGGCCAAACGGTTTGGGAATGATCAGATGGTTGTTCAGCACCAACATGTTGACCATGTCCGCTGTCAGCGCCCCGACTTGGTATCCACCTGCGGTGCCGGGCAAGACGTTAACGCCATGCTGGGTCCCGCCCCGTCCTGCGTTGTAAGGCGCCCCGCCCCCGGCGATGATTCCTTCGGGATAGAACACCACCGGTACTCTGATAATGTCGGCGTTCTCCAGATGAATGTCATTTCGCAGTTGGTTTTCGATGTCCGTCAAGACCCGCTGTAACGGATTGAGGTTCCACCACCGGAGTTCTTCCCAGGTCAGTGGATTTCCGGGGTTGCCGGGATTGGGGATATAGGAATTGGCGTTGCCCATCATCGTAACCGCCGTGGTTTGTACGACGGTGTTGGCCGCGCCATCGAAGTCCAGGGATTTTCCGTTCATCACCACGGACGCGCCCGGTGCATTGCCGATGATCCTGTATGCCTCGGCAGGGCTCGCGATCAACAGCTTCCATTGCCGATACCAAGGCCGGTTATTGCTGGGCGCGGGCACGAACGTCATCAATTCATCGACGTGCCCGACAGACAGCCAGTTGGTGTTGATCTGGATGGGCTCTTGAACAGTTTGGCGATTCAGGAAAGCCTGTACGTTGGCGTTGAACACGTGCGGGGCCTGTCCGGGTCCGTAATAGATGCGTCCCCACTTGTAATCCTTGCGCGCCAGATTGTTGTGCGCGCGCCGGCGCACGGGAGGCGTGACTTCCAGGTTGCCTGTCGAGTTGTAGGTGTTGTCCGGCACGGCGGTGTAGCTCAGCTCTTGCATGACTTCGACGATATCCTCGACGACATCGTCCGCATCCGCCACCGTAATGCCGGAGCACGTGCCCACCACATGCGCCACCATCGCCACGGTGACCAGTTCGGATATCCAATTGCCATGTATATCTTCGGTGTGATCCAGGGCATCGGAGGCATCTTGTCCGGCCGTGGCGGGTACGACGCCACCTGCGCTTGCATTGGCGGCGTTGGCTGCCGCTTGACCAGCCGCGACGGTGCCGATTCCACCCAGATCCAGATATCCTCCGACAATCGCTTCGGCGGCATAAGTGGCTGCGCGCGCGCAAGCCACGTTTGCGGTGGCGGCGCTTGCGGCAGCCCAGACCGCGGCGGGGTTCGCCGCGCCGGCATTGTAGGCCGCAATGGCGGCATTGATGGCGGCGATGCCCGCGGCGGCAGCGACGCCGGGCCCAACCGTGGGCGCGCCTACGACGATCGCGGCGGCGTCTGCGGAGGCGGCCACGCAATCAGTCATGTTGGTCCCGTTTCGCATCGGTGCTGCGGCGGCGTTGACAATGTTGTCGGCATTGAGCGCCACCATGCCGTTGGCTTGCAAAGCGGTCGATGCGGCGACAAATGCCGCCCCCCCGGGGCTGAGGGATACGGTCAGGGCGGGTTGATCGGGATTGTCGTGGGCGAGGTCTACGCCCAGTTGGCCCATGGGGTAGTGTTTCAGATCGAACGGGCCCTGATTGCGTTGGGCTTTCATATAAGCATTGATGCGCGCGCCGCCGTTGCCGTTGCCGGGAAAGTTGGAATAGCCGATTTCCATGCAATCCTGCATCCATGGATCGCGTAGGGCGTTCAGCGTGCGGGCGTCGGCATATTCGGTAAAGTTGGGTGCGTTGCCGGCGCCGTCTTGTGCGTTGCCGACTTCGTTGCCGAGGTCCACGCGGAACGCTTGGTTCAAATTGCCCCGGTTGGAAACATAGACCCGTTCCGGGCGGTCCAGGTGGTTTGGCATGATCCATGGCGCGACACGTAAGTTCGCTTCGGTGTAATAGGAGAGGTTGCCGCCGCCCAGTGGATCGGGGCAGGTCATGGTCAGGCGGATGGTGACGAGGCCACTGAAACCGGTTCCGGCATAGCGCAGCGCTTCCACGCCTAAGGTGCAGGGATTGTTGGCGTAGTTGGCGAGCGGGGCATTTGCCGCGGTCGGCCCCACCAGTTCGGCGTCGTTGGACGCTGTGCCGTTGAAGACACGCACAAAATTATGGGAATTCAAATCGCCCGTCGGAGAATGAATGCTGAGCGCCGCCGTCCACGCAACCGGAGGGTTGTTGTTGCCGTGGCGATGTACCGCGATGTGCGCCATGTCGTGAGTGGCGTCCAGATTGGCGTTGATTTGGTTGTCGGTGTTGTCCGGGCTGTTGACGTTGGGCAAGCCGTCATCGTCGTTGTTGCAAAGGATGATGGCACCGGAACCGTTCTCACCCCACTGCCACGCCGGTGCTGGCGTGTTCATGGCGGAAGCGGGCTGCGGGTCGACGGTGCCGTTGCGGTTGGCATCCACATGCAGGAAAAAGAACAACGGTTGTTTGTTGAAGCGCACGATCAAAGCGTTGCGGGCATTGAGTTGCTGATTGTTGATGAGCTGATCTTCCGGGATGTGCCAGGCCTTTTGTGCACGGACGTCGTAGCTGGCCGGATCCAAACGGAAAATGGCGTCGCCGAGATCGTCGGTGGTTTTACGTTGTACGAGAATGTTGGTCCCTGCCTGAAAGACGGAAATAAGGGTTTGATCGATGCGCGCTGTACCCGCGCCATTGTCACGGACCCGCACGTCCAGGTACTGTGGTTTGTCGACCGCCCAGCGGCACATGCAGCAACCTGACCAGAAGATCGCTTGATTGGCGTTGAAACGTTCGGTTCGCGAACTCATTTAGAACTCCTTCACTAACCCCGGATTTCGCCGGGGCGGAGCGTGTCGGACGCGCTCATTCATTCAGGTTGCTCAGATAAAAGCTGCACAAAGACACCGTGTTACGGATCCGGTCATTGGCGTCCTTGACCGTCTTGTCGGTTAGGCTATCCTTGGCCCACGGATATTCGGAATTGCTGTCGAAATCGTCGCCGAATTCGGTCATCATAATAATGTACATGCCGAATACTTCGTTTTCCGTGGCGCCATAGGATTTCGCCTTGGTTACGCCGGTGTCGACATATTTCAGAAGATCGTCATCGGATTGGGTCGCGAAGTCGCCTCCCACCTGCTCACGCAAGTGCTTGACCATGAGTTCGCGGAAATCTTGAAACCGGGAATCATCAAATCCCGTAAGCTGTTTTTGTGTCAGTTGCAGTTGCGTCATGGTGCTTACGCCTCCGCCGTGAACTGGGTTTCGCTCTGCACCAGTTTGCCGTTGGCGAGTGTATAGATGATTGCGCCTTCCGGTTCTTTCGGCACTTCCTTGGTTGGCACCACCAGACGGTGATCCTGTCCGAATATGGCTGTCAGTCCGGCACTGTCGGCTTGAGCCAAGAACACCCGGATGACCCGGGGATCGAAATAGCGAAAGAACGAAGTGGCGCCATCCGGCATTTTAACGGTCGCAAGCGGCGCGAATGCCGCGCTGAGTTGATCGAGGGTTTCCTGCGATTGTACGAAGTAGCCCCAGTTTCCGTACCAATCCCAACCCAACAATTCCGTCGAAAACTTCGCAGATGGCGTGAGTTCAACCAGATGAGGCGCAATATCGCCAAAATTCTTCTGCCAATCGTCCGCGTAAAGACAGGCAACGGGGCAGCCGCTGGCCTGAATGGTGGGGTAGATGGTGCTGTCCAGTGCGCAATCCATCAGGGCGTAGGTCTTCGAATCTTTTGGGGCTTGGCCCAAGATGGTTTTCAGAGCTTCGGATGTGGCTGTCATGCTAGGCTGCCTCCATCAGGGTCGGGTCGATTTCCACGAACGGCGCACCGTCCAGCGCCGCGTCCATCAGGGCTTCCCGTTGCATGTTCAAAATCGTTGGGTCGGGCTCGGGTGTGGGCACCGGCTTCTTGTCCGGTTTCGGTTTCGTGTCTGGTTTGGTGTCCGGTTTCGGCTTCTTGGCCGGTTCCTTCCAGTTTTTGATCAGGGCGGCGAAATCGTTGTTCACGCTGGTTTCGATTTCGGATACGGCGGCGAGAAACGTGCTATCCACCTCGCGCTGGGCGTTGACCGCGTCTTGGCGCGCGGACCAGGACAGCGTCGCGCCCTGCTTAATCCATGCGGTTTGTTCGCGCTCGAAGGATTTGAACAGGTCCGTTAAGCCTTGAACTTGGGATTTCAGTTGCCGCGCGCAGTTTTGCGTATCGGTCTCCAACGCGCCCTTGGTGGCGTATCCACCGTCGTTGGCCTTGGCGGTGGTTTCGTCGCATTGCTGCAAGGTGGTTTGCAGGTTTGATGTTCCGCCGCTGACCAAGGCCGCGACCTTTTCGGACTGGCTGTCTTGAAGGACCTTTTGTCCGGTCTTGCTGGCGGCTGGATATGTCACGCACGTATGGGTGAACAGCGAATAGGCCGAATCCAGAAGCGTTTTGTAGTGGCTCACGTCGACGCCTCTCCCATGATCACGGGCGCAAACGCTGCGCCCCGTTTCATGGAAAAGACGTTTGGGTTAGCGGGTTGTGAACGGTGAAGTCATTCGGCCGCTTCGTCGAGCGGCGGCGTTTCGATGCGCTCCAACATGTCACGCAACTGGTTGAGCGCGCGGTGCCTCATATGGTCGTTTTCCTGGGCGCGCAGTTTATCCGACAGGTTGACCAGGAAGGCGGCGTATTCGTTGTGCCAATCGCGGCTGAAAATTTCACTCTGTTCGATCCGCGCCTGGACCACTTTGTGGTGAATCTTGCCCTTCAGGCTCAAGACGAAAATTTCGTCCAGGCGCGGCAGGAAAATGCGCCCGGGTTCGCATCCGTTGGCGATCAGATGGTCACGCAACGTCGCCCGCGCCGGGTCTTCGCCGTGCGCCAGGAAAATGGCGCGGTTGACCGGCAGGCGTTCTTTCGTCCAGGTGACGAGTTCCTGTTGATCCGCGTGGGCGGAATAGCTGTCGATCATGCGGATGCGGGCGCGCACCGCGACTTCCTGTCCGTGTATGCGTACGCTTTTCGCACCGCCCATGATCGTTGCCCCCAGCGATCCCGGCACTTGATAGCCGACGAACAGCACGGTCGCCTGCGGGCGCCATAGGTTGGCTTTCAGGTGATACCTGATCCGTCCTGCGTCGCACATGCCGCTGGCGGCGATGATGATTGCGCCCGACGCGATGCGGTCCAGCGCCATGGAGTCTTCCGCGCGGTTGATGAACTGGAAGCGTGGGTTGCGGAACAGCCCGCCGCGGCCTTCGACCTCACTTAAATTCTCGCGGTGGCCTTCGAAGACCTCCGTCGCGCGAATGGCCAGCGGGGAGTCCAGATAGACGGTGGCGGGCGGCAAGTCCTTATCTTTGAGCAACAACCCGATGTCGTAGAGAAGTTCCTGCGTACGCTCCACCGCGAAGGCTGGGATCAGAACGTTGCCTCCCGCGTTCAGGCCGTCCAGCAACTCGCGCTTCAATACCTCGCGCCGCGCTTCCAGCGTCAGGTCGATGCGGTCGCGGTCGCCATAGGTGCTTTCCACGAACAGGTAATCGAGGCCGCAAGGCGCGTCCGGGACTTCGTGGAAGGTTTTTTCCTGAGGTCCGACATCGCCGGAAAAGAGCATGTGCACCGGCCTATCGCTTTTGTCATCCCCACCGTCCACTTTCAGCTCGACCGAGGCCGAGCCGAGGATGTGCCCGGCGTTCCAAAGGCGCACCTGCACGCTATGCGCCGCCTCGAACCAGTCGTCGTAAGGGCGGATCTGGATGTTGTCCAAAGCGTGTTCCGCCTGGCCTTTAGTGTAGATGGGCTCGACCGCCGGCCGGCCGCGGCGCAGGTTGCGCCGATTGAGCCGTTTGACTTCCGTTTCGTGGATGTAGCCGCTGTCCGGCAACATGTAGGTGCACAGATCGCGCGTGCCTCGGGTGGCGTAGACGGGACCCCTGAACCCCTCTTTCACCAGCTTCGGCACCAGGCCCGAATGGTCCACGTGGGCGTGGGTCAACACCACGAAGTCGATGTCGCCCGGGGTGAAGGGGAAGGGGGCGTAGTTCAGTTCGCGTAGCGACTTGGAGCCTTGGAACAATCCGCAATCCACCAGGAACTTGCCTGCTGCGTGCGTGATCAGATAACACGACCCCGTCACGGTTCCGGCCGCGCCCAGAAACTTCACTTCGACGTTGTTGGCGAGACGCCTGCTCATCGCTGAACTCCCCATCCATCGCCTCTTTCGATTCTACGACGGACGAGCGGCCCGCGCCATGAAAACAGGATGAAAACGGGTTGAAATCGGGACGGGCATAAAATCAAAGCAGGGCTGCTTATCGGCTGGCTTGGGCGCGTTACCGGCTCAACGGCAACGACTGGATGTGTCAGAAAAATAGGGGTGATTTTAGGTGGTGTGTGCCACAAAGGGGCCATATGTATAAATGCATAATGACATGCATAGTGAAACGCATAAAAAGTGATGGGAAAATATGACGCCCTTTGTATTTGGTGATGTCTTTACCGAAATGGCGGTGCTGCTGTTGGTTGCGGCCGTTGTCGGTGCGATCAGTTTGCGTTTGCGCCAACCCCTGATCGTCGCGTTTATAGTCGTTGGCATCCTGGTGGGTCCGTCGGCGTTGGGGTGGGTGTCCGCGAACGATGAGATTGACCTGCTGGCCCAACTGGGCATCGCACTCCTGTTGTTTGTGGTCGGGCTTAAGCTGGATTTGCACATCATCCGCACCATGGGACCGGTGGCGCTGGCCACCGGCATGGGGCAGGTCTTCTTTACGTCGGTGGTCGGTTACTTGATCGCCATCATGCTCGGCATGGATGCGGTGACGGCCCTTTACGTGGCGGTGGCGCTGACGTTCTCCAGCACCATCATTATCGTCAAACTGCTGTCCGACAAACGCGAAGTGGATGCGTTGCACGGACGCATCGCCATCGGTTTCCTGATCGTCCAAGACATCGTCGTGGTGCTGGTGATGATCGGGTTGAATGCGCTGGGCGAGACCTCTGGCGCCTCCAGCCTGGGTTGGGAAGCGTTCGAAGTTCTGATCAAAGGCACATTGTTTATCGCCGCCATCGGCGTGCTGATGCGGTATGCATTGACGCCGCTGCTGCACCAATTGGCCCGTTCGCGTGAACTGCTGGTGTTGTTCGCCATCGCTTGGGCGATCGCATTGGGTGCGATCGGCGTACATTTGGGGTTCAGCAAGGAAGTCGGCGCTTTCCTGGCGGGCGTTTCGTTGGCTTCGACGCCGTATCGCGAGGTAATCGGAACGCGCTTGGTCAGTTTGCGCGATTTCCTGTTGTTGTTTTTCTTTATCGATTTGGGCGCGCGGCTGGACTTGGCGACACTGGGCGCGCAAGTGGCCCCGGCCCTTGTGTTTTCGCTGTTTGTCCTGGTTGGCAATCCTCTGATCGTCATGGTTATCATGGGTGTGATGGGGTATCGCAAACGCACCGGGTTCCTTGCCGGGCTGACCGTGGCGCAGATCAGCGAATTCTCTCTGATCCTGGGTGCCCTGGGTCTGAGCCTGGGTCATATCGATGCCGATACCATGGGTTTGATCACCCTGGTCGGGTTGATCACCATCAGCGCGTCCACCTACATGATCTTGTACTCCCACCCCCTGTACGAGCGGCTCGCGCCCTGGCTGGGGGCGTTTGAGCGTAAACGGGCGCACCGGGAAGATGCCCACGACATGACGGCGGAGGAAAAGAAGGCCGATGTGGTCCTGTTCGGGCTGGGGCGGTTTGGTTCCGGGATCGCACGGGAGCTGCAACACCGCGGCTACCATGTGCTCGGCGTGGATTTCGACCCCGATCTGGTGCGCAAGCCGGGAGCGCATGATTATCCGGTGCATTACGGCGACGCCGAGGATCTGGAATTTCTCGCCAGCTTGCCGCTTGAAAATGTGCGTTGGGTCGTCAGCAGTGTGCGTGAAAAGTCCGTCAATCTCGCGTTGTTGCCGGGCTTGCGCGATCAAGGGTATCGGGGCAGCGTGGCGGTGACGGCCCACAACGCCATTGATGCCGCGCAGTTGGAGCGTGCGGGCGCCGACCGGGTGCTGATCCCTTACGCGGCTGCGGCGGCCGAGGCCGTGGACAGCCTGATCGGTGTGGGGGATAAACAGCCCGCGGAAGAAGAAGGCGGTGCAAGCCCGTCTTAAAGTATGATGTGGCGGCCGAACTCGCCGGGTCCTTTGCCTTGCGTCCCTTTGCCTTGATCGGCGAAGGGGACGAAATCATTCGGCCGGTTTTGCTTTCGTTTCGGCTCCCACTTCGGCTTCGTCGTGGTTCGCTTCCATCTGTTCCCAGATTTCCATGTGGTCCAGCATTCGCGCCGCCGCGCTGCCGCCCGCTTCGGCGTAGATGTTGAAGACGGCGTCGATGCCGTTTTCCTTAAGCTCCTCTTCCTGGTCGGGGTAGAGCGCGGTGGCAACGATGGGGCCTTCGTAGCCGCGTTCGCGCAAGCGGTTGGCGGCATCGATGTTGGCGACGTGGTGCGACATCGCCAGCAAGATCATCTCGATTTCCTCATTGGGGTAGCGCACCCGCGACCAGAACTCCGGGTTGGTGGCGTCGCCCAGAACCACATTGCGGCCCGCATCGACGTTGCGTTCGACCTGGGCTTCGTCCAAGTCGAGGCCGAGGATCTGTCCTTCCGCGTGGGGCAGCATTTCGTCGTAGGCCGCGCGGCCCACCCGGCCCATACCGAACACCAAGATGCGGTTGCCGCCAAGATTGATGTCCTCGTCGCCGGGCAAGCGCTCCGCGCGCTCGAACCGGGTGAGGCGCGGGCTGAGGCGCGCATAGACGGCGTTGGCGTAAACGTTCAAGGGCGAGGCCAGAACGAACGACGCCGACAGGGCCAGGGCGATCACCGTCAGCCATTCGGGAGAAAGCCACCCGGTGCTGATGGCGATGGCGCCGACGATCAATCCGAATTCCGAATAGTTGCTCAGAACCAACCCGCCGAACGTCGCGGCGCGGGCGCGCATGCGAAAGCGTGTCAGCAGGTAGACGAACAGCGCCGTCTTAACGGGCACCAACGCCAACAGCACCAGGGCCGCCACCGCAGTGTCCCAGGTGGGCAGGCCGGTGAGCCCGATGGTCAGGAAGAAGCACAGCAAAAACACGTCCTTGAAGTTCATCAAGGTCTTGGCCAGTTCCCTGGCCTTTGCATGCTGCGCCAGCAAAACGCCCATTACCAGCGCGCCCAGATCGCCCTTCATGCCCACCAATTCGAACAACGCCGCGCCGCCGAGCGCCATGACAAAGCCGAACACGGTCAACAGCTCGCGGTGGCCGCTGGCGTTCATCAACATGCCCAGGATGTGGCGGCCGGGGATCAGCAGCAACAGCCCCAACGCCCATATGGACGGCAGCTTGCCCGCCGAAACCGCCAAGAAGATCACCGCCGCGATGTCTTGGATGACCAGGATGCCGATCGCCACCTGGCCGTAACGCGACACCAAAGAGCCCCGGTCTTCCAAAGTCTTGACCGCGAACACGGTCGACGAAAAGGACAGCGCCAGGGCCACGATCAACGCGCCGCCGGCATCCAGGCCTTCGAACAGCATCACCCCGGCCAATCCGAAGGCGAGGATGGTCCCAAAGGTCAAGCCGATGCTGGCCATCATGTGCAGTCCGGTGGTGGCCCAGATTTCCGGACGCAACAAGGTGCCCAAGCGCAGTTTCAGGCCGATGGTGAACAACAGCAATGTCACGCCGATGTCGGCCACGGCCAACAGGAAGTTGTTGTTTTCGACTCCCATCAGGTGCAGCACGAATCCCGCCAACAGGAAGCCCAGCATCGGCGGCAGGTTGATCTGGCGGAACAGCAACCCGGACACGAACGCCACGGCGATCCATGCCGGATTGCGGTAATCGATAGAGAAAAGTATGGAATCCAAAATCTGCGCCCCAACCTTATGCAGTACCCGAAGCAAATGTAATACGGATCGGCGCAAGAGAGAAGCCAAACTCGAACCTTATCGAATGGAAAAAGCCCGCCAGGGCCTTGGAATCATGAATTTTATTTATTTTTCATAGGGCAGCCATTTGCATCGCCTCGACGCCGTGACCGGGGGCATCCGGCTTCGGGGTTTGATGCCCTCCCGCCAACGGCTTGAAGCCTTGACCCTAGCCCGCGGTCCAGCCGCAACCTTCCACCTCAGAAAGACATATATCCTAGCGCCATACAGATGCGATACATTCTGCCAGTAGTGAGGCGTGTTGCCGCTCGACAGGGCGGGGCGCTTTTTTACCTTTCCTATCTGATGGGTAACCCGAACGTGTTCCACACTCCCGCCCCGCATATTCGTTTCGTATATTCATTTTTTATAATTTTCGATGGCGGGCATTGCACATCTTTTGCTACAAAGCAGGCCGACGCAATTTTCGGTCTGTCCCTGAGGTGAGTGGGGCGGGCCTCATAATCCACTCATAACAGGGGGAGTAATCCATATGTCGAAATTGGTCGAACCGCACGGCGGCGAGGGCTTGAAGCCGCTGTTGGCGCCGGAAACCGAGCGCGCCGCGCTGAAATCCCATGCCGCGGGCCTCAAGCAGGTGCCGATGAATTCCAAGGAAACCTCGGACGTGTTGATGCTGTCCATGGGCGCGTACACGCCGTTGGACGGGTTCATGAGCCGCGCCGACTGGGAAGGCACCTGCAAGGACATGAAGTTGGCGAGCGGCCTGTTCTGGCCGATCCCGGTGACCTTGACCGCCGATCAGGCCCTGGCCGATTCCATCGGTGAAGAAGAGGAAGTCGCGCTGGTCGACGAAGAAAGCGGCACCGTGATGGCGATCATGCAGGTGTCGGAGAAGTTCGCGCTGTCTGCGGACGACAAGGCCTTCGAAGCCCAGCATGTCTACACCACCACCGATGGGGAGCACCCGGGCGTGCAAAAGGTCAACGCGCAGCGCGATGTGGCCTTGGCCGGTTCCTTGACCGTGTTCGACGAAGGCGAATTCCCGGGCCTGTTCGGTGATCTCTACCAGCGCCCGGCGGAAGCGCGTGCTTCGTTTGCAGACAAGGGCTGGTCCACGGTCGCGGCGTTCCAGACCCGCAACCCCATGCACCGCTCCCACGAACACCTGGCGAAGATCGCGGTGGAAGTCACCGACGGCGTCTACATCCACCAGGTGCTGGGCAAGTTGAAGCCGGGTGACATTCCGGCGGATGTGCGCACCAAGGCCATCCAGGCGATGATCGACAACTACTTCGTCCCGGGCACCGTGATCCAGGCGGGCTATCCCATCGAAATGCGCTACGCGGGTCCCCGCGAAGCCCTGTTCCACGCGCTGATCCGTCAGAACTACGGCTGTTCGCACCTGATCGTTGGCCGCGATCACGCGGGCGTGGGCGATTACTACGGCCCGTTCGACGCGCAGCACATCTTCGATAAGCTGTGGGACGGCGCGCTGGAAACCCAGCCTTTGAAGATCGACATCACGTTTTACTGCAAGAAGTGCATGGGCATGGCGACCGCCAAAACCTGCCCGCACGACAAAAAATACCACGTGTCGATTTCCGGAACCAAACAGCGCGAGATGCTCAGCGCGGGCGAAGACATTCCGCCCGAATTCTCCCGCCCGGAAGTGGTCAAGGTTTTGCAGGAATACTATGCCTCCTTGTAATCGGGGCGGCCTTGAAATCAGGACGCACGGCGTTCCGAAAAAAAAGGGGAGAAGCCCAGGCTTCTCCCCTTTTTGTATGGGTTAAGTGGTCGCGCTTACGGCACGGTGCTGGGGTAGGTGTCGGAATCGGTGTTGTCGGTCAGGCGCACCTGCGCGGTGCCGTCCAGGTTGATGTAGAACAGCTCCTGGCGGCGGTTGATGGGGTTGAGCGCGCTGTCGTCGGCTTGGGCGGAAAAATAGATGCCCGCGTCGTTGGGTGAGAAATCGAGGCCGGATATGTTGGTGTTCACCGGCATGTCCGGATTGATAGTGTGGAGCGTCATCAGACCCGCCCCGGTGAATTGCGCGACGATGATTTGATCGTCGACGCCCGCACCGTGAAAGGCGCGGTACGCCACCATGGACCCATCGTGGGACGCTACGGGCAGGGATTCCGAAACGTCCGGCGTGTTGGTCATGCGCTGTTCGGGGCGGTCGTCCCAGACGTACTTCACATACAGATCTCGGTCGCGGGTGTCTCTGTCATAGCGTTGGTAGATGATGTGCTTGCCGTCGATGTCTTCGGCCAGTTCGTCGCTTCTGTTCGCGCCGGGGAAGGTAATTTGCACTTTGTCGCTGCCGTTCGTATCGATGCGCCAGATTTCCTCGGTGGCGGTGTGAATGTCGTTGGTGAAATAGATGATCGACGAGTCGGTGAACTTGCTCCAGCGTGGCGCGCCGGCGGACAAGGTGTTTGGAATCACGGCCTGATTGGAGCCGTCCATGTCCATGGTGTAAAGGTGCCCGTCGGCCCCGCCGCGCACGGAGCGGAACACGATCTTTTCGCCATCGTGGCGGACATCTGCTGAGGTGTCGTAATGTGCGTTGTTGGACAAATTGGTCGCCCCGCCCCCTTCGCTGATCTTGTAGATCTGAGCGTTCGACGAAGTTCCGTCGTCGTGGAAATCCTGAAATGTATAGACTGTGTCCGCGCACGCGCCGAGCAGCACCAAGGCCGCGGCGGCAAGGGGTATTTTGTAAGGTCCGTCCGTACGAGGTAGGGTGTGATTGTGAGTGGGTGTCGTCATGTTTTCCTCCCATATAACAAAACACGTGGTGTTAGATTATATGGATATACATATTCGTATTGCGAGCATATTACGCTAGAGAATAACCTGCACGAGAAAAGCGTCTCGATCCGGGGATGGCGATGATGGATGGGGCACGGCCATAAGACGGCCATAAGAAAAGGGGGCGCCGGTTGGCGCCCCCCTTATGCATTCTTGATCGGGCGTCGTGTGCCCGGCTGGTTGCCTTACGGCTTCTTCGGCGTTTCGTAGGGCACTTCCTTCTGCCACTCGACCCATTCGGTCTTGTAGCCGACGAAACCCTTTTCGTTTTGCGGCTGCTGCTTCGTCGTGAAGAAGCGGGTCTTTCCATCAGGAACCGGATCCTTAGCGTTTACGTTACCCATAATTCAACTCACCTGTTGTCTAGTTGCAAACCGAGACAGCGCCCTGCGAAACCGCAAATCATTCCACCCCGGTATGATGGTTTTCTCATATTTCAAAAACGGAATATATAGAATGGTGGGGGTTGAGGTAAAGCAGCTTTTTTTCCGATCGCTCAAACGCCGGGCAAACGCGCTTGCGTGGGCGCAGTGATGTAAGCGGCACGGCCCGTTCAAACGTGATGAAAATCGCACTTCAAAAAAGATGAAGACCATCCGGTTTGTGAAGCGCTGGATCTCACCCCGGCGTTTGGGAGCATTCGATTCTGGAGACAGTCGATTTGGCTTCGGCGTCGGTCAGCCCGGGTTTGAGGTGCGTGTCGTTGCCGAAAGAGATCATGAAGCATAATGATGAGAATAAGTATTAATGGCGTTCTTGGATTTTGTGCTTTGCATCATTCTAGATTCGAAGTTTGGCGGCGTTCTAAAGTGGGTTGGAATGTACGGCTTACAGGGCCGGCAAACCGCCTATCTGCAACTTAGAATGATTATTTATCCGGTGGTATCTTACTGATAAAGAGAGTGTGAAATGCAATTATTTCCAATACATACCCAGTCAAAACATTTAATTTCCGGGCGTTTGATCATTCTCGTTGTCAAATGAAGATTCCTTTATATAATGCCCCGCTAATGAAAGAGGTCTGTTAAAGATTGATCAATAATTGACGACTGCGACACGGGAGGAATCGATGTTCGCTATTAATCCATTCGCTGATCTTGCGACGATCATCCCGCTCGACGTTATCCAGGCTTATGTCATCTTGATGGCTATCCTGGTCGTTGGCGGCACCATTATCGACATGATCCACAAGAAAAGCGCCAAGTACTTTTTTGCCAAAGCCAAAGCGGCTGAAGCCAACCGCACGCGTGAACTGGGCGGTGGCGAGAAGGTCGGTATCGCCGTCCAGACTGCTCTCGTCGATGTGGCGACCTCTGGCGAATTCTGCAATCCGAAACGCCGGATTTCGCACCTGTTCACCATGTACGGGTTCATCCTGTTCCTTGTGGCGACCATCGCCTTGGTGTTTGCGTATCCGACCAAAGATGCGCCGGGCATCGTTTCCCAGCTTTGGTATCTGGGCGCCGCCATGGTCATGTTCGGCGGCTACTGGTTCTGGTTTGCCATCCGTGTCGATGTTTCTGCTGAAGGCGTTCCGTGGTATCGCATCGTGAAGGCGGACATGTTCATTCTGTCGCTGCTGGGCACCACGACCTTCGGTCTGCTCTGGGGCATCTTGCAAGCCATGGGCGTTCCCGTTTGGACGACCGTTACCTTGGCCCTGTTCATCATTTCCGCGACGGTTCTGTTCGGCGGTGTGTTGTGGTCGAAATTCGCCCACATGTTCTTCAAGCCGGCCGCTGCGTTCAACAAGCGCGTCATCAAAGCCGATGGTTCCATGGAAAACCTGCCCGAACTGGGTGAGTTGACGGATCCCGCGCTGCAGAAGCGGTTCCCCGATATCCCGGAATACATGGGCACCAGCCCGTCCTATATGGGACTTGGCATCAAGCGCGAGCAGCCCAAGCACTACTAATCAAACCTGAGAGATTCTTTCTAACAGGGAAGGAAACGAATTATGCCTACTTTTGTCTACATGACACGATGCGACGGCTGCGGACACTGCGTTGATATCTGCCCGTCCGACATCATGCACATCGACACGACCTACCGTCGTGCCTACAACATCGAACCGAACATGTGCTGGGAATGCTATTCCTGCGTGAAGGCCTGCCCGCAGAACGCGATCGACGTTCGTGGTTACGCTGACTTTGCGCCGCTGGGCCACAGCGTTCGCGTTCTCCGCGATGAGGAAAAGGGTGTCATCGCCTGGCGCATCAAGCACCGCAACGGCGAAAAAGACCTGAACTTGCTGGCGCCGATCACCACCAAGCCGTGGGGCAAGTATATTCCGCAATTGAAGGATGCTGCGGAACCGACCCAGGAACAACGTGACAGCCAGCTGCTCTATAACGAGCCGAAGTACATCCGCATGGATGACGGTGACATTCACACCCTGGAATCCAACGGCCTTAAGATGAAGGAAGGGGTGTCCTACTAATGGCTTACAAAACGATCGTCGAAGACAATATCGACATCCTCGTCGCGGGTGCTGGCCTTGGCGGTACCGGTGCGGCTTTCGAATCCCGTTACTGGGGTAAGAACAAGAAAATCGTCATTGCCGAAAAGGCCAACATCGACCGTTCCGGCGCTGTGGCCCAGGGCCTGTACGCGATCAACTGCTACATGGGCACCCGCTTCGGTGAGAACAACCCGGAAGACCACGTGCGGTATGCGCGCATCGACTTGATGGGCATGGTGCGTGAAGATCTGCTGTTCGACATGGCCCGCCACGTCGATTCCGCGGTGCACCAGTTCGAAGAGTGGGGCATGCCGATCATGCGCGACCTGGAAAAGGGCTCTTACCTGCGTGAAGGCCGCTGGCAGATCATGATCCACGGTGAGAGCTACAAGCCGCTCGTGGCCGAAGCCGCGAAGAAGTCGGCCGACAAGGTTTACAACCGTGTTTGCGTGACTCACCTGTTGCTCGACGAAGCCAAGGAAAACCGCATCGCCGGCGCCGTCGGCTTCAACGTTCGCACGGGTAACTTCCACGTCTTCAAATCCAAAACCGTGGTTTGCGGTGCGGGTGGCGCGTCCAACATCTTCAAGCCGCGTTCCGTCGGCGAAGGCGCTGGTCGCGTTTGGTACGCGCCGTGGTCGTCCGGTTCCGCTTACGCGTTGATGATCAACGCCGGCGCGAAGATGACCCAGATGGAAAACCGTATCGTTCTGGCCCGCTTCAAAGACGGTTACGGCCCGGTCGGTGCGTACTTCCTGCACCTGAAGACCTACACCCAGAACGCTTACGGTGAAGAATACGAATCCAAGTGGTTCCCGGCCCTGCAGGAAATGGTCGGTAAGGAATACCTGGATCCGGAAGTTTCTCACCGGACCCACCGTCCGATCCCGACCTGCCTGCGTAACCACGCGCTCATCAACGAGGTGAACGCGGGCCGCGGTCCGATCCACATGGTCACCATGCACTCGTTCCAGGACCCGCATCTCGAAGAGATCGGCTGGCACAACTTCTTGGGCATGACCGTCGGTCAGGCCGTGCTGTGGGCCGCTACGGACGTGGATCCGAAGAACCAGAACCCGGAACTGACGACGTCCGAGCCGTACGTTATGGGTTCGCACGCCACCGGTTGCGGCGCATGGTGCTCCGGTCCGGAAGACATTTCTCCGCCGGAATACCAGTGGGGTTACAACCGCATGATGACCGTCGAAGGCCTGTTCGGCGCCGGTGACGCGGTCGGTGGTACGCCGCACGCGTTCTCGTCCGGTTCCTTCACCGAAGGCCGCATTGCTGCGAAGGCCGCTTGTAAGTACATCGACGACGGCAAGGCCGAAGGCATCCGTGTTTCCGATCAGCAAATCAACAAGCTGAAGGAAGAAGTCTACAAGCCGCTGGAACACTATAAGGTCCACCGCAACGACATCGTCGCGGGCGACGTCAATCCGAACTACCACAACCCGCGTCAGGCTCTCGACCGTCTGCAAAAGCTGATGGACGAGTACTGCGCCGGTGTGACGGTCAACTACGTGACCAACGACAAGCTGCTGAACATCGGTCTCATGAAGCTCAAGATCATGGAAGAAGATCTTGAGAAAATTGCGGCCAAGGACCTGCACGAACTGCTGCGTGCTTGGGAAGTCAAGCACCGCCACCGCACGTCCGAATGTGTCATGCAGCACACCCTGTTCCGCAAGGAAACCCGCTGGCCGGGCTACTACTACCGTGGTGACGTCATGAAGCTGGATGACGAAAACTGGCACGTCCTGACCGTGTCCCGTCGTGATCCGAAGACCGGCGAATACACCATGGAGAAGGCACCCTTGTACCACTTGGTTGACGCTGACGAAGCGCAAGCAGCCGAGTAACCTTCATACGCCCGGCAGAGGCCCTTCAAGGGTTTCTGCCGGGGCCTTGAAAAAAGATCAACATTGCGTGTGTTGATCTTTTTTTATGGCCTTGGCAAGGTCTCTTCTTCCAGAAACGGGAAGCATACATGAACATTATCGAACTCACGGATGATGAAATTCTGGCGGCCGCCGAACCCATGTGGTCGGATATGATCCGCTTCTCCAACGAAGGTGAATACGGAAAGTTCATCCGCAATTTCCACTACAGCTTGGTCCAAGGCTTGAACGAGGTTGAAATCGGCAAACAATTCGCCAAGAGCGAACTGACCCGCAGCCTCTCCGAAACCTACGATTACCTCGGCATCATCCGCCGTGGCGAGCACGTGACAGTTCTCTACCGTCTTCGCAGCACCAAAAAGGAAGGCGAGTGGCTCGGCCGTTTGGTCTTGGGCTATGATGAAGACGGTGCCATCAAAGTGTTCGGCGCGTCTGTTTTTTAGGCCCAGTTTTTTTAGGCCCAGTTTTTTTTAGGCTCAGTGTGGATTTGGTATGAGCGAAACCATTCAAGAGAACAAGTTCGTCGAACTCAGCTACAAGGTGATCGACCAAAAGTCCGGCGAAACCCTGGTGTCCGTCGAGTACCCGATCGGCTACGTGCACGGCATGGATTGCGCCTTGGACCAAAGCGTCACGATGGAGCTGGAAGGCAAGAAGGTCGGCGACGTCATCGAGGTACCGATCGACTGCAACATACTCTACGGCCCGCGCGATGAATCCTTGGTCTTTACGGACGCAATCGAAAACGTTCCCGAAGAATACCGCGAAGTCGGCATCACCATCACCATGGAGAACGCAAAAGGCGAACCCCGCAACTTCATCGTGACCCGCATGGACGACAAGACCCTGACGGTGGACGGCAATAACCCGCTGTGCGGCCGTCTGGTGATCTTCAAGCTTGAGGTTTTGCAAGTTCGCGACGCCACGCCCGAAGAAATCGAAGTGGGTGGCGCGATCGTCGAAGAGCCGGAAATCGCTGGCGTGCGCAAGGTACCGATTCATTAAAGGCGCTTCTATTAAAAGCGTCGAGCCGCACGCATCCGCCAGATATACAAAAGCCGTCCATATGGGGACGGCTTTTTGTTTGGGGCTGGGCTTGATCGTGAAGGATCACAACTCCGTATACTTCTTCGCGTTCCCTTTAGATTTGCCGACGGGGTATTTGGCGTCGTTCTTGTCGATCTTGCGGTGCGCTTCTTCGATGATGTCGATGCCTGCGCGCTCCGCGATCAGCAACAGATAGAGAAAGACGTCGGAGACCTCCTCACCCAAACGGTCGCGGAAATCCGGGTCGGTGATGGCGTCCTCCACCGCCCGGGTGTCCTTCCATTGGGTGAGTTCCAGCAACTCACCGGCTTCGATGCCGACGGACAGGATCAGATCCTTCAAACTGTGGAACTGGCGCCAATCGCGGTCGTCGCGAAAGCGCGTCAGGCGGGCGGTCAATTCAAGAATGGAATCGCTCATGCTCGGGTCCGGACTCTGTTTCTTTCATGCGCAGACAATGTGGGTTCTGGGTACATAAATAGCGCATTTTCCGTCCCCAAAAACGCAAAATACCGTATATTAGCGAACGCTTTTTTTCGGTGCTGCGCCTGTGCAGCTCAGACGGTACACACTTCATGCTGATCGCCCAGATTACCGATACCCACATTACCCCACCGGCCGGCCCGGATGACGCCAAAATGAACGGACGCCTACAGGCGTTGGAGACGTTTGTCGCACACATCAATGGCCTGGACGAAAAGCCCGATCTGGTGCTGCACACCGGCGATGTAACCCATGGCGGCAAGCCTGAATATTACGACATCGTCAAATCCATCATGAGCGCACTGCCCATACCGCTTTATTGTTCCCTGGGCAACCGCGATCTCGGGGAAAATCTGGTGGCGGCCATGAAGGACCTTGGCGATGCCGCCCTGGTGGACGGTTTTTTGATGTACAGCATCGACAAATTCCCCGTGCGCCTCATCGCCATGGATACTCAACACCGGGAACGCAACATCGGCACCACCTGTTCGGTGCGGCTGTGCGTTCTGGAAGAGATGCTCAAAGAACAGCCGAATACCCCCACCGCGCTGTTCATGCATCACCCGCCGTTCAAAGTGACCGCAGCGTCGGACCCTTATCAGTTTCAGTTCGACGACCCTGTCCTGGCCGATGCGTTCTTGCAACTGATCAGACAGCACAGCCAAGTCGTGCACATGTTCTGCGGTCACATGCACCGCCAATACGGCGTACAGTTGGAAACCTGCTATGCTTCCTGCGCGCCGTCGTTGCCGGCTGATAACCGTCTTGGCGAATTCCCACCGGACTTGGATGGTAAGCCGCTGTATCAATTGCACCGCTGGAATGCGAACACGGGGCGTTTCGAGACCAGTCTGCATGCGGCGGTTAACTAGTTTATCCGCCTTGCTGATACGATTCGGCGCTGAGATTCATACACCTGTCACGCAAGTGTGGTTGTTTGGCGTCGCCAGACGACCATTTGTCCATGGATTGAGACGAGCAACGTGACACTGCAAGCGCGCGCACACCCTTTTGCCCGGCCGCAACCCAAGCCCTTGGATGTGGCGAAGTACGACCCGTTCCTGGCGGAGTGCGACGTCATCGACGTCAGCCATCCGGTCATTCAGGAACGCGCCGAATTGCTGGCTTACGACCGCCACGGAGACGAGGACATCGCCAAGGCCTGTTTTGAATGGGTGCGGGACGAAATTCAGCATTCGGGCGACTTCGAACGTGGCCCGGTGACGTGCAAGGCTTCCGACGTTCTGCTGCACAAAACGGGGTATTGTTACGCAAAAAGCCATCTTCTGGCGGCGCTGCTCAGGGCGTCGGGCGTTCCGGCGGGATTGAGCTATCAGCGCCTCAAGGGTGAGAACCAGCCCTATGTGCTGCATGGCCTCAACGTCGTGCATTTGCCGCGTTTGGGGTGGTATCGTATGGATGCGCGCGGCAACAAGATTGGCGTCAACGCCCGCTTCACACCGCCCCAGGAATGGCTCGCCTGGGACGGTACCCGAGACGGCGAGATCAACTTCGACAAAATCTGGGCCACCCCCATGGCGCAGGTGGTGGACGTGCTCGATCCAGGCGCGTCGTGGCGGGAAGTGGCCCAGCGCCTGCCCGACATTGTCGAAGTCTAAAAGCGTTTAACAGCGCCCGGTGACCAGTCCAGGCCATGCGGTTTCGTTCCTCTTTCTCGGTTCCTCTGTATTCCAGGTGCGGGTAATATTCTTGAAACGTTGGCTCAGCTGGGCCATATCGATACGACCTTCGTACCATCGACGACCTCCCCCATAGAACCGAGACGTCGCCGAAAGGCGGCAAAATTACGATTAGACCGAGGACTGCATGCACGAAAACGAACACACGGACCACTTGGACTTGTTGGACGCCCTTTTGAATTCGGACATGGTCACGGATCAGGCCATGTCCATAAGCCAGTTGGATGGTTTTATGGCGGGCATCATCGTTTGCCCAGATCCCGTACTGCCTGCGGAATGGATTGACCAAGTGTGGGGCGAGGGGGGGATCGACGTCGACAGCGAACAGCTCCGCACCATCAAAGGCGTGATCATTGCATGCTTCAAACAGGTTCTTTTTGGGTTGTATCAAGGTTTCGTCCATCCGATTTACGACCAGGGCGATGAGGGAGGTCCGGATTGGAGCGGCTGGGCTGGTGGCTTCTCACGCGCCATGGTGATGCGCCCCGAAGCTTGGGACATGTTCGGAAGCCATGACGGCGGGTGGGGCGGCGAAGATGCGCACCAAGCCTTGTCCACCTTGAAACGACTTTGCGCATATGCGGATTTGCCGGAAGACCAGCGTGAAGGCGCATCGGATATGGACGAAAAAACACAGGCCATGGCGCCGGATTTGATTCCCGAAGCCATTTTGCTGCTGTATGGCGTCAAACAGGCGAGCGGCGTGCCGATCCCCGTGTCGCTGTCCGATACGAATGTGAAGCCGGGGCTTCACGATTCATGCCCATGCGGCTCGGGACTGACATATGAACAATGCTGTCTGTCCAGAGACCGGGAAAAGCGGATGGAGGAAGCAAAGAGAACCGAAGGCGGTTGAGCCCGAACGTCACGTCTGAGACGGAAATCGCGCATTCAGCCTCTGTGCTGCGCAAAAAAATCCAGACAAACCCATACAGGAAAAGCGGGTGATCGAAACAGTGCCGATCACCCGCTTTTTGCGTTTGCGGTTTGGTTTTGGCTGTGTCGAAAACGCCTTAAAAGGCAAACGTCATCACGTCGGTGCCGTCGCCGTGTTTTTTGTCCATGTCCACCGGTACGCTGGCCAGCTTGTGGTACGGCAGATTGAATTGCGTCATGAAATTCTGAACGCGTTCCTGGTCCCAATCCAGGATCGGATTGACGCGCACCAAAAGCCCCTCGCGCTCAACCCGGGAACGGGTGGTCTTGTCCTGGTCGAAATGATAGACCGCACTGATCCAGCAGTCGTAATCGGCCAGCGTGGCGTTTAAGTGCATGGCTTCCTGGGTGGCGCCGTGGTTGCGGTCGTAGCGCGCCTTGACCCATTCGATATGGTCGTGGTCGTCTGGACGCACCCGGGTTTCATTTTCGCCGATGGGCTCCAAGACGTTGGTGAAGCCGAAGCGCTTGATCATGTCGGCCTTGTACTCTTCGCTTTCCGGAAACACCTTGCCGGCGTTGCAGTAAACGATGGGAATGTTCGCATCGATTTCCGACAGCATCTGTTGCACCACGATGGAGCGTGCGCGCAGCGACGCGGTCACCACCACTTTTCCGGCGAATTTGTCTTTAATGAGGTATTCCAGAAGTTCGGTGCACGCCATTTCCTGGCAGGCTGCCTTGACCTCATTGCATTCGAGAGCTGCGCATTCATCCATTATGTTATTCCCCCCGGTTCGGGCGCGGTTTTGTTTAGTTTGAATTATATTAGGTTGGGAAAATACTAGATCAAAACGCTAAGTGCCTGCAAAACAAAGTTTCTTTGGGGCTGGGCAGGTGTAGTAGCATGATATTAAGCCTTTGAAATTGCGGGCAGTTTTTTTGATGAGGCGAGGTAACAATATTACCGGGTAGAAGTCACGCCCAAGGTCATGACCAAAGCCGCCGCTTTGGGATCGCCGAGCGTATAATAGATGCGGTTGTGTTTGCGCCGGGCGGTGAGCAGTCGCTGCGCACGCAATAGCGAGAGGTGACGCGAGATGCTGGTGCGTTTCGCGCCTAAGATTTTGACCAATTCGTTCACGTGCAATTCGCCCATCTCATGCAACAACGTGACGATCATCAAACGCTCCGTGTTCGCGAGGGTGCTGAGAAATCGCGAAACTTTTCCGGCTTTACTTTGGCGGCACAGGTCGTGCCTGGTCGGGTTGTCGGTTCCCATTGTAGTCGTACCTCCCGAAAATCGATGACGGCGATCAAATTCACTCACAGGTTACATATGGGAGAGGCGTGACCAATGCCAAACCCTTAAGTGCGGATGCGCGCGGATGTCCGTAATATTTCTGTAATCCACTTCTCTTTGGCGTGGGGATTGCCTAAGCTGTTGTGGGCGCTCAAGCGCCGCTAGAGCATTCGCACAAAATGATTTTTTGTAGACAATGAGACGCATTCCATCATCCGGGTTTTCCTTCGCGCCGCTGATCGCTTTGATCCCGGGGGGCGTGGCGTTGGCGGCGTTTGCCCTGGATGGGGCTTTAGACGATTCGGACGTCTTGGCGTGTATCGTGCTGCTGGGCCTGGGGGCGATATGGGCGGGGCGGCGAAATAACCATGTTTTGCCCGAGCCCGAGGGGCAACCGCAGCAGGCTATGGACCCGGCGATCTTGGACGCTTTGCCTGGGCCGGTTCTGCTGTTGGATGAACGGCGCCGCGTCCTGGCGGCCAACCGCGCCGCGGATGAGCTGTTGGGTGTGGGCATTCATGGGCGCGACATTTGCCTGATCCTGCGCCAACCCGAAGCGCAGCAAGCGATCCGGCGCACCGTGACAGGTGAAATTCCGGGAACTGGCGTGGACTTGATGTTCGAAAGCCCCATGCGCCGTTATTACCAGCTGCAAGTGGTGGGGCTGTCGGGGGAGGATGTGCAGCCGGTCAACGCCGTGGTGGCGCTGCATGAACTGACGGCCCTGAAGGAAGCGGAAGCCATGCGCGCCGACTTCGTCGCCAACGTCAGCCACGAGCTGCGCTCGCCGCTCGCCGCCTTGGCCGGGTTCATCGAAACCCTGCAGACCACCGCGGAAAACGATGAAGAGGCGCGCGCCCGCTTTCTCGGCATTATGGAGGGCGAGGCGCAGCGCATGAGCCGCATGACCGACGATCTTCTGTCGCTCTCGAAAATCCAGGTCAATGAACACATCCGTCCCACCGAATCCGTATCGCTGGCGGCGGTTTTGGCGGGGGTGAGCGAGGCTGCGACGATCAAGGCGTCCAAAAAGGGCATGTCGATCGACCTGGCCTTGCCTGATGACCTGCCCGAAGTCGCGGGCAACCAGGACGAGTTGTGCGAAGTGTTTGAAAACCTGATCGACAACGCCGTCAAATACGGCGCTGACGATACGGCGGTCACCATAACGGGGCGCACGATCCCCGTCTTGCCGGAAACCGGGGAACGAGGTGTTGAAATCACCGTCGAAGACCAAGGTGAGGGCATTGAAGCGGAGCACTTGCCGCGCCTGACGGAACGCTTTTACCGTGTAGACAAAGGGCGGTCTCGCGCTATGGGTGGTACCGGTCTGGGACTCGCCATCGTCAAGCATATCCTGAATCGTCACAGAGGCAGGTTACAGGCCACAAGCGAGACCGGAAAAGGGTCGCGTTTCAGTGTGCAAGTGCCGATTTTTGAGGGCTGAAACCCGCACAAATCCGCGATTTGTCGTTTGTCACAAACCTGTAACATATAGTTCATAAAAGAGACTCTCCAGGGCACTAGCGTGCGCCCCATATGGCGCTCATAAGGAGTCTGCCGACTTTCAGTTTGTGTATCCCGAGAGGAGATTGAACAACATGTTCAAGCAAGCCCTAAGCGTTTTTGCAGTCGCTGGTGTTTTTGTTGCCGGTGCCGCGGAAGCGCGCGATCAGATCCGCGTTGTCGGTTCTTCCA
>JANQJR010000065.1 GCA_028281525.1 Magnetovibrio sp.
ACAACAGACTGATCGCGCCGACCGACAACACCACCACCAGCCAGCCCAGCGCGAAGACGAACTCTCCACTCCACGCCACGGCCCGGCTTTCGAACATCCAGGCCAGCACCACCATCGGCACGGCGGCGACGGCGAATTGCAAGGCGGAACCGCTGCGCAGGTCGGTGGCGCTGCCGTGCCGTTTTTGATAGAGCGTGCCCGAAGTGATGGCGAACAACGCCAACACGGCGGCGGCGACACCATCGACGCTGCGAATGTCGAGTGTGATTTTTTCTCCCAGCACCAACGCCACGCCCATCAGGCCGAGCACGAAGCCCAACCATTGGCGGGGACGGATACGTTCGCCCAAAAACAGACCTGCACCAACGGCGGTCAGCACCGGTTGCAGGCCGACGATCAACGCGCTGATGCCCGCCGGCAGCCCGGCGTGAATGGAATAGAACACGCCGCCTAAGTAAGCGCCGTGCACCAACAGGCCAACCAAGGCGATGCGCCTCACGTCCGCCCATGACGCAGGCCACGGCGCGCGCATCGCCACCGCCACGGCGCCCAACAACGCGGTGAGAATAACGAAACGCCACAGCAAAAAGGTGAACGGCTCGGCATACGGCAAGCCCAGCTTCGCGCCGAGAAAGCCCGTACTCCACAGCAGAACGAATGTCACCGGCATGGCGGACAGCCAGAGATTTTCGTGCTGTACGGCGTTCGATGATGGCATCGCTTGGGACATCAACGCGGCTTTCAAGAATTTGGCGAGGCGAGATGAGGCAACAACCCGTCCGGCAAGGGACGGCTGCGATCGGCCTTCAAGCATTCTTCCGGCGCTTGCGGTTGCAACGCCAAAGGCACCACGCCCGCCCACACATCATACTCCAAATCGTCATCGTTTGGCGGCGCGGTGCGGATTTTGGCGGAAACTTCCGTCAAATCGAAGGCAATCACTTTGGTTGCCTTCATCTCCTGTTCGGTGAGCGGGCGCAAATGATCCCAACGGCCACGGGCATACTTTTCGATAAACGCCTTGAGCACCCGCTCTTTGTCGCCGTCGGCAACCACTTGACCCTTGGCGTAGATCAAAACGGAACGAAAGTTGACCGCATGGGCGAACACCGAACGCGCGAACACCGCGCCATCCAACAGGGAAATGGCGATGCAAGCTTCCGCGCCGTTTTCCAGGGCCAGCAAGGACCGGCCCTTGGCCGCGCCGTGGATGAAGATTTGTTCCCCGATGCGCCAGTGAGACGTGGGAATGTTCATCACACCGCCTTCAGTGGCCACCGCAACATGGGCGACCAGCGCCTCATCGATGATGGCGTGCACGGTGGCGCGCTCATAACTGCCGCGCCGCCAAGCACGTTTCAGTGTGGTGCGGGATGTTTTGGCATAGTCCGTCATGTCGAGACCGCCTTCTGCCCCTTCTGCGCCCGATTGACGAAACAACCGGGCGCATCGGGCGGGGGAGTGTCAATTTTCCCAGAAACGCTTCGCAGCTTCGATCTGAGCTTGGTCGCGCGTCAAACCGATGTCAGCCAGCAAATGATCATCCAATTGGGCCAACTCACGGCGCGAGCGGTCGCGGGCGATCCAGAATTTCATTCGGGTCATGGCGCGCTTGACGTCGGCAACAAGAAGATTCTTGCCGTCTTCGAGCCAGCCATGCCACGAGTGGGGCAGGGCCGACGACAAAGCGGCACCGGAAATTGTATCGGTACAATTGTGTCGATCCATGGGACTTTCCCCGTCTGCAATTAAGTACATTCACACATTACGCTTGACACAATTAGGCGTCAATGCGATTATTGTCACCATGACAATATATTCCCCGAACCTGGATGGCCGCATTGGCCCCAAATATCGTGCCATCGCCGACGCCATTTGCGAGGACATTGCCAGCGGCACCCTGGCCGCCGGGGTCAAATTGCCCACGCACCGGGACTTGGCCTACCGCCTGGGCGTCACGGTGGGCACCGTCACCCGGGCCTATGCGGAACTGCAACGCCGCGGCATGGCCGGCGGTCGTGTCGGCAGCGGCACCTACGTGATCGACCCGGCCCAGGAACGGCGCGTCTTCCCGATACCATTGGACCGCCAACGCGAAATCCTGACGCGCAGCGACAACTCGGTGCTCCACGACTACGCCGAAGACGGCACCGTCGATCTGTCCATGAACCGCCCCGCGCCGGGGCCCGAGGCCGAAGCCCTGGCCCAGACTTTGGCGGACCTGTCCCAAGCCAATGGCTTGGATGTACTGACCCAGTACAATCCCGCCCCCGGTTTGTCCCAACATCGCGCGGCCATGGCGAACTTGCTGCAAGACGTCGGCCTCAAAGCGGATGCGGACGATTTGGTGCTGACCAGCGGCGCACAGCACGCCATGGCGGCGTGCGCGTTGGGCCTGCTCAAAGCGGGGGATGTTTTGCTGACCGAAGAATTGACCTATCCGGGTATGACGTCCCTGGCCGCGCACATGGGCGCACGCGTGCGCCCGGTGGCGATGGATGAATACGGCATCCTACCGGACGCCTTGGACGCCGCGGTGCGCGAGACCGGCGCGCGCGTCGCCTACGTTATGCCGGTTCACCAAAACCCCACCACCGCAACGATGAACGCCCAACGCCTCAAAGACATCGCCGAAGTGGCATTGCGCCACGGCCTGATCCTGATCGAAGACGACGTCTACGGCTTCCAACCCGAACACCGCGACCCGCCCCTCGCCCATTTCATCCCGGACAACGCCATCTACGTCAACGGCTTCGCCAAGAGCATCTCGCCGGGCCTGCGGGTCGGCTGCATGCGGGCGCCGAAATCCCTGTACGCAACGCTGACCCGCGCCGTGCAAATCACCGGGTGGATGATCCCGCCGTTGATGGGCGAAATCGCGGCACGGTGGATCACCTCAGGCGTCGCGCGAGACATCATCAAATGGCACCAACAGGAAATGATCGCACGCAACCGTATGGCCGCCGACATCCTGAACGGTTTCGATTTCGCCCAGCAATCGGAAAGCCTGCATTTGTGGCTGCGCATGCCCGACGCCCACAACGCCGACGAAGCCATTCGCCAGCTCAATCAGCGCGGTGTGATCATGGCCGGACCGGAATCGTTTATCACCACGCAGACCGCCACCCCTCACGCATTGCGGCTTTGCCTGGGCTCCGCGCCGACCCGCGATCAATTGCGCGCCGCGCTTTTGCAAGTGCGGGCCGTGCTGATGTCGGGGCCGCTTCAGCCCCAGACCATGACAGCATCCATGGTGATGTAAATCAGTCTGCGTTGAATTCCGCAACCGTATGGGCGTGGTCGAGCGGCCCGTGCCCGGTGCCGTACCCCGGCGCGCTCAGGATCGCTTGATAAACGTAGGCCCGCGCACGCTTGACCGCCGCGACCAAGTCCAAACCTTGCGCCAAACCGCAAGCAATGGCGGAGGCCAGCGTACATCCGGTGCCATGCGTGTGACGCGTGGTCACACGGTTGCTTTCGAACACTTCCACGTGCCCACCGCCGCTCCACAGCACATCGATCACTTTACGCCCGTCCATGTGTCCGCCCTTGATCAGGACCGTGCGCGCACCCAATCCGGACAGCTTGTCACCGATCGGGCCGAAATCCGCGGGGCTATCGATCTTCACGCCGCTCAGCGCTTCGGCCTCCGGCACGTTGGGGGTGATCAGGGAGGCGCGCGGCAACAGGCGTTGCTCCAAGGCTTGAACGGCGTCCGGTTCCAACAGCGCATGTCCGCCTTTGGCAATCATCACCGGATCCAGAACCAACGGTACGTCCGGCGCCAATTTTTCCAACGCATCCGCCACAGCTGCGATCACTTCGGCGCGATGCAGCATGCCGATCTTCACGGCATCGGCGCCGATGTCGTCCAACACCACCTCGATCTGGCGGGAGATGAAGTCCACCGGCACTTCATGCACGGCATGAACGCCTTGGGTGTTTTGCGCGGTCAAGGCGGTGATGGCGGTCATGGCGAAACCGTTCAGCGCGGTGACGGCCTTGATGTCGGCCTGAATGCCCGCGCCGCCGCCGGAATCCGAACCCGCGATGATGAGCACCCGCCCTTGCATGGGTTACGCCGCCGCCCGGCTGATCAGGTCGACCAGTTCGTCGACCACTTCACCGACCAGGGCCTCGTCTTCGCCTTCGGCCATGACGCGGATCAACGGCTCGGTTCCGGATTTGCGGATCAGCACGCGCCCACTGCCCTGCAAGCGTTTTTCAACGTCCGATATGGCTTTTTCCACGTCCGGCTTATCCAGTGGCGATGTCCCTTCGAAACGCACGTTTTTGAGCAATTGCGGGAACGGATCGAACTGACGGCAGATTTCGGATGCCGGCTTGCCGTTCGCGGTCAACACCGCCAGGACCTGCAAAGCCGCCATCAGACCGTCGCCGGTGGTGGCGTAATCGCTCAGCACGATATGGCCGGATTGCTCACCGCCGACATTGCAGCCGCTGCGCATCATTTCTTCCACCACGTAGCGGTCGCCCACAGGGGTGCGTTTTAGATCGAGTCCCTCGCTTTCGAGAAACTTTTCAAGGCCTAAGTTCGACATCACCGTGGCGACCACCGCGCCGCCTTCCAAGATGCCTTCGCGCGCCCAGTCGGATGCGATCAACCCCATCAACTGATCGCCGTCGACCAGTTGGCCTTTTTCGTCCGCGATCAGAACCCGGTCCGCATCGCCATCTAGCGCGATGCCGATATCCGCACCGTGGGTCACCACCGCGCTTTGCATGGCGTGCGTGTCGGTGGAACCACATCCGTCATTGATGTTGAAACCGTCCGGATTGACGCCCAGCTTGATCACTTCCGCGCCCAGCTCCCATAGCACTTCCGGCGCGACCTTGTAGGCCGCGCCGTGGGCGCAGTCGATGACGACCGTAAGCCCGTCCAGGGTGCGGCCCTTGGGAAAGGTTTGTTTGACGTATTCGGTGTAACGCCCCACCACGTCGTCCAGGCGCTTGGCGCGGCCTAGTTCCTTGGACGGGGCCAGGTCCGGCGCCATGTCCGTGAACATGCGCGTTTCGATTTCCAGTTCGACCTCATCGGAAAGTTTGAAACCGTCCGGGCCGAAAAACTTGATACCGTTGTCGTGATAAGGGTTGTGGGACGCAGAGATCATCACCCCGAAATCGGCGCGGAGCGATCGCGTCAACATCGCCACCCCCGGGGTCGGCACCGGCCCGGATAAGATCACGTCCATGCCGCAGGACAAGAAGCCGGCGGTCAACGCGTTCTCAATCATGTAGCCCGACAGCCGCGTATCCTTGCCGATCACCACCCGGTGGCGGTGTTCGCCGCGCTTGAAGTGCAACGCCGCCGCCTGGCCCACATTCAACGCCGTCATGGCGGTCATGGGATGTTGATTGGCGGTGCCGCGAATACCATCGGTACCAAAAAGCTTGCGTGTCATCTCGTCTCTCGCAAACAACAGAACAAAAAAGTGTAACCTATATTTTTAGAAGAAGCCCACTTAAAGCCGGGTAAATTTTGATGCCCGATTGTTTCATCAATCAACCGCCTCAATGGCTCGCCAGATATCCAGTGCCTGCTTGGTCGCGGCCACATCGTGCACCCGCAGGATATTCACCCCGCGCGCGATCCCCGCAAGTGCCGCAGCGATGGAGCCGGGCACACGGGCCTTGGGATCATCCACGCCCGTAACCTTGGCGATAAAACTTTTACGCGACACACCCAACAGCACCGGCAGGCCGAGCTGATCATAGATTCCCAAATGTTTGAGGATTTCCAGATTGTGCTGGACGGTCTTGCCGAAGCCGATGCCGGGGTCAATAGCGATCTTGGTACGCTCAATCCCCGCCGCTTCGCAAGCCTGCACGCGACGGGTCAGATAGTCCAAAATCTCTTTCGGGGCATCTTCGTAGGACGGTTCGGTTTGCATGGTGCCGGGTTCGCCTTGCATGTGCATCAAGATCACCGGCACCCCCGCATGCGCCACCACGTCGAGCGCGCGATTATCGCCGCTCAAGGCCGTGACGTCGTTGACGATATCCGCCCCGGCGGCCAGGGCCTCTTCCATCACCACCGCGTGGCGCGTATCGATGGACACACACACGCCGGCCTCTGAAAGCGCTTTGACAACGGGAATGATGCGGCGCAGTTCCTCTTCGATGCTCACGGGCTCGGCGCCGGGCCGGGTGCTTTCACCGCCGACATCGATGATGTCCGCACCCTCATCAACCAGTTTCAGGCCCTTCGCCACCGCATCGTCCGAGGCGAACGCTTCGCCCCCGTCGGAAAAGCTGTCAGGCGTCGCGTTGACGATCCCCATCAGCAACGGTCGGTCGAGAGAGAAACCTGCGAAGATTTTGGTCATGGAATGCGTATCCCCAACGCAAAGCCCCGCCACGAAAAGGCGGGGCTCGGCATGTTTATCAGCCCAGGTAGATCATCCTTCCGGCAACGGCTCCGCCCCGCCGATACCGGGACTGTCTTTCTTGCCCGCCGCCTTGCCAGACGTCGGCACGGAGGCCTTACGCCCGGTATCGGACGGCGTGTCGTCCGGGTCTGGGCGATGGATGCCTTTGCCGTCGATGATGTCCTGGACCTCGTCACCCGAAAGGGTTTCGTACTCCAGCAACGCCTGGGTGACGGCTTCCAACTCATCGCGGTGTTCCGTGAGGATACGCCGCGCATGGGTTTCCGCTTCGTCGATCAAACGGCGCACCTCTTCATCGATGAGGCTGGCGGTCTTATCGGAAACGTTCTTGTGCTGGGTGACGGAATGGCCGAGGAAAATTTCTTCGTCATTGTCGTTGTAGCGCAAGCGCCCCAGCTTGTCGGAAAAACCGAACTCGGTCACCATCCGGCGCGCCATGTTGGTGGCTTGCTGGATATCGTTGCCCGCGCCCGTGGTGACGTTTTCCTCACCGAAGATCAACTCTTCGGCCATGCGTCCGCCGAACATCATGGCGAGCTTGGATTCCAACTGCGTGCGCGAGAACGTGTATTGGTCGCGTTCCGGCAGGTTCATGGTCACACCCAGCGCGCGCCCGCGCGGAATGATGGTGACCTTGTGCAGCGGATCGGACTTCGGCATGTGGATGCCGACCAGCGCGTGCCCCGCTTCGTGATACGCGGTGAGTTGCTTTTCTTCGTCGGTCATGACCATGGAGCGGCGCTCCGTGCCCATCATGACCTTGTCCTTGGCCGCTTCGAAGTCGATCATGGTGACGACGCGCTTGCCCGCGCGCGCGGCCAACAAAGCCGCTTCGTTCACCAAGTTGGCGAGATCGGCACCGGAAAAACCGGGCGTGCCGCGCGCCACCACGCGAGCGTCCACATCGGGCGCCAGTGGAACCTTTTTCATGTGGACCTTGAGGATCTTCTCGCGGCCCAGAATGTCCGGGTTCGGCACCGTGACCTGACGGTCGAAACGCCCGGGGCGCAGCAACGCCGGGTCCAAAACGTCGGGACGGTTGGTCGCGGCGATGAGAATCACGCCTTCGTTGGATTCGAAACCGTCCATTTCAACCAGCAATTGGTTCAAGGTCTGCTCGCGTTCGTCGTTGCCGCCGCCGAGACCCGCGCCGCGGTGCCGCCCCACCGCGTCGATTTCGTCGATGAAGATGATGCACGGCGCGTTCTTCTTGCCCTGCTCGAACATATCGCGCACGCGCGATGCACCGACACCGACAAACATTTCAACGAAATCGGAGCCGGAAATGGTGAAGAACGGCACATTGGCTTCGCCGGCGATGGCGCGCGCCAGCAGCGTCTTACCCGTGCCCGGCGGGCCCACCAGCAAACAGCCCTTGGGAATTTTGCCGCCCAGGCGCTGGAACTTGTGCGGGTCTTTCAAGAAATCGACGACTTCTTCCAATTCCTGCTTGGCTTCGTCGATGCCCGCCACGTCCTCGAAGGTTACGCGGCCTTGCTTTTCGGTCAGCATTTTCGCCTTGGACTTGCCGAAGCCCATGGCCTTACCGCCCGCACCGCCTTGCATCTGCTTGAAGAAGAACACCCAGATGGCGATCAAGATCAGGAACGGGAACCAGGAAATCAGCACGCCGGTCAAGGTAAACTGGCCGTCTTCGGACGGCGCAGCCTGAATACGCACGCCAGCCTGCGACAGCTTCGAAACCATATCCGGATCGGCCGGCGCAAAGGTGGTGAACGGCTGACCGTTGTTCAAGTGGCCGGTGATCGACGTTCCAGCCTTGCCGGACTTGATGGTGACGTCGCTGACCTCGCCGACGGCAACCTGGTCGAGGAATTCCGAATATGCGAAAGAGGTTTGGTTGGCCTGCTGTTGGGAGCCCTGGAACATGTTGAACAAGGCAAACAGCAAGAACAGAATGACAACCCAAAAAATGAGGTTTCTGCTGATATTCAAGGCAGCTTCCTTACCTGTGCTTGCATCTTGGCGCGGCAAGCGAAATTTCAGTCCCGCCAAAGCCCCGTGAAATCCCAAAAAAACGGCTTTGCGTCCATCCGGAAACAGGGATTATGCCATGTCAGGGCATACGTTCCCACCTTGGCGGTTCGAGCTCCCTTGAATATCAGCAGAAACCTCATTTTTTGGGTTGTCATTCTGTTCTTGCT
>JANQJR010000009.1 GCA_028281525.1 Magnetovibrio sp.
CACGATTATGGTGATCGAACACGCGGAGCGTTTCGGCCTCGCCCAACTGCACCAACTGCGCGGGCGCATTGGCCGCGGGTCGGAAGCGTCACAATGCCTGCTGGTCTACCAGCCGCCCTTGGGCAGTGTGGCGAAAAAGCGCCTGGAGGTAATGCGCGAAACCGAAGACGGCTTCTTAATCGCGGAAGAAGACCTGAGGTTGCGCGGCGCGGGTGAATTGTTAGGCACACGCCAGAGCGGCCTGCCGGAGTTTCGCATGGCGGATTTGGATGCGCACCGGGACCTCCTGCCCGTCGCGTCCGACGACGCCAAGGTGATCTTGGAGACGGACCCGGAGCTGCAATCCGAGCGCGGCCAGGCGCTCCGCACGCTGCTCTACCTGTTCGAACGCGACACCGCGATCAAATACCTGCGCTCGGGTTGAGGACGGATGCCCCCATGCCGCCGAGTTTCCCGTGGTCGTCAGCGCCGTAATCCCAACGCGGAGATACGATCCTGCTGCTCAAGCGCGCCGAGCATCTAGACCATGCGCCGGGCCTATGGGATCCGTGTTCCGGGCGCGTTGAGTGCGGCGAAACGCCCGAACAGGCCGTGAGACGCGAAGCCAAGGAAGAGACCGGCTTGAACGTCGCGCCGCTCCGCGTCATCGACACCTTCCGGTTTCTGCGGGGTGCGGCCCAAGAGGAATGCATCGGCATCACCTTCCTGTGCCACGCCAATGATGGTGAAGTTATTCTGTCCGAGGAGCACACCGAGGCCCGGTGGGTTAAACTGGATGAGTTGGACCAATACGAACTGGCCGAAGGCCTGCTCGCTGTGCTGCAATCGTTGAAGACATGAAACGCTTCTTAACCGCCCTCAGTCTTTGCCTGCTTGTTGGCATGCCCGTCCAAGCGGATGCTTTGAACGACGGCATCGCGGCTTACGAAGACCAGGACTACGCCGCCGCCAAAGTCCACTGGGAACAGGCGCAAGCGGACACAGGCCCTGCAGGCGCATGGGCGCATTACTATCTCGGCATTCTGCACGAGCACGGCCTGGGCGTGGACAAGGACCAGGAAGCCGCGCGCGAACGTTACAAACGGGTCTACGACCAATTCTCAGGCTTTTTGTTGGCGGACGCCCAAAAATTGCAAGCCCTGGACGAATTGCCCGCCGACGCGGTGCACCGCTATGGCATGATCGAAATGGAGATCGGCCTGGAAATGGACGGCAGCGACAACGACCAGAAGCGCTACCGCGCATCCGATCGCATTCAAGGTGCGCGCGTCGCGCTGGACATCGCGGGCTTTTTCCAAAGCGCCGAAAGCTTCTACCAAAACGCCATCATTTCCGAACAGGGCCTGGGTCGGCGCTTCGTCACCAACAAGTCGTTGGCCTGGGCGCAGTACACCCTGGCCGCACAATTGGGCCACAGGGACGCTCAAACCCAGGCCGACCGGTTGGCCGCGGACATGACCCGCGCCAAAATGAAAGAAGCGCGTGGTCAGTATGAAAGTTACGCGAAGTACGTGCGCCCGCCGTTCATGAAACCCTGAACGCATCCCTGCCCCGGACTGCGCCTTCCCTCCATGCGGCGGGGTAATAAGGCTCTAGCCTTCCTCCCGGCGCTTCACGGCGTCGGGATGGGACGACAGTTGCTCGTCCAAATGTTCCGCTTCCGTGGAATGAACCAAAACCTTGTCCTGCTCTTCAATCGGACGGCGGTCAGGCGGCGTGACGATGCCGCCGGAAATGACCATTTTCAGCGCTTCCTCGACGTTCATGGACAAGGGCACGATGTCTTCTTTGGGCGCAAAAATCAAAAAGCCCGAGGTCGGGTTCGGCGTGGTCGGCACGAACAAATTGATCATGTCCTGTTCGGTGATGTTTTGCACTTCGCCCTGGGTCTTGCCGGTGATGAACGCCACCACCCACATGCCGCGGCGCGGGTATTCGACCAGCACCGCTTCGCGAAACGCCGTGGATTGCTGCGCCAAGACGGTTTCGAGGATTTGTTTGAGCGCCTTGTAGACGCCACGCAAGACCGGCACGTTTTCCATCAACCGGTCCCACAGGCGTTGGAAGAAACGGCCCATGAACCCCGCCGTGAACGCCCCGATCAAAATCAGGCCGACCACCACCACCACCAAGCCTAAGCCCGGCAAAGAATATGGCAGGTAGGTTTCCGGATTGAATTGCGCGGGGATCAGCGGCGTGACCTTGCTGTCCACGTAGGCGACAAACAGCCACGCCAAGTAAACGGTGATGGAAATCGGCGCGGTGATTAAGATCCCGGCGATGAAATAGGCGCGCAAGCGTCCCAAAAAACCGCCCTTGGAGGTTTTGTGTTCGGAATGTTTTTGCGGATTCGGTGTGGTGTCTTTGGACATGGCGGAATGGTTGAGGTCCTTATTGGTACAGGATCAATTGATCATCACGAGACAATAAGCCCAATTTCAAGACAAAAGCATGGCGATCAGGTGTTTTTCTTGCTCATGGATCGAATGGTGTTGGCCATGATTTGCATCAGGCCGCGAATAAATGGGTCGGCCTGTTCCAGCTTGTGCAGGAACATCTGCTGGGTCACGACGATCACGGTGGTGGCTTCGGCGGTGCGCGCGGTGGCCATGCGTGGGCTATCGTCGATCACCGCCATTTCACCGAATATGCCGCCAACGCCGACGTTGCCCAACACGGCCTCGCTTCCATCCGCCTCTTCGCGGATAATATCGACACTACCTTGTTGTATGATATAGGCGCTATGGCCGGTGCTGCCTTGCCTAAAGATGTTTTCCCCTGCGGGAAACACCTTGCGCTCAATGACTGTATCACGCCCCATTTCGGTCCACTCTCCTTCGCTTTAAATTCCCCGGCGGCATCATAGAGCTATTTAGCGTGTTCCGCCAAGGCCTTGGCGAAAATGTCTTTCGCCACATACAGCGCATCCACGGGCTTCATGCCGGGTTTGATGCGTGGGTCGTAAAGAGTTTTGAGGTACAACCGGTCCCACTTCGACCATTCCAGCGAGGTATCGATGGGCTTGAACATGGTCGGCCAATAGGCATCCACGTCGTTGGGCAAGCCCATGACTTGGGTCAACTCCTCCAAGAGACAGGCATCGATCATCACCGGGTCGCGTTCCACATTGACCGCGACGATGGACTTGACGATGCGCTCCCGCGGTTTGTGCCACACCAGAAAAAAACACACCATGGTCGGATCACTGGTCATGGCGCGCACGAGCTCAGCTTCCGTCGGCGGCAATTGCTTGGCCAAACCCGCCATTTCCGCACGCTTCATGAATATGAGATCGATCGTGGGTCCAGGCGCGCCCACCGCCACGGTTTTGAACTTAAGCCCCGTGAGTTTTGCCAGGCCCCGGACGTGCTTTGCGGCCATGTGCACGAGTTTTTCGGTCTGCCGGCCTTGTACGGTGATGCCAACTGTTGTTCCGGCATTCCACTTGGAAATCACGCCGGGCGTATGCTCCTGAAAGCCATACTCGCTGCCAAACAAGACCTGCCCGAAGTGGCGAACCAGGTCGTCCAACTGCGGGGTCAGTTCTTCCGCTGCTACCGGGCGGGCCGCAAACAGCGACAAGGCCAGCATGGAAATTGCACAAAACCGCAAAACCGCACACTCCTCATGGGCTTAACGCGCGCCCAGCTTAGCACAAATCACGCGCGACGCTGTTGGTTTCCAAAGCATCTGGTGTATAAAATATATGGGGCCTGGCCCTAACAACAGTTCATAAAAACTCAGGGGGAGCGTATGCCCACGACACTCTTGGTTTCCATCATCGGTCCCGACCGCGTCGGTTTGGTTTCCGCCATCACCGGACGTCTGTTCGACCTGGGCGCGGACTTGGGCGACACCACCTTCGCCGTTTTGGGCGGTGGCGCGGAATTCACCGCAATTTGCGAATTTCCCGGTGGCATGGAACTGGAAACCCTACAGTCGGAACTGGAAACCCTGCCGCAAAACGCGGACGCCGAGGTCACGGTTGCGCATTTCGATCTGCCCGCCAGCCACCCCCCGTCCGGAACCATCACGCACACCATCAACATCTCGGGCGGCGACAGCCCCGGTCTGATGGCGCGGCTGTGTGAAGTGTTCGAGCAGTTCGACGCCAACATCGTGCGGCTGAACTCCGAACGCGTGCCCGGTGCGGAACAAGGGCACTACGTGATCAGCACCGCCGTGGCGATCCCCGAAGGCAAGGCGCAAACATGTCTTGCGACCATCACCAACACCGCCGGCGAACTGGGGCTGATCTGCACCTGGGACGCCGTCACACAATAGAGAGTGTGTGCGAATAGGTTGGACACGGCGTCATTAAGGCCCCACTTTGTAGATAGTAAAGAATCGCGCTAAAACCGGTGAGCCATGGCCCGCGTAAAGGACGATTACCGGAGTTTGACCGGCCCGCAGAAGGCGGCGATTTTCATGCTGTCTTTGGGCGAGGAGCAGTCGGCGTCTTT
>JANQJR010000012.1 GCA_028281525.1 Magnetovibrio sp.
CAATTACGCCTTCTGGCTCGGCATCGCGGCGGCGTTCCTGACCGCGTTCTACAGCTGGCGTCTGATCATCATGACCTTCCACGGTACGCCGCGCGCCGACGAAAAGGTCATGGCGCATGTGCACGAAAGTCCCAAGGTCATGATCCTGCCGTTGCTGTTGTTGGCGGCGGGCGCATGCGGCGCGGGCTGGGTGGCGTACGATTGGTTCGTCGGTACGGATGCGGCGCGTTTCTGGGCGAATTCGATCCTGGTGCTCGACAGCCACCCGGCGCTGGAAAACGCGCACCACGTTCCGGCGTGGGTGAAATATCTGCCGCTGGTGGTGGGATTGAGCGGCATCGGGCTTGCGTACATCATGTACATGTTCGTGCCCAGCTTGCCAGATTTGGTGGCCAAGACCATCAAGCCCATCCACACGTTCGTTTACAACAAGTGGTACTTCGACGAGCTGTTCGATTTCCTCTTCGTCAAGCCGGCCTTCGCCATCGGCAAGGGCTTTTGGAAGGTGGGCGACCAGGCCATCATCGACGGCTTAGGGCCGGATGGGGTCGCCAATACCACGCAGGAAACCGCGCAGCGCACGGGTATTCTGCAAACCGGGTATCTCTACCATTATGCCTTCGCCATGCTCATCGGTGTGGTGCTGATGGTGGCTTGGTACATGCATATTGCGGGGTGATGAGTTAAATGTTTGGTATTCCGATTCTCTCAACTCTGATCTTCCTGCCGCTCGTGGGTGCGGCGTTTATCCTTGCGATTGACGCGACGGATGAACCCGGCAAACGCAGCGCGCGTCGCGTCGCGCTGTGGACGTCATCGGTGACGTTCCTGCTGTCGTTGTTCTTGTGGTTCAGCTTCGACACGTCCACGGCTGAATTCCAATTCGTCGAGAAAGCCGAGTGGATTCCGACCTACAACATCAATTACCACTTGGGGCTGGATGGCATTTCGGTGCTGTTCGTGCTGCTGACCACGTTGTTGACGCCGATCTGCGTGCTGGCCAGTTGGGAAAGCATCAAGGAACGCGTGAAGGAATACATGATCGCCTTCCTGGTTCTGGAAACCATGATGGTGGGCATGTTCTCGGCTCTGGACATGGTGGTCTTCTACATCTTTTTCGAAGGTGTCCTGATCCCGATGTTCCTGATCATCGGCGTGTGGGGTGGGCCGCGCCGCGTGTACGCGTCTTATAAACTGTTCCTGTACACTTTGCTGGGCTCGGTGTTGATGCTTCTGGCGATGCTGGTGATGTACGATCAGGCCGGCACCACCGACATTCCGACCCTGATGGCGACCCGCTTCGCACCGGATCTGCAGACCTGGCTGTGGCTGGCGTTCTTCGCCTCGTTCGCGGTGAAGGTGCCGATGTGGCCGGTGCACACGTGGCTGCCGGACGCCCACGTGGAGGCGCCGACGGCGGGCTCCGTGATTCTGGCGGGCGTGCTGTTGAAATTCGGCGGATACGGTTTTCTTAGGTTCTCGCTGCCCATGTTCCCGGACGCCAGCGTCTACTTCACGCCTTTGATTTACGGCCTGTCCATCATGGCGGTGATCTACACCTCGCTGGTGGCGCTGGTGCAAAGCGACATGAAGAAACTGATCGCGTATTCGTCCATCGCGCACATGGGCTTCGTCACGGCAGGCACGTTTTCGCTGACCATCCAGGGCGTGGAAGGGGCGATCTATCAGATGCTCAGCCACGGTGTGGTGTCCGCAGCGCTGTTCCTCATCGTCGGCGTGATTTACGACCGGCTGCACACCCGTGAAATTTCCGCCTATGGCGGCTTGGTGCACCGTATGCCGGGGTACGCCCTGGTGTTCATGCTGTTCATGATGGCGTCCGTGGGCTTGCCGGGCACTGGCGGGTTTGTCGGCGAGCTGTTGGTACTGATGGGGCTGTTCAAGGCCAACACCTGGGTCGCGGCGCTGGTCGCCACCGGCGTGGTGCTGGGCGCGGCCTACATGCTCTATCTCTACCGCCGGGTGGTGTTCGGCGCGTTGGAGAAGGAAGAGGTCAAGAAGATGTTGGATATGAACCGACGTGAATGGGTGGTGTTTGCGCCGTTGATTATCTTGACGCTGTGGATGGGGGTGTACCCGGTGCCGTTCCTCGACATGATGCATGTGTCCGTCGAAAACCTGTTGGGCCAAGTGCAATTGGCGCTGGATGCCAGCAATTCCGCCGTCATAGCGGGCCAGTAAGGGAGATTTAGGTCCAATGGTTGAACTTCCCAACATTGCCCCGGCGCTGCCGGAAATCTTCCTCGCGCTGGCGGGCATGACGCTTTTGATGGTGGGCGTGTTTCACAAGGCCGAAACGCCGGATGGGGTGACCTATGCTTCCCGCCTGACGTCGGGCCTCGGCGTACTGGTACTGTTTTTGGCGTTGCTTTTGGTGTTCGCGGTTTCCGGCGGCACCATGATCGAATTCGAAAACCTGTTCATTTCCGATCCGTTCTCGAGCTTCGTGAAAGTGCTGATCCTGATCGCGGCGGCGATGTCGCTGATCCTGGCGCAGAACTGGATGGAATATCAGGGCGTGCACCGGTTCGAATACGCCGTGCTGGTGATTTTCGCTACGCTCGGCATGCTGATGATGGTTTCGGCCAACAATCTGTTGTCGCTGTACATGGGCTTGGAGCTTCAATCCCTGTCGCTTTACGTCATGGCGGCGTTTTACCGCGACGATACGCGCTCGACCGAAGCCGGCCTGAAGTACTTCGTGCTGGGCGCGCTGGCATCGGGCTTTTTGCTTTACGGCTCTTCGCTGGTTTACGGCTTCTCCGGCACCACCGACTTCAACGCCATTGCGGAGACGCTGAAGGGGCAAGAACAGGCCTCCTTCGGCTTGGTCATCGGTTTGGTGTTCGTCATGGCGGGGCTCGCCTTCAAGGTCAGCGCCGTGCCGTTCCACATGTGGACGCCGGACGTCTACGAAGGCGCGCCGACGCCGGTCACCGCGTTCTTCGCCGTGGCCCCGAAGGTTGCCGCCATCGCCTTGTTCTTGCGCGTCATGGTCGGGCCGTTCGGCGATCTGGCGGACCAATGGCAACAGATCGTGGTGTTGCTTTCGATCCTGTCCATGGGGCTCGGCGCATTCGCCGCCATCGCCCAGTCCAACATCAAACGCATGATGGCCTATAGCTCTATCGGGCACGTGGGTTACGCGCTGATCGGTCTGGCCGTTGGCAACGAAGCGGGCGTGACGGGCGTGCTGGTCTATATGGCGATTTACGTGTTCATGAACGTCGGCGCGTTCGCCTGCATCATGGCGATGCGCCGGGGTGGACGCTTGGTTGAAGGCATCAACGAACTGAGCGGCTTGGGCAAGACCCACCCGGCGTTGGCCGCGGCTTTGACCATCTTCATGTTCTCCATGGCGGGCATTCCGCCGATGGCGGGCTTCTTCGGCAAGCTCTACATTTTTCTGGCTGCGATCGAAGCGGAGCTTTACACCCTCGCCATCCTCGGCGTGTTGGCTTCGGTGGTGTCGGCGTATTACTACCTGCGCATCATCAAGGTGATGTACTTCGACGAACCGGGGATCGAGCCGTTGGAAAGTCCACTGCCGCGTTCCATCAGCGGCGTGGTGGCGGTGACCAGCCTGCTCGTTTTGTTCTTCTTTTTCTTCCCGTCCCCGCTGATCAACTGGGCGGGCGCGGCGGCGTTAACGCTGTTTTAAACAGGCAACCATGACTGCTGCACCGAGCCTCCAACTTCCGAGCCCCTATACGCTCGTGGAGTTGGAATGCGTCGATAGCACCAATGCCGAGGCCCGGCGTCTGGCGGAGCAGGGCGCAACGGATTGCACCGTCGTCTGGGCCAAAAGCCAGACCGCGGGACGCGGGCGGCGGGGGCGCGCATGGGTGTCTGCCCCAGGCAATCTCTATTTTTCCATCCTGTTGCGCATGCCGTACCCCATGGACGTCATGACACAATTGGGCTTCGTCGCCGCCAATGCGGTCGCGGACGCCGTACAGGTCGCCGCGCCGCGCGGGACGTTCGTCAACGTCAAATGGCCCAACGACGTGCTGGTCGAGGGCAAGAAAATCGCCGGCATTCTCATGGAAGGCGAGCCCGATCCAGAAAGCGGTCGGTTCAAGTGGTTGGTTTTGGGCATCGGCGTCAATGTCGCCAGCCATCCGGTGGTGGAAGACGAGGCTTACCCCGCGACGTCCCTGGCGGCCCAGGGCGTGAGCGGGGAAGGGCTTGCGCTTGCGCCGTTGCTCGACACTTTGGCGAAGCGGTTTCTGGCTGGCCTGGCGACATGGCGCAATTTGGGCTTTGGCCCCATCCGCCGTCATTGGCTGGCCCGCGCCAAAGGCGTCGGCGGACCGGTCACCGTGCGCCTGCCCAACGAAACCTTGCAAGGCGTGTTCGGTGCGCTGGACGAAAATGGCGCATTGGTGCTGCACCTGGATGGTCAACCTAACCGGGTGATCACCGCGGGGGATGTGTTTATCCCCACGGGGGCGCAATCCAACTAACCAACGTTTGATAATATTTTCTTCAATAGTTTGAGCGGAGTGGGTATAGTCTGAAGCCTTGTTGTGGGCGGAGTTTCGCTGTTTTGTGAATGTGTCGAGGATCGCCGTGAGGGCCTTGAGAATCAAAACCTTTGGCGTCGTTGCCTTGCTCGGATGCGTTTGTTCAAGCGCTGTCCTGGCCGGTGATGAGGACGGTGCGGTGATCCAGTTCGAAATCGGCAACGAAGACCGCGGCATCTTCGCGCCGGTGTTTGAGCCGGTGTTCGACAACACCGTTGGCGAGGACACGTCGGACGGACACCTGTCGTGGTCTTGGCGGGTGGCCTATACGCCGCATCGCACCAACCCGAAATGGTTCAAGCCGATCAAAGGGTATCTGCCGTGGCTCAGCGATGAAAGCACGGTGCGCACCAGTTCGTCCCTGCAGCAGGCCGCATTCATGCCGGATGACAGCCGCAAGAACGCGGGCTTCAAGGAACGCCCGCATGTGGGCTATTTGGGTTATGAGGAACGCATCAGCCTGGTCGATCCCTTGGAGACCCATTCCCAGCGGATCGACACCCTGGCGATAACCTTGGGCGTGGTCGGACCGGCTTCCGGCGCAGAAGCCGTGCACGAAATCTCCCACGAAGCCATAGGCCTGTCGTCGACAGCGTGGGAGGAAATCAATTCCGAACCGGTGGTCAACGTCTATTACGAACACGCACAGCGCTTTTTTCTGCTCAAATCCCATGCGGACGAAAACTTGGAATTCATGCCCTACGGCGCCGTGGCGCTGGGCAACATGTTCACCTACGGCGCGGTGGGGGGCACGCTGCGTTTCGGTGGGCATCTGACCGAAGACGCGGGTGCGCACCGTTTGGGCCCCATGCTGGCGGGCAACAACTTTGCGAAGAAGGGCGACTACATCCCGTGGAGTGTCTTTATCGGTGGGGAAGGGCGCGCGGTGGCGCAGAACATCTTCCTCGACGGCAATACTTTTTCCGACAGCGCAAGCGTGGATAAGAAAAGCGCGGTTTGGGAAATCCAGATGGGCTTCGAAATCGGCTGGGGGGCCAGCCGTTTTACCGTTACCAACCTGTGGCGGGATAAGGAATTCGAAACCCAAGGCGACCCGGATCAGTTACTCAAGGCCTCCTTTTCCTATTCCTATTGATGTCGCGCCGGTTTGTGCCCATGTCTTATTTTGCACCTGCGAAAAGCAGTTTGCGGCCCGTAATGTCCCGTGGTAGGCATGGCGCATGCTGTTAGCGATTGACACCGGCAACACCAACACCGTTTTCGCCGTTTTCGACGGTGAAGGCGCGCGCTTAGGCGAATGGCGCGCCACCACCGACCCCAAACGCACCGCTGATGAATATGGGGTTTGGCTGAAAAACCTGTTGGATTTGGAAGGCATCAAAGCGTCCGACATCACCGGTTCGATCATCGCCTCCGTGGTGCCTGCGACCGTGCACAGCCTTAAAGGGCTTTGCGAAAAGTATTTCGATGTTCAGCCCTTCATTGTCGGTGAAGACAGCGTCGACTTAGGCGTCGAGGTCAAGATCGCCAACGCTCACGAGGTTGGCGCGGACCGCCTGGTCAATGCGGTCGCCGCCGACGCCAAGTATGGCGGGCCGTTGATCTGCATCGATTTCGGCACCGCCACGACCTTCGATGTCATCGATAAGGACGGCAACTACGCGGGTGGCGTGATCGCGCCCGGCATCAACCTGTCTCTGGAAGCGCTGCACATGGCGGCGGCGAAACTGCCCCGCGTGGCGATCGAGCGCCCTGAAAAGGTCATCGGCAGTGGCACCGTGACGGCGATGCAGTCCGGCATCTATTGGGGTTATGTCTCCATGATCGAAGGTATGGTCGCGCGCATCCGCGAGGAATTCCGCACCGACATGGACGTGGTCGCCACCGGCGGCTTGGCGGCGATGTTCAAGGAAGCGACCCCGATCATCGATTGGACCGACCAGGATCTGACGTTGCGCGGGCTTTATCTGATTTACCAACGGAACCAGGGTTCGTAATGGCGGGCGAAGAACTGCTGTTCCTGCCCTTGGGCGGTGCCGGCGAAATCGGCATGAACCTGAATCTCTACGGGTTCGGGCCGCCGGGCAAGCCGACGTGGATGATGGTCGATCTCGGCATCACGTTCGGCGACGGCACCCATCCGGGAGTGGATGTGATCCTGCCCGACCCCCAATACATCGAACAGCACAAGGACGATCTGGCGGGTATCGTTCTGACCCATGCCCACGAAGACCATCTCGGCGCCGTGCCGTATTTGTGGGAACGCTTCGGTTGCCCCATCTACGCCACGCCGTTCACGGTGTCCATTGTGCAGAGAAAGTTGGCCGAGGTGGACTTGTTGGATATCGTGCCGATCGTCGAAGTGCCGCTGAACGGCACGTTCGAGGTGGGGCCGTTTGAAATTGATCTCATTACCCTGACCCATTCGATCCCGGAACCCAACGGCATGGCGATCCGCACGCCTTTGGGCACCGTGCTGCACACCGGCGACTGGAAGTTGGACCCCGATCCCGTGATCGGCGCGGACTACGACATGCCCGCTTTGCGCCGTTTGGGCGACGAAGGCGTGTTGGCGATTGTCTGTGACAGCACCAACGTCTTCACCGAAGGCACCAGCGGATCGGAAGGCGATATTTACGAAAGCCTCAAACAAGTGGTCGAAGGCTGTACGGGTCGCGTGGTGGTGACGTGTTTTGCGTCCAACGTTGCGCGTATCGATACCATTTCTCGTGTGGCCCAAGCAGTGGGGCGCGAGATCGTGCTCGCGGGCCGATCATTTTGGCGCATGATCGACGCGGCTAAGGAAAATGGCTATCTGCAAGATGCGCCGCGTTTCCTGGACGAGGACTACTTCGGCGACGTTCCCGACGACAAGGTGTTGGTGATCTGCACCGGTTCGCAAGGGGAGCCGCGCGCGGCGCTGTCGCGCATCGCCGCCGACGAGCATCCGCGCATTTATCTGGGGGAAGGGGATACGGTGATCTTTTCGTCCCGCCAAATTCCCGGCAACGAAGTGTCCATCGGGCGATTGCAGAACAGGCTGGTGCGGCGCGGCATCAACGTGATTACGGACAAAGATCACTTCATCCACGTTTCCGGCCATCCGGCGCGCGATGAATTGTTGGAGATGTATCAGGCGGTGCAGCCGCAGATCTCCATCCCCGTGCACGGGGAAATCCGTCATCTGGCGGAGCACGCCAAGCTCGCCCGGTCCGCCCAGGTGCCCGAAGCGGTGGTCAATGAAAATGGCGGCATGATCCGCATTGCGCCAGGTCCGGCGGGCGTGATCGAGCAGGTGCCATCCGGCCGCCTCGCCCTGGAAGGTAGTCGCGTCGTTCCCCTGGATGGGGAGTTGGTGCGTGGACGGGTGCGGGCCCTTTGGAACGGCACCGCCACCATCACCGTTGTGATCGACCGTGTGGGGGAATTGATGGGCGATCCGATCCTCACCACCACCGGGCTGTTGGAGCCCGACGATCACGACATCGAGGATGATGTGCTGGACGCGGCCGAGGACGCCATCGAGCATCTGTCCAAGAAGGACCGGCGCAACGACGACGTCGTGTCCGAAGCCGTACGCCTTGCGGTGCGCCGCTTTTTCCGGTCAAACTTCAACAAGAACGCCGTCACCACGGTTCATTTGGTCCGGGTCGACGGTTGAGGCTGAAACACGAGATAAAGAGAAAAGCAAAGACAGGAGACCTCCCCCCATGACTGATATGAAGATTGGTAACTTGAACCACGTCGCCATCGCTGTCCCGGATCTGGCCGCGGCCACCGCCAAATACCGTGACCAGTTGGGCGCGAACGTGTCCGAACCCCAGGACGAGCCGGACCACGGCGTCACCGTGGTGTTCGTGGAACTGCCCAACACCAAGATCGAACTGTTGACTCCGTTGGGTGAAAACTCGCCGATCCAGGGCTTTTTGGATAAGAACCCGGATGGCGGTATCCACCACTTGTGTCTCGAGGTGGACGACGTGACCGCCGCCAGCGCCAAACTGACCCATGATGGTGTGCGCGTGCTGGGCAGCGGGGAGCCGAAGATCGGCGCGCACGGCAAACCGGTGATTTTCCTGCATCCGAAGGATTTTTGCGCTACTCTGATTGAGTTGGAGGAGGCGTAGGACGCCCTCCAGCCCTTTCAGGAGCGGGGCATGACTGAGAAACCGGAGATCCACATCACCGGTGAAAGCCAGATCACCATCAACAAGAAAGTGGTGGCCATCGTCGTCGCCGCGGTGATTCTGTTTGTCGGCGGGATCGGTTGGATGTATCAGGTCACCGCCACGGCCCGCCCCGCAACGGTGGAAACGGGAGGCTATGGCAAATGAGCGAACCTGAAAAGCAACGGCCCGAAATCCACACGGCGAAAATGAATCCCCCCCTTCGCGTAGCGAAGATGAATCCCCCCCTTCGCGTAGCGAAGATGAATCCCAAGGTGGTTTTGTGGGTGTCCCTGGCCGCCGCCACGATGGCGTTGATGAGCTTTTCCATGTTGTTCATTCACGCGGCGTTTCGTAATGGCTGGTGGTGATGAACTGGTATTGTGACCTCGCCCCCGGCCATCCCGTGCACGGGTCCTATCATGACCAAGAATACGGCTTTCCCGGCAAAGGGGAGCAAGAACTGTTCGAGCTTTTGTGCCTGGAAATTTTCCAGGCCGGACTGTCGTGGGAATTGGTGTTGAAGAAGCGCCCGACCACGGTGGCGGCGTTTGACCGCTTCGACGTGGATGCGGTCGCAGCCTATGGCGAACAGGATATCGCCCGCCTGCTGGACGACCCCGGCATCATCCGCAACCGCCTGAAAGTCACCTCGATCATTCACAATGCGGGTGTCGTCAAGGGTCTGCGCGCCTCTGATGGGGGCTTTGCCGACTGGCTCGCCAGCCACCATCCGTTGGAACTCAAGGATTGGGTTAAGCTGTTCAAAAAGACGTTCAAGTTCACCGGACCCGAGGTGGTTAACGAATTTCTGATGAGCACCGGTTATCTTGAAGGCGCGCATGCGAAGACCTGTCCCGTCTACGGCCAAGTCATCGCCGCCAAACCGCCCTGGATGACGAAGAGGGAGACCTGACATGAACCGCCTGATCACTCAACTGAGCGTATTCGGTCTCATCAGTTTGCTGGCCGCACCCGTTTGGGCCCAAGGCGGGACGCAAGTGACGGTGAGCAAGCGCGACTGCCAACGTCTGATCAAGCATGCGCCCAGCGCCGATGTCGCCTACAAAGCGGGCGTCGATGTGCGCGGCAAAAAGGTCAAGGGCGCGGATTTGAATCCTTCGACCATCCAGGTGCCGAAGGAAATCACCATTCCCTTGGGAATGGAGTTTGCCGGGAAGTACGGCATCGGCGCGGGCTATGACGCAACCGCCACCGTCGGCACCATCAAATACGACTTGGCGTCGGGCGGGCTGACCTACAACGGCAAGCCGCTGACGGACAGCGATACCCGCGCGATCGAGCGCGCCTGCGCGCAGCAATACGGTGGCCGCTAGAAGAAGCCCAAACGCCGTATTTTGGGCTAATTTTCCAACTAATTTCCATATGTTGCGCCGCTGCGCCCCTTCGCCTACAGTCGTGCCGTCTTTCACAGCCTTTAAGGATTCGCGACCAGTATGTTTTCCGCCTTTGAATGGATGATGGCCATGCGCTATCTGCGTGCGCGCCGCCAGGAAGGGTTCGTGTCGGTGATTGCGTGGTTTTCGCTGCTGGGCATCGCCATCGGCGTGGCGACCCTGATCATCGTGATGAGCGTCATGAACGGTTTTCGCGCGGAGCTGATGGATCGCATTTTGGGACTGAACGGCCACGTCAACGTCTATGCCCAGGTGGGCACCTTGCAAAATTACGACGAAAAGGCCGACATTGCGCGCACCGTCCCCGGCGTGCTCAGCGCGACGCCCTTGATCGAAGGCCAGGTCATGGCGACCTCCGAAGGCCAGGCGCGCGGCGTAGTGCTGCGCGGCATCAAGTCGTCCGATCTGCGGGGACGTCAGATGATCGCGGACAACATTCAGTTCGGCACCTTGGACGATTTCGGCGCGGACGACAGCATCGTCATCGGCAATCAGATGGCGCAACGTTTGGGCGTGAGCGTGGGCGACAAGATCACCGTCATTTCGCCCAAGGGCCAGCCCACGGCTTTCGGCACGGTGCCGCGCATGCGTGCGTTCACCGTGGCGGCGACCTTTTCCATCGGCATGTTCGAATACGATTCGGGCTTTGCGTTCATTCCGCTCCATGCCGCGCAAATCTATTTCCAGATGCCTTACAGCGTCAGCAACCTGGAGGTCTTCGTCGATGACGCGGACAACACCCGGGGCATCGGCTTGGCGATCAAGGACGCGCTGGACGATCAGGTCCGGGTGTTCGATTGGCAAAAGACCAACGCCAGCTTCTTCAACGCCATCCAGGTGGAACGCAACGTGATGTTCCTGATCCTGACGTTGATCATTCTGGTTGCGGCGTTCAACATCATTTCCAGCCTGATCATGTTGGTCAAGGACAAGGGCCGAGACATCGCCATCCTGCGCACCATGGGCGCGACGCGTGGCATGATCATGCGGGTATTTTTCTTGGCGGGTGCATCCATTGGCGTGATCGGCACCTTGGCCGGGTTCGGATTGGGGCTGTGGTTCTCGCTCAACATCGAAACCATCCGCCAGTGGATTCAGTCCATGACCGGCACAGAGTTGTTCGCCGCCGAAATCTATTTCCTCACCCAACTGCCGGCCAAGGTCGATCCGACCGAAGTGCTGTCCACCGTGTTGATGGGGTTGGGGTTGTCGTTCCTCGCCACCATCTATCCGTCTTGGCGTGCCGCGCGTTTGGACCCGGCGGAGGCGCTCCGGTATGAATAAGGGGCCTATGAACGCGGGGGCATTGTTGCATCTGGACGGGATCGAGCGGCGTTTCGGCACCGGGCACACGGCGCTGCATGTGCTCAAAGGGGCGGAGTTGAAGATCAATTCCGGCGAGATCGTTGCTCTGGTCGGCCCCAGCGGGTCGGGTAAATCGACGCTCCTGCATATTGCGGGGTTGCTGGAAAAACCGGACGGCGGTGAAATCTTCATCGCGGGTGAGGCATGCTCCAAGCTCAGCGACGACCGGCGCACCGAAATCCGCCGGAAACATCTGGGGTTCGTCTACCAATACCATCACCTGTTGGCGGAATTCTCGGCGCTGGAAAACATCGTCATCCCGCAGATCATCGCCGGTCTCACCAAGACCGTCGCCAAGGAACGTGCGCGGCAATTGTTGGAGATGCTGGGCCTATCGGAGCGCGCCAGCCACCGCCCGGCGAAACTGTCGGGCGGCGAACAACAGCGCGTCGCCATCGGCCGGGCATTGGCCAATGCGCCGGGATTGTTGCTGGCGGACGAGCCCACCGGCAACCTGGACCCGGACACGGCGGACAGCGTATTCACCATGCTGCTCAATTTGACCCGTCAGACCGGCCTGACGGCCCTGATCGCCACCCACAATCCGGAGCTTGCAGGACGCATGGACCGTATCGTGCGCATGGACGATGGGCACCTGATGGAAAGATGATACAAAGTAATATTTGAAAGCGGGTATAAATACGCCCAGATTTCAATATCAGCGTGGACGAAACGATCCGCTGCAAGGGAGGGAGTAGAGAAATGAGCGCAATTGAGGAGACGCCGACACGTCTGGCCAACATGCCGGTTTCGTTTTTCGCCGTCGTCATGGGCCTGTCGGGCCTGACCATCGCCTGGGACAAGGCCGAACAGGTGACCATCATGCCGTTCATGGCGAGCCCGTATCACGCCATCATCACCGTTGCGGTGTTTGTGGTGTTGTTGGGCTTTTACATCGCAAAATACATCTTTCACCGTGTGGCGGTGCTCAAGGAACTGCACCATCCCGTGCGGCTGAGCTTTTTCCCGACCATTTCCATTTGCTTGTTGCTGATTGCGGTTTTGGCCTTCGATTTCAACCCGATGGTGTCCAAGTACGTCTGGATCGTCGGGGCGGCGGCGCACCTGGCGTTGACGTTCTATGTGCTGTCAGCCTGGATCAACCATTCGCATTTTGAAATCCATCACATGAACCCGGCGTGGTTCATGCCCGTGGTGGGCAACATGATCGCGCCCATGGGCGGTGTGATGCACGGCTATTATGATGCGTCGTGGTTCTTCTTCGCGGTCGGCGTGGTGTTTTGGTTGATCCTGATGGTGATCGTGTTTTACCGCATCATCTTCCACAACCCGATGCCGGACCGTTTGTTGCCGACCTTCTTTATCTTGATCGCGCCGCCTGCGGTCGGGTTCATTTCCTATGTGCAGTTGACCGGCGGGGTCGATCCGCTGGCGATGATCCTGTTCAACACCGGCTTGTTCCTGACTTTGATGTTGACCACCCAGTTCGTGCGCTTCATGCGCTTGAAGTTTTATCTCACCTGGTGGGCGTATTCGTTCCCGCTGGCGGCGATGACCATCGCCACCTTCGTGATGGCGGAGCTGTCGGGCAAGGACTGGTACCACACTTTGGCGATGGTGTTGTTCGTGGTCCTGAACATCGTGCTCGCGATCCTCGCGGTGCGCACCATCGAAGCGATGCTGCGCAATCAGATCTGCGTGGTGGAGGAGTGATTGCCAACCCCTGAACGCAGCGGTTAAGCTGGAACGGCGCAGGGTGCGAGGGTCCTGACCCTAAGCCCCGGCGCCGTTTCTTTTTGCCATTTGGACGTCCTGGATTTGCCATGAACGAGCACAGCTTTTCAAGCGCGGAGCGCGACGCGCTGTACCGCACCATTTATTCACGCCGCGACGTGCGGGGTCAATTTACGCCGGAGCCCATCGACGAAGAAGCGCTGGCGCGGGTGCTGATGGCGGCGCATCACGCACCTTCCGTGGGTTTCATGCAGCCCTGGAGCTTCATCATCGTGCGCGATGCGGACGTCAAGCACAGGGTTCATGGGCTGTTTCAGAAAGCCCATGAAGAAGCTGCAGAGATGTTCGAAGGCGAGAAGCGCGAGACGTACCGCAACCTCAAGCTGGAAGGCATTCTGGATGCGCCTGTCAACATCTGCGTGACGTGCGACAAAGACCGCGCCGGTCCGGTGGTGCTGGGGCGCACCCACATCCCGGAAATGGATGTCTACTCCACCGTGTGTGCGGTGCAGAACTTGTGGTTGGCAGCGCGCACCGAAGGGCTCGGCATGGGCTGGGTGAGCATTCTGGACCAAGATCGCCTGAAGGGGGTTCTGGGCATACCCGAAAACGTCGTGCCGGTGGCGTACCTGTGCCTGGGGCATGTGTCTCATTTCAAAGATCAGCCGGAATTGCAAAAGGCCGGTTGGCGCAAGCGCTTGGCGCTCGCGGACTTGGTGCGCTTCGACGGCTTTGATCAAGACGCCCAAGCGGGCGACGCTTTCGCCGCGTCACTGTTGGATCGAATTCGCATCGCTCAAGAGGGACTTGAAAACGGTGCCTGAGACGGTTGCGATGTCGGCTTGGGTTGCGGCGTTGGCTTGGGTTGTTGAGTCGCCGGGGTGGTTTTACTCGCCTGTTCCCCAGGCAGCGGAATGGCGGATTTGATCTTGTCGGTGACCAGAACGATGAAACGTTCCAAAGCGGTAAAAAAGATTTCCACACTGTAGCCCGATACGAACGCCAGTGCCCAAGGCGTAAACGCACCTAAAAAACTGATGATGTCCAGGGGAGCCGATGTGTGTCCTGTTGCGGTGTTGTTTTCTGTGCCGATCAAATACAGCCATGCCACGCACACGCCGGAGATGACGCCCAAAATGATGCGCGTCAGACCGCGAAAGACTGTGTTGGCGGTCAAGGAAACGTCGGCGATTTCCTGCGACATGGCGCGCAGGGACTGTGTCACAGCGCCCAACAACGCGAACAGGAACACCAGGAAGTAGTTGGATATGATCTTCAGGATCAGCTCTGCGTGATTGAATTCCGCACGTTTTAGGCCTTCCACGCTCAAAGATACCGAACCGGTTTCATCGTGCGCGACTTGAAACTCAACCAGCGGCATCCAGGAAAGAATCTGGCGGTTCCAGTGATGCAGCTGTAAGTAAGACACATTGCTCCAGGACTGATCCATTTGCAGTGCTTCTTTGGCCTTGTCGAGCGCGGCCGTGGCTTCGGGCGCCGCATTCGTGTCGGCCACGGACTGGGCGAGGCGTTGGGCGTCGGTGTGCGCGTTTGTGGCCGCGAGGTATTTCTGATGCACCTTGAATGCATCGTTGTAGATGCTTGTGCCCATGGCCCATTGGACCTGTAGGAACAACAACGCCAACAGTGTGATTATGGCCAAATACAGGTGGCGGCGCAGAGCCAGTTCGCCCCGGCTTAGCCTGCCCAATAGCCAGGCGAAACGGCTTTCGGTTTTGACTGTGGTATAGATAATGCTTTCCACCGTGACCGGCTCGACCAACGCGATGACCTTTGAGAAGGCGTCCCAAAATGCGCTTTCTTCCGCCGGGCCCAAGGGGGTGCCGGTGGATTTCTTGATATGGCTGGCGATGATCACTTGGGCCGCCCCGTCGTCCAGCGTGCGGCGCTGGCGGCAGGCGAAATTCAGCAGGATGTAGGCATCTTCGATGGATTGGTCCAACGTACCGCACAACTGCGCGTGCTTGGCGGGCGGCGTGGCAGGGGGCTGCTGCGGTTGCGCCGGTTGGGAGGGCGACGCGACAGGCTGTTCCTTAGGTTGTGCCGGCTGGGAAGACGGCGCACTGGAAGCCGCCGGTTTGGGCGCCGGTTGCTGCGGTTGGGCTGTGGTCGTGGGTGTGTTCATGACATCGCATTGACGAATGGATGCGACGGTTGTGAACCCGCGCGTTTATGCCGTGCTCATCTCGTGTTCATTCCGGGCGTTTTGCTGCGAGGCGCCGTATTCTCACGTGCGGGCCACACCACTCTGGAATTATACTAAAGTTGTATGATGTGTTGACAAACGCGGCTTTGAGACTGATAAAACGACAGTAAGTAAACTGACCGCCAGTCACTTGATATTGGTCATACTTAATGGGGCGTTTGATGACAGTCGATCATTCCGTAAAAGGGGCGCTGTGCGCGGCGGCCCTTGTGCTTGTGGCGTCGCCTGCGGGCTCGGGTGAGGCAACGCCTGAACACAAGCTTTTCTTAACGCAATCGGCGGGTGCTGCACAGCAGCTTGCCCAGGGCTCCGTGGGTGGGGCCGCGAACACTCTTGCGAACGCCGGGATCGATTATTGGTACGATGCCGTCGGGGAGGATCTACCGGCTTGGGCCAAGCGTTTCGAGTTTGAGTTGCAACTGCAGGAAATCGGCAAGCCGCAATGGTCGATCTTGACCGTTCAGCCGCTCTACGAAAGCGATGACCTGCAAGACACCGTTTTCACGCAGGTCAGCCAGCTTCGTTATAACTACTTGGGCGATGACCGCGACGTGACCAACGTCGGTCTCGGTTACCGCCGTCTCATGGCGGATAACACCGTTTTGGTCGGGGCCAATACCTTTTTCGATTACGACTGGCGCTACAACCATCAGCGCGCCAGCGTCGGTGTGGAAGCCAAATGGTCCGGCTTGGACTTAACCGCCAACAACTACTTCGGCTTGTCCAGCTGGCATTCGGTGGCGAGCAATCAGGAAGAAAAGCCCCTGGATGGTTATGACGTCGAACTGGGCATGCAAGTGCCGTACGTGCCGTGGGCGCGGATTTACGGTAAGGCGTACGAGTGGGATTCCATCCGCGGCAGCGACATCAACGGTTGGCAGGCCAGCGCGGAGTTGGACTTGACCCAAAACCTGCAATTCGAAGGCGGCGTCAAGGACGACGACACGACCTCGGGCACTGAAGGGTTTGCGACCATACGGTTCCATTTTGCGTTCAACAAGCCGACCGCCACCAGTTCCAAGCTGACCTCTTCACAACCCTGGGAAATGCGCGATATGCGTGACTACCGGCTGGAAAAGGTCCGCCGCGAAAACAAGGTCATCACCGAACGCGCGAGCTCTGGCGTGGTCATCAAACGAGGGACCTAATTCATGTTTAAACATGGGATTGTCGGTGCCGGTGTGAAGTCCGTCGCGCTCGCCGGTGGCGTTGTCTGTTCGATCCTGGCGGGCGCATCCGGTGCTTATGCCGCGCAAGGCGATGTCGCCGTCTATCAAGTCACCATCAAGCAAATCGAACTGTGTACGGACCTTTACTGCACCGAATCGTTCGTCGTGTCTTCGGACCAACAGGACTTGGACATTGCTTCGGCCAGCGCCGGCGCGGAAGCCGGGGCCATGGCCTCGACCGCCAAGCCGGCGATCGGAAAAACCTACACCCATGTGGGCATCACCATGTCCCGCGCTTTCCAGATTCGCGGGGTTTCGCGCAACAGCGATTGCGTGACCACAGGCGATGGTGCGATCGGCACCCGGGCAAACGGTGATGATGGCGCAAACACCCCTGGTGGCAGCGCCAATTCGGTGGACGGGGCATCGACGATAACCACGTATATCCATAGCGATGCCGTCTATCCAAATGATATTGGGCAAGAGGCCAACTGGGGCGACCTGGTCAATGCGGTGGCGTTGACCTGGGTTGGCGGCGATCAAAACTCCGCACCGGACGCCCGCATCGTCTATGCCTTGACGTCGTCCTATACGGTCAAGGAAACTGCGCCGGTCATCACCGTGACCATCGATACGCAAAACACCATTTATGACGGTAGCGGCAACTGCGGCGATGGCCTTGTGAACGCCGATCAGGCTGCCCTGAACATCGTCGATCCGATCGTTAACATGACCATCGACTAAGTGGGTTGCTCTTCCGTAAATGGGGGGATCAATTAAAGTACGTTGGGGTAGAGCAGAATCAGGACGCATGAGTTCTGACGTGCTCATCAAACGGGGGCCTAGGGCATGTTTAAACATAGGTTTGTCTGTACTGACATGAAATCCGTCGCGCTCGCCGGTGGCGTTGTTGGTTCGCTCCTGGCCGGTGCGTCCGGCACGCACGCAGCGCAGGGTGACGTCGCGGTCTATGAAGTCACGATCAAGCAGATCGAACTGTGTACGGACCTGTATTGTACCGACACGTTCGTGGTGTCCTCGGACCAGCAGAATTTGGATATCGCCTCAGCCAACGCCGGTGCGGAGGCAGGCGCAATGGCCTCGACCACCAAACCGACGATCGGCAAAACCTACACCCATGTGGGTGTCACCATATCCCGCGCTTTCCAGGTTCGCGGCGTTTCGCGCAACACCAATTGCGTCACCACGACCAACGGTGCCATCGGCACCGCGGCCGGTGGTGAGGATGGCGTAAACGCAGGCGGTACCGCCAACAACGTGGACGGCGCTTCAACGGTGACCATGTACATCAACAGCGATGGCGTCTACACCAATAATATCGGTCTGGAGGCCAATTGGGGCGATCTGAACGACGCGGTGGCGTTGACCTGGGTCGGCGGCGATCAAAACTCCGCGCCGGATGCGCGCATCGTCTACGCCCTGACGGCGGCGTATACGGTCAAGGAAACTCCGCCGGTCATCACCGTGACCATCGACACGCAAAACACCATCTATGACCTGCAGGGCGGTGGTAACCCCTGCACCGATACCTTGGGCGCGGGCAATCAGAACACCTTGTACATCACCGATCCCATCATGAACATGACCATCGAATAGGTGGTTTCCCGCCATGTGCGGGTTTTGTGGATAAATCCCGGCACGTTGGGGCTGTTCAGAATCGGCCCCGGTGTGCTTTGATTTCTGCCCATGAGCACCTCACCGTCGCACGCCGATTTCGTCCATTTGCGCGTTCACAGCGCCTATTCGCTGTCCGAAGGCGCGATCCGCGTCAAGGACCTGGGCGGCCTGTGTAAAGAACACCGCATGCCCGCCGTGGCGGTGACCGACACCAACAACCTGTTCGGCGCGTTGGAGTTTTCGCTTTCCGCTGCGGATGGTGGCGTGCAGCCCATCATCGGCTGTCAGTTGTCCATCACCCGCGAAGGCGGCGACAACCCCAGCTTAAGCCGCACCGTGAGCGTCAGCCGCCCGGACCAGGTGGTGGTGTTGGTCCAAGACGAAGCGGGCTATCTGAATCTTCTGAAGCTGCTGTCCACTGCATACCTGGAAAGCGATGACGTGGAAGACCCCCAGGTCACGCTTTTGGACTTGGAGAAACACGCCGAAGGTTTGATTTTGCTCACCGGCGGTATCCTGGGACCGGTGGGACGCATGCTGGTGGACGGGCAGGGGGCCCAAGCCCGCGCATGCCTGGAACGCCTGATGCAGGCCTATCCGGACCGCCTCTACATCGAACTGCAGCGCCACGGCTTGAAGGACGAGGCCAAGATCGAAGGCCAGTTGATCGACTGGGCGTATGAACTGAACCTGCCTTTGGTCGCCACCAACGAAGCGTTTTTTCCCGGCCGGGATATGTACACGTCCCACGACGCACTGATCTGCATCGCCGAAAGCGCATACATCAGCCAGGACGAACGCCGCCGTCTGACGCCGGATCACTATTTCAAAAGCCCGGAAGAGATGAAGGTGCTGTTCGCCGATGTGCCGGAAGCCATCGCCAACACCTTGGTCGTCGCCCAGCGCTGCGCCTACAAAGTCGAACGGGTGGATCCGATCTTGCCGCCGTTCGATTGCGGGGAAGGGCGCTCGGAAGAAGACGAATTGCGCAAGCAGGCCCATGACGGGCTGGAAATGCGCTTGGAAACCCAGGTCTATACGCCGGACATGGCCGACGCGGCCAAGGAAGAGATCGCCAAGCCGTATCGCGAACGCCTGGAATACGAATTGGGCGTGATCGTGCAGATGGGCTTTCCGGGTTACTTCCTGATCGTTGCGGACTTCATCAAATGGGCCAAGGATCAGGGCATTCCCGTCGGCCCGGGGCGTGGTTCCGGTGCGGGCTCCGTGGTCGCCTGGGTGCTGACCATCACGGACTTGGATCCGCTGCGCTTCAGGTTGCTGTTCGAACGGTTCTTGAACCCCGAACGGGTATCCATGCCGGACTTCGATATCGATTTTTGCCAGGACCGTCGCGATGAAGTGATCAAGTACGTTCAAGACAAGTACGGCCGTGATCACGTCGCCCAGATCATCACGTTCGGTAAGCTCCAGGCCCGCGCGGTGCTGCGCGACGTCGGGCGTGTTTTGGAAATGCCTTACGGCCAAGTGGACCGCATCTGCAAGATGGTGCCCAACGACCCGGGCAAGGCCATGACCGTGCCGGAAGCGGTGGAGGCGGAGCCGGAACTCAAGCGCATGATCAAGGAAGAGCATGAAGTCGCGCAACTGATCGACATCGCCAAGCCCCTAGAAGGGCTTTATCGTCATGCTTCCACCCACGCCGCCGGTGTGGTGATCGGCGACCGCCCGTTGGATAAGTTGGTGCCGCTGTACCGCGATCCGCGCTCCGACATGCCGGTGACGGGCTTCAACATGAAGTTCGTGGAGCAGGCCGGGTTGGTGAAGTTCGACTTCTTGGGGCTGAAGACGCTGACGGTGCTGTCCATGGCGGTGGAGTTTGCGCGTGAGGGTGGGCACGACATCGACCTTTCCATCGCGCCGCTGGACGATACGCCGTCGTTCGTGTTGTTGCAGCGCGCTGAAACCCAGGGCGTGTTCCAGTTGGAATCCGCAGGCATGAAGGATCAGCTGCGCGGCCTGCGTCCCACCACGTTCGAAGACATCATCGCCATCGTGGCGCTCTACCGCCCGGGCCCGATGGAAAACATTCCCAGCTATATTCGCCGCAAACACGGCGAGGAAGAGCCGGATTACCTGTATCCGACGTTGGAGCCGATCCTCAAAGAGACCTTCGGCATCATGATCTACCAGGAACAGGTGATGCAGATCGCTCAGGAGTTGTCGGGTTATACGCTGGGCGGCGCGGACCTGCTGCGCCGCGCCATGGGCAAGAAGATCCAGGCGGAAATGGACGCGCAGCGCAAAACCTTTGTCGAAGGGGCCGAAGCGCGGGGCGTGCCAAAGGCGAAAGCGGACGCCATCTTTGATCAGGTCAACAAATTCGCGGGCTACGGCTTCAACAAATCCCACGCGGCGGCCTATGCGCTGGTGGCGTACCACACGGCCTATATGAAGGCGAACTTCCCGTACGAGTTCATGGCCGCCTCCATGACGCTCGATCTCGGCAACACCGACAAGCTCAACGCCTATCGCCAGGAACTGGACCGCTTAGGACTAAAGCTTTTGTCGCCCGATATCAACGCGTCGGAAACCTATTTCAAGGTGGAACGCGATGGCGGCAAGAAGCCCACCGCGATCCGCTACGCTTTGGCGGCGCTGAAAAACGTCGGTGAAGCGGCGATGGAAGGCATCGTTGAAGAGCGGCGCGCAAACGGTGCGTTTCAAGACTTGGAAGACTTTGCCGGGCGGCTCGATACCCACCAGGTCAACAAGCGCCAGATGGAAAACATGATCCGCTCCGGCGCCTTTGATTCCATCAATCCCAACCGCAAGCAAATGCTGATGGGGTTGGAAGCGATCATGGGCGAGGCTTCCGCCCAACAGTCGGAACGCGAAAGCAACCAGATCGGGCTGTTCGGCGGCGAAGACCAACCCCAGCAAACCATTCGCTTGCCCGACGTCGCCGACTGGCCGCCCATGGAGCGCCTGCGTGAGGAATTCGACGCCATCGGCTTTTATCTGTCCGCCCACCCCTTGGACAGCTACGGTAAGAGCTTGCAGCGTCTGGAAGTGGTGCCGTTTTCCGAGGTTCTGGCCCACGGCCAGGCGGGCAACTTCACGTTGGCCGGCACTGTCGTCAGCAAGAAGGAGCGCATCAGCCAGAAGGGCAACCGCTATGCCTTTGTCGCCTGCTCAGACGCATCCGGCGCATACGAAATCACCATGTTTTCCGAAACGCTTTCGGCGGCAGGGGACTTGTTGGAGGCTGGCACCGCCATCTTGATCAAGGCCACCGCCCAGTTCGAAGGAGAAAACGTGCGCCTGACCGCGCAATCGGTCCGCGGGCTCGATCAAATGGCGTCGCAAACGTCGGCCGGGCTGCAAATCACCATCATCGACGACAAGCCGATCCCGGCGCTCAAAACCGCGCTGGCAGAAGCCAAACGGGGCCGGGGGCAGGTGAAAATCCTGGTGCGCACGCCGCAATACGAGACCCGCATCGACTTGAAGCAGACCCCCGTCTCCGTCACGCCGGAGCTATTGCACAGCGTCTATTCCATCCCCGGCATCGCCGAAGTTCAGGAAATCTGATCCAGCGAATGCGGGCATACGAGGGCCAGGACTTGCGCCTCTAGTCCAAACGCACTAAAATCATGAATTGTGCCAGGTGCTTCAGATCAATTAATAATATTGTAAGCCAATCAATTAAGAATATAACCGGGGGCAAGGGGAATGGCTCGTATATGAAGGGGGATGCGCATGCGCTTCGCCATTTTTACCCTGATCATCCTGTTTTCCACATTTACCACGGCGGTTCACGCCGAACAGCGCTACGACTGCGAGAAAACCGCAGGCTTTACCAACACTTTGAGCCTGGATCGGGCGGCGGGTACGGCCATGCACGGCCACGTGATTTACGTGACCTGTATCGCTGCGGCGCTGAATGTCAAAAACTACGCGAACGCCAGTCACATCGCCGCGACCAAGCTGGGCCTCAACACCAAGGGTGGCCAACGCTCCGGCATTCTCGGCTACCGCGAGCCGTCACAAGAGTTGTGGGAAAAGGGCCATGCTTTCCGCCGCCAAGCCACCCGTTTTGCCGCCAGCGCCAACGCGGCGGCGCGGGTGCCGAACGATGCCAACCGGCTCAGAACCTATAGGGAGTTTCTCCACCTCTTGAGCCTGTGCCAAGGGTGTCACGCCACATATTGACCCCGAGTTGATGGCCGATGCCAGCCTAAAGAAAACAGACCCGGCGGAGGGCTGACGGGGTAGGATGTACGAAATCTAGGCGTCTTCGACCGGATCGCCGTCCGAGCCTTTCACCAGGTCGATGCCGTGCGCGCAGTCGCGCTTTTCCTTGTAGCCTTCGCTGCTGACGGCGATGATTTCGCCATTGCGCGCTTTATAACGCCAGCGCCATTCACTTTTGTTGTCCTGGTAGATTTCGTATTTGCCAGCCATGTCGATCACCTCCGTTTTGGCAGGGTTTCATCTCATGGCTGACGAACGGCATGAACATCTGTGAATGGCGGCCGGGTTCCGGGTACGGCGGTTTTGCGCTAAACCGCGGAGACGATGACAAGCCCGATCAGCATAACAATGACGGACCCGCAGACCTTGCAGTTGCGCACGAACAACGCATGTTGGCGAATGGCGCGGCCTTGATGGTAGCGCATGAAGCCCTCCTTCCGAAGGGAATCATAGCAGAGTTTTCAAGACTTATGGAGCGAAAGAGCGAAGCGCTTCCGCTTAAATGGTGATGCCGACGAGCCCCATAAGCACGACGCCCAAAACGAAACCGCATACAGTGCAGTTCTTGACGAAGATGCCTTGCTGGCGAATTTGGCGAACTTGATGATAACGCATGAGGTGCCTCCTTCTCCGAGCCTAATAATCCATAGATATATTGTTCATTTGCGGAGATTCCATATTTTTTGTGAAAAAAATTCACATTACGGTGGGTGGTGTGAAATGCAGTTTTAATGCTCCGTTCCGGGGCGTTTTTCAAAAGCTTTAGCTGGGTAAGGCTATTTTGGCTGTGAGCGTCGTCACACGGTACGGGCCCCTTGCCGGGCTCAGCCTGTGGATAAGTCTGTTTTGGGCTTGCATTCTGGGGGAGGGAGGCGTACAACGCCGCCACGCATCCTGTAGGGGTGCGATTTCGCACGCGGACGTGCGGCACCTGTGCAAATTCACGGGATCGTCGCTCCGGTGTCTCTAATTTGAGAGACGAGTGTCCGCGGAGGCTTAACCGGAAAAGGAATGAAACAATGGCGATGCCAACCTTTACCATGCGCCAGCTCTTGGAAGCTGGTGTGCACTTCGGACACAACACCCGCCGCTGGAACCCGAAAATGGCCCCGTACCTGTTCGGTGCGCGTAACGGGATTCACATCATCGATCTTGGTCAGACCGCCCCGATGCTGGGCCGCGCCATGGAAGCCGTGCGCGACGCCGTGTCCGGCGGTGGCCGCGTGCTGTTCGTCGGCACCAAACGCCAGGCCGCCGACAAAGTCGCTGAAACCGCCAAGAACTGCGGCCAGTACTACGTCAACCACCGCTGGCTGGGCGGCATGATGACCAACTGGAACACCATTTCCGGTTCCATCAAGCGCCTGCGCGATGTGGACAGCCAGTTGTCCGACGCGTCCAAGACCGAAGGCCTGACCAAGAAAGAACTGCTGCAGTTGACCCGCGAACGCGACAAGCTGGAACTGGCGCTGGGCGGCATCAAGGACATGGGCGGTCTTCCCGACATCATGGTCGTTATCGACACCAACAAGGAAGCCATCGCCATCGCCGAAGCCAACAAGCTGGGCATCCCCGTGGTGGCCGTGCTGGACAGCAACTCCGATCCCAAGGGCATCGATTATCCGATTCCCGGCAACGACGACGCGATCCGCGCCATCACCACCTATTGCGAATTGATTTCCGGCGCGGTGCTGGACGGCATCCAGGCTGAAGTCGGCGCCACCGGCGGCGACATCGGCGAAGCCGCCGAACCGATTGCCGAAGTGCTGCCCGAAGCGGAAGTCGAGGCTGCCGCCGAAGCGCCGGTCGAAACCGCCGCCGAGGAAACCGCTCCGGCTGCCGAAGAGGCATCCGCGTAAACTTTCTGTCATAGCGTTCTGCTAGGACTTCCGAAAAATTCGGCCTCTTCGTCCCGTTGGGGGGTGAAGAGGCCCGCTTAAATCCCGCTGCAAGTGCGCAGGGGATTTAGGACAGAGGAGATATGTAAGATGGCTGCTATTACCGCCGCTCTGGTCAAGGAACTCCGTGAAAAATCCGGCGCGGGCATGATGGACTGCAAAAAGGCGTTGAACGAAACCGACGGCGATTTGGATGCCGCCGTGGACTGGCTGCGCACCAAAGGTCTGGGCACCGCCGCGAAGAAGGCCGGGCGGATTGCCGCCGAAGGTTTGGTCGGTGTTGCCGTGGACGGCGCCAAAGGCGCTGTTGTCGAAGTCAACGCCGAAACCGATTTCGTTTCGCGCAACGATCAGTTCCAGGCATTCGTCTCCACCGTCGCCAAACTGGCTTTGGAAAGCGGCGGCGACATCGAAGCCCTGAAAGCCATGGACTACCCGGAAACGGGCCGCAATGTGGCCGATGAACTGACCAACTTGATCGCCACCATCGGTGAAAACATGAACCTGCGCCGTGTGCAGGTTCTGGAATCTGAGGGCGGCGAAGTCGCCGCTTATGTCCACGGTGCGGTCACTGAGGGTTTGGGCAAGATCGGTGTGCTGGTCTCCGCCACCGGTGCGGACGCCGCAACCTTCGGCAAGCAGGTCGCGATGCACGTGGCGGCCACAAGCCCGGCGTCGTTGTCGCGCGACGATCTGGATCCGGAACTGCTGGAACGCGAAAAGCAGGTTCTCACCGAACAGGCCCGTGAATCCGGCAAGCCCGAGGAAATCATCGAAAAGATGATCGTGGGCCGTATCAACAAGTACTACGCCGAAGTCTGTTTGTTGGAGCAGACTTTCGTCATCGACGGCGAAAGCAAGGTCGGTAAGGCCGCTGAAGCCGCCGGCGTTGACGTCAAGGCGTTCGCCCGCTTCGGCTTGGGCGAAGGCATCGAAAAGAAGGAAGAGGACTTCGCCGCCGAAGTGGCTGCGGCGGCCGGCGGCGCTTAAGCCTCCGTTTCTTTTCCCGATTCCCTTTTCAGCACGTTAAACGGGGACTTCCCGAAGGAAGCCCCCGTTTTTGCGCCCCCCAGCGCAAGGTGCTCAATCAAACGTCGGGGGCGTCTGACCCATCAGTTGACGCACTTGTCGTTGTTGGCGAGCCAGTGCAGCGCGTTGGAGGCGTTGGCGAAGGTTTCCGGGTCTTCGTCTTGCAGCTGGTTCATCTTGTCGGATAAGTCGTAGAAAGTGCTCACCAGACTTTCCGGCACTTTCGTGGTGACATTGACGTCTCCGTTCGGCCTGCAAGGCATCACTTCGGCGCGGATGTGCGAAAGGCCCTGGACGGTGTTGAAAGCGCCGTTTTCTTCGAGCATCGCCTGGATTACCTTGAGCAAGTCGGTAACATCGTCTGGAGTTTTTGCCCGCATGGCCTCGTCCCGCAGGTAGTTGATCATGGCGTGTAGCCTGTCGGCGGAATGTGTGATGTGATAATAGCTCATGGTGCCTCCTTAACGGACAAAAGGCTGTGATGAGAGGTGACGCTTAGGTTCCCATATCTTTTGGGTTTTGGCAGCTACGCAGGTCCGTAGGGACCAATCCGCAAGGTGGCTGCATAAAGGTTGCTGAGATTCGGCGTTGCGATATGATAATCTCTGTTAGAGAGGCGCAATGCTGGCTGAATTCATCGATAAATCACTCGTGACGGATGATCCCGGCGATTTGTTCGATTTATACCTGGACACCCTGGGCAACTATGGCATTGACCGGGTGATGTACAGTGCGCTTCGCAACACCGGCCTGGATGAGACGAAAATCCCTGGCATCTCTTATAATTACCCCAGTCATTGGGTCGATTATTATATGTCCAACGGCTATGTGCACATTGACCCCGTACGTAAGCACGCCATCGGCATACGCCATGGATTTTCCTGGGAAAAGATGATGCGTGTGCGCGACATGTCGCCGGAAGAGAAACTTTTGATGCACCAGGGGCAAGAGGCCGGCCTGCACAACGGATTGGGCATCCCGTTTCACGGACCCTTCGGTGAAGTGTACGGCGTTGGCCTGGCGTGCAGTCAGAAAGTGCCGGACGTCGGCAAATTTTTGCGGGAAATAGAGATGTTATCGGTGCAATTTCACACCGCTTTTTCATCCCTGCACGATGCGTCGCGTAGCGCCGAGGGTACGCAACTGACGCCGCGGGAACTGGAAGTTCTGAAATGGTGCGCACGTGGCAAAAGCAACTGGAGCATTGGTGAAATTTTGAATATTTCCGAACACGGGGTGGATTTTCATATGCGTAACATCCTACGCAAGTTTAATGCCGATAGTCGCATCACGGTGGTGGTCAAGGCGATACATGCGGGCGTGATCAGCCTCTGAGATGCTGCGAATCAACTGTACGTTAAAACGGGGACTTCCCAAAGGAAGTCCCCGTTTTTGCGCCCCCCTGCGCAAGGTGCTCAATCAAACGTCGGGGGCGTTTAGTGCGTCAATTGACGCATTTGTCGTTGTTGGCGATCCAGTGTAGCGCGTTGGCGGCATTGGCGAAGGTTTCCGGGTCTTCGTCCTGCAACTGGTTCATCTTGTCGGACAAGTCGTAGAAGGTGGTCACTAGGCTTTCCGGTACCTTCGTGGTGACGTTGGCGTCTCCATTTGGCTGATAGGGCATCACTTCGGCGCGGATGTTCGGCAACCCTTGCACCGCGTTAACCGGTGCGTTTTCCGACAACATGGCCTTGACCACTTTCAGCAGATCGGCCAAATCTTCGGGTGTTTCCGCACGCGTAGCCTCGTCGTGAAGATAATCGAGCATGGCGTTGAGTTTGCTGTTTTGCGATTCGTGTATGGTGTTGTCGCTCATTACGCAACCTTTTCGGTAGTGGAAGTTAAGAGAGAACCAAGCCCTGCAACGTTCAAGACAGGCCCAGTTATGGAATTTTTGCGCCGCAGGTTGCCCAGTAACTCGTGCGACAGGTTATAAACTTCGCCAGCGACGCCGACGCCGTCGATATCGATCGTGTCACCGAGACGACGCATGTTCCAACCCACGCGCTGGAGGATGCGTTCAAGACGCAGGTCGGTGACGGAGACAAAGTGGCTGAGATTCATGGCGAGGCCAAACTCGGCCAAACAACACCAGAGCGCCCCCGAAACATTCTTAAAAGCCGTGCTAGCGAGACGGTCCTTACGGTGGTCAACCGCCACGCGCGTCACTTCCCAAATAGAATCCGTAGACGGTGGCAGCAGGGGGTGCGTCAATTGGGGGAAGATGTCGCCCAGGATATTTGGTGAAGTGGTGGGCAGCATGCGTGCGCTGGCGACCACTTGTTTATCAGCATTTTCCAACGTCAGATAAACCGCACCATCATGGTCGAATTGATCTTTTTCCTGGCCTTCGTGGCCATTCAAGTCCCACCCCAGACGTTTGATGAAAACGTCATGACGCAAATGATACATGGACTCGATCGTGTCCTTGTGGAGGTGCGCATTTTCACGTGTGATGGCTTTGAACATGAGTCTCGCTCCCAATACGAATTGCCCGTATGGGAATGAGACCTCAGATACCCAGGTGCGTCTCTCCTAAGAAATTAGGAGATTGTAAAACTGAAATGATGTGTAAGGCTGCTAAGCGTCTATCAAACCTTGGTAAATCGCCTTGACGACGGCTTGCGTTCGGGACGGTGCGTTGAGCTTTTTCTTGGCGTTTTCAATGTGCGTCAACGTGGTGGTTTCGCCAATGGAGAGAATTTCCGAAATCTCCCACGTTGTTTTCCCGTTTGCGACCCATGACAGGACTTCTTTTTCGCGTCGCGTCAGGGCTGGGGTGTAGCGCTTCAAGGCTTCGCCAACGACCATCGAGGATGCGTGGTTGTGGTAATACATCGTCAGAAGGTGCGCGGTGTGGCGATGTTCTTCGATGGTTTTCTTGGCCTCTTTTTCCGTGCCGTCGGTTACCATCGTCATCAATGCGAACTCGCCCTTATAGCCATTGATGGGTACGGAAATGCCATTCTTCAATTTGAAGTCGCCAGCTTCGATGAAGAACTCCTTCTGTTCCTTGGTCAATGCGCCGGGGTCGACGACTTCATCCCACGAATACGGTAAGGACCTGTGAAAACAGGCCTCCAAGACCGGATCGATGGTCATGTAGTTCTGTTCGAAATATCGATTTTCCCACTGTTTGGGATAAGTGGTCATGACCAAAGGCAGACGTGTGCCAATGCCGACGACCTTGACCATGTGGTATGTGAAACAGGAAAAACCGAGATCGTACACGGTTCGTTCGAAAACGTTTTGAAGTTCTTCTCGTGTTTCAACGTCACTAAGACGATCCACGAAATCAGACATGGTGTTGGTCAATGCATCAACCATTTACAACCACCTATCCTCCCGACTTGGTTCAGTCCCCCAACCTCACCCGATCGGATTGTGCATCGCCCTTGGCATACACTTTAGCGCTATTCTATCGTTTTGACTACGATCAGTTTCATACAATATTATAACTCGCATTTGGCGTGCAAATACACGTAATCAGAACTGTCGTGCTCGCATGCTTTTTCACGCAGATTCACCTGGCCGTTGTGCGCTAAAAGGCTGGAAAATGGGGGGCCTTCGTGTAATATCCCCGACAAATTTCCGAACGCGGAGTCGTTCGGGCATCCATCAACCGTATCCATCGTCTTGCCAGGGAACGAAACCGCCATGTCCGAAGCCCCGAAATACCGGCGCGTGCTGCTCAAACTGTCGGGCGAAGGGCTGATGGGGAAGAAGGACTTCGGCCTATGCACGGACACGGTCAACCGCATCGCCGAAGAGATCAAATCCGTCCATGACATGGGCGTGGAAATCTGCTTGGTGATCGGCGCGGGCAACATTTTTCGCGGCGTGTCGGCGGCGGCCAGCAACATCGAACGCACCAGCGCCGATTACATGGGGATGCTGGCCACCGTGATGAACGCGCTGGCCATGCAAAGCGCGTTGGAAGCCATGGGCGTAGACACCCGGGTGCAATCCGCGATCCCGATGAACACCGTGTGCGAACCTTTCATTCGGCGACGCGCCGTTCGCCACTTGGAAAAGGGCCGGGTGGTGATTTTCGCCGCCGGAACCGGCAACCCGTTCTTCACCACGGATACGGCCGCCGCGCTGCGCGCCATCGAAATGAGCTCGGATGCGTTGTTGAAAGGAACCCAGGTGGACGGTGTCTACAGCGCGGATCCGCAGAAGGATCCGGACGCCGCGCGCTACGATATGCTTAGCTATCAAGATGTCCTGGCCCGGGATCTGCGGGTGATGGACACCTCCGCGATCGCTTTGGCGCGGGATAACGCGTTGCCGATTTTGGTGTTTTCGCTGCACACGTCCGGCGCGTTCGCCGACGTGGTGCATGGGCGGGGCATATTTACGATTGTTGAATGAGGCACGAAAAGGCCACAATGGGCGGCCATTGTGTCGAAGAACAAGGTTAAGGGGATTAGATCGTGGCGGATATCAAAGCTTTGAAGGCGGACCTGGATCGGCGCATGGAAGGCGCGGTGGAGGTGCTGCATAAGGAATTCGGCGGCCTACGCACCGGACGCGCTTCGGTCAGCCTGCTCGACCCCGTCCAGGTGGAAGCCTACGGCCAATCCATGCCACTCAACCAGGTCGGCACGGTGGGCGTGCCCGAACCGCGCATGCTCAGCGTGCAGGTTTGGGACAAGGGCATGGTGAAGTCGGTGGAAAAGGCGATCATGGACGCAGGGCTGGGCCTCAACCCACAGGCCGACGGCCAGTTGATCCGCATTCCCATTCCCGCGCTCAACGAAGAACGCCGCCAGGAACTGGCCAAGGTTGCCGGAAAATATGCTGAAGAGGCACGCGTCGCGGTGCGCAATGTGCGCCGCCATGGCATGGACGAGTTGAAGAAGGCGGAAAAGGATGGGGAGATTTCCGAGGACGAACAGCGTCAATATTCTGACGAGATCCAGAAGATGACGGACAGCCATGTCGCCAAGATCGACGAAACGCTGGCCCACAAGGAAGAGGAAATCATGCAGGTTTAACCTGTATGAAAGTCCACCTGGAGCCGAGTAGCGATTAACATGTCCATCAGTCCGCAATCCCGTAACGCCGACCGTCCCGTGCCACTGCACGTGGCGATCATCATGGACGGCAATGGCCGGTGGGCCGCCAAGCGCGGCTTGCCACGCACGGAAGGTCACCGTAGGGGGGCGGACTCGGTGCGTACGGTTATTAAGGCGGCCTCACGTTTTGGCGTTAAGTATCTGACATTGTTTGGATTTTCGTCCGAAAACTGGAAGCGCCCCTCGGGCGAAGTGATGGATTTGATGGGGCTCTTGAGGCTCTATCTGCGTAAGGAACTGGCGGAACTGCACAAGCAGGGCGTCAAATTCCGTGTCATCGGCGAGCGGTCACGTTTGCCCCAAGACATCCAGGACTTGATCGCGAACGCTGAGGAGCGCACCCGCCATAACACCGGTTTGAACCTGTTGCTGGCGTTGAGCTACGGCGGGCGCGCGGAACTCGCGGGGGCCGCCCGCACACTGGCGGAGCAGGTTAAGGCCGGTGAACTCGACCCGGCTGACATCGATGAAGATAAGCTTGCGGATCATCTGGAAACCCGTGGCATTCCCGACCCGGATCTGCTCATTCGCACCAGCGGCGAAAAGCGCATTTCCAATTTCTTGCTGTGGCAAACGGCCTATACGGAATTTGTATTCACCGACACGCTGTGGCCCGATTTCGACGCGCAAGAGTTCGAGGCCGCACTCGCCGAGTTCCAGTCCCGCGAGCGCAGGTACGGATCGGTCGGTGTCTGAAAATCGCAAGCGAACCATGATGTTGCGGATTCTCTCCGCGATGGTGTTGGCGCCCCTGGCTTTGGCGTCGATCTCCTATGGCGGGTTATTCTATAATGTCCTTATTGGCGTGATGGGGCTGATCTTGTTGAGCGAGTGGTTCAACATCGTCGGCCACCGGCCCAAATGGCTGGGGTTGGGCGCCGTCTACATCGCGCTTGCCGTCTGGGCGTTGTGGAAGTTGCGCATCGATCCCGAATGGGGGGCGTTGACGCTGTTTTGGCTGGTCGGCGTGGTGTGGGGTGCGGATACGGGGGGGTATGTTTTCGGCATGACCATCGGCGGGCCGAAGCTGGCGCCGGCCATCAGCCCGAAGAAAACTTGGTCCGGGTTCGTCGGCGGCACGCTTACCGGCGCGCTCGCGGGTTGGGGCGTAATCTACTATGCCCGCCCGGATGCAGGTGTTAATTTGTTTGTTTTCAGCGGGTTAATGGCAGTTGTCAGCCAGATGGGCGATTTGTTCGAGAGTTGGATCAAGCGCCGCTTCGATGTGAAGGATTCCGGCAACATCATTCCCGGACATGGCGGTTTGTTCGACCGGGTCGACGGCTTGGTGGCTACGGCCATCGCTCTGGTCTTGATTAACTTCGCATTGCAAGGCAACGTGCTCCTATGGCTGTCTTAAGCACCACATCCCTGCCAAAGATTGAGCCCCTGAGCGTGTCGCAGAGCGCCCCGCGCCGTGTCAGCGTGCTGGGCTCCACCGGTTCCATCGGGCGGAGCACCGTCGATTTGCTGGCCCGCAACCGTGACGCCTTCGCTGTCGAGGCCGTGTGCGCGAACCGCAATATCGATCTGTTGGCTCAGCAAGCCCGTGATCTGGGGGCGAAAGTGGCGGTGGTCGCGGACGACAGCCTTTACGGCGCGCTCAAGGACTTGCTCGCCGGCAGCGGCGTTGAGGCGGCGGCGGGCGAGACCGCGGTTTGTGAGGCCGCAGAACGCCCATCCGACATTCTGGTTGCCGCGATTGTCGGTACGGCGGGGCTCAAGTCCACGTTGGAGGCAGCCAAGCGCGGGGCTTTGGTCGCGCTGGCCAACAAGGAAACGCTGGTGTCCGCCGGCCAACTCATGACGGCGGAGGTGCAAAAGGGGGGCGCGACTCTGATCCCCGTGGACTCGGAGCACAGCGCAATTTACCAAGTGTTCGACTTTGAACGCCCCGAAACGGTGGAAAAGATCACGCTCACGGCCTCGGGCGGGCCGTTTCGGGAAACACCCCTGAACGAGATGGCCCGTGTGACGCCGGAGCAGGCCGTGGCCCATCCCAACTGGGACATGGGCGCGAAGATCAGCGTGGATAGCGCCACCATGATGAACAAAGGCCTGGAAATGATTGAAGCCTACCATCTGTTTCCGGTGGGCGCAGACAGCATCGACGTGCTGGTGCACCCCCAGTCGGTGGTGCATTCCACGGTGTCGTACGTGGACGGTTCGGTTTTGGCGCAATTGGGTACCCCCGATATGCGCACGCCCATTGCTTATGCGTTGGCTTGGCCCACGCGCATGAATGCGCCGTCGCCGAAATTGGATTTGGCGGATATCGGTTCGCTCACTTTTGAACCCCCCGATACCGTGCGCTTTCCGGCCTTGCGTCTGGCGCGTGAGAGCCTCAAGGCGGGTGGTTCGGCGCCCACGGTGCTCAACGCCGCCAACGAAACCGCCGTGGCGGCGTTCCTCGCGGGGCAGGTTGGCTTCTTGGACATTGCGCGCGTGGTTGAAACGGTGATGGATGAGATGCCGGTGAGCCAACTCGATGCTCTGGATACGGTCTTCGAAATCGACGGCGAAGCGCGCCGCCGTGCTGCGGCAACGATGGCCGCCCTAAATTAATGCAACACACTAAGAAAAGATAATAATGATCTGAAATGGAATCTCTTATAGCAACCGGTCAAGCCACCATATCGTTCCTGTTCGTGTTAACGATATTGGTCTTCGTGCATGAATTGGGGCACTTTCTGCTGGCGCGTTGGAACGGCGTGAAGGTGGAGGTTTTCTCTGTTGGCTTTGGTAATGAGTTGTGGGGCTTCAACGACAAGCACGGCACCCGCTGGCGATTGAGCGTCATCCCATTGGGCGGTTACGTCAAGATGTTCGGTGAAGGCGATGTGGTCACCGGTGTGGACGACACCGAAGAGCGCCCCATGACAGAGGAGGAGAAAAAGGTCTCCTTCCACCACAAACGTTTAGGCCAGCGCACGGCTGTGGTCGCGGCGGGACCGCTCGCCAATTTTCTGTTCGCGGTTTTGGCGTTTTGGCTGATCAACACGGCGTTTGGCGCGCAACACGCGCAGTCCGTGGTGGGCGAGGTGATTGCGGACAGCGCTGCCGAAGCGGCCGGGTTTCAAGCCGGTGACGTCATTCTGGCTGTCGAGGGACAGGGTATCACCCTGTTTCAGGAGCTGAGTGAGGTTGTTTCCGTCAACGCAAACGTGGCGTTGAACTTCGATATCCTGCGCGGCGACACCCAGATGCGTCTCATCGCCACGCCACGGGTGTGGAACGATCCCGACGGTCAGAACGCCGGTGCGTCTTCGGGGGAGCAATCCAGAGGACTTCTGGGCGTGCGGCCCAGCATGGACCATGTGATTTCCGAACCCATGGGGGTGTTTGAGGGACTGGGGCAGGCCTTCGCGCAGACCTATTTCTTTATCGACATGATCCTGACCGGTCTGGGAGAAATGTTTACGGGTGAGCGCAGCGCTAAGGAACTTGGCGGGGTACTGGCCATCGCCCAGGTTTCCGGCGAAGCGGCGGAATCTGGCATCTCCACGACCCTGCGCTGGATGGCGATCTTGTCGATCAATCTGGGACTGATCAATTTGTTCCCGGTTCCGGTCTTGGACGGGGGACATCTGGTTTTTTATGCGATTGAGGCTGTGCGCCGTAAGCCATTGAGTCCAAAGATACAAGAATACGGTTTCCGTTTCGGCTTGGTTCTGGTATTGCTTCTCATGGTATTTGCGACCTGGAACGACCTCGAACGTCTTTTTGGTGGAATCGGCTGACCGGCCACACCGTAAAAATGGCATTTGAGGGCGGTTTTTGTCGTTCTGGGTAGGTCATGGTTTTGAGCGCGCAAACAGATAAGAATATTCAAGTGGGGACCGACTTGCGGGGCATCATTTACAAGGCAGTGTTGGGTATGGCCCTGGCGGTCGCATTGAGCGTTCTGCCCGCCACCGCGCATGCCCAGGCCACCGACAAAATTGCCGCCATTGCCGTGGAAGGCGCGGCGCGCGTGGAAGCGGAGACGGTGCGTTCCTATCTGTTGGTGCGCGAGGGCGACAGCTTCGATCCGTTGCGTATCGACCGCTCCTTGAAATCCCTGTTTTCGACCGGCTTGTTTGCCGACGTGTCGCTGAAGCGCGAAGGCAACACCTTGGTGGTGTCGGTGATTGAAAACCCGGTGATCAACCGCATTGCTTTCGAAGGCAACAATCGCATCGACGATGAGGAACTGGCCTCGGAAATTTCCTTGAAGCCGCGCGTGATCTACACCCGCTCCAAAGTGCAAAACGATGTCAACCGCATTCAGACGCTCTATCAAAAAAGCGGGCGTTTTGCGGTGTCGGTCGCGCCGAAAATCATCCAATTGCCGCAAAACCGCGTGGACTTGGTCTATGAGGTCGATGAGGGCGCGCTGACCGAAGTGCAAAACATCCGTTTCATCGGCAATCGGGAATTCGACGACGATGATCTTTTGGATGAAATCCGGACCAAGGAAACCCGTTGGTATCGCTTCCTGACCACGGACGATACGTATGATCCCGACCGCATCACCTTTGACCGCGAATTATTACGCCGGTTCTATTTGAAGAACGGCTATGCGGATTTCCGGGTGCTTTCGGCGGTGGCGGAATTGACGCCGGACCGTAGCCAGTTCTTCATCACCTTCACGGTTGAGGAAGGGCAGCGCTATAGGTTCGGAGACATTGCCCTGGAAGCGAACTTGCGCGACCTCAAGGCCGAAGACATCAGTCAAGCCCTCGAGATCGAGAAGGGGGAGTGGTACGATTCCACCACTGTCGACGATACGGTCGAAGCCCTAACCGAAGCTGCGGGCAACTTAGGCTACGCCTTTGTCGACGTGCGTCCCAATGTGGACCGGGCCGCAGAAGCCGGCGAGATCAATATCACCTTCGAAGTCGAGGAGGGACCGCGCGTCTTCGTCGAGCGGATCAATGTGACGGGCAATGTGCGCACCCTGGACAAAGTGATCCGCCGCGAATTTCTGCTCGCCGAAGGCGATGCTTTCAACGCTGCGAAGTTGCGTCGTTCCCACACGCGCATCGAAGATTTGAACTTCTTCGAAAAGGTGTCGTTGACGCAAGCACCGGGCACGGCTCCCGACAAGGCGGTTGTGAACGTTGAGGTGGAGGAAAAGTCCACCGGTTCGTTGTCCGTGGGTGCGGGCTATTCGACCTCCTCCGGCGCGCTGGTTGAATTCGGCGTGAGAGAACGCAATCTGTTGGGACGTGGTCAGGATTTGGGCGTGAACTTGAGCTTGTCCCAGCGTCAAACCCAGATCGATCTCAGCTTTACGGAACCGCATTTCCTCAACCGCGATGTGGCCGCAGGCTTCGATATTTACCGCACAATAACCGATAATCAATCATCCAGTTCTTACGACAGGGAAACGACGGGGGCGAACCTGCGGTTCGGCTATCCCATTACCAGCCACTTGCGCCAAGGATGGCGTTACACCATCAGCCAGTCGGAAGTTTCCGATGTCGCCGACGACGCCTCCATCTACATTCAGGCGCAGGAGGGTGAGGAGTTGCTGTCCATGGTCGGCCATACGCTGTTCTATGACCGCCGCAATTCCAAGGTCAATCCGAGCGATGGCTATTTTGCCAGGATGAGCAACGATCTGGCCGGGTTTGGAGGCGATGCTAACTATCTGCGGAACTCCGTCAATGCGGGGTATTACTACAAAGTTGCGGATGGTTGGGTTACGTCTGCTTTTGCCGGCGCGGGTCTGATCACGGGCATCGGCGAAGACGTCAGATTGCTGGACCGCTTTTTTGTCGGCGGCGAACAAATACGTGGTTTTGAAACCTCGGGCATTGGTCCCCGCGACACGTCGACTTCCGATGCCTTGGGGGGTGAATTCATGTACAACGGTTCCGTCGAACTGACGGTTCCACTTGGCTTGCCCCAAGAACTTGGCCTTTCCGGTAAGCTGTTCACGGACTTCGGTAGCTTGATGACGGTCAATCCGTCCGGCTTGAATATCGTCGATGACGGCAGTCTGCGCAGCAGTGTCGGCGCAGGCGTCATATGGGTTTCGCCGGTGGGGCCCATCAGCCTTGATTTCGCACAAGCCGTGATCAAAGAGTCCTACGACCAAACCGAAATCATGCGGGTCAATTTCGGCACCAAATTCTAGGAGATAACCTTGACTGTTAAACAGATGTTTCGGGCGTGCGTCATCGCGTTTGGCGTTTTGATTGCCACCAACCAGGTCGTAGCGCAATCCACGGAGGCCGCAACGGATCAAACCCCAGTGCTCATGGCGGTTATGGACCTGGATGGGGTGTTCAACAGTTCCAAGGCGGCAAAAAGCATCAACGAGCAAATCGCCAAACACCAAGCCTATCTTAAGAACGGCGTTGAAACCGAAATGAAGGCTTTGCAGGATCAAGAAAAGGAACTGCAGCGCCAGCGTACGCTTTTGGAGCAGCAGGTCTTCACGGAAAAGCGCAACCAGTTGCAGGCGAAATTCGTCGCCATCCAACGCCGTGCACAGGAAGTCAATCAAAAGGTCAATCAGGCCCGCGCCAAGGCCACCAACCAAGTTTTGAAGGAACTGGAAGCGGTGGTCAAAGAAATTGCCGATAAAAACCAGATCGGCATCATTTTCCGTGCGAATATGATCGTCAGCGCCAATCCGGCCTTGGATATCTCCGATACGGTTCTTGCGGAACTGGACAAACGGTTGCCGTCGGTACAGGTGGAAGACCCCACCAAGAAATAACGGGGATACCGATGGCCGATTCCAGGTTTTTCTCCAACGCTGGCCCATTTAGCCTGTCCCGCCTTGCTGAAATCGCCGAGGCGGAGCTTGTGCGCGGAGATGGCGAGTTGGAGATCGCCGACGTGCAGCCCCTGCAAGTGGCGGGCGCGGGGCATCTCAGTTTTCTCGATAACAAGCTTTATGTCGACGCGTTCGAACAAAGCGCCGCCGCGGCCTGCTTGTGTGATCCCAAGTATGTGGACCGTGCCCCGGGCGACATGGCCCTGTTGGTCACAGTGGAACCCTACCGGGCCTATGCGCGGGTTGCGCAGGCGTTTTACCCCGCAGCTTCTCTGCGTCCCGGGATCCACCCTTCGGCAACCGTGAGTGAGACCGCTAAAGTGGGCGAAGGTTGCCAAGTCGAAGCCGGTGCGGTGATTGGCGACAGCGCGGAAATCGGTGCGAACTGCCGTATCGGCGCCAACAGCTATATCGGGCCGGGCGTGGTGCTGGGGGATGGTTGCGACGTCGGCCCCAACGTTACCATTCAATGCGCGTTAATCGGTCAGAACTGCGTCTTCCATCCCGGCGTGCGCATCGGGCAAGATGGATTTGGCTTTGCCCCCGGCGCACAGCACCTAAAGGTGCCGCAACTGGGCCGTGTGCTCATTGGGGATGGCGTTGATATCGGCGCGAATGCTTGTATCGACCGTGGCACGGGGCCGGATACGGTGATCGGACCTGGCAGTAAAATCGACAATATGGTGCAGATCGGTCACAACGTCGAAATCGGCGCGGGGTGCCTGTTCGCGGCCCTGTCCGGAATTTCCGGCAGCACCAAGATCGGCAATTACGTGATGATGGGAGGCGCTGCCGGCGTGGCCGGTCATCTCAGCATTGGCGATGGTGCGCGCGTTGCTGCGCAAAGCGGTATCATGCGCGATGTCGAGCCGGGGCAGACCGTTGCCGGGTCGCCAGCCATGCCGGCTAAGGAATTTTGGCGCCAAACCGTAGCATTGAAAAAACTTGCACAATCGAAGAAGGGGGCTTGAACAGTGAGTTCCGAAACCGTTTTGGAAATAGATCGCATCAAGGACATGATCCCGCATCGCGATCCGTTTTTGTTGATTGACCGGGTGCAGGACGTCGCGCACGGTGAAGCTGCCGTCGGCATTAAACACGTCACCGGCGAAGAAGACTTCTTTCGCGGCCACTTCCCCGACCACCCGATCATGCCGGGTGTGTTGATCGTCGAAGCCATGGCGCAAACGGCGGGAGTGTTGGTGGTTGCGACCCTAGGGCCGGAAGCCGAGGGCAAGCTGGTTTATTTCATGACCGTGGATAACGCCCGTTTCCGCAAACCTGTTTTGCCCGGCGACAAGCTGGAATTACACGTCAATCTGAAACGTTCCCTGCGCAACGTCTACAAGTTCGAAGGGCAGGCCAAGGTTGGGGATACGCTGGTGTCCGAAGCTACGTTCTCGGCGATGATCGTCGATCGCGAAGAGGCTTAGAGCTTGGCTCTTAACTATTGAATCACCGCAACATACCGTAACATGGATTGAATTGAGCGCCGCCCCGTCTGCCTGATAAGTAAAGGGAAGGTGCCAAAGATTTTGGGGACAGCATGAATACCATCCATTCCACTGCGATTATCGAAGACGGTGCGGAGTTGGGCGAGAACGTGACCGTCGGCCCTTATTCCATCGTTGGATCGCAGGCCAAACTGGGCGACGGCGTCACCTTGGAAAGTCATGTCGTGGTCGGCGGCGATACCGCTATCGGCGCCAATACGCGTATTTTTCCCTTTGCCTCCATCGGATTGCAACCGCAGGATTTGAAATACAAAGGCGAACCTTCGCGCCTGGAAATCGGCTGCAACAACGTCATTCGCGAACATGTGACCATGAATCCCGGCACCGAAGGCGGGGGGCTGTTGACGAAGGTTGGCAACAATTGTTTGTTCATGGTCGGTGCGCATGTGGCGCATGACTGCCAAATCTCCGACCATGCGATTTTGGTGAACAACGCCACCTTGGCCGGTCATGTCGAATTGGGCGAATTCGCCATCGTGGGCGGCCTGTCGGCGGTGCATCAGTTCGTGCGTATCGGCAAGCACGCCATGATCGGCGGCATGTCGGGCGTGGAAAACGATGTCATTCCGTATGGCACGGTCACCGGTAACCGCGCGCACCTGTCCGGCCTGAATTTGGTCGGGTTGAAGCGCCGCGGCTTCGACCGCGAAACCATCCATGCTTTACGCAATGCGTACCGCCTGTTGTTCGCCCAGGAAGGCACCATGTCCGAACGCCAGCAAGATGTGGCGGAAATGTTCAAGGACAACGAACCGGTGATGGAAATTGTCGAGTTCATCGGCTCGGACAGTTCCCGCTCCATTTGTCAGCCGAAAATGGAAGATGCGGCATAGAGCGCTCCCCAGTCATTTGGAACTGCCTGCGCCGGAGTGCCTTTTTGCCGTGTGTAGGAACAGGGTACAGAGCGTATTGGGAATACGGTCAAACCCTGCGACGTACACACGGCAAAAAAGCCCCCGGCCTGAGAAGGTTACTTCCTGGCGAGCGCCCACGGCGTTACACCACTCGTCCGATGGGACACATCGCACTTCGTGCCGCGCCTTGTGGACCGCTACGCCAGGACGTAACGCAGGTGATTTCAAATGACTGGGGAGCGCTCAAAGCTCGGCATCCTGGCCGGGGGCGGGGAGCTTCCCAGGCTGCTCATTCAAACTTGCCGCGACCAAGCGCGCGGTGTGTTCGTGGTCGCGTTCAAGGACCAGTGTGATCCCCAAACAACTGAAGGCGTGGACCACGTCTGGGTGCGTCTCGGCGCGGCGGGGCAGGCGATCAGACATCTGCGGGACAATGGGGCCGAAGAACTGGTCATGGCCGGACGCATCCAACGCCCCAGCGTCGCGGCATTGATGCCCGATACGCGCGCCCTTAAATTCATTGCCGGGGGCGTCATGAACCGGGGCGATGACGGGTTGCTGAGTCACATTGTCGAAATCCTGGAAACGCAAGAAGGCTTCCGCATGGTTGGCGTCCATGACGTCATGCCGGAACTGTTGTCACCCGAAGGCGTCATCGGCGCGGTGCACCCGGGTGCGGATAGCCAGGCCGATATCGAGACCGCCGTCCACGCCGCCCTGCAACTTGGCGTGGCGGACCGGGGGCAAGCCGCAGTGGCGCGGGGTGGAGAGGTTGTCGCTCTGGAAGACAAGGACGGCACGGACGCCATGCTCAAACGCTTGGCGGAAAATCGCAAAGGGGAAGGGGGCGTGCTGGCGAAAATGGTCAAACCTGGTCAGGAACGGCGCGCGGACTTGCCCGCGATCGGGCAGGCTACGATCGAAAATGCGCACGCGGCAGGCTTGAAGGGCATCGCCGTGGAAGCGGGCGGGTCGATCATCGTCGGGCGCGCGGCAGTCGTCGATAGCGCCGATCGTTTGGGATTGTTCGTGGTGGGGGTGCGGCCATGACACCGGCTCAGAAAAACATGTCGGGCGAAGGCCCCTTGATTTTTATGGTTGCCGGTGAGAATTCCGGTGACGCGCTCGGTGCGGACTTGATGAAAGCGCTGGACAAGAAACTGGATGGACGGGTGCGTTTTTCCGGGGTGGGCGGCCCGTTGATGGTCGAGGCCGGCTTTTACAGCCAGTTTCCCATGGAAGACCTGGCGGTCATGGGCGTGTTCGAGGTGCTACCACGTTTGCGCTTGCTGTTGAGGCGCATGAAGGAAACGGCGTTGGCCATTGAGCGTCTCAATCCGGATGTGGTGGTGACCATCGACGCGCCGGATTTTTGTTTCCGTGTGGTCAAGAAACTTCGCGCGCGAGGCAATGCCGTGCCCGTGGTGCATTACGTCGCGCCCACCGTTTGGGCGTGGCGGCCTGGACGCGCAAAAAAGGTTGCGCGATTCCTGGATCACCTGCTGTGCCTGTTACCGTTCGAGCCCCCCTATTTCCAACGTGAAGGCTTGGACGCCACCTTCGTCGGTCACCCGGTGGTGACCAGCAACGTGCACTTGGGCCAAGGCACAGCGTTTCGCGAACTTCACGGCATCGCGCCCGATACGCCCTTGCTCACGGTCTTGCCCGGCAGCCGTATGGGCGAAGTCTCGCGTCTGCTGAGCATTTTTGGGGAAACGGTGGAGAAGCTCGCGGCCAAGCACGCTGGCCTGACCGTGCTGATTCCCGCCGTGCCGCACTTGGTCGATCACATCCGCCAAGCCGTCGCCGCTTGGACCGTTCCGGTGCTGGTGACGCCGCCGCAAGAGAAGGCGGCGGTTTTCGCCGCGTCGGGTGCGGCGTTGGCGGCCAGTGGCACGGTGACGTTGGAGCTTGCCATGGCGGGCCTGCCCCAAGTGGTCGCGTATCGGGTCAGCCCCCTGACCGCGATGATTGGCAAGATGCTGATCAAGACGCCATATGCGAATCTGGTTAACATTTGCCTGGGCCGCGAAGCGGTGCCGGAGTTCATTCAGGAAAACTGTACGCCGGACAATCTGGCGGCTGAGGTTTCGCGATTGATGACCGACCAAAGCGCGCGCGCGATGCAACGCACCGCCGCGAGCGAAGCACTGACGCAATTGGGCCTGGGTGGCCCGCCGCCGGGTGAACGCGCCGCCGATGTGGTGCTGTCGATCCTGCGCCATCAACACAAGGAGAGGTAATTTGGACACCACTGGTTTTCGCTTTTTGCACACCATGATCCGGGTGCGCGACCTGGATGCGTCCATCGACTTCTACACCCGCCATCTGGGCATGAAGGTTTTGCGCCGCAAGGATTACCCGGAAGGGAAATTCACATTGGTGTTCGTCGGCTACGGCGCAGAACAGGATCACACCGTGATCGAGTTGACCCACAACTGGGACCAGGACAAGCCGTACGACTTAGGCGATGCGTTCGGCCACTTGGCGATTGCCGTGCCGGACATTTATGCGGTATGTGATGCCATGGAAAAAGAGGGGGTGTCGATTCCGCGCAAACCTGGACCGATGAAACACGGCACCACCGTGATCGCTTTCATCGAGGACCCGGACGGCTACAAGGTCGAACTGATCGAACGCCGGTGATCCGGGGGGCGGAATCTTAGCCAACAACTCAGAAAGTGGTGTGTGCTCATGAACATCGTCATCATCGGCATGCGCGGCGCCGGTAAGTCCAACGTTTCGCGCCGCCTGTCCGTCCTCACCAAGCGCACGGTGATGTGCACCGACGTGCTGATCGAATACGAAAACGGCGGCAAGACCATCGCCGAGATCGTCGCCAAGCACAAAGGCGATTGGCGGGTGTTCCGCGACATGGAATACGATGTGGCGAAAAAAATCGCGAAGATGGACAACGTCATCGTCGACTGTGGCGGGGGCATCATCGTTGACTTGGATAAGAAGGGTGACGAGGTCTACTCCAAGCGCAAGGTCGAGGCGTTGAAAAAGAACGGCAAGATCGTGTGGCTCAAGGGTGACATCAAGCGCCTTGTCGACAAGGTCAAGAACAAACCCGAACGTCCATCCTTAAGCGCGCTGCAAAGCGCCGAAGAGATGATGCACCGCCGCCTGCCGTTCTATGAAAAAGCTGCCGACATCGTACTCGACATCGAAGGCAAGAAGCGTCCCGAACTGGCGGAAGAAATCGTGCACGTTTTCAGGGACGAACTGTAATCCCGCCTGGCTGGCCGTATGCCGTATATCCTTGAAAGTAGTCCATATGTTGTATGGGGGTGGGGTTGAACCCCACAACAGACTGTGTAAGGCTTGATGATCACGCGTGCGGGGTTGTGCGTGTCGGCCGGTTGGCCGTTTCGACCATTTTGCGCCTGACTCCCGCGTACTTCCGGGCTGCTACCGCTCTGGTGGCTTTGTGATCCGTGGGCATTTGGGGACTTGGTCCCGCCACGGCTGCACGGTTTCCCGGAACTCGCAGACCGGGTAACCGGTTCCGGCGCGGCCCGCGCCCAAGAAGCATAGGGGAGTTACGATGAAACGACTGTTATCCGCCGCCGCGCTGTTCGTCGGCGTGGCCTTTTCCACGCAAGCTGAGGCCGCGTGCGGCAAGGTCAGCATATCGGACATGAACTGGGCGTCGGCGACGTTGATGGCGCATGTCGATGCGTTCATTTTGCGGCACGGCTACGGTTGTGAGACGGAAATCGTACCTGGCGATACCATGCCCACCGGCACCTCCATGGTGGAGAAAGGTGAGCCTGACGTCGCACCGGAATTCTGGGTCAACAACTTCAAGGAAGCCTTGGCCAAGGGCGTCGCCGAAAAACGTCTGAACGTTTTGGGGGATGCGCTTTCCGATGGTGGGGAAGAAGGATTCTGGGTGCCGGAGTATTTGGTCAAAAAAGACCCATCGCTCGCGACCATCGAGGGCGTAAAGAACAACGTCAAAATGTTCAAGCATCCCGAAGATCCGGATATGTCCGCATTCATGACCTGTCCGGCGGGTTGGGGGTGCCAGGTTACCAACAGCAATCTCTATAGGGCGCTTAAGCTGGAAGAGGCCGGTTTCGACTTGGTCGATCCCGGCTCCGGCGCAGCGCTGGCCGGCTCTATTGCCAAATCGTATGAACGCGAACAGCCGTGGTTCGGGTATTATTGGGCCCCGACGGGGGTGCTCGGCAAATACAAGATGGTTAAGGTGGACTTCGGCGTGACCGACAAGCAGCACTTCGAGGCGTGCCTGACCCAGGAAGTTTGCGAAGACCCGAAGCCATCCATGTATCCGTCGTCTCCGGTGAAAACCGTGGTGGTGCAAAGTTTCGTCGAACGCGTGCCGGATGGTGCGGCTTATTTGTCCAAGCGGTCTTACAGCAACGACTTGATGAATGGGTTGTTGGCCTGGGTGGATGACAACCAGGCTGATGGCGAAACCGCCGCCGTGCACTTCCTCACCACCCATGCCGATGTGTGGCAGGGCTGGGTGCCTTCCGATGTCGCCGCCAAGGTGAAAACGGCGATCGCCAATCTGTAAACCGCTCGGCCCCCGAAGCTTGGCTTCGGGGGCTATGCTTTTCTGACTTTGAGAGGAGGCGTCATGGCGGACGCATCTTGGTTGACGAAATTCCCGGCCATGGAGCGCGCCGACTTGGTTGCGCTGCGCAAGGCCATGGACGGGGGATACCGCGAATTTTCCAGAACTTACGGGGACGCCATCGAAAGCTTTTTCGATCCGCTTTTGATGTTTCTGGTGTGGTTCGAAAAGCTGTTGTTGGGCGCGCCGTGGGTTGTTGTGCTCGCTGTCCTGGTGGGATTGACCTACGCCGCCAGCCGTTCGTGGAAGCTGAGCGGTTTGGTGTTGGGGGCGTTCTTGCTGATCGGTTATTTCGGCATGTGGGCGGACACCATGCGCACGCTCAGCATCATCACGGTCGCGACGTTGTTGTCCATTGCCTTGGGGATTCCCATTGGGATTGCGATGGCGCGCTCGGACCGGGTGCAGGCGATGGTTACGCCGGTGCTCGACATCATGCAGACCATGCCCGCGTTCGTTTACTTGATTCCGGTTGTGATGCTGTTGGGCATCGGCAAGGTGCCGGGCATCATCGCGGTGGTGATCTATGCCATTCCACCGGTCATTCGCCTGACCAATTTGGGCATTCGTCTGGTGGATCGCGAAGTTCTGGAAGCCGCCACCGCCTTCGGCGCGAACAAGGCGCAGCGTCTGTGGAACGTGCAATTGCCGCTGGCCATGCCCAACATCATGGCGGGCATCAATCAAACCATCATGATGGCTTTGGCGATGGTGGTGATCGCCTCGATGATCGGGGTCAAGGGCTTGGGCCAGCCGGTGCTCAAATCCATCACCAACCAGTACTTCACGCTGGGCCTGCTGAACGGTCTGGCCATCGTCGCCATCGCCATCATGTTCGACCGGGTGTCGCAGGCTTACGCCAAGCGCAGTCAAAAGCATTTGGAGAGCGTACATGGCGACTGATCAAGACCCGCAGATTCGCGTCGAAAACCTCTACAAGGTGTTCGGCACGGACCCACATTCCGTGATGCCCTTGGTGCACGAAGGGTTGGGCAAGGACGATCTTCTCGCCCGGACCGGCCATGCGCTGGGGCTCAAGGACATCAACCTGGATATCCAAAAGGGCGAGATCTTCGTCATCATGGGTTTGTCGGGCTCCGGCAAGTCGACGTTGATCCGCCATTTCAACCGCCTGATCGATCCCACCGAAGGGGCGATTTTCATCGACGGCGTGGACGTCATGAGTCTCACGCAAAAAGAGTTGGAGGATTTCCGCCGCCATAAAATGTCGATGGTGTTCCAGCGTTTCGGCCTGTTGCCGCACAGGACCGTATTGGAAAACGTGGCGTTCGGACTTGCCGTTCAAAATGCCCCCAAAACGGAGCGTAACGCCAAGGCACGGGAGTGGTTGGCGACGGTGGGGCTGGAAGGGTATGAGGACCAATACCCATCGCAACTGTCCGGCGGCCAGCAGCAACGTGTCGGCCTCGCGCGTGCGCTGTGCACGGACCCGGAAATCCTGTTGATGGACGAAGCGTTTTCCGCGCTCGATCCGCTGATCCGCTCGGGCATGCAGGATCAGTTGATCGAATTGCAAGACAAGCTGCACAAGACCATCGTGTTCATCACCCACGACTTGGACGAAGCGTTGCGTCTGGGCGACCGCATCGCGATTTTGAAGGATGGGGCGTTGTCCCAGGTCGGCAAGCCCGAGGAAATCTTGCTCAATCCGGCGGACGATTACGTCGAAGCCTTCGTGCGCGACGTCAACCGTGCGCGGGTGCTGTCCGTGGACGTGGTGATGCAGCCCCCGCAATGCCGCCTGACTACCGCCAATATCGATGACGCGCTCAAACAAATGCGTGGTTGGAAGGAAGATTACGCTTACGTCTTCCATGACGACGAATATCAGGGCGTCGTCACCCAGGATGCCTTGGAGGAAGTGTGCGAGAAACCGGACCGCAATCCGCCGCTTCATGAGGTCGCGAAGGAAGGCCCGGTCCTGCAGCCGGATATGGCGTTGCAGGATGCTTTGCCGGCGACGTTGGAATGCGAATACCCCGTGCCGGTTGTGGGCGAAGATGGTGAGTATCAAGGCACGCTGTCGAAGGAAGACATGGTCGAAGTGCTCGCCAACAGCAATGAGGAGACTTCGGATAAGGAAGCTCCGAAAGTGGCTTAAGGCTTAAGCCGGGTCAGATAACGGCTCTCGTCTTCGTACATCGTTTGACAAAAAAACGGCGGCTCTGTATGAGCCGCCGTTTTGTATTGCCTTCACAAAGTGACCAAGATTAAGTCGATCGCGCTCTAGTCGCGATCGCCGATTTTCACGTAATCGCGGGCCGGATAGCCGGTGAACAGCTGGCGCGGACGGCCGATCTTCTGGCTCGGGTCCTCGATCATTTCGTTCCACTGAGCGACCCAGCCGACCGTGCGGGCCACGGCGAACAGAACCGTGAACATGGAGGTCGGAATGCCCATGGCGCGGAAGATGATGCCGGAATAGAAGTCGACGTTGGGATACAGCTTCTTGTCGACGAAATATTCGTCTTCCAGGGCGATCTTCTCCAGCTCCATCGCCAGCTCCAGCAGCGGGTCGTCTTCGACGCCCAACTCGCCCAAGACCTCGTGCGCGGTTTGGCGCATGACCTTGGCGCGTGGATCGAAGTTCTTGTAGACGCGGTGGCCGAAACCCATCAGGCGGAACGGATCTTCCTTGTCCTTGGCGCGTTTGATGTATTCCGGAATGTGATCGACCGAGCCGATTTCCTCGAGCATGGTCAACACCGCTTCGTTGGCGCCGCCGTGGGCCGGCCCCCAAAGGGATGCGATGCCCGCCGAAATACACGCGAACGGGTTCGCGCCGGACGAACCGGCCAAGCGCACGGTCGACGTGGATGCATTCTGTTCGTGATCCATGTGCAGGATCAAGATGCGGTCCATGGCGCGTTCCAGCACCGGGTTGACCTCGTACGGCTCGCACGGGTTGGAGAACATCATGTAGAGGAAGTTGCCCGAATAGCTGAGATCGTTGCGCGGATAGACGAACGGCATGCCGATGGAATAGCGATACGCGTTGGCGGCGATGGTCGGCATTTTGGCGATCATGCGGGTCGAGGCCACGAAACGGTGCTTGGGATCAGAGATATCCAAGCTGTCGTGGTAGAATGCCGCCAGCGCGCCGATCACGCCGACCATGATGGCCATCGGGTGGCTGTCGCGGCGGAAACCGTCGTAGAAGCTGTGGATTTGTTCGTGCAGCATCGTGTGGTAGGTGATGCGGTCCGTGAACTTTTCCTTCTGCTCCTGGGTCGGCAACTCGCCGTAAATGAGCAGGTAGCAGGCCTCGACGTAATCCGAATCTACAGCCAGCTGTTCGATGGGATAGCCCCGATACAGCAGTTCGCCCTTTTCGCCGTCGATATAGGTGATGGCGGATTGGCAGCTGCCGGTGGATGTGAAGCCGGGATCGTAAGTAAAGTGACCGGTGTCGGCGTACAGCTTGCGCACGTCAATGACGCGCGGCCCCACGCTGCCTTCGAGCACCGGAAGCTCCCAGCTTTCGCCCGTGTCGTTGTTCGTCAACGTAAAGGTGTGATCGGCTACATTTTTTTGCTTCATGGACTCCTCGCCATTCTTGCCCGCCCAATCCAAATATCCAATGAGCGGGGATTCCTCTGACAAATTGGGCGCTTGGGCGCCTCTTGCAATGCTTGGGTTAAGCCCTTTCCAAGGCGTCGTCGAGACGCCCCAGACACTCGTCCTTTCCTAAAACTTCCATAACTTCGAATACGCTCGGCGAAATGTTCGACCCGCTCAGCGCCGCGCGCAGCGGCTGGGCGACCTTGCCGAGTTTCAAATTGGCCTGTTCGGCGTACGCCTTGGTGGCGTCTTGCAGGGGATCGGCGCGCCATTCGGCGGCGTTTTCCAATATAACACGCATTTCCCTGAGGACATCCTGTCCGTCGCCGGAAATCAGTTTGGCCGCTTTATCGTTCATATCCAGGGGCCGGGTGCGTGCATAGAATGCTGAATTTTCAACAAGTTCTACGGTGTTTTTAGCGCGTTCCTTGAGGCCCGGCATGCCCGCCAGGATACGTTCCTGGGCGTTGGCGGCCAGGTTGCCTCCAACCGATGCCTCGAGCTCCGGCCAGATGATCTCCATCAATCGCCGGCTATCGGCTTCGCGCATGTAATGCGCATTCAGATGTGACAGCTTGTCCGCGTCGAAGCGCGCGGCGGCTTTGCCCACATCTTTGGCGTCGAACCATGCGATGGCCTGTTCGCGCGAAATGATCTCGTCGTCGCCGTGCCCCCAGCCCAAGCGCAGCAGGTAGTTGTTGACCGCTTCGGGTAAGAATCCCATATCGCGGTAGGCCTCGACCCCCAGCGCGCCGTGGCGCTTGGACAGCTTTTTGCCGTCCGCGCCGTGCAGCAGGGGCATGTGCGCAAAGGTCGGGCGCTTCCAGCCGAGTGCGTCGTAGATCTGCATCTGGCGGAAGGCGTTGGTCAGGTGGTCGTCGCCGCGCAGCACGAAGTTGACGCCCATGTCGTGGTCGTCCACCACCACCGCCAGCATGTAGGTGGGCGTGCCGTCGGAGCGCAGGATCACGAAATCGTCGATTTCCGCGTTGGAAACCTTCACTTCGCCCTGAATGATGTCGTCGATGGCCGTTTCGCCATCGTGATCGGCCTTGATGCGCACCACGTAAGAGCCTTCGGCCGGATCGTGGTCTTTGTCGCGGCAGCGCCCGTCATAGCGCATAGGCCGGCCTTCGGCCTTGGCCTGTTCGCGCATGGCCGCCAGTTCGTCTGGCGTGCAGGTGCATTTGTAGGCGCGGCCCTGTGCCAGCAATTCCTGGGCAACTTCGGCATGGCGCGGTGCATTTTGGAACTGCGACACCGCGTCGCCGTCCCAGTCCAGGCCCAGCCACTTGAGACCGGACTGGATGGCATCCACCGCTTCCTGGGTGGAGCGTTCGCGGTCCGTGTCCTCAATGCGCAGCAAAAACTTGCCGCCGGTGTGTTTGGCGTAAAGGTAATTGAACAGCGCCGTGCGGGCGCCGCCAATGTGAAGAAAGCCCGTGGGTGAGGGCGCAAAACGCGTTACGACGGTCATATTTGCCGTTATTCTTTCGTTCTCAAATGCTTTGGTGCGGATGCCGTACCTAACCATTGGGGTAGGGTGTAGCATAATGTTTTCGCAATTGCAGCATCGATATGAAATTTCTGTGCAATCGCAGCGTATTCATACGAAATTTTGCCGGGGAAGGATAGAAAAATCCTGAATTTGCAGCACATTGGCATCGCGAACACGCAGTTTGCCGCGGCCTTGGGCGAACAGCGCGATCGCTGGGCGTTGTGGCTGCCGGTGTTGCTGGGCTGTGGAATCGGGGGGTATTTCGCCTTGCCGTTCGAGCCGGACCTGGGCTGGACCGGGGCCGTGCTCTTAGGTCTAGCGGTCACGGCGTGGGGGGTGCGCCGTCACATGGGCCTGAGCGTATTGACGATTGCGCTGCTGACGGTGTTGC
>JANQJR010000056.1 GCA_028281525.1 Magnetovibrio sp.
ACTTCACTGACAACCTGGACGCGGTCGGCAACACCACCAAGGCGGTGACCAAGGGCTACGCCATCGGCTCCGCCGGTCTTGCAGCCCTGGTGCTGTTCGCAGCATACACTGAAGATTTGGTGCACTATTTCCCGAACGTCTATGAACAGGTCAATTTCAGCCTGCAGAACCCGTACGTGGTGATCGGGCTGTTCGTCGGCGGGCTCTTGCCGTTCCTGTTCGGCTCCATGGGCATGATGGCCGTGGGCCGCGCAGGTGGTGAAGTGGTGGTGGAAGTGCGCCGCCAGTTCAAAGAAATGCCGGGCATTATGGAAGGTACGCAAAAGCCTGACTATGCACGGTGTGTGGATATGCTGACCAAGTCGGCGATCAAAGAAATGATCCTGCCGTCGATGCTGCCGGTGTTCGCACCGGTCATCATGTACTTCGTGGTGCTGGGCATCGCCGATCAAGCGGCGGCGTTCTCCGCGCTGGGCGCGATGCTGATGGGCACCATCGTCACCGGCATCTTCGTCGCCATTTCGATGACGTCGGGCGGCGGTGCTTGGGACAACGCCAAGAAGTACATCGAAGACGGCAATCACGGCGGTAAGGGCTCCGACGCCCACCACGCCGCAGTGACCGGCGATACCGTGGGTGATCCTTATAAGGACACTGCGGGCCCGGCCGTCAACCCGATGATCAAGATCATCAACATCGTGGCGATCTTGCTGCTGGCGATTCTCGCCGCTTAAGTACGCTCCACCGATCACAACAAAACCCCGGAGGCTCAGGCCTTCGGGGTTTTTCGTGTTTTGCGTTCAGCGTTCATTTAGCGGTTGAAGCGTCCGACATTGCTGATGATCTGCTCGATAAAGCCAAGCGTATTGCCCGCCGTCGGCGTTTCCCGGTCCACCGGTTCGACCAGTTGGGCGCTTTCCTTGTCGTAGACGTCGACGCCCTGGACCACGCCGTGTTCGTCGAATTTGACGACGATGACTTGGCGGTCGATCAGGTCGGGCGCGAAAAACGCAGTGGTTTCCGTGCGTTCGGAAATGTAATACCACGCCGTGTCACCAAAGGTGGAACGGCTGGACGGCGAGCCCAACTTGTTCAGCACATGATCGCGCGTATGTACCCCCGGTTCGATGGTGGAGACATCATCGATGTGCACCGCATTGCCGTGGTTGTCGACGCGCGGCGAGCAGGCGCTGATCAGCGTTGCGGCGGCCAGCGCAGCCAGTGGCGTTTTCATGCTGCGCAGCGTGAAGATGCGCGTGGGGGCTTTTTTCTTTTCACTCATTGGCCTACATTCTGCCCAGTTCCTAGGCCGCCGTCATCCGGCGGCGGGTTCCGAAAATCGCACCCCCGGGCGATTGTGTCAATTGCGGCCCGTAAGATTTGATCCGGGGCCGTGTGCACCGCGTACAACGTCCGCCCCTCAACACCAGAAGACCGGTAACAATGTTTTTCAAAGCCCTGTTCAGAAAATTCGGCTTTTCCCAGCCCGACCCGGCGGCCACGGCACTGTACAGGACCTCCGTCCAAGCCGCCCGGCAGGTGGAATTCTTCACGGATCTGGGCGTACCGGATACGGTGGATGGCCGGTTCGACATGATTTCGCTAACCGTATCCTTGATGAACCGGCGCATCGGTCTGTGCGACCCGAAGCACGCGGAACGGATTCAAGAACTTGCTCAAGCCCTGTTCGACGTCATGTTCGAAGATATGGACATCAACCTGCGCGAATTCGGCGTTTCGGACGAAGGCATGAAACACAAGATCAAACCCATGGCGAAAGCGCACCTGGGCCGCCTCAAGGCGTATACCGACGCGCTCACGCACATGGACGAAAGCGAACGGCTGGACGCCATGACCGAAGCAGTGACGCGCAACATTTATCGCGGGGAAGCGCCGCCCAAGGCGCCACAGAGCTTGGCCGCGCGCGCCATCGAAATGTCCGTGGAACTGGACGGCGCAACCGATACCGAGGTGCTGAGCGGGCGCTTCGTCTTCGCCGCCGACACCCAGACGCCCTCAGATACGGACCGGTGAGGAGAGGGCAGATGAACGACAATTTCGCCCCTACCGCCCCGGAACTGTCCCGCCCCGTGCGCGTCGAGGACCTGAAGGCGCAAACCTTTACCCTGGAGATCCACCCCAGCGACAGGGAACTGGAAAAACTGCGTGCGCGACTGCAAGTGGACGGCCTGGAAGGGCTTTCGGCGCAAACTTCCTTGCGTCTGTTGCAAAATGGTGACGTTTTGCTCAAAGCTCAATTCCAAGCCCGTGTCCGGCAAACCTGCGTGCTCACCCTGGAGCCCGTCGCGAGCGAAATTTCTTCCGCATTTGAAACGACTTACAGCAATACGGCCGAAGAGGATTGGGGCCACGGGGAAGAGGAATTCGCCGCGCTGGACGAGGATACCGACCCGCCCGAACCCATCCAAGACGGCATGATCGACGTCGGCGAAGCCATTTCGGAGCATTTAGCCCTTGAAATTGACCCCTTTCCCCGCGTAAAAGGCGCTACGTTCGATGGTTATTCGACCGGAAACGCCAGTGTGGATGAGGCGGCTCCGGCCAAAAAGAACCCCTTTGCGGTTCTTTCGAAACTCAAGACGGCACCGGAATCGACTGAATAAAGGGGCGAAAGCCTTGCCCCGGTGCCATTTTTTGGTTAAGTAAGCACCCCCTGTGCGGTGTTGGGGACCCACACGGGTCCCACAGCAAAATATGGCCGGGGTGTTTGAAGTTAAGGATTGTTCAGATGGCTGTTCCAAAACATAAAGTCACGACGTCGAAGCGCAACATGCGCCGCGCCCACGACGCGCTGAAAAGCAACACATACGAAGAATGCCCGGCCTGTGGCGAACTGAAGCGTCCGCACCACGTGTGCGCAGCATGCGGTTATTACAACGACCGCGAAGTTGTCTCTGCGGAAGACGCTGCATAAGCTGAGCTCACTTTTGCCGTTTCCGGCACACGGATGAAGGCGCCCGGCATCGTGTCGCAAAACATCACCCTTTCGATCGATGCCATGGGCGGCGACAAAGCGCCGGATATGGTCGTTGAGGGCATGGACATGGCGCTCAAAGACCTGCCGGGCACCAAATTCATCCTCTTTGGCCGCGCGCCACAACTGGCGCCGCTTCTGGAAAAATTCCCGACGCTTTCAGCCAACGTCGATCTGCGCAACGCCGAAGACGTCATCAGCAACGAAGAAAAGCCCGGTGTCGCCTTGCGCTCCGGGCGCAAGTCGTCCATGCGCCTCGCCATCAATGCGGTGGGCGAGCATGAAGCCGACGGCGTGGTGAGCGCGGGCAACACCGGCGCGCTGATGGCGATGGCCAAGTTCGTTCTCAAGACGCTGCCCGGCATCGACCGTCCCGCAATCGCATCGGTGCTTCCGACCATGAACGGCGAAATCGTGATGCTGGATCTGGGCGCCAACATCCAGTGCGATGCGGAAAACCTGGTGCAATTCGGCGTCATGGGCGAGGTGTTCGCACGCAACGTCTTGCACATTCAAAAGCCGTCCATCGGCATTTTGAACGTCGGCACCGAAGTGCTGAAGGGCAATGATTCGGTCAAGCAGGCGGCTGCGATCCTCAAGGAAACGCACCTGCCCATCGATTTCTACGGCTTCGTCGAAGGCGACGACATCGGCGCGGGCACGGTCGACGTGATCGTCACGGACGGGTTTACCGGCAACGTCGCGCTGAAAACCATGGAAGGCACCGCTAAACTCTTTGCAGGCGCGCTCAAGGACGAATTGATGAAGTCGCTGTTCGGCAAAATGGGCGCGCTCATCGCCAAACCCGCGATCGATGCGTTCCGCGAACGATTCGATCCGCGCCGCTACAACGGCGCGATGTTCTTAGGCTTAAACGGCATCTGCGTCAAAAGCCACGGCGGCACGGATGCCTTTGGTTTCTGCCACGCGGTGAAGCTGGCGCATGAGCTGGTCACGGACCAGTTGAACGAAGGCATCAAGGAAGACTATGCTCGCTTCAGTTCCGAACACCACACCATTCCCCTGATTCCGGCGGACGAGTAGGGCATACCGCAATGAAGTTGGTGCATTTTTCGTTGCGCAAGGGCATGTGCGGCTGGTAGGAAGAACGCGCAGGGCAATGTGATGCCTCGGTCAAACGTTCAGACGCCCCAAACGCCCGATCTTGCACAACCCCGCAAGGGCCGGACGCTTCTTTCCTGAGGGTGCGTCGAAGTCCTTGAGCGTATGGTCGATACGTTCATCGTTCTTCTCCTGCCCACAGGATAAATCGCTCCGGCGAAAATGGATCAACCTTAATTACAGTATGCTCTGATGCCCTTACGCTCCAAAATCACCGGCACCGGCGCCCATTTGCCGGATCAGGTCGTGACCAACGACGATCTGGCGAAAAAAGTCGACACCTCCGACGAATGGATCGTTGAGCGCACCGGCATCCGCGAACGGCGCATCGTGCGGGAAGGCGAAACCACGTCGGCCTTGGCCTTCCAGGCGGCGGAAAACGCCCTGGAGGCAGCGGGCCTAACCGGCCAGGACATTGATCTGGTGGTGGTCGCCACCACCACTCCGGACAACACCTTCCCATCCACAGCCACCAAAGTGCAAGCTATGTTGGGCATGGACCACGGCGCGGCGTTCGACGTGCAGGCGGTCTGTTCCGGCTTTGTCTATGCCTTGTCGGTGGCCGATAATTTCATACGCGCAGGACAGACCAAGCGGGCTTTGGTGATCGGCGCGGAAGTGTTCTCGAAAATCCTCGACTGGGAAGACCGCACCACCTGCGTGCTGTTCGGCGACGGCGCGGGCGCGGTGGTTCTGGAGGCCCAGGAGGTCGAGGAGGGCGAACAGACCGGCATTCTGTCCACGCATCTGCATTCAGACGGCAAGCTGCGCGATCTTTTGTACGTGGATGGCGGCCCGGGCACCAATGGCCAGGTCGGCCATGTCCGCATGCTGGGCCGCGAAGTGTTCCGCCATGCGGTCACCAATCTGGCTTCGGTCGTGGGCGAAGCCTTGGAGGCCAACGGCCTCACCCAGGACGACATCGACTGGCTGGTGCCGCACCAGGCCAACAAGCGCATCCTCGACGGCACGGCGCGCAAACTGGGCTTGCCGGCAGAACGCGTGGTCGTCACCGTCGACCGCCACGCCAACACCTCGGCTGCGTCCGTGCCTCTAGCCCTGGACGAAGCGGTGCGCGACGGGCGCATCAAAGCGGGCGATCTGGTGCTCATGGAAGCCATGGGCGGCGGCCTGACGTGGGGCGCGGCTTTGGTACGCTGGTAGCGCACCAAAAGGGGGGCGCGGCTTTGGTGCGCTGATAGAGCAGCGCCTCAAAAAAGGGGGGGCGCGGCCTTGGTGCGCTGATAGAACAGCGCCTCAAAAGGGGGGTGTCGCCTTGGGCTGCTGATACAGTGCTTGCGGGCTGTGCAGCTTTTGTTTGCGCTGCACCATTCATTTGGTCCACAGCAGATTCAAGGGAATCTTCCATCCCTTTGATATTGACGGATTTTGTTCCCCGCCATACACTTCCATTTCAATCTTGGAAAGGGGTGTGTGGATGTCCAACCGTACCATTACCCGTGCACAGCTGAGCGAAGCCGTGTACCAGGAAGTCGGGCTGTCCCGGAACGAGTCCGCGGATCTTCTGGAATCGGTGCTGTCGATGATTTCGGATTCCCTGTCCGGTGGCGAAACCGTGAAGATTTCTTCCTTCGGCAGTTTTTCCGTGCGTCAAAAGGGCCAACGCATCGGCCGCAATCCCAAAACCGGCGAGGAAGTGCCGATCCTGCCGCGCAAGGTGCTGGTTTTCCGCCCCTCCCAGGTGATGAAAGCCCGCATCAACGCCAAGCGTTCGCCCGGGACCATCTGAAGTCCATGAGCGCGCGAAAGTCTGACCAAGCGTTCCGCACCATCAGCGAGGTCGCGGACGAGTTGGATTTGCCCCAGCACGTCCTGCGCTTTTGGGAAACCAAGTTTCACCAGGTCTCGCCGATGAAACGTGGTGGCGGGCGGCGCTACTACCGCCCCGAAGACGTCGAACTTTTGCGCCGCATCAAGATGCTGTTGCACCACGACGGCTACACCATCAAAGGCGTGCAAAAGCTTTTGGCCGGAGGTGGGGTCAAGAATTTGCCGCCGGAAATCGAGCCTGCGGCGCAAACGGAGCCTGAGGCGAACACGTCCTCCGCCAGTGAGACGGCCGGCTTGGATACGGCGGCGCTGGGTGCTTTGGTCGCGGAGTTGGAAACCATCCGCGACCAGTTGAAAAAATCGCTTTCTTAAGGCTTTGAGCCGTTGCAACGCGGCTTGCCAGCGCGTATATTCGCGCCGCTTCCGAACCTTGGAAGTGTTTGATTTGTCGGAGCGTAGCGCAGTCTGGTAGCGCACTACACTGGGGGTGTAGGGGTCGTAGGTTCGAATCCTATCGCTCCGACCATATGCAAGGGGTTGGGCCATTAGGCCCAACCCCTTTGTCGTGTCTGCCTGACTTTTTGCCGGAAGCTGCGGGAGATTTAACCGACATCAGCAGGCATGCGCGGGTGCCACGGCGGCGAGGCCACCGCGTAGGAAATCACGCCCTCAGTCAGGCTTTTAAGTTCATCGAAGGTGGTTGCGATCAGGCATTTGGCATTGCCCGCCCGGGAATACAGCAGATCGAAACGCTTCAAACTGGCGTCCAGAATGGTCGGCACGTTCTCCGCCAACTCCAGGGGAAACAGACTGTCGATGCCCGCGCCGATCAGCGCTTCGATGGCGTCCGCGCTTAGCAATTCGGCCTCGCCCTTGGCGTTCAGCACCTTTGAAACCTGCTCGGCATCGCAGGCTTTGTCGCCGGCCATCAGGACCAGGATAGCCTGTCCTTCGACAGAACAGAGCAGAGGATTGATGACCGCACCTTCCTCGACGTCCAATTCCCCCGCAATGTCTGCGACGGAGCGCGACGGCGTGGTGAGAATGTGGATGTTGTCCAACAGTTCGCTGAGGGTGACAGACATGTGTGCACCGGCTCTCTGGATCATGTGCGCGGTCAAACAAGCTGGGTCGAGCAACTTGAGTTGCAAATCTTGAAATGCGTGTCCCCACGTATGCACGGAATGCATGCACGGGGCGCGAATCGCCCACCCCCAAAAGGCTACACATGCGAATCAGAATTACAATAATCAATTTAGCGTATTTTAAAATCAAATACTTGCGCCAAACCGACAAAAAACCGTTCTTAATTTTCCCGGGCGGTTTGCGCTGGCTTTGAGGCGATGAAAGTTTCAGGCTCCTAAATTCCACGTTCTTCACGCCAGGTGAACATGGCCGCGGTTCATGCATTTCATTTTTCATGTTTTACTTTAAGAAAGACTATTTTTACCTATTTTTTCAATTTATTAAGAGGCGTATCCTTCTGTTTTCCTGATGCTGACAGGAATCGGTCTTGCGCTGCGGCATTTTATGCCCGTGTATACAGGGATCCTATTTCGTCGACACACCTTTGGCGCCGAGAAACACGGACTCCAGCCATCAATTCTTATTTTTCAGTGACCGATGCCGTTTTGCCGCACGTATGGCGGTGAGCGGACAAGAAGAGGCCGGTTGAACGCGATGCCAACCGGCCGGAGTTTGTGCTCTTGAGGGAAGGGAAAGGCTCGCAATGAGCCCATCCACAATTCCCACTTTGGCAGATCCGAAGCAAGCTGGCTGTGACGCACGTCACAGGACGATAATTTCCCAAAAAAGGAGCCGGCCACGCACGGCGACCGGCTCGAGTTTGTGCTCTTGAGGGAAGGGAAAGGCTCGCAATGAGCCCATCCACAATGCCCACTCTGGCAATTTTCATACAAGTTGACTGTGACGCGCATCACAGTCTTAAAAATTCTTGAGCTATCAATGAACTATTGCAGGCGCGCAAAGTGCGCTATGATTTCTTTCAGAGCTTGTGCATGAAGCTCTCATATCTCTCATAAGAGGATTCTCTCACGTACGCCTTCGTAATGGGAAGCACGCACATGAACGAAGATTATGGTGACGACTATAAAAAGATGATGAACCAAAAGCGGTTCCTGAATGACATCGAACAGGGAATCCGCATCGCAAACCGGGAAATCATTCACGCGAAACTACCAGCGCTGAATAAGGATACGGTGCTCGCGTTCGCCGTGGCCATCGCCCGGTTGCGTGCGCGCTATCTGCAAGCGGCCTTCCGTGCAGCGGAAACCGATCGAGGCGAACCTCTGGACCAAAGCGAGGTCAACCAACTGCGCACGCATCGCGAATCATATGAAGAAACGAAAGCCGCTTTCGAAGCACTGCGCTACGCCATCGAACAAGGCTATGTGGATGTCGAAGTCGACAAAGAGTAATGCTCCGCATCACCCATTTCGGCAAAAAGGCTCTCTGCACTGAGGGCCGTGTTGTCGCGCTGCTCATATCGAAATGGCAACAAACCATCCTCATACGCAGTTAAGCTTCAATTTGATCAAGATTTGGTGATTGGATTTGGGGCCGCCAATCTCCATATGTAGAGACAACCACCCGTTCTTGGCTCAACTCCTCCTTCCCCCCACATCACCACTGGGCCGGAGCGGGTGGATAACGACACAGAAAACTGCCCCGTAGCCATCCGGTTACGGGGTGTTTTTATACGCTTCCAACGCGAAAACCGGGCCTAGTAGACAGCCGTCAACAGAGGCCAAACCGTTGTTGCGGCAAAGCTTCGCGAAATAGTGCGGCGAAATGTTTGGAGCTTGGGCTTAAGACGCCACGGTTCGGCCGGCTTGCGTCAATTTGCAGACGATCCAGTCCGGTTTCAGGGGGTTGGAAAACCACGGTTCCGCCCAGCCCTTATCGATACAACTGCGCACCGTGCGCTCGCAGACCTGCTGGCCTTCTTCGTCGAACAAGGGCAATTTGCCGCCCGGCTGGTTCAAGCCGCGACGCAGCCAGGCGCGTTGCGCCTGGGACGGGGCATGTCCACCCTTGGCGGGCGAACTGCTGTCGTTTGCGGCGGTGTCCGTTTGCGCGGCCATGGGGCGTTCCTAACGGTGATCGACGATGGCGGGCATGTTACGTTAGATATTGGGTGTTTCACAACTCTTGCAACCTGGGGATAACTCATGAACCCTGATCTTAACAACGGTGCGTTACAGGTTGTCTACGTCACCGCGGAAAGCCGCGACGAGGCCTTGCGCCTCGCAAAAGCACTGGTTTCGGAACGTTTGGCGGCGTGCGCCAACGTCATCGACCACATGCAATCGGTCTATTGGTGGGAAGGGGCGCTCCAGGAAGACGACGAAGCGATCTTGATCTTAAAAACCCGCCGCGCGTTGGTGGAGCCCTTGGTGCAACGCATTCGCAACCTGCACAGTTACGATTGCCCCTGCGTTGCCGCCTTGCCCATCGAAGGCGGCAATCCCGACTATCTGAGCTGGATCATGAACGAAACCTCAAACGGGACCGTGCCCTAGGTCACCGCCCCATAAATGGCATGGAAATGGTATGAGCGCATGTGTTTGCCTGCGAGGCGCAAGGACGTAGGAAACTTGGTTGGTTTTCAAATCCTTGCAACGCAGCAGGCGGACAGATGCGCTATATCCTTCGGACGCTGAAACGACTTTGATCCGCGGTGTCCAAAGCCCTTGGACGGGGAACCGGCCCCGCCCTGCGGGCTTTTCCGCGCGGTTCTGGGCGGTTTGAGCGCCATTTCTCATGCCATTTATGGGGCGATGACCTAAGGTTTGATGGACACAGTGTTGGAAATTTCGCGCGCCGCACGCGCCGCGTCTTTGTCTCTAACGTCGAAGCCACGCTGAATGGATTGCGCCAGGGGCTTGAGCAAATCAATGTCCTTGGGTACGGGAAAGTCGCCGGCATCGATAATCCGGTGCGTGACGTCGATCAGAGATTTGCACAGATCGCCGACGTGTTCGAACCGCGTTCCGATCATACGCCGCGCGACGTCTTCCCCGACATACAACAAGCGATTTAAGGACTTCCGCGTGTCTTCATCCGGGCCGCCGAAGGCCAAACCGGGCACGATGCGGTCCACCAGCCAAGTGATTTGGTGGGCGTGGCGGTCCAGTTTTTCGAGATTGACCTTTTTGATGCACGCATCGATCTGCGCCTGGATCTGTTGCACATCCATACGCTTTTCGCCAACGGCCTTGGCGCGCAGCACATTGGGCACTTCGATCGGGTCGATGTTCATGCCCCGGTCGTGGTCCTTGCCGGGTTTGCGCCGATCGGGTCCGATGTAGCCGCTGGTCACCACGAACGGTTTGCGCGCCCTAATCAAGCTGTTGATGCGCTGAAGGATCTGTCCCGCCGACAGAGGTTTGGTGATCATGTCGTCGGCGCCCGATTGCACAATGGCGCGCACGTCGTCAGTGGTCGGCGACCATGTTGTGGCAATCACCGGCATGAACGGATTGCTGCCGATCACGTGATGGCGCAGCTCGTAAACGAACTTGTTCAAATCACCGTCCTTCAGCTTCGTGTCGGCGATGAGCAGATCGGGCATCCCGATGCGAAACTTGGAATCGATGTCGGCCATGCCCGTACCCAATGTGACATGGCGAAAGCCATTGTCGATCAACACATTGCGAATCGCATTGCGGACCGAGCGTTCCGGATCGATAAGCAGGATATCGATCTGGTCAAAAACGTATTTATCCATGAGAGCCCATTTGCATGTTTCTTATTTATGCGAACATTATTATCGCAACGTTGTTATCATTATATGTGGCTTCCCTGGACGACCCCAAACGCTTGGTGCGTCCAGGTTTTCATCCTTAATCCCTCATTGAAGTATTCTAAAACATGCGGTCTGGCTGCGCCAGTCCGCCAAATTGCTTAGGGTCAAACCCAAGATGCGAGATCCTAGGCAAATGACCGCGATACACGCACCGACGCCAACGCTTGGGCGGCGATGCCTTCCTGCCGTCCTGTAAAACCCAAGCCTTCGGTGGTGGTCGCCTTGATGGACACGCGATCCTTCTCAATGCCCAGGATTTCCGCCACCCGCGCGGCCATGGCGTCACGGTGCGGGCCGATCTTGGGGGCTTCGCAGATCAGCGTAACATCGACGTTCACGATTTCACCGCCCCGATCCCGGACCAAGGCTGCGGCATGGCGTACGAACCTGTCTGACGCCACGCCTTTCCATTGCGGATCCGTTGGCGGGAAGTGTTGGCCGATATCGCCTGCGCCGATGGCGCCCAACAATGCATCCGTCAAGGCATGCAGCCCGACATCGGCGTCCGAATGCCCGGCCAAACCTTGCTGGTGCGCAATCTTCACCCCGCACAGGGTGACGTGATCGTTGTCATGGGATTCGCCAAACCGGTGCACGTCATAGCCCTGGGCGGTGCGTGTTTCCAGATTCGCGGACAAAAGCCTCTCGGCGCGCATCAAATCGTCTCCGGTGGTGATCTTGAAGTTGTCTTCCGACCCGGCGGTCAGTGCCACGCTCAAACCCAAACGTTCCAGCAGTTGCGCATCGTCGGTCAGCTCTTCGCCGGACAATTGCCGATGCACGTCGAGAATATCGGCGAACCGAAACCCCTGGGGCGTTTGCGCACGAAACAGACCGGCGCGTGAAACTGTACCCGCGATGGCGCCATCTTCGCCGCGCTTCAGTGTATCCGCAACGGGTACGGTGGGCAGGGCGCCAAGATGATCGGCCAAAGCATCCAACACGCCGTCGATGACGGCGCCGTCCACGAACGGGCGCGCGGCGTCCTGGATCAAGACGTAATCGGGGGTGAGGGGCACGAGGCTTTCCAAACCCAATCGCACGCTATCTTGGCGCACCGCACCGCCGTCCACAGGCTCCAGAACGTCCAACCCGGCAACAGCGGAGGTGTACAAATTCCGGTCATCGGGATGGATGACGCAACGCACATGATCCACGCGGGGGTGAGCCAAGAACGCCCGTACGGTGCGGGTCAAGACGGCGCGTCCACCCAACTCGGTGTATTGTTTCGGCACATCGCCGCCGAACCGCCGCCCGCGACCCGCCGCGACCACCAATGCAACCGTACCGCCCATCTACCTTCGAAGCCCCCAAAACCTTTGCGTCCAAGTGCTTAAGCTAGCACTTGGTGTATTTTTTCCAAACCATTTCGCTTGCATCCAAGGCCCTTTGGCGCAAACAATGCGCCATGTCTCAAAACGCGCTCTACAGCATCATCGCCATTTTCTCTCTATTGCCGGCGGCCTTGGTCACGCACCGCAAGGACGCCGCCTTGGATCACGCCCATTGGGCGGCGCTCATTCTCGGCGTCATGGGCAGCGGCGTGTGGGCCTTGGCCCAGGCGTCCGGGGCCTGGAGCGCGGGACTCGCTCCGGCGCTTTGGATCACCGTCGCGGTGACCATGGCGTTGTTCGCCATGCTGTCCTGGTCGGTTCAAGAGGCTTGGCGCCTGACGGCATTGGTCGTGCCTTACATGATGCTGATCGGCATGTTCGGGCTGCACGCTCCCCAGGGCGCCACTGAGGCGGCAGCGACAGCCAAGCATACGGATGCTTGGCTGATCGTGCACATTGGTGTGTCGGTGGTGACCTATGGACTGGTGACCATCGCCGCCGTCGCCGCGCTCTCGGCGTTTTTGCAGGAACGCGCGCTTAAAATCAAAAAACCCACCAAGCTCACCCACAAGCTGCCCTCGGTCACGGATTGCGAATTCATCACCGTGCGCCTGCTCGGTTGGGGGGGAGGGATTTTGGGCCTCGGCCTCGTCAGCGGCATGGCGGCGGAATTTCATCGCAGCGGCCAACTCTTGGTCCTGGATCACAAGACGGTTTTGAGTTTCCTCGCCTTTTTCGTGATTGGCGCGTTGTTGTACGCCCATCACACCACCGGCATGCGCGGGCGCATGGCGGCGCGCATCGTGCTGTTGGCTTATCTGCTTTTGAGCCTGGGGTACCTGGGCGTCAAGCTCGTCACCGACGTGTTTTTGGCTTAAATCCGACACGATTGCTGCCTGCGCGGGCACCCGCCCCAGCATTCCCTTGCGTTTTGTGCGAATTTGCACAATAAATGTGCATCTCGTGCGCGGATGTGACCCCAAGCCCCCATGACAAACACCATGAGCTACACCATTGGCCCCGTCGAATTGTCGAGCAACGTCATGCTGGCCCCCATGGCCGGCGTGACCGACATGCCGTTTCGCCGGCTGGTCAAATCCTTCGGGGTCGGCTTGGTGGTTTCCGAAATGATCGCCTCCAAGGCGATGATCTACGCCAACAAGAAGACGCTGCGGATGTCCAGCGCGTGTGGCGATGAATACCCCATGTCGGTGCAATTGGCCGGAACCAACCCTGAAGACGTCGCGGAAGCGGCCAAGCTGAATGAAGACCGGGGCGCCGCCATCATCGACCTCAACATGGGCTGCCCCGCGAAAAAGGTGGTGAACCATTATTCCGGCTCGGCCTTGATGAAGGATGAAATCTTGGCCGGCAGGATCATGGAAGCCGCCGTCAAGGCCGTGGACCTGCCTGTGACGCTGAAAATGCGCACCGGTTGGGACGACGCCAACCGCAATGCGCCGAAACTGGCGCGCATCGCTGAAGCGTGCGGCATCCAATCCCTGGTGGTGCACGGGCGCACCCGCATGCAAATGTATAAGGGGCACGCCGACTGGGACTTCATCGGCGCGGTCAAGGACGCGGTCAAGATCCCCGTCACCGGCAACGGCGATGTGAACACCTTGGACGACGCGGCGCGGATGTTTGAACGCTCCGGCGCGGACGGGGTGATGATCGGGCGCGGCACCTACGGGCGGCCCTGGTTCCCGCACCAGGTGGAGCATTTCCTCAAGACCGGAGAACGCTTGGCCGACCCCAGCCTGGAAGAGCAGATGCACATCATCTTGCGCCACTTCGAGGCCATGTTGAGCCATTACGGCACGGACCTTGGCGTGCGCAACATGCGCAAGCATTTGGGCTGGTATTCCAAAGGCCTGCCCAATTCGGCGGAATTCCGCGCCGAAGTGTTCACTTGCGCCGAGCCGGAGCGGGTGACGGACATGATCCGCGTGTTTTTCGATCCCCTGATTGAGCGCGGCGTGCAAACAGACCGCGTCGCAGCGGCATAGGGCCCGACCATGGTCAGAAACCTGTTCGCATTCCCCTCCAAGGCCGGTTCTTGTTTCGAACCGACGGCGGTGCTGAACGCGTTGGCCTCGGCGGTTCTGGTGGTGGGCGAAGATGACGGCCTGATGTACGCCAACGCCGCATCGGAACAGTTGTTCGCGCGGTCTCGCGTCAGCCTTGCGCACGCCGCCATCACCGATTTGCTGCCCAAAGACAGCCCGGTGTTCGAACTGATCCATCAAGTGCGCGGCGGCATGAGCGCGATCACCGAACACGGCCTCGCCCTGGACACGCCCAAGACCGGCAAACGGCTGGTCAATGTTCAGGCCGCGCCGATGGTCGAGGTGCCGGGCGCGGTGGTGCTGTCGTTTCAGGAACGCTCCATCGCCGATCAGATCGACCACCGCTTGACGCACCGGGACGCGACGCGTTCCATCGCCGCCATGTCCGCCATGATGGCGCACGAGGTTAAAAACCCGCTGTCGGGCATCCGCGGCGCGGCGCAACTGCTGGAAACCGGCTCCAGCCCCCAGGATCAGGAACTCACCCGCCTGATCCAGGACGAAGCCGATCGCATCAAGGCCCTGGTGGAGCGCATGGAGATTTTCTCCGAAAGCGCGCCTTTGAAGAGCGGGCCGGTCAACATCCACCAAGTGCTCGACCGGGTGCGGCGCATTGCCGAAAACGGCTTTGGCAAGCACGTGCGTTTCGTTGCCGAATACGACCCGTCCCTGCCGCCGGTGGCGGGCAACCGCGATCAGTTGATCCAGGTCTTTTTGAACTTGATCAAAAACGCCTGCGAGGCGGTACCCCGGGACGAGGGCGTGGTGCACATGAAAACCGCCTATCAACACGGTGTGCGCTTCGCCATGCCGGGTTCTCAAAGCCGCGTGCACCTGCCGCTGTCGGTTACCATCACCGACAATGGCCCCGGCATCGCGCCTGACATGCAAGACCACCTGTTCGATCCCTTCGTCACCACCAAGCCCAAGGGCAGCGGTCTCGGCCTTGCGTTGGTGGCCAAGATCGTCGGCGACAACGGCGGCGTGATCGATTTCAAAAGCCGGCCCGGCCGCACCGAGTTCCGCATCCTGCTGCCCATGTCCAAGGAACCCATGCCCATGGACGATGTCGGGGGCGAACTGGGCGGAACGAATTGACGGCGCCAATGACTATGCGAATTAAGAGCATTCAAGAAAGCTAAAATCATGACCGCAGGCTCCACCATCCTCATCGCCGACGACGACACCTCCATTCGCACCGTGTTGGACCAAGCACTGACCCGCGCCGGATATGAAGTGCGGACCACGTCGAACGCCTCGACCCTATGGAACTGGGTCTCGGAGGGTGAGGGCGATTTGGTGATCACCGATGTGGTCATGCCGGATGAAAACGGGCTCGACCTGGTGCCCCGGATTCTCAAGATTCGGCCCAACTTGCGCATCATCGTCATGAGCGCGCAAACGACTATTTTAACGGCCGTGAAGGCGACCGAACGCGGTGCGTTCGAGTACCTGCCAAAACCATTCGATATCAATGAAGTATTATCCGTTGTTCAACGTGGACTTGAGGCTAGCAAGGCGTCAAAACAAGAAAATGGCCATCCGGAAGACGACGAAGAATTACCGCTCATCGGGCGCTCCGCGCCGATGCAGGCGATCTACCGCGCCATCGCGCGGCTGATGCAAACGGACCTGAGCGTGATCATCACCGGCGAGTCCGGCACCGGTAAGGAATTGGTCGCACGCGCGTTGCATGATTTCGGCGCGCGGCGCAACAAGCCGTTCGTCGCCGTCAACATGGCGGCGATCCCACGCGACTTGATCGAGTCCGAATTGTTCGGTCATGAAAAGGGCGCGTTCACCGGCGCCACCAGCCGCAGCGCCGGACGTTTCGAACAGGCCCAAGGCGGCACCCTGTTTTTGGACGAAATCGGCGATATGCCCCCTGAAGCGCAGACCCGTTTGCTGCGCGTTCTGCAGGAAGGGGAATACACGACGGTTGGCGGACGCACCCCGATCAAAACCAACGTGCGCATCATCGCAGCCACCCACCGGGACCTTAAACAATTGATAAGACAGGGGAGTTTTCGCGAAGATTTGTTTTTCCGCCTGAATGTCGCGCCCATCCGTATCCCGCCATTGCGCGAACGCATGGAAGACGTAGCGGAACTGGCGCGCCACTTCCTTGCCCAGGCGGCAACGGAAGGTCTGCCCTGGAAAACCATTGCACCGGACGCCATGGAACGGCTCAAGCGCCACGCCTGGCCGGGCAATGTGCGCGAGCTTGAAAATATGATCAAACGATTGGCTGCGCTTTGTGTGGAAGAGGAAATCAGCCTTGAGACCATTGAGATGGAGCTGGCGGAAGCCCCGCCAACAGCGGCTGAGAGCGATTCTGGTGGATTAGCTCAATCCGTTGAGCGTCATATAAAGGCGTACTTCGCCGCCCATGGCGATACCCTGCCGGCGGCTGGCTTGTATGACCGGATTCTACGCGAGGTGGAACGCCCGTTGCTGCAATTGACCCTGGACGCGACGCGCGGCAACCAAGTGCGTGCGGCGGATGTTTTGGGGCTCAACCGCAACACCTTGCGCAAAAAAATCCGCGAGCTGGACATTCCCGTGGTGCGGGGTGGGGCCAAATAGGGCCCAACGCCAGCGCCACGCTTGGGAGGATTCCATGTCCGAAACCAACCTTTCCCGGTCTGAACACTCTGCGGCCGACGCTGCGGCGGTTCACGGCGCGCCCTTGGACAATTCGCACGCAGCACCGCCTAAACCCCGGAAATCCTTTCAACGTCTGTTGTTGAGCCGCCGCTTGGCGTTCGTCCTGGCAGCCATCGCCATGGCGCTGGGCATCACCACCTTCGGGTTTCTCACCGGCACCACCGAAGACACCGGTGCCACGGCCTCCACCCAACTGCAAGTGCTGTTGGTCGCCGACTTGGTGATCTTGCTGTTGCTGGCCGCCGTCATCATCCAACGCATCGTCAAAATGTGGGCGCAACGGCGCAAGGGTACGGCCGGTTCGGCTTTGCACGTGCGCATGGTGGTGATGTTTTCTCTGCTGGCGGTCACCCCCGCTATTTTGGTGACCGTATTCGCCGCGTTGTTTTTGAACTTCGGCTTCAATTCCTGGTTTTCGGAACGGGTGCGCACCGCCGTCGACGCCTCTCAGGCGGTCGCCACGGCCTATTTCGACGAACACGTGCAAAACATCCGGGTCGATATGCTGGCGATCGCCACCGAGTTGAACCGGGACGCGGAAAAATTGATCTCTACACCTGGGCTGCTGCGCCATCTGCTGACCACCCATGCTTCTCAGCGCAATCTGACCGAGGCCAGTGTGCTGGCGGGCAATGGACGTGTCGTGGCGCGATCGGACTACTCTTTGTTTTCCCTGGATGTCGGACACATTCCGCCCAGTGCCATGATCCGCGCCGACCAAGGCGAGTTGGTGATTCTCACCGCCCCGGGCGCGGACCAGGTGCGCGCCCTGGTGAAGCTGGAGAATTACATCAACGCCTATTTGTTGGTGGGGCGGTTCGTCGACGCCCAGGTGCTGACCAACATGGCCAGCGTGCGTGAAGCCGCGCAAACGTACCTGAGCCTCAGGGAAAGCAGCGGCAAGATCCAAATCACCTTCGTCGCCATCTTTGCTGTGGTGTCGCTGCTGCTGCTTCTGGCGGCGGTGTGGATCGGCATGGCGCTCGCCAACCAGATGGCCAGACCCTTGTCGCGCCTGATCGTGGCGGCGGACGCCATCTCGGCGGGCAACCTCACCCACCGGGTCGAAGTGGACGACACCATCAGCGAAGTGGGCTCCCTGTCGACGGCGTTCAACGATATGGCCGCGCAACTCGCCACGCAGCAAGACGGCTTGATACAGATGAACCGCAAACTGGATGAACGCCGCCGCTTCACCGAAACGGTGCTGTCCGGCGTGTCCGCGGGCGTGGTGGGCATGGACTCAGATGGCCGCATCACATTGCCGAATCGCACCGCCAGCCTGCTTTTGGGAACGGATTTGTTGGAAGCGCGTGGACGCTTTCTCGCGCAAATCGCGCCGGAGATGGCGGAAGTCCTCAGCAATGCCATGGACCGCACCGACCGCACCGCCCAAGCCGAAATCACCCTTGCGCGCGACGGCCGGACCCGCACCTTGATCTGCACGGTGGCGGCGGAAAAGATCGACAGCGACATCATCGGTTACGTGCTGACATTTGACGACATCACCGAATTGCAATCCGCCCAGCGCAAGGCCGCGTGGTCGGGCGTGGCGCGGCGCATCGCGCATGAAATCAAGAACCCGCTGACGCCGATCCAGTTGTCGGCGGAGCGCTTGAAACGCAAATACTTAAAGCAGATCACCGACGACCCGGAAACCTTCACCACCTGCACCGAAACCATCATCCGCCAAGTGGAGGACTTGGGCAGGATGGTGGATGAGTTTTCGTCCTTCTCGCGCATGCCCCAAGCGCAATTGAAACCGGAAAACCTGTCCGAGCTTTGCCGCCAGGCACTGTTTCTGGAACAAAACCGCGGCGTGGGCATCGACTTGGTCCAAGACCTACCCGATCGCGACATCACCATCCCGTGCGACAGCCAACAAATCTCGCGCGCGCTCACCAACATTCTCAAAAATGCCGCCGAATCGGTCAGTGAACGCGCCGAAAAAGAAGGGCCGGATGCCCCGCCGGGCCAAATCCGCTTCGCGCTCGCGCAACACGGTACGGTGCGCGGGCCGCGCACCACCATCGTCGTGGAAGACAACGGAACCGGGCTTCCCGAGACCGATTTGGTGCGCTTGACCGAACCTTACGTCACCACACGGGCCAAGGGCACGGGACTGGGGCTCGCCATCGTCAAGAAAATCATGGAAGATCACGGGGGTGATCTGCTACTGGAAAACAGGCAAGAAGGCGGCGCGCGGGCGATCTTGAGCTTTCCGCCCCGGGACGAAGCGGCGCATCCGCAAGACGGCCAGATGCCGGATCAGGCCACCGCCAAGGCCAGCGAATAACGAACAACAAAACAACAACGCATATGACGAACGTGGAACGAAGGCATGGGCCAAGACATTCTCATTGTCGATGACGAACCGGACATCCGCACGTTGGTGTCCGGCATCCTGGAAGACGAAGGCTTCCAACCCCGCGAAGCCGGCGGCGACGCCGAAGCGCTGGAGTTGATCGAAACCCGCCGGCCAAATCTGGTGTTGCTGGACATCTGGCTGCAGGGCTCGCAAATGGACGGCCTGCAGATTCTATCTCAGGTGAAAAAACGCCACCCCAGCCTGCCGGTGGTGATGATGAGTGGTCACGGCACCATCGAAACTGCGGTGAACGCGCTTAAAAACGGTGCATACGATTTCATCGAAAAACCCTTCAAGGCCGACCGTCTGGTGTTGGTGGTGGAGCGCGCCATCGAGGCGGCCCGGCTGAGACGGGAAAACGAAGAGCTGCGCCTGCGCACCGACGCCGACGACAATCTGATCGGCGCGTCACCCGGCATTTCCCAGGTCCGCCAAGCGGTCGAGCGGGTCGCCCAAGCCAATTCACGCGTGCTGATCACGGGCCCCAGCGGTTGCGGCAAGGAAGTGGTTGCGCGCATGCTCCATGACCGTTCCGCCCGTGCGGGCGGCCCCTTCGTGGTGGTCAATTGCGCCACCATGGAGCCCGAACGCATGGAAACCGAATTGTTCGGCACCGAAACTCCGGCCGAAGACGGGGAGGGCGGGCGCAAGGTGGGCTACTTCGAAGCGGCCCACAACGGCACCTTGTTCTTGGATGAAATCGCGGACATGCCGCTCGAAACCCAAGGCAAGATCGTGCGCGTGCTGCAAGAACAAATCTTCGAGCGCGTCGGCGGCTCCACCAAGGTCGAAGTGGACGTACGCGTCGTCGCCAGCGCAACCCGCGACATTCAGGCGGAAATCACCGCCGGTAACTTCCGCGAGGATCTCTTCTACCGTTTGGCCGTGGTGCCCATCGAAGTGCCGCCCTTGAAAACCCGGCGCGAAGATATCCCCGCGCTGGCCGCGCACTTCATCGGTCAAGCGTCGCGACGCTCCGGACAGCCCGTACGCAAATTGTCGGAAAATGCCGTGGCGGCCTTGCAGGCCTATGAGTGGCCGGGCAACGTGCGCGAATTGAAGAACATCATCGAACGTCTTCTGATCATGGCGCCGGGCGGCGCGGACGAACCGATCAGTTCCGAAAGCCTGCCCGCCGAAGTGACATCCAATTCCTTTGGCTCCGCCACGCAAAACGGCGGGGCGGAATGGATGGGACTGCCGCTCAAACAAGCGCGCGAGGCGTTTGAGCGAGACTACCTGCAAACCCAGGTTACGCGGTTCGGCGGCAACATCTCGCGCACCGCGGAGTTTGTCGGCATGGAGCGTTCCGCGTTACACCGCAAGCTGAAATCGCTGGGCCTGACAGGGGCCTAGGCGAACACAGGAGTGAGAGCATGAAGGTTATCGTTTGCGGCGCAGGTCAGGTGGGCTTCCACATCGCCCAGCATTTGTCGCGCGAAAACAACGATGTCACGGTGATTGACCAATCCCCGGAACTGGTCCGCAGAATTTCCGACACTCTGGACGTGCAGGGCGTCATCGGCCATGCCTCGCGCCCTGACGTGCTGGAACGCGCCGGCACCGAAGACGCCGACATGATGATCGCGGTGACCGCCGCGGACGAAGCCAACATGGTCGCCTGCCAGGTGGCGCACTCATTGTTCGGCGTGCCGACCAAAATCGCGCGCATTCGCGCCCAGGCTTATCTGCAGCCCATGTGGTCAAATTTGTTTTCCAGGGAACACATGCCCATCGACGTCATCATTTCCCCGGAAATCGAAGTGGCGCACGCGATCAAGCGCCGCCTCACGGTGCCGGGCGCGTTCGACATGATCCCCCTGGTGGACACCCGTGTGAAGCTGTTGGGCGTGCGTTGCGGCGACACATGCCCGCTGATCAACACGCCCATGCGTCAAATCACCCAACTGTTTCCGGACCTCTCCATCACCGTGATCGGCATCGTGCGCGACGGCCAGTTCCTGTTCCCCGACGCCGAAACCCAGATGTTTCCGGGCGACAGCGTGTACTTCGTGGTCGATTCCGAAAAGCAGGAACGCGCGCTCGCCGCCTTTGGCCACGACGAACAGGAAGCGCGCCGCCTGGTGATCTTCGGCGGCGGCAACATCGGCCTGTTCCTGGCCGAAGAACTGGAAGCGTCGGAAAGCAAACTCAACGTCAAACTGATCGAATGGAACGCCGAGCGTGCGAGCCTGTGCGCCAGCCGCTTGAAACGCACCATGGTGGTGCAAGGCGACGTCCTGGATATGCAGATCATGAACGAAGCCAACATCGCCATGACGGAAACCGTGATTGCGGTCACCAACGACGATGAAAACAACATTCTGTCGTCTCTGCTGGCCAAGCGCGAAGGCGCACAGCGCGCCATCACGCTGATCAACAAGGGCGAGTACGAGGCGCTGATCGGCTCGCTCGGTATCGACGTGGTGGTGGATCCGCGCAACATCACCGTTTCCACCATCATCCAGCACGTGCGCCGCGGGCGCATCCATTCCGTTCACACGCTCGGCGAGGGCTATGGCGAACTGATTGAGGCCGAAGCGCTGGAAACCTCGCCCATGGTCGGCAAACCGCTCAAGGAAGCGGATTTGCCCGAAGGTCTGGTGATCGGCGCGGTGGTGCGCGGCGAGGAAGTCATCAGCCCGCGCGGCAACACCGTGATCCAGGCCAAGGACCGGGTGGTGGTGTTCGCGGCGTCCGATATCATCGCCCAGGTGGAAAAGATGTTTTCCGTCCAGTTGGAGTATTTCTAGGTGACGACGGCATACGTCAATGGCCGCTACATTGCGCAGCGCGATGCCGCCGTGCACATCAACGACCGGGGCTTTCAGTTCGCCGACGCGGTCTACGAAGTGTTCGCCGTGCAGGACGGCAAGCTGGTCGACGTGGAAGCCCACTTGGACCGGCTCGACCGTTCTTTGAGCGAGCTCTCTATCCCACAACCCATGAGCAGCCGCCAAGCGCTCAAACTGGTGATGCGCGAGGTTCTGCGTCGCAACCGGATTGAATATGGCGGGCTATATTTACAAGTCACGCGCGGGGTCGCGCCCCGCGATTTTCCCGATCCGGGCGGGCTTGAGCCCACGGTGGTGATGACCGCTTGGCGCACCCAACCCTTCGACGCCGAAACCGCCATGCGCGGGGCCAAGGTCGTCAGCGCGCCGGATATCCGCTGGAAGCGGTGCGACATCAAGACAGTGCAGCTGCTCGCGGGCGTGCTCGCCAAGACCGATGCCCATGCCCGGGGCGCGGCGGAAGCCTGGTTGCTGGACGAAACGGGGTTCGTAACCGAAGGCTCCGCGTCCAACGCCTGGATCGTCACCTACGACAACGAACTGATCACACGCCACACCGACACCGCCATCCTGGGCGGCATCACCCGCCAAACGGTTTTGAAGCTGGCCGCGCAAAACGGCCTGACTTACATCGAACGCCCGTTCAGTCTTGAGGAGGCCAAGGCCGCGCGCGAAGCCTTCACCACATCCTCGACCATGATGGTGCGTCCGGTGGTGCAGATCGACGATACCGCCATCGCCAACGGTGAAACCGGCGCGTTCACCCGCCAGATTATCGAGCTTTACGGCGCATACATGCGCGGCGGCACAATATGACGACACGCAAGCCAAACGCCATCATCTTCGATTGGGACAACACCCTGGTGGACAGCTGGGTGGTGATCCAGGACGCCATGAACGCCACATTTCGCGATTTCGATCTGCCCCAATGGACACTTGAGGAAACCCAGACGAACGTGGCGAAGTCGCTCCGCGACAGTTTTCCGGAGATGTTCGGGGACCGCTGGGAAGACGCCCGCGAAGCCTTCTACGGCCATTTCGAAGGCATGCATCTGGACCGTCTAACCCCGCTGCCGGGCGCTTCTGAGGCCATCCGTGACTTACAGGAAGCGGGAATTTACCTCGGCGTGGTCAGCAACAAGACCGGGCATCTGCTCCGCCGCGAAGCGGAAAAACTCGGCTGGGATAAACACTTCGGCCAAATCATCGGGGCCACCGATGCGGTCCGGGACAAACCCGCCAAGGACCCGGTGGTGATGGCCTTGGGCGGCAGCGGTTTTGAGACCGGGCCGGATGTGTGGTTTGCCGGGGATGCGCGCATCGACATGGAATGCGCGCTCAACGCCGGCTGCACTCCGGTCCTGGTGCGCTCTGAACCGCCCGCAAACGGTGAGTTTCAAGGCGTCGAACCGGCGCTTTATTTCGAAGCCGCGCAAAAGCTTTCCAATCTCGCCAAGAACCTGTAATATCTGGCCTTCCATCTGGGGGGGCCTTTGGAGGGAGGTGCCGAAGGGGCGCGATCTAGACGCGCACGGCGTTTTCCATACAGCAGGCCTACATGGATTAAAAAAGGTCCGATCCGGCACTCCACCGGCGCGGATGATAATGTTTAACGTAGGGAAGCAACCATGGCTTCGGAAAAATCACAGAACGTCCAAGACGTCTTTCTCAATCACATTCGCAAACAAAAAACGCCCGTGACCGTGTTCCTGGTCAACGGCGTCAAGCTGCAAGGCATCGTCACGTGGTTCGACAACTTCTCGGTGCTGTTGCGCCGGGACGGTCACACACAGCTTGTTTACAAGCACGCCATCTCGACGATCATGCCGTCGCAACCGATTCAGCTCTTCGAACCGGAAGTCGCAGCCGGAGCTGAGGAATGATGCGCTTTGCCTAGCCGCTCCGAATGGGGGGAAGGTAGCCACATCCATTCAGCAGATGACGGCGACGGCTTCGCACGCGGCGAGCGCTGTTTGGTCATCCATCCGCACTTGAAAAACGCCCCGCAAGCCGATGCGGGCGCGTTCGTGCGTGCGCCCAAGGCGCGCCTGGAAGAAATCATCGGTCTCGCCCAGGCCATCGAATTGGACATCGTTGGCCGCGAAATCGCGAATCTCAACGCGCTCAAGCCCGGTACATACTTCGGCAAAGGTACGTTGGAGCGGTTCGAAGCGCTCATCCAGGGCCGGGACGTGGGCGTGGTCATCGTCGATGCGCAGCTCAGCCCGGTGCAACAGCGCAATCTGGAACGTGCGTGGATGACCAAGGTCCTGGACCGCACCGGCATCATCTTGGAAATCTTCGGCGAACGGGCGCGGACCAAGGAAGGGCGCCTGCAGGTCGATCTGGCGCATTTGACCTACCAACGCTCCCGTTTGGTGAGGTCTTGGACCCACTTGGAACGCCAGCGCGGCGGCGCGGGGTTCATGGGCGGTCCCGGTGAATCGCAGATCGAAATCGACCGCCGCTTGATCGATCAGCGCATCGCCAAGCTGAAGCGCCAATTGAAAGAGGTCAAACGCACCCGTGAGCTACACCGCGCGTCCCGGCGCAAGGTGCCGTTTCCCATCGTCGCGCTGGTGGGCTACACCAACGCCGGGAAATCCACCTTGTTCAACCGGCTCACGCAAGCGGAGGTATTCGCCAAGGACCAACTGTTCGCAACCTTGGATCCGACCATGCGCGGCATCGACCTGCCATCGGGCAAAAGCGTGATCCTGTCCGATACGGTGGGCTTCATTTCCGACCTGCCGCACGAACTGGTGGAGGCCTTTCACGCCACCTTGGAAGAGGTTCTGGAAGCCCAGGTGATCGTGCATGTCCGCGATGTTTCCCACCCCGATACAGAGGCGCAAAAGGCCGATGTGGAAGACGTGCTCAAGACGCTCGGCATCAATGACGAACGTCAGCACGCCCATATGATCGAAGTGCGCAACAAAATCGACCAACTGCGCCCTGAAGATTTGGAAATCCAAATCAATCTCGCGGCGCGCGCGGATCATCCCGTGGTGCTGATGTCCGCTGTGACGGGGCAGGGGGTTGATGATTTCTTGGCGCACGTGGAGGCGCAACTTTCCCAGACGCTGGAAACCCTAGAACTCAGGTTGGACCACGCCGACGGCAAGACCCTGTCCTGGCTTTATGCGCACGGGGATGTCGTTGAACGTCACGACGATGAAGACGCCGTTCACATCACCGTGAAGATGGACCCGGCGAACGCGCGCCGCTTCGAACAGCGCAAGGTCTAATTCCAGCCATATCCCCTTAAATCCATAAGTTGCTGACTTTCCCCTCTGCAACCAGCGCTTTTTTTCGCATTTCGGTCTCTCAAGCCCGATTCGCTTGCGATTCGTTAAAGGTTTGTTCATATCTACTAGTAGATAATAAAGCGGCCGACGATTCGTGCGATTCGCCCCGAGACGGGTGTGGATCGTGACCGCGTCCCGCAAAATCGGCTACGCTTGGGACCTGATTGTGGAAGGAGAAACCGATGGCCACAGCTGCAGCTCAGAAGAAATGGCGCGACAAACATCGCTTCGTAAAGTCGCAATTGAACGTCATGGCGCGGCGCATCACCCATGACGGCTTGAAGGAAATTTCCGACCAATTCGGCCTACACGGCAAAGCGGAAGCCGTGGCGTTCTGCACCTTCGTGGTGCGCGCCATGAAGCAGAAAAGCGACGGCGACGCGGCGACCTTTTTGTACCTCGACGCCCTCAAAGCCGGTTTCAAACGGGACCGGGATATCTATTCGCCGTGACCTGCCCATGACCGGGAAGATCACAGGCCGCATGTATGACATATGCTTACAATTGCGCACTTGTTTTGATGCAGGTCCTGACGAAAGATGAACGCCATGGATGCCTTGGTCCACGATGTCGAGAGCCTGCTCCGCCATGTGGCGGAAGAGGAAATTCTGTCCCGTTTCAAAAAATTGGAGCGGGACGAAATCCGCGCCAAATCCGCGCACCCCAGGGATTTGGTCACCACCGCCGATTTGGAAGCGGAAAACCGCTTGGTCGAAGGCCTGACCCGGCTGGTTCCCGAAAGCGTCGTCGTCGCGGAGGAAGAGGCGTCACGCCATCCCGAAGTCCTGGAACGCATCTCCGGCGATGCGCCGGTCTGGTCCATCGATCCGCTCGACGGCACCGGCAACTTCGCCCACGGCAAACCGTGCTTCGCCATGATTTGCGCCTTGATCGAAGGCGGGGAAACGCAGATGGGCTGGATTTTCGACCCCATCGCGGGCATATGCGCGACGGTCCGGCGCGGGGAAGGCGTCTATTTGGGCGGCCAAAAAATCGTCTTGGACACATCCGTGGACATAGAGCGGATGACCGGTTCGTTGGGCCACGGCATGAAAAAACGCCTTGAAAAGCGCAAGAACGCAAACGGCGCGGGATGGCCTCAACATGTGGTGCGCTACCACTGCTGCGGACGAGAGTACCTGGACATGCTGGTGGGCAAGCTGCATTTCATCGTCTACGGCGGGCGGCTGATGCCCTGGGACCATGCGGCGGGAACCTTGATGATCGAAGAGGCCTCTGGGTTTGCCCGCTTGCGCGGCAATAAATCTGCGTATGATCCGGCCCAACCCCATGGCGGTGGGGAATTGCTGCTGGCCACCAGCGCAGGGGCGTTTGATGAACTGGACCGCATGCTCAAAGACTTGATGAACTGATTGGCGAAGGCATAACGGACATGAAAACCGCATTTATCGGCTTGGGCGTCATGGGCTATCACATGGCGGGCTATTTGCAAAAAGGCGGACACGACACCACCGTCTACAATCGCACCGCCGCCAAGGCGGAAGCTTGGGTCGGCGAATTCGGCGGCGCCAAGGCTGAAACCCCGGCGGCGGCGGCCGAAGACGCGGACATCGTCTTTGCCTGCGTGGGTAACGACGACGACCTGCGCGCCGTCACGGTGGGTGAAAACGGCGCATTTTCCACCATGAAAGCGGGGGCCATTTTCGTCGACAACACCACGGCGTCGGCCGCCGTGGCGCGAGAGCTTTACAATCTCGCCAAGGAACGCGGCATTCGCTTCATCGACGCCCCGGTATCGGGCGGCGAAGCCGGCGCACAGCAAGGTATCTTGACAGTCATGTGCGGTGGTGACGAAGACGCCTTCGCCACCACCCAGCCGGTGATCGATTGTTTCGCGCGCGCGGTGACGCTGCTGGGCCCCAGCGGCTCGGGCCAACTCACCAAGATGGTCAACCAGGTGTGCTTCGTCTCCACCGTGCAGGGCTTGGCCGAAGCCTTGAACTTTTCCGAACGCGCAGGTCTAGACACCAAGAAGGTGCTGGATGTCATCTCCAAGGGCGCGGCGCAATCGTGGCAGATGGACAACCGCGGTGCGACCATGGTCGACGATGAATTCGACTTCGGCTTCGCTGTCGATTGGGTGCGCAAGGACTTAGGGATCGTCCTAGATGAGGCGGACCGCAACGGCGCGCCGATGCCGGTCACCGCGCTGATCGACCAGTTCTACAAGGACGTCCAGGCCATGGGCGGCGGGCGCTGGGACACCTCCAGCCTGATCCGCCGGCTCCGCCGCAAGGAGTAAGGGAAGGGGGACGGGCCCCCTAGAGCCGGATCGTCTTAATCTGAATCGCTTTAGCGATGCGGATTAAGTCGAACGCGCTCTAGTCCTTACCCTTATAAATTTCGACGATCCGCCCCAGCATCTCCACGGCGTCGTCTTTCGGACGCTGGAAGGAATTGCGCCCGACGATAGACCCAGTGCCGCCACCGTCCCGGATTTGGCGGATTTGGTCGAGCAAGCCTTCGGTGTCCTTGGCCGCGCCGCCGGAGAACACCACCATGCGCCGCCCATCGTAGGCGGACTGCACCACATGGCGGATGCGTTCCGTCAGGGTCGCGATGGGAATGCCTTCGGTCTCATAGACCTTCTTGGCTGCCGGGAGTTCAAGATGCGCGGTGGGCGGTTTGACCTTGATAATGTGCGCACCCAGTTGCGCCGCAAGGTGCGCGGCGTAAGCGACGATGTCGACCGCCGTTTCGCCTTCCTTGGAGAGGTTGCCACCGCGCGGATAAGACCAGATCACCACCGCCAAACCGACCGCCTTGGCTTCCTCGGCCAATTCGCGCACTTCCTCGATCATGTCGTAGGCTGCGTCGGAGCCGGGATAGATGGTGTAACCAATGGCCGAACAGCCGAGCCTGAGCGCATCCTCGACCGATCCCGTCAGCGCCTGGGTCGGCCCGTCCTTGAAACCGCACAATGAATTCGCGCTGTTGAGCTTAAGGATTGTCGGCACCGCCCCGGCAAATGTGTCGGCGCCGGCTTCCAAAAGGCCGAGCGGCGCCGCGAAGGCGCTCATACCCGCATCGATGGCGAGTTGATAGTGATAGTGCGGGTCGTACCCCGGCGAATTGGGCGCATGGCTGCGCGCGGGCCCATGTTCGTTGCCCTGATCGACCGGCAAGATCAACAGATGGCCGGTTCCGGCCAGCTTTCCGTGCATCAGCAAGCGCGCCAAGTTGGTCTTTGTCCCCGGCGTTTGCCCCTCGTAATTGGACAGGATCTTTTTGACGCGTTGGGTGATTTTCATCGGACTTCTCCCTTTTTCGGCGGCAAGGCGCGCGGGCTATGTGTGGCAAGTCTTGGCCGTGCGGCGCGGTTAATCTTTTATTGTATAAGATGCTTGTATCAGTTGGATGTACAAGCGGCGGGTGTTGAGACACCTCCAGCCCGATCCGCAGACAATTTCGAAAGCCTCGTACAAAAAGAATTTCGCCTACATACACAGTTATTCAATAATTGTTTTCATCAAAAGAAGGAAATTCTATCGATGGATGCAACGGCAACAGCATTATGATAATGTTACTTAGGCAAGGGGTGTGTCCGCAACAATAATACAAAAGCAATCAACAAAATGAAATGGCTGCACGTTTCTGCGTAAAAACGCACCCAAGTGAAACGGTCGGCAGAGGCATGCGGTCTTCAAGGGTGGAGGTACACACGTCATGTCGCTCAAAAATGTGCCCATCAATTTGAAAATCATGCTGATCGTCGTCCTGGCTATGCTTGGCATGATCGTTCTGTTCGCCATATCCATGGCGGACTTACGGGCGGAAATGATGACTGCCCGCCAACTCAAAACGAAAAGCATCGTCGAAACGGCGGTGTCTCAAATCGGGCATTATGCCGAACGGGCACAAAGTGGCGAATTGAGCACCGAACAGGCCCAACAACAAGCACAGCAGGCTATATCGGCTTTGCGCTATGACGGGGACAATTACGTCTGGATCAACGACATGGATGTGCGCATGGTGATGCACCCGATCAAACCGGATTTGAACGGCAAGGATTTGCGGGGTGCGAAAGACCCGGACGGCCTGAATTTATTCGTCGCGTTTGTCGACATGGTCCGGGACAACAAGGCCGGGTACGTATCCTACATGTGGCCCAAGCCGGGCAGTGAAGATCCGCAGCCGAAAATATCCTATGTCGCTGGGTTCGCGCCATGGGGCTGGGTGGTCGGTACGGGCGTTTACATCGATGACGTCAACGAAGCCTTCATCAACGAAATCATGAAGTTTGCCGGCATCTTCGTTGCGCTGGTTCTGTTTGTGCTGATTCTCTCCATCTCCATCGGACGCGGCATCAGCCATTCCATCTGCTCGATGACGCAAGTGATGTGGGGGCTGTCCCATGGAGCCCTGGACATAGACGTGCCTTCCCAGGAACGTAAGGATGAGATCGGCCGGATGGCGGAGGCCGTGCAGGTGTTCAAAGACAATGCCTTGGAGGTTCAACGTCTGGAAGAAGAAAAAATCGCGAACGAAAAACGTACGGCAGAAGAGAAGCACGCGATGATGATGCAAATGGCCGACGATTTCGAAAGCAACATCGGCACGGTGGTGGATTTCGTATCCTCGGCGGCGACAGAAATGTATTCCTCCACGGAAACCATGTCGCAAACGGCAAAACAGTCCATGGACCAGTCCACGGCCGCCAGCAGCGCCGCGGAAGAGGCTTCAACCAATGTGCAAACGGTGGCTTCCGCCGCAGAGGAATTGTCCAGTTCCATTTCCGAAATCTCCCGCCAAGTCGCGCAATCCACGCAAATTGCCGGAGAAGCGGTGAACGAGGTCGAAGGCGCCAATACCAAAGTCCAAGGCTTGGCGACGGCGGCACACAAAATCGGCGAAGTGGTGGCCCTGATCACCGACATCGCGGACCAGACCAATCTGCTGGCATTGAACGCAACCATCGAAGCGGCGCGCGCAGGCGAGGCGGGTAAGGGCTTCGCGGTGGTGGCGTCCGAAGTCAAGAACCTCGCCAACCAGACCGCCAAGGCGACGGAGGAAATCTCCGCCCAGATCGGTGGCATTCAAAGCGCCACGCAGGATGCCGTCCACGCCATCGGATCCATCGGCGGCATCATCTCGAAAATGAACGAGATCGCATCGACTATAGCAGCGGCGGTCGAGCAACAGGGCGCGGCCACATCCGAAATCGCACGCAATGTCGAGCAGGCCGCGAACGGCACCAAGGCCGTCTCTTCCAACACCACGAACGTCAGTCAAAGTGCAACGGAAACCGGCAGCGCGGCGAGCCAGGTCATGGCAGCGGCGTCCGAACTGTCCAAACAGTCCGAAACCTTGCGCACAACCGTGGATTCGTTCCTCACCGAGGTCCGCGCGGCGTGATCGTAGTTCTCCAGCCTCCAACACCAGAAAAGGGCCGGTCAGGCCCTTTTTTTGTGTCTTGTTCGATGATGAAAACGGCTCGCTCATACCCGTCATTCGAAGGATGGCCAGGCGACGGGGCAGGGATACGCCGAACCTGATGCAGCATTTCCGGCACGCCCATAACTGACAACACACCTAAACGGAAATGTGAATACTATTGCATTCATACCACAAATAATATTTAGTATTATTATTATGTTTTGATGTTTGAAATCAGCCGGCTAAATCCTGTGCAAGACGCCACACGAATGTATCGAAAATTCTCTTTCGATTTTGAGTTAGGTGCAAACGATGTCCATTCAAAACCTCCCCATCAATAAAAAACTGTTGTTGATCGTCGCCATAGTTTCAGTCGACATGATCGCCTTCTTTTCCTTCTCTTTGCACGAATTGCGTGCAGAGTTGATGAACAGCCGTCAGCTCAAAACACAAAGCATCGTACAAACGACGATTTCCATCATCGCTCATCACCACAGCCAAGCCACCAACGGCGCAATTTCCGTTGAGGAAGCCAAGGATGAGGCCAAAGCAGCCATTCAGGATTTACGTTACGACGACGGCAACTACGCTTGGATCAACGACATGGATGTACGCATGGTGATGCATCCTTTAAAGCCCGGATTGAACGGCAAGGACTTAAAGGACGTGAAGGACCCGAACGGGCTGGCTCTCTTTCGTGCATTCGTCGATACCGTCAAAGCCGATGGGGCCGGCTATGTCCCCTACATGTGGCCCAAACCCGGCAAAGAAAAACCCCAGCCGAAAATTTCTTACGTCGCCGGTTACCCGGACTGGGACTGGGTGGTCGGTACAGGCGTTTATATCGACGATGTGGATGACGCCTTTTTCCAGCAAGCCGTCATTTTCGCTGTGCTGTTCGTTGTCATCGTGAGCTTGATCGTGGCGTTTGCACTGTTTGTCGGACGAGACATTTCACGTTCTGTGAACACGTTGGCGCAGTCGATGAAAGCCTTGTCGGCAGGGGACATGGATTCTGAAATTCCCGGCACCGCACGCGGTGATGAGTTGGGTGGCATGGCCCAAGCGGTAAATGTCTTTAAGCAAGAGATGATCCGCGCCGAACAACTGGATGTCGCGAACAAAGCGGAAGAAGAAGCCCAACGCGCTCGTGCTCAAAAAGTCGACCAATTGACCCAACAGTTCGACCAGGATGCGTCGGGCATGATCCAAACCGTTTCCTCCGCGGCGACGGAGTTGCAATCCTCGTCGCAATCCATGTCCCAGACTGCGGATCAGACCATTGAACTCTCAACCGGAGTAGCCAGTGCATCAGAAGAAGCCTCGAACAATGTTCAAACGGTCGCCAGCGCAGCCGAAGAACTGTCTAGCTCCATCTCCGAAATCTCCCGACAGGTGGCCCAATCCACCCATGTGGCGGGAACGGCGGTGGCCGAAGTGGACAACGCCAATCAAAAGGTCCAAGGCTTGGCCGACGCCGCCAACAAGATCGGCGAAGTGGTGGCCTTGATCACCGATATCGCGGATCAGACCAACCTTCTGGCCCTGAACGCCACAATCGAAGCGGCACGCGCGGGCGAGGCGGGTAAAGGCTTTGCGGTGGTGGCGTCCGAGGTCAAGAACCTCGCCAACCAGACCGCCAAGGCGACGGAAGAAATCTCCAACCAGATCGGCGGCATTCAGGGTGCGACCCAGGATGCGGTCACAGCGATTGGTTCCATCGGGGGGATCATCAGTCAAATCAATGAGATTACCGCCACGATTGCAGCGGCCGTCGAAGAACAAGGCGCGGCGACCCAGGAAATCGCACGCAATGTCGAACAGGCATCCTTAGGTACACGGGAAGTTTCCAGCCATATCACCGAGGTGTCGAATGGCGCTTCGGAAACCGGCGTGGCCGCCAATCAGGTGAAGTCCGCATCGGATGAACTCTCGGCCCAATCCGAGATGCTGCAGGCGACAGTAGATAGGTTCCTTGGCGACATGCGCAATGCTTAAGGCAGGCCCCAAACCGCACGAAGGGGCGGGGCATTTCTGATCAAAATGAAAAGGGCCGCTAGGGCCCTTTTTTTTATCTTATTCGATGATGAAAACGGCGCGGGGACGCGGCGTCATGATGCTGTCGATGTCCCAGGCCAGCCAAGTCCAACGCGCATCGTTGGGATCCTTTTTTTCAACATTGGCGTTGTGGCTCTTGATCGGCATGTCGGTCTTGACGCGAATCTGACCTTGCGTGTTCAGACCCATTTGCTGGATACGCTGGCGGTTTTCTTGTGTCAGCGACTTGCCTTCCAGCACGACGTAACCGGAATTTTCGACGTACTTGAGTTGGAAGATCAGCTCATTGCGGCGCAGGAACGTCACCGTCTTGGCCGCCAGCAGATCGCCCGAGCGTTCCCAGTTCACCTTGAAATGGCCTTCGCGGTAGTACTGGAATTCCTTGGTATTGGAATCGCGCAGGAAATCGCGCTCGATGACCGCGATCCTTTCTTGCTCCTCTTCGGGCGAAATCTCGTTTTTGACCAGCCCGTCATAAAGCCCCATATGGGCTATGTAGCCGTCGAATATCGCGGAATAATAACCGGCTTTGTCGACTTCGATCTCGGCATCGAAACGCACCGGCAGATAACACGACGCCAACACCAAGGCGGCGGTGCTGAGGGCTGCGGCTTTTGCGGCAAAAGATTTCAAGGTTTTGCGTTGCATGGACGCCATGATGGCGCGAACGCTTGAAAGCGCAAGCCTATTTTTCATAGGCCTTGGCTTCGGTCCACAGCCGGTCCAATTCCACAATGTCCGTGTCTTGAACTTCGCGGTCCTCCGCCCAAAGCGCACGTTCGATATGGGCGAAACGGCTTTCGAAACGCGTATTGGCGTGACGCAGCGCCGCTTCCGGATCGATGTCGAGCTTGCGTGCCAGGTTGACGCAGGTGAACAGCAGATCGCCGATCTCATGCTCCTGTGCTTTCGCGTCACCGGTTTTCAGTTCGGCTTCCAACTCCGCCACTTCTTCGCGGAATTTATCGAACACGGGCCCCGCATCCCCCCAGTCGAAACCAACCCGTGCGGCGCGCTTTTGCAGCTTGTTGGCGCGCATCAGTGCGGGCAGCCCCCGGCTGACATCATCCAGCGCTCCGTGACGTTCCCCGCCGGCTTCGGCCTTGGCCTTGCGTTCTTCGGCCTTGAGCGCCTCCCAATTCACGGTTTGCGCATCCGCGTCATCGATGCCGGTCTGATCGCCGAACACGTGAGGATGGCGGCGGATCATCTTGTCGGTGATTCCGGCCGCGACGCCATGAAAGTCGAAGTCGCCTTGCTCCTTGGCCATCTGGGCGTAGAACACCACCTGGAACAGCAAATCGCCCAGTTCATCTTTCAAGTGCGCCATATCACCATGATCGATGGCGTCGGCAACCTCATACGCTTCTTCGATGGTGTGCGGCGCGATGGTGGCAAACGTCTGCTCCAGATCCCAGGGGCAGCCGCCGTCGGGATTGCGTAGCCGCGCCATCAATTCCAGCAGGCCACCGAGATCGGAGGCGGGAATATTGGACTTGGACTTGGGCTTGGGATTCGCCATGGGCGGAATTATGCCGTTACGCGCCCTAAAGTGAAACATGGATTCTGCGCGCAACGCCTAGCCATAACATTTCGAATACAGACAAGCAGCGTCCGATAAAAAAATTTATAACCACACCTCTTTATCTCCAAAAATCGTACACCATCTTCCCGATAGCGCTTTGAGCTGTCAGCAAAAAATGAAACAATTACGGTATCGTGAAGTTGTGATCTGTCCCGTTTCAGTTACCGAAAACATCGGACGGAGTGTTTTATGTCCAACGCAGATTTACCGAAAAATGACCTGCCTCAGATCGTCTCGGATGCTTATCTGGAGTCGCCCTGGCACGCGCGCGGCGTCGATGACGTCTATCAAATCCTCAATGTCTCGGACCAAGGGCTGAGTTCGGACGAGGCCCTGGTGCGGCGCGAAACCTTCGGCCCCAACAAACTCCCCGAAGTGAAGCCCACGCACCCCTTCATTCGCTTCATGATGCAGTTCCACAATGTGTTGATCTACGTGCTGCTGGCCGCCGCAGTGACCACGGCGGCACTGGGTCACTGGATCGACACAGCGGTCATCATCGGCGTGGTGGTGATCAACGCGCTGATCGGCTTCATCCAGGAAGGCAAAGCGGAAGATGCACTGCGCGCGATCCGCGACATGCTCTCGCCCCAGGCCATGGCCTTGCGTGACGGGCACCGCGTTACCGTCGACGCGGCGGATCTGGTGCCGGGCGATGTGGTGTTGCTGCAATCAGGCGACCGCGTGCCCGCTGATATCCGCCTGTTTCGCGCCAAAGGCCTGAAAATCGAAGAGGCCGCTTTGACGGGAGAATCCGTCGCCATCGACAAGACCGTCGATACTTTAAGCACGGAAACGGTCTTGGCGGACCGCCACTGCATGGCGCATTCGGGCACACTGGTGACGTACGGACAAGGGTCCGGGGTCGTGATCGCCACCGGGAGCGGCACCGAACTTGGTCGCATCAGCCAATTGGTGGCTGACGTGCAACAGGTAACCACGCCGCTCCTGGAGCAAATGGCGCAGTTCGGCAAGTGGCTCACGGTCGTCATCCTGACAATCGCCTCGGCCACATTCGCCTTTGGCGTCTTGATCCAGGATTACACTGCCTCGCAAATGTTCCTGGCCGCCGTTGGCTTGGCGGTCGCGGCCATTCCCGAAGGCCTGCCCGCGATCATGACCATCACGCTGGCCATCGGTGTGCAGCGCATGGCGGGGCGCAACGCCATCGTCAGGCGTTTGCCCGCAATCGAAACCCTGGGCGAAGTCAACGTCATCTGTTCGGACAAGACCGGCACGCTGACGCGCAACGAAATGACCGTGCGCACCATCTGCATCGCCAACAAGGAATATGGACTTTCCGGCACCGGCTACGATCCGCACGGCGCATTCACGGTAGAAGGCGAAGATGTCAATCCACAAGACAACGACATCCTGCGCCAAGTGGTGCGCGCCGCGGCGCTGTGCAACGACGCGGAACTGGAGCAGCGCGACGCGGATTGGGTCGTGCACGGCGATCCCATGGAAGGGGCGTTGCTGGTCGCGGGACTGAAGGCCGGATTGCCGCCGCAAGAGGAAATCAGAAAATACCCACGCACCGACCTGATTCCGTTTGAATCGGAACATAAGTTCATGGCGACCCTGCACCACAGCCATGAAGGCGAAAGCTTCATTGTGCTCAAGGGCGCCCCGGAACGGGTGTTGGATATGTGCGGCGTGGTGCTGACCGAAAATGGCGAGCTGCCCCTAGACGCCACGCGGTGGCAGCAGCGCATCGAAAAACTGGCGGCGCGCGGCCAACGTGTTTTGGCGGTGGCTTACAAGTCCACACAAGAGCACAAGTCGGAACTCGATTTCCAGGATGTGGAAGATGGCTTGGTGCTGCTGGGCCTATTCGGCTTCATCGATCCGCCGCGCGACGAGGCCATCGTTGCCGTGGACGTCTGCCAACACGCCGGCATTCGAGTCAAGATGATCACCGGCGACCACCACGCCACGGCCGCCGCCATCTCCCGCCAACTCCGCCTCACCAATTCCGATGTTGCCCTCACCGGACATGAGTTGGAGCAGATGAGCGACGACGAATTGCGCGAACGCGTCGAGAACGTCGACGTTTTCGCCCGTGTCAGCCCGGAACACAAGCTGCGGCTCGTTACCCGTCTCCAGGATTTGGGCCTCACCGTCGCCATGACCGGAGACGGGGTCAACGACGCGCCCGCGCTCAAACGCGCTGACGTCGGCATCTCCATGGGCAACAAAGGCACCGAAGCCGCCAAGGAAGCATCGGAAATGGTGCTGGCGGACGACAACTTCGCCTCCATCGCCCATGCCGTGGAAGAAGGCCGCACGGTCTACGATAATCTGCGCAAATCGATTCTGTTCATCCTGCCCACCAACGGCGGACAGGCGATGTCGATCATTGGCGCGGTGCTGCTGGGGTTTGCCGAATTGCCGTTGACGGCGTTACAGATTCTATGGGTCAACATGGTGACCGCAGTGACTTTGGCGCTGGCGCTGGCGTTCGAACCACCGGAAAAGGGCGTTATGGACCGCCCGCCCAGACACCGTGGCGAAGCGATTCTCACGTCCATTTTCATATGGCGCATCGCGTTCGTGTCCGTGCTTTTGCTGATCGGCACCTTCGGCATGTTCATTTGGGAAACCCAACAAGGCGCAAGCATTGAACGGGCACGGACCATCGCGGTGAACACGTTGATATACTGCGAAATCTTCTACCTGTTCAATGCGCGCTACATCACCGCTCCGGTGCTCAACATGCAAGGCCTGTTCGGCAACAAATACGTGCTGATCGCCATCGGCATCCTGGTGCTGCTGCAGCTCAGCTTTACCCATTTGCCACCGTTCCAGGCCCTGTTCGGCACCACCGATATTGGTGTGCAGGATTGGCTGAGGATCGCTTTGATCGCATCCTCTGTTCTGTTCCTGGTGGAAATCGAAAAGGTGTTCTTGCGCCGCATCATGAAGCGATAGGGCCCGAAACCAGGATGGCTAGGCCGTGCTGATCTGGCGCCATTCCTCGGCTTGCTCGACGTAGCGTTTGTGCTCCGTCACGTGCTCCGGGTTGTCCGCCGTTAAGTCCGCAAAGCTTTCCATCACGCGCAGCTGCTTGGCCGCGAAATCCTGGATATCCACCTGGGGCAAGCGGGGGGTGAGCGTGGTGAAGCTCAGGATCACATGGCCACCCTGGGGGCGGAGTGCCATTTTGTCCACGTCCTGGCGCACCTTGTGCGCACCCGCCAGCATGAACTGGGCGTAAGGCTTCAGCACTTTGGCGTCCGCTTCCAACCGTGCGCGTTCGCGCGCAAATTCATCCCGCGCGACGATGGTCTTGCCCGAATACACCACCGGTGCGCTTCCGGACACGTCGCATTCCCATCCGGGACGCGGGATCAGCAGATCGGTCTGGTCGTGCTCCGTGCGCGCGCCGGAAAACGGCATGGTCTTGCACCGCTGGGGCTTGGTTTCGTGCACGGCGCAAAGCCCATCGGACAAAAGCGCCGGGCAGGGCAGATGCGACGGCACGTAGGAAAAGGCTGTGACGCGCACGGCGGCTTTCTTTTTGCGCTTCGGTTCCACCACCACGCCCAAACGTGCAGTCAAATCGAACGACTTGCCGCCGGGGCGCACCGGCGTCCACAACACGAATAAGGGAAACCGGTCGGCATGGGCGATGGCGTCATCCAACGCCAACGGCAGCCAGCCCTGACAACATTTTCCACATGCGGTGCATTCGAAATGACGTTCCAAATCAACCCTCGGGTCTTGTATGCTGCAACTCAAGATGCCCGTCAAAAGGGATCAGGGAAACCGCTTTCATGTTCAACCCGTTCGATTTGTTTGATCTCATCTCCAATCCGCGGCTGCGCTGGGCCGTTTTGGCCGGCGTTTTGGGCGTTCTGGACTTGCTGCTGTTCATCGGTTGCTTGCAAGCGGAAAACACCCGCTGTACGGCCATTACCGGTGTGCTGGGAGTCGCCATCCTCGTTTTTGGCGCCTGGCACGGCTTGATTTATGCGGCGCAGCGCAAAGGCGGCTTTTGAGCGTACCGCCTCAATTCGCCCCGCAACATTTCTTGTATTTTTTACCGGACCCACAGGGGCAGGGGTCGTTGCGCCCGACCTTTTCGACGCGGCGCTGCTCGATCGCCGGATTGATATCGCCGTCCACGTACATCCATGCACCCTCGATGCGGCGGAACAGGGACTTTTCGCGGTGCGCCATCAACTCGCCGTTTTCCCGGAACCGGGCGGTGAACGTCACCGTACCGGTGTCGTCAGAAGGACCGCCGTCGGTGGTGGCGGTGATGTCGAGCCCCAGCCATTCGACGCCTGCGAACTGGGCGCGCGCGGCGTCCTTGTTGTAGTCCGCTTGGGCTTCCGGCGCGTGGGTGTCGGCGATGTGGTCGTAGTTGCCTTTGACGTGTGCGGTGTAGCGCGAGCGCATCAACGCTTCGGCGGTTTCGGCCGGGGCCGAGCCGTCCAGGATCGGACCGCAGCAGTCCTCATAAGCTTTGCCGGAGGTGCAGGGGCAGTCGGTCATGAAAAAGAACTCGCATTCTAAAGTGAATTGGTGGCGGACTTTAGGCGCAAACCATCGAAAGAACAACGGTTTGATGAACCTTGGCATTCACCAGAAAATGTGGGGCGCGAAATCTGCTTGTTGCGTCGAGAGAAGGGCTTACAAGCGCCTTAGGGCAACATCTATCAAAGGCTCGTCGAAACCCGATCCGGTCTTCGGATGATTCATCTGTTCCATTGTGTATTGGTTTGATGCCAGACGGCGGCGGCCTCCCATGTTGCTGTGTATACCGCTTCGCCGATCGCCTTGCCCACATGGGTGTGCAAACCGGCAAACGTCGTATGACCTCTGTTAGCATTCGGGCAGGACATGACAATGCAGTCGGTTCCAGTCCCCGTGATCGCGGAACGTTCGGGTTGTTTTTCACGGCCATAATCCATCAGAGCCGCCGTTCTTGCCTGTGTCGCAATGGATGAAGCCTCAATCAGGGCACCATCGCTTAAGGAGATATTCAAAGCGCATAAGGAATTGATCGTGCCGACTTTGGGTAAGGGCAACCCTTCATCGGGAAAGCCGACGTGTGCGCCATTGCTCAACCCCAATGTGGTCAAGCATTGGGCTTGAGCGAAACCTTTTGTGCGCTCGCAATAATGGTGATGCTGGATATGGCGCGATGTTATCAAACCCAACGCCCCGTCAAGACCGCCTTTCTTCAACTGATCGGTCATGAAAAGCCGCGCATCGATATTGGGGTTGAGATCGGCATTGCGGACCTCCAACCAGGCAACGCGGTCATTGAGGCAAAACCCGGGATGGGTAATGGACCAACTGAGCATGCGCTGCTGCGTTTCAAATTCAGCAACAAGCCACGGGGCTCTATGGGAATGAACAAAACTCATGGATTTCTTAACCGTTCATCAGGTCGAAACGAATGGGGATGCGCAGTTTGCTGGCGACGCTGAACCCGGCTTTTTTTGCCGGTTGGAATGTCCATTTTCGAACGGATTTCAACGCCGCACGGTCCAGGATTTTGTGGCCACTTGAATGAACGATCCAGACTTCGACAGGCTTGCCCCGCTCATCGATGGAAACGCTGAGAACTACCCGTCCTTGCCATCCGCGTTTTCGCGCCAGCTTAGGATATTTGGGCTTGGGATTGGCGGCACTGCCCAACCTGTATCGGGCCGATTGTATCTCACCGGACTGGCCGGCTTGTTGGATGCCGGCCATTTGAGTGGCGCCGCTCAAGGTTTCTCCCTTTTGCTGCCCCTTTAAATTGATCTGAGCATTTTGCAAAGCTTGGTGACTTGCTTCCTTCGTCGAGTGGCGCTGTATGTCCGTCGTCTTTTGGGTCGATTGTTTTTGCACAGGTGGTTTGGGCTTGCGCTTTAGCACGATATCCGAAGTTTTCGAGATGGGAACATCCTGCACAAGAGACGCTTTTGGGTTCAGCTCTTGCGTTTCTTCGTCGATGTCCTGCATGGCGGGATCGGCTGTCTCTACAACGCGTTTGTCTTCGATCGGCTCCGGAGTTGGCCGTGGTGGTGTCAAAGTTTCTTGGAGCTGTTGCTGAATGCCTTCGCTTCCGCCCGGTGAGGGGCTTTCCATGATGATTTCGACCGACAGGATATTGGCTCCGGTTACAGGCGGCGCCGCGGCTTGCCAAGTCAGAAAGGCCGCCCCGGCCACACTGATGTGGGCCAAGGCCGACCATGCCAAGGATGCAGCCTTGTTTCCAGAAACCTGCGAGGCGACCGATACGCTTAGGATGTCAACCTCCAGGGCACGATGTAGTCTTGGGCTTCATGCTGGCCGATCAGGGCTTCGATGCCGTAGGCGTCTTTCATGTTCGCTGCATTGATCACCCGATCGATGACGCCGGAAGCTTTCATACGGCCTTTTTCAAGCAGGTAGAGACGGTCGCAATAGCGCGCGGCCAGATTCAAATCATGCAGGACAACGACAACGGCAACGCCGGTTTCGACCTGTTGCTTGAGAACATTCATGACTTGGAGCTGGTGTCCGGGGTCCAAGTCCGCCGTCGGTTCATCCGCGAACAAAACCCGTGGCTGACCAGCAAAAGCCCGCGCCAACATGACGCGGGCGCGCTCGCCCCCCGACAATGTGGACACCAACCGGTCTTTGAGATGGACGATATCGAAGGTGTTCAGGGCGTGTTCAATGGCCTTTAAGTCGTCCGGCGTGCGTTTTCTCAACAGCCGTTGATAGGGAAGTCGGCCCATCTCAACCACTTTATGAACCGTCATGGGCCAATGGCAGACACTGCCTTGCGCGACGTATCCCAATTGACGGCCACGCCGTTCGTTGGAGATATTCTCAAGCGGGCGATCTTGATACATCACACGCCCAGCGCTCGGAGACTGCAATCCCAAAAGCGTTTTCAGCAATGTGGATTTCCCCGCACCGTTCGGTCCGATCAGGCCGATCAACTCTCCCGGCTTGATGGACAGGGAGATATTGTCAAGCAAAGTGCTGCCATCGATCTCAACACCGATGTTTTGTGCGGACATCACGGTCATCATCGCATTTCTCGCCGGGTTTTCATGATGAGGTAAAGAAAGAACGGCGCACCGATCAGAGCCGTCAGCACGCCCAAATTGATTTCGGGTTTGGACGGTATGAGGCGAACGGCGATATCGGCCAAAATCAACAACACCGCGCCGCCCAGACCACTCACAAGCAAAAGACGGCTGGGCTGGTACGAAACCAAGGGGCGCAGCAGGTGCGGAACGACCAGTCCGACAAAGCCGATGCTGCCCGCCGCCGAAACCGACGCCCCCACACACATGGCCGTGCCCAATATCAAGCGTATATTGACATGCGCTAAGTTGATGCCCATGGACCGAGCGGTTTCTTCACCCAACGTCAACGCATCGAGCGCGCGGCCCGTCGTCAAAATCATGAGCCACCCCAGCACCATGAAGGGGAGCGTCAGTGTCACATCGGTCATGCTGCGGTCTTTCAAAGAGCCCATGACCCAAAACAACATTTCCGTAACGGCCCAAGGGGTGGGAGCCAAGCTCATGGTGAGTGACGTCAGGGCAATGGCAAGACTGCTGATGGCGACGCCCGCGAGGATGATCGTGAGAACGGACGATTCCCGGCCGGTCAGAACGAACAACACCAAAACGGCCAATCCTGCGCCACACATACTGACCAAGGGCAGGGACCAGACGAAGGTGCTGGCCAATCCGAAATAAATGGCGATAACACCGCCCAGGCCAGCCGTTGCCGATATGCCGATCACACCGGGTTCGGCCAGTGGGTTGCGCAATAGCCCCTGCAAGGCGGCGCCGCTCAGCCCCATTGAGAAGCCGATCACCGCACCCAATATCACGCGGGGCAGGCGGATTTCCTGCATCACGATTTGGTAGCCTTTTGAAGCTTCGCCGATCAGCCCATTCCAAATGACGTCCACAGGCAGGGGCGTATACCCGACGTAAAGGCCAAGACCGGCCGACAGCAACAGCGCCAAGACAAGGCTAACGGGAAGTCTGAGTGCCATGTGCTCTTCTCTTTAAATAGTTGATGGCTTCGAACAAGAACCAGCCGCCGCACGCCCAATACTTGTCCGGCACATCGATAACAGGTGTGGTTTTGATGAATTCTTGAAGCGCGCTGTGTTGACGCAACCGGGTCGACAAGCTGTGACGGCCACGTTTGAAAAAGCTCATGACCAAGAGATCGGGTTTGTCGAGGACGAGTTCCTCCAAGGACAAAGACGACCACCCTTTCATGCCCAGTTCACTTGCGAGATTGCGGTACCCGGCGGCATGGATGACCGTTTCGACAAACGTGTTTTGCCCCGCGCTATATCCGCCGGGCATAAAATAGGCGGCTGTTTGGGTTTTGGCTTGATCTTGTCCGTTGAGGGCTTGTTTTAAATCGCTGAGGAGCGTTTCTGCCCGTTCTTCTTCTCCCAGCGCCTGGGCCACTTTATGGGTTTCAGCCTGAATGTCTTCGAACGTTACGGGAAGAGACAGCATCAGAACGGGGATGTCCGACTGACGCAGGATTTCCGTCGTTTTTACGCCCCGCCAGCGATTGGCAATCACGAGGTCGGGATTAAGCAGCAAAATTTCCTCTGCACTGCCGCGCGTGGTGGGGATGTCCTTCGCCTTTTCGTGCTGAAGAGAAATCCGTGGATTGTGCGCATCTTCGGAAAGCGCGGCGATCTGGTGCGGCTCGACCATACCCAAAAGGTATTGGTCGGCACACACACTTAAACTGACGATCCGTTTGGGCGCGTCAGCAGATGACACCGATGCAAGAAGGAAGACCGCGGCGGACAGGAGCCCGCCGCAAATGCGGCGCAAAAACACTTAGTGGCCTCCGCATCGAAATTTTTCGCATGTCCGGTCGAGAGGGTCCGGTTCAAGCCCCAGATACTTTTCCCGGAACGCATCCCACATACCCAGGCGCGACCAGTCCGGATCGCGCAGGATGCGGTCTTCATCGCTGATGAATGGGTTGGGGAAGAACACCGTCATCATCTGTTCGTCTTTGCCGTTGAAGAACCGCAGCCCCCAACTGCGCGGACTGTCGTCCGAATTGAGGATGCGATACATTTCGGCGCGCTGGCACCTGCGATGATACGCCAATTCCGGCGAAGTCGGGTTCGCGCGCGTTCCCTTATGTTCGCCGATGCATATATGAAAGTGCCAACTGCCGAAATGGACGGTCAAATACCCGTCCAGCACATTGATTTTCTTCGGCGCATTCGGTGCATGGATTTCAAACACGGCGCCTTGCACCAGCGGACCGAAAACAACGCGGTCCCAATAGTTTTCGAAAACATTCGTCAAAACGTCCCGGAGGTTGTCTTCGCTGGTGTCGAGGGGGAAGACCTGAAGCCTTCCCATTCCCTCTTCTTCGCGGATAAACGATTCAAGCATTGCGTTGCTCCTAAAATTGCGTGCGCACACCGACGTAAAAGGCCCGGCCCGGCGTACCGTAGGTCGATGCTTCCTGATAGTCCTTGTCCAACAGGTTTTCCGCACGGCCATACACGGTCACTGTTTCGTTGAGCGTGTAGGCTGTTTTGGCGTCGAGCGTCATAAACCCACCCATATAGTCTTTGGTCGCGCCATCGAAAGTCCGGCCCTTGGCGCGCACGGAAAAGTCCGTCGTCAGGCGGTCCGTGGGCTCCCATCCCAACGTCATTGTGGCTTCGTGTTTGGGACGCCGGGTGAGGCTTTGGCCTGTGGATTTGTTTTTGGCCAGGGTGTAGGTGTACGTTCCCGTCAAAGATAGATTGTCCGTCAACTCGGCGCTCAGGGTGTTTTCGACGCCTTGGGATTGCGCCCGGTTGATGTTGACGTAGCCTGAGCCCACCCAACTGATCAGGTTCTTGGTGGTGTTGCGGAAATACGTGACATCAACAAGCACACGGTCATCCCAAAACGTTTGCTCGACACCAAAGTCCCAGCCCCGGCTTTCTTCCGGTTCCAAATCCTCGTTGCCTCCGCCATAGACGTTTTCATAGAGCTCATAGAGGCTAGGCGCGCGAAACCCGGTGCCGAAACTGCTGTGCAGCCGGGTTTGGGTGGCGTCGAAGGTATACGCTCCAGTCAAACGATAGGTGCTGTGATTGCCGAATTTCTGGTGATCGTCCAATCGCACACCGGCCGACAGGGAGAGGTTGTCCAACGCAGTGATCTGGTAATTCGCGAAGTAGCCGTTATTGCGCACTTTCTTATCAATGCCGGACTGCTCCGTACTTTCTTGTTCGGTTTCCGCACCGAACACGACCGCTTGGTCTTTGGAAATGTCCAAGTTGCCCTGATACTCGACTTTGCGCTTGGCGCCGTCATAGTAGGTGCCGGGATTTGAGGCGTTGGAGCGGTTGGAGCCGATGTACATATCGCGCTGGGCAGTGACGTAGCTCAACCCAACTTTGTTGTTCAAACGACCGTCGAAAAAAGACAGGTTCCCACCCAGGTAAGCGCTCTTTTCCCGGCGGTAAGCATTGAAGTCGGCATCGATGGCTTTGCCGCCCGACCAGTTGTCGTATTCATAGTGCGCGCGCATGTAGCGCAATTTGGCTTCCAGATCGAACGTGTCGGTGACGTCCACACCGAAATTCGTGTTTACGGTCACGTTTTCATATCCATCGTCTTCGGTATTGCCGTTGCGCTCATCGGCTGTTGAGAAACCGCCAGAATCGAGGTAGGTGACGCTTGCGCCGTAGTTGACTTTATTTTGCGAACCCCTGACGGACGTCCTCAGGTCTTTGGTGCGAAAGCTTCCGATTTCGGCCAAAGCCGAAACTTTGGGCTTTCCTTTTCCCTTCTTCGTGATGATGTTGATCACGCCGCCGATGGCGTCGCCGCCGTACAGCGTGCTTTGCGGTCCTCTGACGACTTCGATGCGTTCGATATCGCCGACCATCAAATGCCCAAAGTCGTAAGACGGTTGCGCACGGCTTGGGTCGGCCAGTTCGACACCATCGACCAACAGCAAGGTGTGATACCCTTCCATACCGCGCATATAGACGTTGGTATAAGCGCCCATGCTGCCCGTTTGGGTGACGGAAACGCCCGGTACTTTGCGCAGGACATCGATGACTTCGCGTGCCTGTTCACGCTCAAGTTCTTCTGCGTCAATAACAGTTATAGAACTTCCCACCATTGAAATAGGCGTTTCCATACGTGTGGCGGTCACCACCACATCTTCGATTTCCGTTTCCTGTGCGTGTGCCATGGACGCCACCAAAGTTAACAATCCTGCCGTCAGGCCGAGGCATTTGACAGGGCGAACGCGTTCATTCAGAGTGCTCATTGCAGACTCCGTTCTGTGTGAATTTATCCAAGTTCACGAAGCCTCCGTGGATCCGCCAAGATTTCGGAGGCTTCATCTATTTCAGCGCCAAGGAATGTGGGAAAGCCATCCCTATAGCCGTCATGCCGCTCAAAAAGAGGCGCGGCAAAATCGGAACAAACGCACACCGAAAAGCGTGCGAACAAACCGATCAAAGCTCTGGATGGAAACTGTCGAACACGACAAAAAAAAATCCCACCACAGCGACACAAAACGCGTCACCACAATGGGTAGCCATGCCTTCAAACCTTCCCGTGTGAAGGACGGGTAACGCTGACGGTGGCAGGTCTCCTGACTTGCGGGTCTCAGCTAATCGGTTCGATCTTCCCGGCTGTTGTGCACTGGCCAGTGATCCTTCTTAGAACCGACGCTTTCCGCTTACAGTTGCGGGGGCAGTGCTGGATTTTCACCAGCTTCCCATTTTCAGCCCGAACGATGTTCGGGCCACCAACGTCTGATCGCGTTTTAATACAACATCCGTAAAGTGTCAAATCCGTATTTCAGGAAGTTCGCCTTAATCTCTTGATATTTCATCATATAATTCTGCATATGGCTGGTAATTTCTCTCGCGCAATACCGCGCCTTGTGGTGCTTGCAATAAAAAAGAGCAGGGGACAAACCAGCCAACGATACGATCCAGCCAGGCTGTGTTGTGTTGGGAGCAGATAGCCAACACGCCGAAACATGTTGTGGACGTTTCGGGATTGCTGGAGCTTTCGGCCTGACCAGACACCACCACGATAACGCACGTTTCGCCGCAGGTGGTGTGCGGACCGGAGTGCCCACGCACCCGGGGCTACCTAAGTCCCATGGCGAACTTCCCGGAGAGAGGCACTATTTTTAGGCGGGGGATATTCCTGTTGCATAGAGAGAAGGGCTCACAACCTTCTTATCGCAACACGTCATCTGGCTTCTCTGTTATCGCAAATCGGGAAGTTTCGGACCGTTTTGCATGTAAAACCGCATGCCTTCTATAGGCACGATGTTGTTGAGCTGCAAAAAGCGTTGTGTTCGTAATTTCGGACTGATTGTTGTGTTTGGTATCTATGTTTATCACAACGTCAGTTTTTACAAATCATCAAATAGTGGCTGTTTGGCGATTTCAAGTGTTGCGCAATTAGCAACCAAATTGAAAAGTCGTTCCGTGAGCACATGAGCTTCGCGCAGGATTGGCGGGCTGTTATCCACAGCCATACAACTAGCGTGATAAATGACAGTATTGACGTGCAAAATAAGAATGTGGAAAGGTCTCAATCATAAGTATATCTGTGATCCGGGCACTTTGATCAGCAGGGTCCTATTGCGAGGGGGGGCAACCCCGAAATGTGTGCGAATGAGGCGTGACCGTGGAGCCAGTGCGTTCCGCGAAAGGCTTAGTTTGTCTGTTTGTTGAGAAAAAGGGGGCCATTCCATGACCAATCAATTGCCAATTATTTCTGCACCTGTCGTGTTTAATATGAATGAAGCGGACGGGACACTGCGTATTTACGAAACTGATCTGCTGGCAAATGCAACTGATCCTGATTTGGACACCTTATCCGTTCTCAATGTCGCCACTGACAGCGGAACGCTGGTCTACGACGCAGTCAACAATTGGTGGGAGTTCACGCCGGATAATGGGTTCACGGGGGGCGTGAACTTAACATTCGATGTAACGGATGGAACGGGCACAGTTCCGGCAACAGGCGTTGTGGGTGTTGGGGCGACTATCCAGGGCACGAGTGCGGCAGATACCCTGACTGGAACGGATTACAACGATGTTATTTCGGGCAACGGTGGCGACGATGTAATCGACGGTGGGGCAGGCAACGACGTTGCCGTGTTCAATGGCCTGAAGTCGGACTATGCCGTTGAGTATGATGCGGGCACGAATACGTTCACGGTAATTGATCAAGATGCAGTTGCTGACGGCGATGACGGTGTGGACACCGTCACAGGTGTTGAGAAGCTGATCTTCAAAAACGGCGTCGAATTGGATATCTCGGGAACGACGACGGCGCTACCCGAAGCTCTGGACAGTGTGATGCTGACGCCGCAAGACGAAGCGGGCAGCTGGAAACTTTCGGGCTCGGGTGGGGCCGGTGCGTTGACGTACGCTTTAGACGGTGCAGCAGAAAACGGCACGGTCAATGTCAACGCGGATGGCACCTACACCTATACGCCGAACGCAGGCTTCACGGGCACGGACAGTTTTACGTACCGTGTGACGGACAGCAATGGGATTAGCTCGACCGCGACCGTGGACGTGACGGTGGGCACACCGGGGTCCGGCTATGACGTCGCCCACTCTGTCGCACTGGATGGTGCGGACGATTATCTCACGCGCACGCCTGCAACTGCGAGCGATCCGGATCAGTTTGTGATTTCAGTCTGGGTTAAGCGCGGCACACTGGGGACGAAGCAGACAATTTTCGGCGCAGGCGATGGCGGTCCTGCGCATGGTTATCTGCGGTTCAATGACGACAACACCCTTGAGTTTTTGGATGACGGCTTAAGAGGAACAGCTGGTGACAATTACCTGAGCACCACAACGGCTATCAACGATACCAGCGATTATCACCATGTGGTTTTGGCGGCGGATACGACGCAGGCACAAGCTTCGGACCGCATCCGTCTCTGGGTGGACGGCCAGCAGGTCGCGTTCACGAATTTGACGGATTACAGCGGGGCTAGCGCGATTATCGGTAGCACGGTGCCTATGGTCATCGGTCGTGAAGAGCGCTATCAGCGCGAATATTTTGACGGCGGCGTGTCGGACTTCCAATACTTAGACGGCGTGACGATCACCGACCCGGCCACTGCAGGCCTGGGCATGGTCAATGCTGCGGACGGGTCTTGGGTTCCGACAGAATACACTGGCTCTTACGGCGCAGAGGGCTTCCATCTGGATTTCACGGATGCTACCGACCTGGGCAATGACGTGTCGGGGAATAACAACGACTTCACAGCCGCAGGCGGTGTGACGCACACGACGGATACGCCGTTGCACAATCCGGCGGTGTGGACGCGCGACGGCATTGGTGGGGATTACACACAGGTGACGTTGAGCGATGCGGGCAGACAGTTCCGCAAAGACGTCGGTGGCGTCAACATGGCCATCTCTTCGCTGACGATGGATGCGTCTGCGGACACGTATGCAGAGTTTGTCTTGGAAAGCGCGGGTAATGGGTATCCGTATGTAGGTATCGTTCAATCCGGCGCGAACCCGACGTTCACGTCATCGCAGCCAAATACGAGCACCACGGTGGGGGATTATGGCTATCACGCGAACGGCAACGTTCGCACGGGTGGCTCTGACTTCACGGTTTTGTCCAGTTATACGAACAGCGACGTGATCGGTGTGCGTCTGCACGCGGGTGCATTGACCTTTTACAAAAACGGCGTGTCGCTCGGCACGGTCGCCACGGGGCTCACGGGCAGCTACCACTTCGGTGTCGAAGGGGAGCAAGGCACCCAGTGGCAGGCCCGCTTCAGCGCAACGGAGCAACAATACACGCCAGACGGCACTTCGGATCTGGTCATACACACGATCACGGGCGTTGCGGTTCCGGATGGAACGCCCGGCAACGACAGCTTCGAAGGTGGCGATGAGGCGGACACATTTTCTGGCTTGGGCGGTGACGATCAGTTCATCGGCAACGGTGGTGACGATGTGATCACCGGCGGCGATGGCAATGATACGGCTGTGTTCAACGGCTATCGTTCCGATTATGACGTGACGTACGATCAAGCTTCGGACACCTATACGGTCACGGACCTTGATACCTCAACAGGCGGCCGCGGCTGGGGTGACGATGGCACGGACACGCTCACGGGTGTTGAGACATTAATCTTCAAAGAGGACCCATTGGGCGCAGACGATCAAGTTTCGGGTGTAGAAGACACAGCACTGATCATTACACCGTCTGAGCTTTTGGCAAACGATATGGATGCAGATTCAACTCAATTGAGTATCACGGATGTGCACTCCGCCGTAAACGGATCGGTTTCGATCAATGGCGAAGGCAATATCGTCTTCACGCCGGATCAAAATTTCAGCGGTGAAGCCAGTTTTGTCTACAAGGTCGAAGATGGTGAAGGCGGGTATAGCACGGCAACGGTCACGGTCGATGTCGATGCCGTCGCCGATGCACCGGTGTTGAACACGGTCAGTGTCTCGGGCGATAAGAACACGGCGATCGCTTTGGACATCACGTCCAGCCTGAACGACACGGATGGCTCCGAAAGTTTGTCGATTACGATCAGTGGTGTGCCGAGCGGCGCTTCTTTGAGTGCCGGCACGGATAATGGGGATGGATCGTGGAGCGTGGCTCCGGCAGAATTGTCAGGCCTAACCTTGACACCGCCGACGGATTACTTTGGCAGTTTCGATCTCACGGTCGATGCAACCGCAACGGAATCTTCCAACAGTGATCAAGCAACGTCGACGCAAGCGTTCAATGTCGAAGTTACATCGGTGTTGGATGAATTGTCTGCCGTCACGGGCGAAATTCAAGTGAACACTTATACCTCGGGTATGCAAGAACGCACGGTGATCTCTGCACTTGAAGGCGGGGGATACGTGATCGTGTGGCATTCC
>JANQJR010000064.1 GCA_028281525.1 Magnetovibrio sp.
GTCAAGAGATCACCATCCGGCAACTCCTGTCCTATATTGAAATCAAAGATATCGTGCTGTTGGGCGAAACCCACACCGCCGCCGACCATCACCGCTGGCATGTACAGATCGTTGCCCAATTGTACGCCCAACGCCCGGACATGGTTTTGGGTTTCGAAGCCTTCCCGCGCCGGGTCCAAGGCGCGCTGGACCGTTGGGTCGCGGGCGAACTTTCGGAGAAAGAATTTCTTGAACAAAGCGATTGGGAAACGGTGTGGCGGTATGACCCCAAACACTATTTGCCGGTGTTTCATTTCGCGCGCATGAACGCCATTCCCATGATGGCGCTGAACGTCGATCGCTCCCTGATCCGCGAAGTGTCCGAAAACGGCTGGGAAGCCGTGCCGGAAGACAAACGCCGCGGCGTGGGCGATCCCGCACCCGCCACTTCGGCCTATCTGGACATGCTGGCAAAAATCTATAGCCACCACGAAGACGACAATGGCAAGGAGAACGGCCCGCCGAAAAAACCGGGCCGGGAAGACCCGATGTTTTCCAATTTCGTCGATGCGCAACTGACCTGGGACCGGGCCATGGCCGAGGCCGCGCAAACCGCCCTTAAACCGGGCCGGGAAGCGGGGAGCGACCCGCGCATCGTCGCCATCATCGGACGCGGACACATGGACCATTTCCGCGGTGTGCCCGAACAACTCAAGGATTTGGGTGAAACCTCCTTCGCCGTGTTGACGCCGTGGGACAGCTTGCGCAAATGCGAGGATTTGGTCAGTGACGGCGTGCCCGCCGCAGACGCGGTGTTCGGCATCGGAGACACGCCCGACATGTTCGCGTCCGATAATAAGCAGAAACTGGGCGTGATGATCGAACCTCATGGCGATGGCGTGCGCATTGGCGCCGTTCTGGACGATTCCATCGCCGAGAAATCCGGACTGAAGAAGGACGACGTGATTGTCGAAGCCGCCGGCACGCCGACACGCAACACCGGTGATCTGGTCACCGTGATCAAGGCCATGAACCCCGGCACGTGGCTGCCACTGAGCGTTTTGCGCGGAGACGACACCCTGGAGGTCATCGCCCGCTTTCCGGCCCACCCTCCTGACATAAAATCACCGCACGGGAAAAAATAATGCGCATTTGGGGGACGATTTTTGCGGTTTGGGGGGTGTTGCTCTGGTCCGCGGCAAGCTTCGCGGCGGATACCGCCCACCACGTCGCCAAGGTGCATATCGATCCCGCCAAGCCCGGTTTGTTGGTGAACGCCACCGTCGAACTCAAAGGCGGCGGCGCGACGGATTTCCGCCTTTCCACCGCCATGACGCTCGACACCGTCACCCTGAACGGCAAGCCCGTCTCACCACTACGCCGAAAAGGGGTGTTCACCATAGATCTCGGCGCGAACGCATCCCACACCGTGGCGTTGACCTACCAAGGCACGGGCGAGCCGTTCCTCGGCCTCGAAGGCGGGTTCGTGGATAACGACTGGCTCGCCCACCCCGAAGGCCGTCTCGCCACTTGGTCCATCGAAGGGCAAATCCCCACCACGCCCAAAGCGGACGACGAGGACACGGGTGACAAAAATGTGGGCGGGCAGAAATTCATCGTGCCCGGCAAACTAATGTTCGAAACCACGTCGGACGGGCACTACCGCGCAGGCTATCAGAATTTCAACGCCAGCGCACCGCCGGTGCTGATCACCGGGCCATTCCAGATCGGCGAAAAAATCTTGAAGTCCGATCAGGGCGACGTGCGCATCCGCACTTATTTTCATAAGGAACTGGCCGGACTATCAGACACCTACCTGGAGGACACGGCGCGTTACATCGCGTATTACATCGGCAAGATCGGGCCCTATCCCTATCCGGGTTTCGCCGTCATTTCCGGTCCCGCCCCGGTGGGTTGGGGCCTGCCCGGCATGACCTACATGGGTCGGCGCGTCCTGGCTCTGCCGTTCATCCGTTTCACCTCGCTCCCCCACGAAGTGCTGCACAACTGGTGGGGCAACGCGGTCGAAGTCGATTACGCCACCGGCAACTGGGCGGAGGGGCTTACCACCTATCAAGCCGACCACGCCATGGCCGAACGTATGCGCGCCGGGGGTGGGCGGGAAAAGCGGCTCGAATGGTTGCGCAACTACGCCGCCTTACCGTCTGAGCGCGACCAGCCCTTGACCGAGTTCCGGGCCAAGACCCACGACGCCTCCCAGGTGGTGGGCTACGGCAAGACCGCTTTCGTCTTCCATATGCTCAAGCAGAAGTTGGGGGAAGCCGTGTTCGACAAGGCCATCCAGCGTTTCAACCGCGACAACCACATGGGCATCGCCGGTTGGAAAGACGTGAGGACCGCGTTCGAGGCCGAAAGCGGCCAAGAGCTCGGGAGTTTCTTTTACGCATGGGTGGAAAAAAGCGGCGCGCCCGTGCTGAAAATCAGGGACGCCAAAGCAACGGAACGCGAAATCACCCTGACCGTCGAACAAGACCAGCGCGGTACGCCCTACCCATTGCACCTGCCCATCTCAGTAGAAACGGCAAAAGGGACTGAGCGCCACGTCGTGAAAATGAACAAGAAGCGCCAGCACTTCACCATCGCCACCAAGACCAAAGCGCAAGCCTTGCGGCTCGATCCCGATCTGGATGTGTTTCGCCGTTTAGGCCCAGGTGAAGCGCCACCGATCCTGCGCGATGTGACTTTGGATTCGGACGCCAAGCTGGTGACGCTGGGCTCCATGGAAATGCGCGCATACGCGCGGGAACTCGCTGGCCGGCTCCTCCAGGCGCGCCTGCGCATGCAAGACCCGGCGGACCCGGCCAAAAGCGTGATCATCGCCGGACCGAAGGCGTTCGTGCGCGAGCATCTGGATCGCTCAGGCCTGCTCCCCCCACCCAAAGCCATCGCCGATCAAGGCGACGCCCGGGCGTGGACCGCACGAAACGGCGAACAAACCCTGTTGATTGTCGAAGCGGAAAATGCGGAAGGGTTCGCTGCGCTAACACGTGTGTTGCCGCACTACAAGCGGCGCAGCTTCGTGGTTATGGAGCTTGGCAAAACCGTCGATAAAGGCACCTGGAACCCGACAGGCGAAGCGCTGACAGTCAAATTCGACTGAGCACACCTTTTATGCAACCAAAAGCATTGCCATCAGGCCGCACACAGCGCCCATGCCAATGCCGACGCCGTAAAGGATCAAAGTCACCAGATCGGTAAGTTTTTTCGCTGGTTTTTCGCAGACGGTCACGGTTTCTGTGGTCATTTTGAGCCTCGATCATTCTGTTCGAGCATTCCGTTCGGACGCATAGGTATAGAACTCCATGGTTAATTTTCCGTTACCCGTCTCGTCCATCCGCCCCCGGATAGGCCCCGGCCTTGCCCCAGGGCGTGTTTTCGGCTACTAAGCGTGGGTTTGGCGCGGCTCCACCCCCGCCACCCACTCTGATTTTTTAACCGGGTTCCATGAGCGATATTTCCGATAAGGCCCTGCTCCCCGCGGGCATGCAGGACGGGCTGCCGCCCGAAGCCGCGCGAGAAGCGGCCGCAAGCGCACGTTTGGTGTCCCATTTCGACTCCTGGGGATACGCCCGGGTGAAACCGCCCCTGGTGGAATTCGAGGAAAATTTCCTGCACGGCCCCGGCCAGGCAATGGCGGAGCAAACCTTCCGGATGCAAGACCCGGTGTCTCAACGCATGCTGGCGCTGCGCCCGGATATGACGTTGCAGGTGGCGCGGATCGCCCATTCGCGCCTCAGCAATTCGCCGCGCCCGCTACGTTTGGCCTATTCGGGCCAAGTGGTGAGGGTGAAAGGTTCTCAACTACGCCCGGAACGCCAATTCGGTCAAGTCGGCGCGGAATTGATCGGCGGCGCGGGCCCGGCGGCGGACGTGGAGGTGGTTTTGATGGCCGTTGAGGCGTTAAACGCCTCAGGCGCACAAAACCTAAGCGTCGATCTGGGGTTACCGCTCCTGGCTGCACAGGTTGCGGCGGGCCGCGATCTGAACGCGGCGGAGCAGCGCGAACTGCGTACCGCGCTCAACCGCAAAGACGCGGCTGGAATCAAAGCCATGACGAAAACCTTAGGCGAAAAGGCCACGGTGGCGTTGTGCGGCATGCTGGGCGCCGTGGGCCCGGCGCAGGCGGCCCTGGACAAGCTCCAAGCCATCGATCTGCCCGCAAACGCCGCAGCGCAATGCGATCATCTGCGCGCCGTGGTGGACGGCATTCTGGCCGCTGCCCCGAACGTGCAATTGACCGTCGATCCCGTGGAAAACCGGGGATTTGAATATCACACCGGCGTGACGTTCGCTTTGTTCGCACGTGGCGTCAAAGGAGAACTGGGGCGTGGTGGACGTTACCAGGCCGGCAACGGTCAAGACCAGGAAAGCGCCACGGGCCTCACTTTGTTCATGGACATGGTGATGCAAGCCCTACCCGCTCAAGACACGGCAAACACCGTCTTCCTGCCGTTCGGCACATCCGCCGACCGGGCCCGGGCCTTGCGTACGGAAGGTTGGCGCACCATCGCCGCCTTGGAAGACACGGAAGATACCATGGCGGAAGCCGAGCGCTTGGGTTGCACCCATGTGCTTGTAAACGGCGCGCCACAAGAACTGAACTGAAACAAAGTACATACAGGGACGAAGGTAAGAAACATGGCCAACGTAGTGGTCGTCGGCTCGCAATGGGGCGACGAGGGGAAAGGCAAGATCGTCGATTGGCTCTCGGAACGCGCCAGTGTCGTGGTGCGCTTTCAAGGCGGCAACAACGCAGGTCACACGCTGGTCATCGATGGCGTCACCTACAAGCTGCACATCCTGCCCAGCGGCATCGTGCGCGAAGGCACCCTGTCGGTCATCGGCAACGGCGTGGTGCTTGACCCATGGAACCTGATGACGGAAATCGCCAACCTCAAGGAGCAAGGTGTGGAAGTCACGCCTGAGCGCCTGAAGGTCGCCGAAAACGCGCCGCTGATCCTGCCACTGCACCAAAATCTCGATCAAGCCCGCGAAGCGGCATTGGGCAAGGCCAAGATCGGCACCACCGGACGCGGCATCGGCCCGGCTTATGAAGATAAGGTCGCGCGCCGCGCGATCCGCGCGGGCGACTTGGCGGACGAAGAGTTGGTCCGTGCCAAAGTCGACAAGATGCTGTTCCACCACAACGCCCTTTTGAAGGGATTGGGTCAACCGGAACTGAATGCAGATGAAATCGTCGAGTCTTTGCTGGAAATGGCACCGAAGCTGCTGCCTTTCGTCGACACCACCTGGAAAATCCTGGACGAAGCCAAGACATCGGGCAAACGCATCCTGTTCGAAGGCGCGCAAGGCACGCTTTTGGACATCGACCACGGCACCTATCCGTTCGTCACATCATCCAACGTGGTGGCGTCTCAAGCGGCGGCCGGCTCCGGCATGGGCGCGAACGCTATCGACTATGTGCTGGGCATCACCAAAGCCTACACCACGCGTGTGGGCGCCGGCCCGTTTCCCACCGAATTGTTCGATGACGTCGGCCAAGGCCTGGGCGAGCGCGGCCACGAATTCGGCACCACCACCGGGCGTCCGCGCCGCTGCGGCTATTTTGACGCAGTGCTCGTCCGGCAGGCCGTGAAAGTCAATGGAATCAGTGGGATAGCCCTGACCAAACTGGACGTTCTCGACGGCATGGAAGAGCTCAAGGTGTGCATCGGCTACAAGTTGAACGGCAAGGAATTGGACCACCTGCCCGCCTCGACCAAAGAACAAGAAAACGTCGAGCCCGTCTATGAAACCATGGAAGGCTGGTCGGAAAGCACCTATGGCGCGCGCAGTTGGGCCGATCTCCCGGCTTCCGCCGTAAAATACGTGCGCCGGATCGAGGAATTGATCGAAGCGCCCGTTGCTTTGCTGTCCACCAGTCCGGAGCGCGACGACACCATCTTGGTCCACGACCCCTTTGCGGATTGAACCGCCTCATACCACGCCTGCCCGTGCAGTCCCTCCGCGCGTTAACCCTACGCATGGCGGAGAACACGCAAACACGTTGTTTTTCAGGGGTTTTCAGGGTATTCTAGCACCTCAACACATACGCTCGTAGAAGCTCGGGCTGGAGGGCATAATGGCGGAAGCCCTGGACCAAGCCGTAGAAACGGCTGAGTCTCAAGAGGGAACGCCCACTCCCCAAGAGGGAGAGGGTGGTGTTGTGCCGTCTGCAGACTCCCCGGGGGAAACCCGCGAACAAGCTACCGCAGGCACGTCACCGGATGGCGCAGGCGCGCAAACGTCCGGACCAACCGGACCACCCGATAAAATAACGGCGCAAACCCCAAAGGCCAAAGCCCCCAAGGCCGAACCGGAAAAACCGAAAGAAGAGACGTCGGCAAGCCCAATCGTCAAGAGTACCGGCATACCCATTCCGGATTTAGGCGGACCGCTGCCGCAGCTGGACCCGGGAAAATATCCTCCCATACTGGTGAACGGGCGATACCTGGTCTCTCCATCCATGGCGTTGCCCGAACTCAATTCGCCCTCTGCCCTCGCTTATGTCGCGGAAGACCGGCGTGAACCGGGCCGACAACTTTTCGCCCTGATCTGCAAACCTGGCCTGCCTGTGCGCATCCGTCTGATGGCGGAGCTTAAGAACCAGATGATCCACGGCATGATACCAATCGTCGATTACGGACCGGTCCTTTGGACTCCCATCGAACAAACCGCCATTGTTGTTATATTCGAACGTCCTCTGGGAGGCCGCTTCATCGACGCCTTCGGCGAGCACGCACCCAAGATCAACGAATACGAAATCGGCAAAATGCTGATCGAACCGGTGGCGCACGCCGTGTCCAGTCTCAGTCAGTTGGATTTCGCCCACCGCGCCATCCGCATCGACAACCTGTTTTTCATGGACAAGGAAAAGCGCGAGTTGGTCCTGGGAGAGTGCTTCACCTCGCCCGCGGGGTTCGATCAGCCCATGATCTACGAACCTTTGGACCGTGCCTATGCGATGCCATCGGGGCGGGGCGCAGGGATGTCCTATGACGACATGTATGCATTGGGCATCCTCCTACTGTTCACATTACAAGGCTACAATCCGATCGCACGCATGTCCGATGAAGAGATGCTTGCGCAAAAGGCGGAAAAGGGTTCGTACCAATGTTTGTGCGGCAACGAACGTATTCCCCTCGCCATGATCGAACCTTTGCGCGGTCTGCTGTCCGATGACGATTTCGAACGTTGGAACATGGAGGCATTGGAACAGTGGCTCAACGGTCAGAAGAAAACACCCATTCAGCGCCGCCCCGCCGAAAGGCCCAAAACCGCTTTCAAGTTCAGTGGACGCGAACTTCGAACCACGCGCTCCATCGCTTATGCATTTTCGAAAAATGTTCCGGAAGCGATCAAGGTCATCAAAAACGGTAAACTGGAACAGTGGCTGCGCTCCAGCCTCAGCGCCTCGGATATTGCAGAAGGCATTTCTGCCGTGCTGGCCATCTCAAAAATCCACGAGAACTCCCCTGACGGCGCGGACGAGGTCTTGGTGTCCAAGGTGTGCATGCGCCTGGACCCCCATGCCCCAATTCGCTACAAGAACTTTGCGTTCATGCCGGACGGCTTCGGAACAGCCGTAGCGGTGGAGTACTTACGCAAAGGAAACTTTCAAATACCCGGCGAAATTCTCGCCCGCGATTTGTTAAGCTATTGGTTTGCCGCCCAACACAGTCAATCCCCAGATTTGGTCGCTCAGGAAAAGGCGTTCCAGACATTGCGCGGTTTCGCCAAAATCAACGAATGGGGCTACGGCATGGAGCGGTGCCTCTATGAGCTCAACTCGTCATTGCCATGTCAAAGCGACCTGCTGCGCCTGACCTATGTGGGCCATACTGATGACCTTTTAAACGCACTGGACGGCGTGGCGGATCAGATTGACGCCCAGACACGTCCCATGGACAAACATATTGCCGCCTACATCGCCACTCATTTCAAGTACGACATCACCCCGCACCTGAAGGCCATGACCGATCCCAAAGAGGAAACGTCCCTGATCGGCATGCTCAGCCTCTTTGCCTTGATGCAGTGGCGCATGAAGATCGAAAGTCTATTGGGCCTTTCAAGCTGGCTGGGCGGTCTTCTGTCGCCAGCCATCGGCACCTATCACAGCCGCACCACACGGCGCAAAATCGAACAGGAAATTCCCGCACTGGTGCGCAAAGGCAGCTTGCCGGAATTGTTCGATCTGATCGACAATGCCGACCGGCGCCAGAAAGACACTCAGGACTTCGAAGAGGCACAGGTCGCCTTCGCTCATGCCGAGGCGGAAATCGAAAGCATCGTCGGGGAGGGTGTCGACCAAGAGAAGGCCGCCCTGCAAACGGGCGAAAAAGTCACCTCGATGATCGCCATTGTGATTTCGATGATCGCCACCACCGTCATCATTTTCGTATCGGCCATTTGAGCGGAACAAAGCGATGAAGCGACCACAACAACCATTGTCACAGGAGGAACAGCGCAAACGCGGCCGTTCGTACCTGACATGGGCGTTGTTGGTGCTGACGTTCTTGGCGGTCATCGCCCTGCCGACCATGATCGTCATGTTTTTTGGCCTGCTCCCCACCCTCGTGGCTTGGATCGTCGACCGCACCAAGGGCAAGGCCGCCTCTATAACCGTTGGCTCGGTGAATTTCATCGGTGTGTTTCCCTATATCATGAACTTGTGGACCGACTTCAATTCTGTTGACCGGGCGCTTGGTATGGTCAGCGATATTTTCACATTGCTGGTGATGTATTCGGCAGCTGCGTTCGGCTGGCTTATGTTTCTCAGTATGCCATCGGGCATCAGCTCATTCGTTCTTGTATTGCAGCAACGCAAAGTGGCCGCTTTGCGCGGCGAACAAAAAGACTTGATCGAGGAATGGGGACCGGACGTGGCGTCGCTGGTCGAGATGCAAAAAATGGAAAAACAAGAAGCACATATGGAACTGGGTATGGAAGGTATCGAGCTGGAAGTTCTCGATTAATCGCCCTGGACATCAACCCATTAAAAAACCGCCGTAGGCTGCCCACGGCGGTTTTTTCGGTTCGTGGCCGAGATGACGCATAACGAGAGGGAGGCCACGTTCCGTTCTCTTTGCAGTGTTAGGCCGAGATGTTTTGCTCGATCAGCGCATTCTTTACCGATTTCTGCAACTTCTCGAACGCACGCACTTCGATTTGGCGGACCCGTTCCCGTGAAATGCCGAACGATTTCGAAAGATTTTCCAAAGTCGCTGGAGTCTCGCGCAAACGGCGTTCCGTGAGGATCGTGCGTTCACGTTCCGTGAGCCCTTTCATCGCACCCTTCAACAAAGAGCGGCGGCGGATCAATTCCTGAAAATCAGCCAATTGGTCTTCCTGACTGTCGCGTTCGTCTTCCAGCCAGTCCTGCCACTGTTCCTCACCATCAATACGCACGGTGGCGTTGAGCGAGCTGTCCGGACCGCTTAAGCGGCGATTCATATTCACGACTTCGGTTTCCGAAACACCTAAACGCTCAGAAATCGCGGTAACATGTTCAGGGCTCAAATCACCGTCTTCATATGCCTGCATCTGCCCTTTAAGGCGGCGCAGGTTGAAAAATAATTTCTTCTGCGCGGCGGTGGTGCCCATCTTCACCAACGACCAGGAATGCAAGATGTATTCCTGAATGGCGGCACGAATCCACCACATAGCGTAGGTTGCAAGACGAAAACCCCGTTCCGGATCAAAGCGTTGAACGGCTTGCATCATGCCGACATTGCCTTCCGAAATCAGTTCGGCCAAAGGCAGGCCATAACCGCGATAGCCCATGGCGATTTTCGCCACCAGACGGAGATGACTGGTCACCAAGTGGTTGGCAGCATCTTCGTTGCCGGTCTTGACCCAATCTTTGGCCAAGCTTTGTTCTTCCTCGAGCGACAACATCGGGAACTTGCGAATGTCTTGAAGATATCGCGTGAGGTTTTGCTCGGGCGACAAATCCAGTCTCGGCAAAGCCATGGTGGTGCTCGTCATTGCATCAATCTCCCTAATTTGTGCGCCTAAGGGCGCCTTCCCTCTCAGGAATTAAGTATACGGCATACCGGGGGGCCGTTTCAATAATACCTTAGCAGAATACTCGGGATTTATGGCTTGTCAAACCTTTTCTAACTTCTTGCATAACTCATTAATATATTGATATTTTTTCTGTTTTAGGTGAATTTTCTTGCCGGTCCTTGGATGAGAAAAACCAAGTTCGAAGGCATACAATGCTTGGTGATCGAGGGAATCCACGGCGCGGCGCGCGGCTTCACCCAACTTGACGCGCCGGGACTTACCGCCCCCGCCATAAACGGGGTCGCCGATCAGGGGATGGCCGATGGACGTCATGTGCACGCGGATTTGGTGGGTTCGTCCAGTGGCCAAGCGGCATTCCACCAACGCTGCAACGTCACCAAACGCCCGCAAGACCTTGTAACGGGTAAGGGCGTGCTTGCCCCCCTTTTTGACCACGGCCATTTTTTTGCGGTTTTGAGGAGAACGCCCGATGTTGCCCTCGATCTCGCCAACAGCTGGCTTCGGCACCCCCCACACAACGGCATAGTAAGCGCGCTCCAGCGTGTGGTCGGCGAATTGCTTGGATAGCCCCTCGTGCGCTGCGTCGTTCTTAGCCGCAACCATCAGTCCGCCGGTGCCCTTGTCCAGGCGGTGCACGATGCCGGGACGCGCCACCCCGCCGATACCCGAAAGGCTACCTTTGCAATGAGCCAACAGCGCATTGACCAAGGTGCCGTCCACATTACCCGCCGCTGGGTGCACCACCAAGCCGGGGGGTTTGTCGATCACGATCAAGTCTTGGTCTTCATAAACAACGTCCAGAGGAATGTCTTGAGGCTGCGGTTCGGCCTCGGCGGCGGGGGGTACGCAGATCACATAAACCTCGCCGGTGCGGGCTTTTTTGGCCCCGTCTTCGGCCGGAACGCCACCCAATTCCCCTTTGAACACGTAGCCGTCTTCCATCAAGGCCTTGATCCGCGCACGCGACAATCCTGCTGCCGCCTCGCTCAAGAGCTTGTCCAGGCGCATGCCAGCCTTGTCTTGTGGCACCGGAACGGTATATGTGGTCTCACAGATATGTTTCGTCATTTTGTTAAACAGATTGGACGCAAGCCATGGCAGCATTAAAGAGTCTTGTCATCGTAATGGGGATTCTCATTGTTTTCCTGTTTGGGTTGCTCGTCTACGGGATTTATCAAAAGCTGCAAAATCCAGACTTCAGGTTTTTCTCTGACAGCAACACCACCAAGGCTCAGCCCTCTACGACCGGTGGAGGCAACGCCCCGGTAAGTGGCATTGGACCAAGTGGTGAGGCCGTAAGCTTCGGCGATGTGTCACTGGACCTGCCCCTGGGCGCACGCGTGATTTCCGCCAACGCCTTGGGCGGCAGGCTGGTCATCGTCGTCGCACGCGATGGCGTGAATGCCGATTTGGTGGCCGTGGTCGATTTGAATACCGGCCAAGTTCTGGGCCGGGTCAAGACGCATCCATGATCCGCCTGACGCTCGCCCAACTGGAAGAGATCAACACCCAGGCGGAACGGGCGTACCCGAACGAATGCTGTGGCCTGCTCGCCGGAATCAGGGTCCCGGATGGGACCGTCACCGTCACCCGTATCGTACCCAGCCCCAACGTGCTGATCGGTGAAGGCGGCAGAGGTGGGCATGACCGCTTCGAAGTCGATCCGCAAGTGCGCTTCGATCTGATGCGAACCCTGCACGGCACAACAGAGGGCATCGTCGGCCATTACCATTCCCACCCCGACCACCCTGCCAAGCCGTCGGAACACGATCTCGACATGGCGTTTGAGCCGGACTTGATCTGGTTGATCACGACGGTGGTCAAGGGCTATGCAGGGAAGACCCGGGCATGGCGGCTCAACCGGAATACGGGAGAAACGAAAAGCCTGGAGATGGAGATCGCCTAAGCGCGGCAGCGTCAATCCAATTCGAACTGGTCTTTATAGTTCTGCTCCAGTTCCGGGTTTTGATCTTCCTTGCGCAAAAAACAGTTGCCCACGACCAGCGTTTCGATTTCCGTTCCCATGAAACAGCGAAACGCATCCTCAGGGGTTCCGACGATGGGTTCGCCGCGCACATTGAAGCTGGTATTGAGAACCACCGGACAACCTGTTTCGGCTTTGTAGGCACTCAACAAGGCGTGATAACGGGGGTTGGTATCCGCATGCACGGTTTGAATGCGAGCGGAGTAATCAACGTGCGTAACGGCCGGAATATCGGATCGCGGCACGTTGAGTTTTTCGATGCCGAACAAGGCCTCTTCATCGGCGCTCATGGTGCGGCGGCGGCCTTTCTTAACCCCTGCAACCATCAGCATGTAAGGGCTATCATCATCCAATTCGAACCAATCGGCCACGTCCTCGCGCAAAACGGAAGGCGCGAAAGGACGAAAAGATTCTCGGTACTTCACTTTGAGATTCACGGTTTTTTGCATCGCCGGAGATCGTGGATCGCCCAAGATGGAACGCCCACCCAATGCCCTGGGTCCGAACTCCATACGGCCTTGGAACCAACCGACTGCCTTTTCCGCCTTCAAGGCTTTCACGGTTTCATTGATCAGGTCTTCGTCTTGGTCGAAAACTTCGAAGACCGCACCGGCCGCCTGGAGACGCCGTTCGATGTCCTCTTGAGCAAACGCCGGTCCCAAATAACTGCCTTTCATGGCGTCGCGTGCGGATGAAACCGTGCGCGGCCGTTCAGCGTGTTGGTAGTATGCAGCCAAAGCAGCACCCAACGCCCCACCGGCATCACCTGCCGCCGGTTGCACCCATACGTTTGTGAAAGCTTTATCTCGCAAGACTTTGCCATTGGCGACGCAATTCAAGGCCACCCCACCCGCCAGACACAGGTTCTCTATCCCTGTTTCGTGGGCCAAGGCGCGCGTCATGCGCAATACGATCTCTTCCGTAACCGCTTGCACCGAGGCTGCAACATCCATGTGGAACTGGGTCAGTTCGTTTTCCGGGGTTCGCGTGGGCTGGCCGAAGAGGTCCGCGAACTTCCGGTTGGTCATGGTTAGACCCGTGCAATAGTTGAAATAGGACATATCCATACGGAAAGATCCGTCAGCCTTCACATCGATCAAATGCTCAAGTATCAAGTCCGCGTACTTCGGCTCACCATAAGGCGCGAGGCCCATGACCTTGTATTCGCCGGAATTCACCCGAAACCCCAGGTAATACGTCACAGCCGAATAGAGCAGCCCCAGAGAGTGGGGAAAGTGGATTTCTTGGGTGGTCGTCAGGGCATTTCCCTGGCCAAGCGCGACAGAGGTCGTAGCCCATTCCCCGACGCCATCCATGGTCAGCACGACAGCCCGTTCGAATGGAGAGGGGAAAAAAGCGGACGCGGCGTGGCTTTGGTGATGTTCGGCAAACAGCAACTTGCCGCTCGCGTTAAATTCCGGGTCTATGGATTTCAATTCTTTGATAAGAAGGTCTTTTTGAAAAAGCTTCTCGCGTAGCCACACCGGTATCGCCTTGGCAAAAGATCTGATACCGCGCGGTGCAAAGGCGAGATAGGTTTCCAGCAATCTTTCAAACTTCAAAAACGGCTTGTCGTAAAACGTAACGTAATCGACCTCCGACAGGCCGATGTTTCCCGCACTCAGACAATATTCGAGCGCATGATGCGGAAAACAGGAATCGTGCTTTTTACGCGTAAAGCGTTCTTCCTGGGCTGCTGCGATGATGGCCCCATCTTCGATCAGCGCGGCCGCGCTATCGTGATAATAAGCTGAGATGCCGAGTATGCGCACGGTTCGTTTCCGCTCAGAAAATCGTATAGATAAAAGGTGCCACCGCGGACCCCTGAGAGAAAACGATCAAACCCCCAAACATCACCATCACGACAATGATCGGCGCCAACCAGTATTTCTTTCGGGCGCGCATGAACGAGAAAAGCTCTTTGAGAAATTCCATGGGCCTAGACTCAGAATTGTTGCGTCATGGATGAAGGCGTTTGTGAATCCTCACGTTTGATCCAATAGCTCGCGCGATCGGGATCGCGGCGCAATTGCAACAAGTCCTTGCCAAACATGCGCATGACCAAACCTATCGGCGTGATGACAAGAAAAAACATCGACCCCATCACGATCGGGCTGACGATCTTGTGCAGTAATTCCCCAAATTTCATCCATAGCTTGTTCAAAGGGGACAGAAGTTTCGGTTGCAGCAACGCCAAAATTAAAAAGCCCGATCCAGTCAAACCCAAACCGACCACCCACGGGCTGGCCGGGTTCTTCCACCAAGCCACACCAGCAAACACCCAAAATGCGCAGGTCATGACGATACCGAAAGACCGATCGCTCCCGCGTGGGGGCGCGTCTTCGACATCCCGGCGTTGATGGCTGGTTAGCGTCATTTTCCATGTCCCAAGGTAAAAGTACCGTGCACTTATACATGCGAATCCATAAGCGGTGAATATCTTTGTTTTGGCCGGGTTACACCGCCGCACCCCTTTCGATCACGGATACATTTCTGCACGTGTAAGAGACCGTCAGAATAAGCGCTATCATGGACGCCGGCCGTTAGATTTGCGACAATGAAGGTAGGTTCTTCCGCTTCGTCCCCTTCGTCTAGAGGCCTAGGACACCGCCCTCTCACGGCGGCAACAGGGGTTCGAATCCCCTAGGGGACGCCAAATCGCATATCACGAAGACTCCGCAGCTTCGATAAAGGCATCGATATCGCCGTAAAATTCCTCTTCAAAACTGCGAATTTTATCTTCCGGCCAATCCCACCAGGCGATCTTTTGCAGAGCTGCAACCTGTTCATCACCAAAGCGTTTCTTGATCTCTGTGGCCGGATTGCCGGTCATCACCGCGTAAGGCGCAACATCTTTTGCGATGACGGCCCCCGCACCGATCACGGCCCCGTTACCGATGGTAACACCGCTTAAGATGACCGCGCGCGCGCCGACCCAAACGTCATGACCGATGGTGACGGGGCCTTTGGTCACTGCGTCACGGTTGCCCTGATCCGGCGTTAGCAGCTTGGTGCGCAACGGAAAAGTGCTGGGCAGGTCGAGCGGATGGTCAGCCTTGGAAAAAATCATCACTTCCGGGCCGAATGAGCAAAAGTTGCCGATGCTGACGGAGGCATCGGGCGACATACCCTGGATGGTGTTGCGGTTTACGCCATAGGTGCCACGGCCAATTGCAACGTATTCAGGCAAAATATCGCGGCTGCGTTTACCGCCGAACAGGCGTTTGATCTTGTCGCTCAGGGAAGCCATCAGTCCCTCTCTTCCTTCCTAAACCGATCATATGCCCGTTCCAGCCCTTCAAAAAACCCTAAGGTTGGCGTAAAACCGACTTCGTCACGCAGGCGGGTTACATCAGCAACCAGAATTGGCGGATCGTCAGGCCGGTCCGGGAGCGCGCCCAAGCGAACCAACTCCGGTCGTCCGGCGATACCGCCCAAAGCTTGAGCCACTTCGGCGATGGTGTGGGGTTCCCCACTCGCCACGTTGACAGCGCCTTCCACACCGCTCATCAACAAGGCTGCAAAGGCCCGGCCCACATCCTCGGCCGCCATGAAGTCGCGCACCTGACGGCCGGACGAGCACTGGGCTTCCTCGCCCGCCTGCAAGGCCAAACAGACCGAGGGCACCAAGCGCCGGGAATCCTCCCCCTCGCCATAAGGAAAAAACACCCGGCCCCAAGCCTGGCTCAGGCCGTTCGCCGCCGCGAAGCCCGCCAGCCACAGGGACATTTCCGCCTTCACCTGACCGTAGAGTGTATGGGGCTCGAGCACCGTCTCGCTTTCCCGGCACACCCCATCACCCAAATCCGTCCAGTCATACTCAGCGCACGACCCGGCCATGACGATACGCTTACCGCCGGCGAGCGCGAAAGCCTCGATCAAGCGCTGGGATACCGCCTGCCAATCCCGGTTTTCCGGTGCATTCCAAAACGCGCCATGTTCCGTGGTCCAGGCCAAGTGCAGGAGGTGCGTGGCGCCGATCCGCGCCACCAACTCCGCCATATCGCCCGACAGCAGATCGCAGACATGCCAGTGCACCTCCGGCGGCAAGGGGTCGGGAATGGATCGCACGATAGCGTGGACCTCAAGGCCATCATCTGCGATCAGACGCGCAACGGCGTGTTTACCGATCAGCCCCGTCGCACCGGTGACCAGAATTCGAGTCATTCAGAGCCTCCGAAATCGGGATACTGTGCATCCCGTTCGGAAATCACGACCGGCGCCATCGGCCAGTCGATGCCAAATGCCGGATCGTCCCAACGCACGCCCCGGGCCAGATCGGGAACGAACGCCTCCCCCATCAAATAATGCACCACCGCATCGTCGGTGAGCGTGATGAAACCGTGCGCGCATCCGGGTGGCACGAATAGGGCGTTACGATTGTCCGCAGCCAGTTCGTGGCCCACCCACTGACAATAAGTGTTGGAGCCAGGCCGCACATCCACAATAACATCAAAGATTGCGCCCTGAATGCAACTCACCAGCTTGGGGTCCGGTTTGGGTTCGGCCTGATAATGCATACCACGTAGCGTCCCTTTGCGGGCATTCTGCGATAGGTTGGCCTGCACGACATCCAGCGCCAGTCCGGCGTCACGAAATTCATGCGTGCAAAAGCTGCGGGCGAAGTAGCCCCGCTCGTCGGTATGCGGTTCGATCTCAACCAGCGCCGCGCCGGCGATTCCCTGGGGCGTGATCTTCATCACCAAACCTCGATCCCAGGAATGGCGACTACGAATTGACCACCCCAGTCCCGGATGCGGCCGAGCTGCCCAGAAACCTCGTCCTTCAAATTCCAAGGTAGGATCAATACGTAATCAGGTCGGGCGCTGTCGATGTGATCCGGGGCCAAAACGGGAATACGCGAACCCGGCAGGAATTTGCCTTGCTTGGCAGGATTGCCGTCACAAACAAAATCGATATCGTCCGCGCCCAAGCCCGCGTAATTCAACAAGGTGTTGCCCTTGGCCGCAGCACCATAACCCACAACCATTTTGCCTTCGAGCCGGGCCGCATCCAGGAAGTTCAGCAGCCCTTCCCGCACAGCTTGGCACTTCGCTTCAAAGCCCTGATAGGCCAACCGCGAATGCAGACCTGCGGCTTTTTCCGTGACACGCATGGCGCTCAACGCCGGCTGGTCCGGGTGACGAGTGGATTTGGTCCGGCACGCATAAACCCGCAAGGACCCCCCATGCGTTGGCAGTTCTTCCACATCGAACACGCGCAATCCGCACACAGTGAATATCCCCTCCACGGCCAATAGAGAAAGATACGAATAGTGTTCGTGATAAATGGTGTCGAACTGCACTTGGTCCAGCAAATTCAACAGGTGTGGGAATTCGAAAGTCGCGACCCCGTCGTCGTTGAGCAGAATCGCAAAACCTTCAACAAAACCACGGATGTCCGGAACGTGGGCAAGCACGTTGTTGGCCGCCATCAGGTCCGCGCCATGCCCGGCGGCTTTCAGGCGTTCTGCCGTTTTGGCGTTGAAAAACGCGACCTCGGTCTCCACCCCCTTTTCACGCGCAACATCCGCACAGCCCGCCGCAGGATCGACGCCCAGCACCGGCACGCCCGCTTTGGCGAAATGCTGCAACAGATATCCGTCGTTGCTGGCGATCTCCACCACTTTGTGATTCGGGCCGAGGCTAAAGCGTTCGATCATCTTCTCCGCATAAGCCTGTGCATGCGCTACCCAACTTGCGGAAAAGGACGAGTAATAAGCATAGTCGGCGGTAAAAATATCATCGGGCGGAACCTCGTCCGCCAACTGCACCAGATGACAGTCCTCGCATACCACGGCACGCAACGGAAATTCCTTCTCCGGCGCATCGGCGGTGGGAAGATAGCTGTTGGACGGCGGCTGCTCGCCCAAATCCACCAGGGTCAAGTCAATCTTCGATCCACAAAACCGGCAAGTGGTCATCCGCTCACTCCGTAATCTTCGAGCTGCTGTTCGGTGATAGTTCGGGCGTCCGCACCGTTCAAGAACGCACCGTACCAATCCGCCGTCAGGCGCACCGTGGCATCCACATCCAATTTAGCATCCCACCCCAAAACATTCCGCCCCGCCTGGGCATCGACGGATAGCAGGGTCTTTTCCTTCAGTTTCGACGGCTTGACATCCGGATCCAAGTCCTGGCCCATGGCCGTCATCATTTTTTCGGTCAAGGCGCCGACGGTGTAGCTTTCTCCTGGCTCGGGACCGAAGTTCATGGCTATGGGCGTCTTCCCATTCGATGCAGCCAAATGCTCCACATACATCAGGTATCCCGCGTTCAAATCCAGAACGTGCTGCCAAGGCCGCGTGGCGTCGGGACTGCGCAGAACCAATTTCTCGCCGGACGCCAGCGCGCGGTAGATATCCGGGATCAAGCGGTCTTCGGAAAAATCGCCCCCACCCACCACGTTGCCCGCCCGCGCGGTGGCGATGACCGCATCTCTCTCAGCGAAGTAACTTTTCGCCCAGGAACTTGTCACGATTTCCTGGCAAGCCTTGGATGCGGAATACGGGTCGTCCCCGCCAAGCGGTGCGTCCTCCGCGAAAGCCACGCCGTCATCGGTGTTTTGGTAAACCTTGTCGCTGGTGATGATCAAGGCAACTTGCAGGTTTTCGGCCTCGCGCAACGCCTCCATCAGGTGGGCCGTACCCATCACATTGGCGGCCAAAGTGTCCACCGGTTCGCGGTAGGAGCGGCGGACCAAGGCCTGGGCCGCCATGTGAATGACGATGTCGGGGGCGGCTTGGCGCACAGTCTGCCGGATTGCCTCCGGATCACGCACATCACCAATGATTGAGGTGATGTCCGGCCACGGCTGCAACAGCGTAAACAAGCTGGGATCCGTATCCGGCTGCAGACCGAAACCGGTGACTTGGGCCCCCAGGCGTTCCAACCAGAGGGCCATCCACGTGCCCTTGAAACCGGTGTGCCCCGTCAACAGCACACGTTTGCCCTGCCAAAAGTCAGGTGTGATGGAAATGGTCATGCCCCCCCCTTTACGGGCCGGGCCCGTTTGGTGGTTTTGGACGCAGGAAGACCCAACAGATAAGCGGCGGAACCGCAGAACCGGGCGGCATCGCGCACGGCCTTCTTGGGCCGGAAAATCAGCAGCGCCTTTGGGCCAAAGCGCAGCATCTGCCGCCAGCCGAGCGCACGGGCATCCGCCAAGCCATGGTATTTCGCTTCGAAATACAGACGTGACCAGGACATGTGGTAGAACTTCTCCCAATGGCGGCCCCAGCCGCTGCCGATGGAGCCGCCACCGATGTGACGCGACACCGCCTCCGGCACGACCATAATCTTATAACCCGCGTTCATCAGGCGCATACAGATGTCGTCATCTTCATGATAAAGGAAGATGGCGTCGTCGAAGAAGCCGACATCTTTCAGCGCGGACATACGCACCAGATTGACCGCACCGGACACCACCCAAGTGCAGAAATTGCCTTCGGGCCGGGGTTCGTGATCGCGTTTGGACGGCATCTTGTCGCGCAGCAACAACGGTCCGTTCCAGGCCCGGTCGAACTTGTCATCATCGTCCAAAAGCAAAGGCGACAACAGACCCGCATCCGGATTGGCATCGGCCTCTGCGACCAAGCCGGCAAACGCCTCCCCGATAAACTCCGCATCCGGGTTCATCAACAACGCGTATTCGGTTTTCACCAACGCCAGACCTTGACTCGCGGCGTTGCCGTAGCCGACGCCCACTTGGTTTTGGACGATTTCCGCCTGGGGGGCGCGTTCACGCACGATATCGAGGGTATCGTCCGCGCTTTCGTTGTCCACCACGATGATCCGTGCGGAGCGCGCCACACTATCCAGGCATGGGCCAATCACGGCACGGGAATGATGGGTGACGACGATGGCGGTGGTCCGGTCCCATGCATTTCGGGCAGACGCATCCTGCGACGACATGATTTAGCCCCAGGCCTTCCAAGGCGCAGCGCCGCTGGCCCACAAATCTTCCAGCAAGCGTTTTTCACGCAAAGTGTCCATGGGTTGCCAAAAACCGTCATGCTGGTAGGCGCTGAGCTGCCGGTCACGGGCAAGGCCTTCCAACGGTTCGCGCTCCCACACGGTGGCATCGCCGGCGATGCGGTCCAGCACGGCGGGTTCCAGAACAAAAAAGCCGCCGTTGATGAAGTCGCCCTCGCCCGCCGGTTTTTCGACAAAATCGCTGACTTGGTCACCGTCCAGTTTGGTCGCGCCGAAGCGCCCCGACGGACGTACCACGGTGACGGTGGCTTCCCGGCCTTGGGCTTTGTGAAAATCTATCAGTTTGGCGATGTCCACGTCCGAAAGGCCGTCGCCATAAGTCATGCAGAACGGTTCACTGTCGCTTAAGTACTGGGCGACCCGCTTCACACGCCCGCCGGTCATGGTATCCGCGCCGGTGTCAACCAGAGTAACGCGCCAATCTTCGGCTTCGGTCGAATGGTAGGTCATCTGGTTCTTGGCCAAATCCAGCGTCACATCGGAGCGGTGCAGGACGTAATTGGCGAAGTACTCCTTGACCATGTAGCCCCGGTAACCAAGACAGACGACAAAGTCCGTCAAACCGTGGGCGGCGTACATTTTCATGATATGCCACAGGATCGGCATGCCACCGATTTCGACCATGGGCTTGGGGCGTAGATCGGATTCTTCGGCGATGCGGGTGCCAAGCCCACCGGCGAGCAAAACGACTTTCATGAGCGAACCCCCAAACCAAAAAAGCACGGGTCCACGACGGCCCCGTGCGTCCTGCGAATCCTGAGTTTTCTTTTAAAGGAGTCGTGCCCCCACCACAAGCGGGAGGTGGCGTTCAATCCCTAACATCGCCGCTTTCCCATACGCCGTGGATTGGATAATTCAGTGCTTCACGACCCGGTGAAGATTATTCCAATTCGCACCATGCTTGCGCCGGGTTGTTGGGATTGGTCCGCAAACGAAGATTCCTGATTTCCAAAGTTTCCCGCAAGGCCTGTGTCTCGCCGGGAAACGACGGGAGATTGATCTCGTCAAACGCCAAAATTCCACCCTTCGGCATTCTTTCAAGAATGCGTTCCAAAACGAACTTCGTCGGATGGTACACGTCCATATCGAAGATCGCCAACGCGATGACTGCTTCGGGGTTTGCCTCCAACCAAGGCTCAAAGGTTTGGCACACGTCTCCCTTCACCAGCTCGAACTTTTGCTTGTGATTGATTGGTGCATTTTGCTCATGAAGCGTCAAAACCTCGCTCAAAAAATTTTCATACCCCGGCTGCACGCTGTGGTCGCCCTTCTCCCACCCGACCTTACGTTCCTCTTCGTTCAAGTCTTCGGTGAAGCCCTCGAATGTATCGAAACCAACAACCCGCCTGAGATAATTGTACGGTTCGTAAATGCCGCGAAAGTTCGTCATCAGGCTCATCGTTGGGCCGAAGCGGACGCCAAATTCACAAATAATCCCGGTCTTACCGACAATCATTTTATAAAGATCGTTCATGTAAAGGACACGTGAGAGGGTTTGGCGTTTCATGAACAAGGAAGGGCTGTTGACGTTCCAGCCGGCATCCGTGATCTTATCTTGGAAATCATCATGAAGCCGGCGAAGGCTTATGCTGTTTTCTTCTTCCAAGGAAGATCCGTTATGCGACGTCTTGCCGCCACCAATGCTTTCGTCGAACTTCATCGTGCCATCCTTGTTGAGTATCAACTGTGTTTATATAAATCGGACCGATCATCGTCATCGGAATCCGTTTTTTTGACTGTCCAGGTTACCGGTTCCTACTTCGAGGCCGATGTGATGGGGACATAGTCGTCTGCACCGAGAACTCGGTATGTATGATAGTACATCTCTTCCTCCGTCCACCAAGTTTGCACTCTCCGGGCCTCTTCAGCGAAGATCGTTTCGTGGTCCTCGAGATACGTTTTCAAGAAGGGATAAATGTCGCGCTGTTTCAAATCGTCAGGAATGACGAAAGGCTCCATATCTTTGGGAATGCCAAAGTAGAATCCGCCAAATACCTGCGCATTGAAAGCGGCTTGCTCCATATCCATGTCTTGCCACCATTGCTCGCTCAGTTGCGTGAGAAAGTCTTCGCGCGAGGACGAGCTTTTTACAAAATTGTACCCACCGTACCAGCCCGATTCCGAAACCAGCACCGGCTTGCCGATTGCCGTAGCCTCCAAACCGATCGTCCCGTGACAGGACACAAAGGCATCCACAGCTTCGATGATGGCCGCATTGTTCCATGTGCGATCGACCAAACGGACATGAGCATGCTCTTCGGTTGCGATGACTTCGTGGAGCGTTATGCCACCGTACCATTCTTCACAAGGATGATTTTTCAACAACCAATTGAAATGTGGCGTTTTTCGAGCGACATCGATAATCGAGCACATCCAATCGAGATAGTCCCGGAAGTTTTCCATGCCATGAAAGTGAGGTGTGTCGAACCAGTGTGGCGCGTACACGCCAATGATCGGTTTATCGTCATCCCACCCAAAATGTTTCTGAAGCTCTGAACGCGCCAAACGAACCGCTTTGTTGGTGTAAGCGTATTCTGTGCCAATATCCTGGGCGGTTCCTCCCATTCTTTCCTGAACGTACCCACGAAAAAGTTCGGCTAAGTTTTCCTGCTGAGCGTTTGAAAGGCACTCGAAATTTTCCGACGGCAACTGTGCCGTGATTTTGAAGATATCTCCTGGCCTCGAAAACTTCCAAAATCTCGGCATTCCGAAAATGCCCGATGCTACGACGATCTTGACATTGCGCTTCATCGCCACCCAAGCCAGCGCCCCATAGGTCTCATTAAACGCATGGCTCAGCACCAGAAGTTCCGTCTCTTCGGTGACGATTTCCGAGGCGGCCTGCAAACAGTGGAGGATGTCTATGACATACATTTCGAGCAGAGGATCTTTAACATTCACCTCCGGTAGACGTTGCTTATATTGGATACTGTCGTAAGCGACCCGGCCGGGAAAATCGAACGGAAGTTTCCAAGAAAATATGTCGGCTGACGTTTTGGTGCCAGCGATCAGACGCTTGGCCTCGGCACGCATGCTCGCGGTGCGGGGGCATTGCTTCGGGAAATCGACCGTTGAATCGATCCCCAAAGTAGACAAGGTTTTCTGGGCTTTTGGCGCGTTGTACTTACCCAGCACCCCAACTTCTTCGGCATGCGACAAGCCCAGGGCCCTTCGGAATAAGGATATGCGGTACCAATAGCCAGGATTGTCAAAGGTCGCATCATAAAGAACCCGGCCGCGATAGGGGCCTTTTTCGCCCCGGCTCAGTCGACTCAAGTGCTGTTCCGTCAGTTCCCTGTCAGCGGCATACCGCCGGTTTTCAGCCTTTGTCTTGGGATGAATTTGCTTAACCGCATAAAGGGTGTTGCCCATGCGAAATTTGGACTTTCTTAAAAATTCATGCAGCACAGACAAAACCGCTACTCCGGACGCACCATTTGAAACGTGAGCACACTTACATCCCTATTCAGCCGTATACTGAATGTTGGAGCCGCATCAAAGGCTCAATTCGCCTTCCGTCTCCATTTCTTTCAAACGCAAAAGGATTGCCTCAAAAGAAACCAGTGCTGAAAGGTCCTCATCGTTGAAATCACAGTCCAGCTCATCTTCGATTTCCATCAATAAGCCAATCTGGCCCTTTGAATCCCATTTTTTGAGACACCCCAAACGGGCCTGTTCGATCACTTCGGTCTCTTCCACATCGAACATGGTATGAAAGATTTCTTCGAGACGTTCGAACAGCGCGCTCCCCCGCATTTCCACTATCGGGGATGCCGCCGCTTTATCGGACCCACTTTCGCCGGCCGTTCCCTGGGAAGGCGTTTCTTCGTCCACATGCGGTTCTTCGTCCATCAGGTCAGCTTGCGTCAAAGTGGCGTCCATATCCTCCAACGCAACAGAAATATAAGACGGGATACTCAACGGCTGCGCCCCAGCATTTTCGAGCGCAAGGTTATAAGAATGTTCGCCCACGATGGAAAAGCCGTGGTTTGCATACAGCTCACGGACGGGTTGATTTTTTTCTGTCGGTACGATTTGTCCCGATAATGCCGACATGCCCTGCGCGCGCGCGCTATCTGCCAACCAGGCGAGCATTGCTGTTTCGATTTGCCGTCCCATCGCACGACAACTCATGAGAAGAGAGTCGATTTCAAGTGCCTTTGCATCGTTTTTGTTTGGCGATGCAACGATGACGGCAATGATCTCTTCTTCAAAATACTTGTCCTTCAAGGAAACCGCATAAACCTGCGCACCTTGTTGAACGATCATGCGTTCAAGTTCGTGTTTCTTATAGCGAACGGTTGTTGTGTTGAACTGATTCGTTTTGGAAATCAGTTGCAAAATGCGGGCTGAATTCTTTTCTCCATAGGCGGAGATCGTGATCGTCATGCCTAGGCCGGCGAGGTACGCCTCAACGGATTGTGCGGCGTCGCGTTCCTTCATATCCCGACGGCGCTGAGCATATTGCTGTTTTCGCTTAATATCCTCCTGCGTCAATGTGACCGCCTGCAATTGCGGTATTTGCGAAAGAAAAGGAACCCACTGTGCAGGATCTCTCGGCAAGTCCGGCACACAACACTCCGGCACGCCGCTACGCACCCATTCCCGTTCAAGTTCACTGTTGTCAATGAACATGGCCGAAGCAGGCGTCAGCCCTAAGGACTTACAGATTTTCCGAACGTTGCTGGCTTTATCGTCCCAGTTGATTTGAGCGGCCGCGAAGTCGTCTTCCCGGAGCACCATATCAGGATGCCGTGCGATGATCTCCATCGCATCGTCTTCATTGTTTTTACTGCAAACCGCAAGCGCGATGCCCCGGTTGGAAAGCGCCTTCAAGAAGTACTGAAAATCTTTAAAAACATTACCGGGATGATCACCGCCCAGAAGGATGCCGCTCAGGCCGTCTTCGCCGGCGACGCCGCCCCAAAGCGTGTCGTCCAAGTCAAGGATCAGCAAGCGGGATGTCTTGCCCTCCAACGCCAACATCAGGCCCAACAGATGTTGAGATAGCGCGGCATTAAACTCTTTGCTGAACGGCGTCCGGCTCAAATAATAGAACTTTCCACTGGAGGCGGTTCCAGTTCCCACACGGCGCATGACGGCGCCATATTGCGCAATGTGCACATCCGGCAAGTCCTTCAAGCCGTCACGCAGGACCCGATTGGCGAGCGCCATCATCGCCGCACAGCCATATGAAAGCGTAGAGTCAAAATCACCCAAGGGGGAAGGATTCAACAAATCGAAGTCGGCGACGATAAAAATGCCGGACAGACATTTGCGAGCTTCGGCGATAAAGGATGTGTACTCCGCAACGATATTTTGAATGTCCGTTTCAAACGTTTCCCTATTGGACAGAGGATCGCGCAAAATGTGCCCGAATAAGTCTTCCGCCGTTTCCAGATAGGCAACGTAATTCGGGTCGATGACACGTAAGTCTGATTCCGGGTTCAGCGTTTCTTGACGGTATTGCCCAAATGGCATTTCGATCAAACGCGGTTCCTGGTCGGTCTCTGCTTTGTGCTGAGCGCAGAATTCTTCGGCCAAAAAGTCGAGATTCCTACCGCCGCAAAACGTAACGGCAGGGCTTGCAATGGCCTTGACGAATTCATCCCGGGTGGCCAGCAAACACAAAGGATCCTCTTCCAACAACTTAACGGTAGCGTCCACGGCTTCTTGGGTGCGGATTGATTCAACGACGCCCATTCCCACATTGGCGCGCAGCACTTCATGACGCTTGTCCATATCCTCGATGATCGGCGCCATTTCGTTCATAACCGGCACGTCCAACCGGCGATTATACATCTGTTTTGAGTAACTCGCTTCACCGCCTCCAAAATCGGCTTTGCCGTGAAAGGTTTTGAGGTACCGGTAGGGAACGTCGACAAGCTGCTCAGCGTAGTGGAAAACGGTTCCGCATTTTGACAGGGGCTGGCCCAGCCCCACAATGCGGGCGTTGAGTTCGTAAAATTTCTTGAAGATGGAATCTTCCCCCCAAACGCTTTCGCTTTGCGAATGCTCGGCAAGCTCTTGAAAGCGGGGACCGTAACCACAATACGTATAAATGGGGCAAGGCGTCCTTTCTATGCCGGGAAGCACCCGGAAGTGCTCGGACAACGCGCCGACTTCCGACGGCGTATTGCGATAGTGGTAATGGCCTGTACGGCAAAATTCCCAAGAGAACGCCGGCATCAGAAGTGTCTGATGCGGCAAAAGCCTATGCTGCAAGGCTTCGATCACGCCCGCACAAATATCGTCCATTTTGCCAAAGGCGAAAGTATTGGCATGGACAACAACTATTTCATCCTCATCCTCAATAACAGTCTGAAATGCATCATGAAACTCGGATTTGGAGACTTCGCGCATCACCCCGTCCTTAAAGGCAAAACATAACTTGAGAGAATTGAAAGATCACAAAGCCAAGGGCTATAGGCTTTCCAGAATTTGCACAAGGTGTTTCTTTTTCACCTCGCGATAAGACTTGCTCCACCACCAAGTTTCGGCGGCGGGAAATTCCGGATCCGAGAATTGAGAACCTTTTTCGGCGAGCACCGGCATCAATTTGTCGATCAGGATATCGACCAGTCCGATATTGCCGATGTTCAACCGCTCCCGCGTATCGAAAAACAGCTCCCGGAGGCTCACGTCATCCGAACGCCGGCCACTGATAAACTCCCGTTCGGCCCAGCCGATATGGTTCACCAAACGGAACACAATCGCCGCGCGACGCAAGCTCTTCAAGGCCTCCATGCGCGGTAGCGCAGGCGATTCGACAAAGAGATGCTGTTCGATTTCAGAAGAGAAGACCATGCCATAGTCTTCCGCGATGGTCATCAACTCCGTACCCGGCAATCCACGCATTGCATGACAGCAAAGCAAATGCCCTTGAGAATGCCGAAGCTGTTCCATCATATAATCGAGGGTGCGCGATATGGAATCGACGTCTTCAGTGGGCAAGCCGATAATAATGTCGATTTTGACGAAGACTTTACTTTCGCGAAGAAGACGGAATGTGAGTTCGAATTTTTCTTTTTTGATATTGCGGTGGACGAGTTTCAAAACATCGCGATTGATGGTTTGAACACCGATCCCCGTGGTGATCTCATTCCATTCATGAAGGGCGGTAAACTCGCCAAACAGGTCTGCGAGCTCTTGGTCAATAAACCCCGGAATGAGCTCAAACATGAGTTGGAGCTCGACTTTATTATCGATGAGCCCCCGCATGATTGCCTTTGCGTGATCCAGGTCGGACGTAAAGTTTGCATCGACAAAACGAATTTGCCGAACGCCACGCTCCAGAGCATACGCAACCTCATCGAGCACGCGGTCCGCAACACTATAAACGGGGCGCCCCATGTCCTTGTGGTAAATGCAATACGAGCACCGAAGAGAACAGCCTCTCTGCGTCTCGATATTCGCTTCCACGCCGTCGCGTGCAAGGACCTCTTCATCGACAATGCCCTCAAGATAAGGAGAGGGAAATTGCGCGATAGAATCAGAAACGATGCGAGGGCTATTGAGGGCAAAGGCTGACGAAAGATCATTCCGGTACGCCAAACCGTTGATATCGGAAATGTCCCCACCACCTCCCGATAGCATGCGAAGCAATTCCAGGAAAGGCGGCTCCCCTTCGCCCGAAACGCAATAGTGAGCAGGATGGTTGTCGTACAGCCCTTCTTCGACATATTCGCGGGCAATCTCGGGGCCACCATAAAGAATACGCGTATGCGGAAGGGTCTTTACGATGGCGTCAGATAACTCATTGAAAAATTTCATATTCCAGAGGTAGCAGGAAAAACCGACAACATCGGGTTTTTGTTGCGTGATCTGGGATGTGAGGCGTTCGAGCGTTTCCGCGTACAGGGCATCCGTGACTAAAGGTTCTTGAATCACGGGAATATCCCAATTTTCCTGGACATGGGAATCCGCCAGCGCAAACGCTTTCAGATTATAAAGCGAAAGGGAAAATGCATTATAAGAGCCAGCAACGCCAACAAGAATGGCTGTCTTTCTCATAAAAACACCGTATCTACGTCGGTTATTCGATATAACCAGGTCATGGATGATTTCAAAAACTTGGTGTTCTCAAGAACGGATCGCAATGCCTATCTATGATACTCGGCTTGCCAGCTCAACAGATTATCGCATCCTAACCGCACAGCCCCAATTTTATGTATCAGCCCCAACCAGAGATTCCGGTACGAAAGAACGCACGTTTGGCGCCTGATCGGGATAACGTTTTTGTAACGTCATGGTTGATTCAGCCGACTGCCACCATACTGCCTAAGTCTCTTCCATATTTACATTTAAGCCTTTCCAGGCTCACGTGCAGACCAAAGACAACATGAACCCATCCGGGTAAATCCTCGAAGAATTTCATGTTTTCACGATACTGAATGACAAAATTCGTGCGCGGATTTCCTGTCTTTTTAATTTCCTGCACCCTTCTCTATGACAGACAGTGTGTTTTTTCTTGCCCTAACGTGGTCCCCGCATGCCTTGAAGGACCCAACTACAGCTTATGCCGTGAGTCATTCATACCTTTCGTCTCCACCCCCGCATGAAGCCGAGCAGTACGGTAAGTAGACATCAATAAATAGTGTAAATATCATCGTCTTCCAGGTCGCCAATACGATCTTTGTTTTCATTTTTCTTACGCGCATCAACCGAATTTTTAGGCGGCGTTTTTCGGAATATGGAGCCCAGAAAAGCCCACAACCTAATAAGAGTTCTAATCATGTCTCACCTTACCTAGCGCCAACAAGCTGTTCTCATAAATAAACGATGAAGCGATATCGGCAAATACATCCGCACCTTTATCGGAAAAGTGCACCGAATCAACAAAATGTTCGTTCGGTTCAAATTTATTCTTTGGAGGAGACGGCATCATCCCCAGCATGTCTAAAAGCGGAAAACCATCTTTCTTCGCCAACTCCTCTATCACTGCCCGATGCTGATACATACCACGCTGCACAGGATCAGCTGCATCGGGGTCAAAATCCAGATTGTCCAAGCCATAAAATGGAGGATTGATCACCATAAAGTTGATCCCCCACGCCTTCGCGAGGAAACCGATGGAACGTATATTGTCGCGAAAGAAATCCGAGGTGTTTTCGTCAATGTAATTTGGGCCATGTGGCACTTCCATACAGCGGGTGAAATATGAAACACCATTTCCGCTGGTCGTTTGACTGCCCATTTTCGCATATGAAACTTGACCGGTTATGTAGTCCCTAAATGTAAACGTTTCCCGCCACGGGCGCGAATATGTCCTGAAGTCCCGGGTCAAACCTTGCCACATGCGCGGTTGCAAATCATTGTAAGTATAGTAATAAACGATCAGGTCCGGATTTAACGGCTGTATTTTAAAAATAAAATTCACAATGTTTTCTTGTGAGCAGTAACCGGGGACCCCGGCATTAACCACTTCGATGTTCTTATTTTGGTATTTCTCCGACAGATGCACCTGCAAGCGCGATGGGTAAGTGTCTTCATCTAATTGATCAAGACAATAAGTTGTCGATTCCCCCATACAAACGACCCGAACCGTACCGTCCTCTTTTTCGGGTTTAACCTCTGTTATCCCGCGCCGGAACGTTAAGCCATCATTGGTGTTGCGGCCATCAATGCTGGTCAGGTTCGGTGTGTTTTCATAGATTAAATAAGGATGCGAACGATACCTTAACGGGTGCTTCTTTTCGCTAAATTGGAAATGACTTTTCAAAGTCTTCAGCAGATATGGAGAAAAAAAACTCCTCATCTTCGAAAACAAGAGAAGGCCCTTTGCGGGGTGAGAATGATCAGAGCTCGATTGTGTCATCTGAATCTTGTTTACGCCTAGGCTATGAAGTGGGTTTCGAATCAAACCCAAATCGTCATGATTTGACCCGGTAACCGTACTGGCGCAAATCTAACCCATATACCTTTTCCAGCATCGCGTTCCCTGCGGCAGCCTTATCGGCAATGAGTTTACTTTGTTCATCGGTAAGTTCAATAACGGGTTTCGGCCCCGAATGAATATACGACATAAAATAAGATTGTATTTTATTTGGAATATATTTCGAAAATATATTTCTAAAGAAAAGGGGGAATACGTTAGATACTATTCTCATAAATGCCAAATATCTCTTACTTATTCTTTCATTTACGACTTTTTTTTCATGAGACATCATCAATGAAATCAACTTTTCAGGATCGCAATTTAGAATTTTCCCCATCTTATCGGTATAGCTCTTGGGGTCTTGTACGAATTCTTCGAAGACCAGTACGAAAACGTTGTCTTCGCCAAATACGTTTCTCAGTCTTTCAACTATCCGCCAATAATTCGAATCGGCGATCAACGACCGATCTTCTTTCGCGGCGTGCAAATTGAAGAACGTGTTAAACGACATCAAGCGTACAGCTTTGTAATACCTAGAAGAATACTGAAGATAGAGGGAAGCCAGATAATCTTCCTGACGCCGAATTGTTAAAACAATTCTGGCTTCGCCGAACACCGTTTTCATACGCCTAATCGTTTCACCAAAATCAGACACTCCTGGCATCACCAAACCGTCTTCACGTTTGGTGAAGACTTCATTGGAAATCACGACCGGCTTGTCGCTTTGACGCAACGCGTTGAGATGACGCGTGGTTTCTTCATTCGGATATTTTTTGTCAAACGAAAGGCTGTCGGAATAAAGAATATCGCTACATGCGGATTCCACGATTTCATCCGTATATGGAATTCCGAGATAATGGATATCATCGCACATGGCAAAAATGTTCCTTTGCCAAGTCGAAGTCGCCGTTTTCGGGAACCCCGCGTGAATAATGATCGGGTCTTGAGTGGAAACGTTAGAGTTCAAAATCAGATCTTTCGGGATACGGTTGAAAGCTCGCCACACAAAACTTGTATGGCCTGGTTTTTCCTAATGCGGAATGCGGTATTTTGACGTTTCACGCCTTTGCCATGGCGGCTTCGACAACGCCCTTATCTGCATCTGGCACCGCTTTGCAAAATGCAAGCACGGCCTGATTCATATTCATCGGTTTGCCATTTAAAGTTCTGAGGCCTAACGCTTCGGCAGCCTGCAAAAGATTGGTTTTCAAAGGCTGGTAAATGATGTCGTAGACAATTGCCGATTTCGGCAGCTCATTCAGCAAGCTTAAATCCAGGGGCGCGTCTTCATTCTCTGAGCTGTCAGGCGAAAACCCAACGCTCGTGCAGTTCACCAGCACGTCCGTATCCTTCATGGCGTGCACATCGATCTCCGCGACGGCTGAAACCGCCTTTCCCATCTTTGCGAGCGCAGATGCAAATTCAGTGGCCTTATGAGCGGACCGGTTCCATACGGAAAGGACCGCACCGGCATACGCAAGGTACGTGGCCACCGCTTTGCCGGCACCACCAAGACCCAGCAACAGCACTTTGCGATCCTTCAAATCCGCCAAAAGCTCCGTAAGTGCAAGCAAGCCGCCTTCACCATCGGTATTTGCACCCACCAGGAGGCCGTCGGCATTTCGGTATATTGCATTCACCGCACGGATGTCTTGCGCCTCCGGCTCAATTTCATCTAACAAAGGCAATAGCTGCTCTTTATAGGGAACCGCGCAGGCGCCACCGACAAAACGACGATCTTGGCGCAGAGCTTTGATAAGATTCGGAAGATTGTCGGGACGCACGTCAAAAGGATGGAATTCCATGTCCAGTCCCATGGCGTCATAGGCGGCTTTCCAAAGAATCGGAGAGCGGGCGCCTTGCGAAGGAGACAAACCTAAAATGGCGCCATAAGGCTGCCCAGACTGCAGGGTCACTTCGTTGTCTATGAAAGTCTCAGGCATAAAATCCGTCATAGCGTTCTTTCCACGGCTGACGCAACAGCCTTCATTTTTGTCATCAGGGCGTCAAATTCTTGGTAGTCGATCGGTTGCAACGGATCGACCGCAGCATTACGGGGATCGGGATGCACCTCCAACATGATGCCGTCCGCACCCGCAGCAATCGAAGCCAACGTCATCGGCTCGACCCACGGCGCCCAGAACGTCGCGTGGGAGGGGTCCGAAACGACCGGCAAATGGGTCACTTCTTGAGCTGCGGGAATGACCTGTAAATCGAGAAGGAAACGGCTACTCGAGCGGTGTGTATGTGGAACTGAGACACCACGCTCACACAAAATCACCTTTTCATTTCCCTCCACCAACACATACTCTGCGGCGCCCAACCAATCGCGTAAGGAACAGCCAAAGTGCCTCTTGATCATCACGGGCTTGCCGGTCTTGGCCACCCGCGTCAGCAACGGAAAATTCTGCATGTTCCGGGTGCCGATTTGCATGATATCCGCCACCTCGGCCACGGCATCGACCTTTGATTCCTCCATGATCTCCGTAATGATCGGCAGGCCGGTTTCGGCTTTCGCATCCGCCAGGTAGCCGAGACCTTCCTCACGGAGTTCATAGTACTTCTCCGATCGGTAGGGGAACGTAAGCGGTTTAAAAGCGCCGCCGCGTAGGAAATGCGCGCCTGACTTTTTCACATTGCGGGCGATATCAATAATCTGATCCCGGCTCTCCACAGTGTTTGGTCCCGCAAAAACCGGGATCGTTTCCGCGCCAAAGGTGACACCCGCAATATCGAATACAGACCTGTGATCCGGTGATTTTTTGGCCGCCAACGGAAATTTGTCTTTTAGATCTTGATCCGTTACGTCTTTACCAGGTGCTTTGTTATCCATTAAGTCATCCCATTTCAGATGTTTTTAAGCCGTACTCAACCTTTATGAACTGAAAATCAGAACATCACATGCCCAGCTGCAAAGGCTTTGAACAAATCGCTTTCCCGTTCCAGCTCTTCCCATGTGCCTTGTACGCGCAACTGCCCCTTTTCCAGCATAAACAGCTTATCGCACTTGCGCACGGTGCCTAATCTATGCGCGATGATGATGGTCGTAAGCTTACCATGTAGATTGTCGACCGCTTGCTGAATTGCGCGCTCATTCTCCAGGTCCAAGGCACTCGTAGCCTCATCCATGACAAGAACTTTAGGACGCATATACAAGGCACGCGCAATGGCAATGCGCTGACGCTGCCCCCCGGATACACGCACGCCGCGTTCTCCCAATTGCGTATCTAAACCGTCATCGAACGACTCGATCAATTCGGCAAGATTAGCAAGCTTCAAAACCTCCCAAATCCAGTCATCATCAATGTCTTCCTGGTGTACACCGAAGGCGACATTGTTGCGGATGGTGTCGTCAAAAATAATGGGGGATTGGGGCACATGTCCCACCTGAGACATCCACGACCTCACATTTTCAACACCGATTGGCACATTGTCGACGACAACATGTCCCCCCGTCGGCTCCAAGAGCCCCAGAACGATATCGATGAGAGTCGTCTTTCCCGCCCCGGACGGACCGATCACGCCATAAGATTTGCTGGCGTCAATGGTTAGATTAATGTTGTCCAAAACATTTTTATTGCTTTGCTCATAACTGAAGCTGACGTCTTTCAATACCAGACGAGACCACTCATTGATCGGCTTCTGGTCGACATTGTTTTTATATCTACCATTTGCGTCTTCGATAAAAGCATCCAACTCGTTGATCGTCTCCATCACCCCCCTGACGTATGGGTATATCTTCCAGAAACTGGACACGTTACCGTACAAACGGTTAACTGCGGGAATAACTTTTGATGAAACCAACAGCAAAAGCGTAACTTGTGCTGCAATAATGCTAATGGGCGTGCCCATTTTCCACAATATAACTACAGCAAATAAAATACTAACCTGCCCCAACAGAATAACGATCACGGCCGGCGCCGAAGAAAACAATTTTATCTTTGCGTCCAGGCGTGCGAAATCATCGTACTCGTCGTCAAATAATTTTCTAAAATACCCGCTATTCGCACTGAGCCGTACATCCTTGACGCCGACGACCACTTGCTGCGTCAATTTCGTCAACACGTCCGTAATATCGCGTTGACGGACAGATAGCCGCTTAATCGATGTTCTGGTCACCAACAACAAAAGCGCCGAAAAGAAGCTGACAACGCCCAGAACGATCAAGCCTGCGACCGGAGCAAGCAAAACAACCGTCACGATACCGATAACAAGGGTTATTGAATTCCCCACCATCATCATCAGCGACTGCAGAAAGTTTCGCGATATCAGCGCTACATCCGAATAGAGCTTGCGACTTAAAAGCGCAGAGTTCTGTTTAAGAAACCACTGATATGGCGCTTGGTCGCACTTTTCCATAATGGTGCTGGCCAGCCTGGAACGGCAATACGACGTAAACTTGCCGATAATGTATTCCAGAAAAATGCGTAGGCCTGTGCTGAAAACCAAAAGGAATAAGGATACACTGAGAAAAATGGTCATAAGGTCGTGGGTATCCGGATTGCCCAAGAGATCTACGACGTATGAAACCTTCTCATTGGACAAAAGACTTTCGGCATCCAAGACCATCGTCACCAAAGGCATGACGCTCGCCACGGCGATCATGTCGACCAGAGATGCGACGAACAGCGCGACACTTAAATAAATCGCGCGCTGACGTTCCTGATGCGTCAGCAACGAAAGGCCCGTTTTAACAATATCTACTGTTGAATATTTTGCGTTGTCGGGAGATGACATAAAAACACAAATCCTTGCATGCCCTAAAGCGAAACCTAGTGATCTTAAGGCGCTGGCATGGCCACCTTATGTATCCTTGCGCGGCAAGTCTCCGGATAGCCCGCCCAGCCGCTCGAAATATTTGGCATATTCATCCAAGGGATCCGGTACTCGACCGGAATCGTAAACAACGTGGTCGATAAACTTCGTCACGTCTTCTTTTGCATATGGCACATCATGTTTGTCCGCCTTCAGCCTCTCAAGGGCTGAGAAAAGCTCTTCTTGCGTGTCCACACTCCAACAAGCATTGAATGTTTCATAAGCAAAAACGTGATCCGGCGACAAATATTTCAAATGCAGCAAAGGCTTGTCGTATAGCAAAACATCGACGGCTATGCTGGACCCCGCAATGACGATGACATCGGCCCATTGAATCAGCCTGGTCGTAGGATATTTGTTGCCGACACTTTCGACACCTTCCATCCCCCCGGTGTTGCGCGGCTTGCCTTTAATCACGAGATCGAGATTAGGCTCGGCGAGAAGTTTGGACATCAGGGGATCGTTGCCGACAAATCCGATAGCCGGACGCGTACAAATTAAAACTTTTAGGGTTCCGGGATTGTCCGGCAAATCTTCTGCCGGGTATGTCCGCGCAACCAACGCATCGTTTACGTCCATCCATTCCCGGTTATACCGGGAGCTGCCAAGTGACGTTAATACGAGACTTGGTATATCGGGATTCGAATAGTGCTCCGCCAATTCGGATCGATTGATGATGCGGTGTTCTATGTGTTGCTTTCTGATCACTTCAAGATTGAAGTCCATAAAGACTTCTGCGCTATGGGGCAGGAACACGACGGGAATGTTCCGCGAGCGCGCGACATTGGCAATCTCGTTAAATTGTTTGAGCGCGTTCAAGGGCATGTAATCGAGCCCTATGGCCACCGGTTGTAAATCGTCAAGCAATGCCTCGGCCCATTTTCGCTCTGCCAATTTATCCTTAATGACATTGAAGACACGCTGTGCAAAGGGGAACGGAAGATAGCGCGCTACTTTTGAAATGTAGTGCGCGACGGTCCCCCTCATATTAAACCGTCTCGTACAATTGAAGAGACCGTCGACTTTTATGTTGTGACGCTCCGACAAAAAAATTGCGCGGTAATCGTTTTTGAGATTTAAGTTGGATGATTGCTTGATGACACGCACTTGCCCCGGATGCCGCTCCGCCAACTTGTGTGCGATCGGAACGATGTGGTCAAAATCGGGAAAGTGGCGAACAAATAAAACGTACATTATCTGTGCTGATTACCTGTTTTATCTTTTATTTGATCCAATGAATGCCGGATAAAATAAATTTTAGACTTCTTCAATTAAACCGACTCTCAGCATGTCACTTATCGGTCTTTCGAAGATATCGATCGGCTCGTCCAATGCGGTGGCAATATCCAATAGACTGTGTTGCCCATCGATCCACCCGGCCAAATCATAATATGCTTGCACAATTCTGTCTGAGCGATGGCCTTCACCCGCACCCAAATCGTAAGGGTAAATGCCGTGGCCAGACAAAAATGGTTCAACGACGAAATTGGGTTTGTAAGTTACATCCTGCTCCATGATTTCTATGGCCCGGCAGCAGAGCTCCAAAGTGCCGAGCAACGCCTCTTCGGTTACGAGCGTTAAGTCATCCTTGGAAGAATGATATTCCGGGTATGTGGAAAAGCTGCGCGACATCCTTACCATCGGCACGCGCAAACCAGGAGCGTTGAACTGCCTTTCATCCGAACCAGATTGTTCATAGTTAAAAACCTTGTACTCACGACCATAATGCTGGAGGGCATGAATGACGGCTCTATCAACAAAGCTGTCGCCACAAAAGCTTTTCTTGATTTCAAACCTGCCCGGATCGCCACAGATGGACAACATCAACCCGCCAACAACGTTTTTTATACGTTCCTGGAACTGGGCAATATACGAAATCGCCCCGATCGTCTCCGGCCAAATCAATAGCCGGTATGAGTATCTCCTGTCCGGAATGCTCTGCAGGATCTTAAAAAGCTCCATGCCGACAACCACGCCCGATAAATTGTCGTTGGCGCCATGCGGGTGACAAAGATAACTCGGGATAACGATTTCTTTTTCGCTTTTGCCCGGCAGATACAGCTCTCCAATCCGAAGAAAGTCATCAAATAATTCCGTATCTATATGTACCTTGTAATTTCCCGACTTTAGGCTTTCCACCTGCTCCTGGCTTGCCGAAATGCCCCACTTTTCACGGTAATATGTAAAACGATATGGAATGGCATCCGGCAACAAGTGGTGAACGGCGATATGTTGCTTCAGCTCCTCCAAATTCATCTCCCCAAAGAATGGGGAGCTATGGCTCCAGACATGGTAATGGTTTTTCGTGAAATCTATCGGTCGGCTTCCATCAGGCGCCTCCACATACGCCTCATTGACCTTAAACCCCTTCGGAACGGTCCAATCGAAAACCTTTGTGCCACTTGGAATTTCATGAACTTCAAGTGGCAGTTCTTGCGCAAGCCTGCTCAGTGAAGCAGCATACCCCGGCCCGATCAATGACCGGTACATCGGAAACAACGTCTCCATCAGACGCCACATACCCTGGCCATTTTCTTGTGTTGCCGTGATCTTCATAACAAAGGCCTCCTGCCAGCATCGTGCAGCTCTAAGAGGTACATACTGCCGATGACAAAATAGTCATAGATACAGAGCACGGCAAAAGACACCGTAAACAGAACGGCGAATACGATTTGCTTTCTATGGCCCACGATCATGTACGCTTTTCCGGCGAAATATCCCACATTTAAAAAACCTATAGATCCAAATTAGGTCGCTTCATCCCCCAAGCTCTCCGCAGACACCGGATTGAAACCCGAGCGAATGATCTCCAGGCTGTCTGGGCCATGGTTGAAGAGCAGGTCAATCACGGACATATAAGGTTCGAAAGAACCGTGAAGCTGTTTGTAAATGGGATGCTGATAATCGTTATATAAAACGTCTATCCCAAAACTTGAAAATGCATCGGAATCACGCAGATATCCAATCGACCCCACCGGAGAAACATATCTACCCGCCTCCAGCGTTTTACTTATATTCGCCAACAGCTGGTCTTTCGAACCTTCGACGCCCAATTCCGACGCGCGGATGGTGGCGCAGTCGATTTTCAGCATTTCCATTAAACAAACGATCAGCCTTATATTTAGATCAGATATATATTCAAAGTCACCATCTATAATATTCGAAAAATAATCAAAATATTCGTCAAAATATTCCGATTTTTGGTATGACTGACGAATGGAATTAATATGTTTCTTAGAGAAATTCGACGATGTGTCTATGCAAATATCTGAAATATCGTCTGCAAATTTCCCGCGAGTCAGCACCGGAACGGACAGCCACACGGGGCCGTTGGCCGTTAATATCTTATTTCTTTGCTGCCACGAACGCTTATCGAATTGCACGCAATCAAGGAATACAAACTGGTCAACATAATCGATCAGAGAAAAATAGCCGAGCCACGGCAAATACGTCGGCTGCATGATTGCAATCGTTTTCACGCTTTGCCCCTAATTATTCTTCAACGGCAAGGCCAATGCCCCCATGGCCATAGTTATTGCCGTTATAAAACATAAAGTGTTGCCCAGCATGCTCCACCACGGCTGCATATTCGACCATATCTGAATCCCATTCACCTTCGCTCGGTTGCACCCCAGCGAAATCATCACGGCGGTGCCAAGTGACGCCATCTTCCGATTCGGCGTAACCGAGGCGATAAGCTTCCCCCTTATGGGCGAACCACATCTTCCATACACCGTTCTCTTCGATGACGAAGGGGCGCGCCAAGGCATTTTCGTCAGAGTTGGCAAAATCGATACACACATGACCGTCGCGGCGCCAGATTTTGCCGTCTTGGGAACGCGCGAGCTTAATGTTATAGCGCGGCAGGTCTTTGTGCACCCACTCCGTCCCGGAAACGTAGTACATGCGCCACTCCGCCGCCGCCTTCACCACCCAAGGCGCCGTGTTCAAGTATGGATCGGTCGGGCACCGCTCGATAATCGGGGCACGCGACCAACGCGCGAATTCACCGCCGCCATTGCTGCGAATGGCGAGCCCGCCAAACAAGTGCATCCGCACTGTGGAACCCGGATTCCACCCAATGTAATAGAGGCGCGTTTCATCGCCGTCGCGCACCACGCAAGACGGCGTGACACCGTTGTCGTCGAAGCAGCCCAACTGCCCCGGAGCCAAGACCGGCTCCGAACTGAAATCGATGATTTTATCAGGTTGTGACAAATCGATAAGCGCCCACCCGATGTGGGACTGGTTTTGATCGTTGCGCCCGGAGAAATAAATTTTCACCACACCGTCATCGATCATTTCCGGAGTGGGAATCATGGCGTGGGTGCGCATCCACCATAGCTCGCTTCGCGGTGTTATGACGAGCCCGCGTTTTACCCACTTGATCCGGTTTGTGAAAAGCCCCATTGGAATTAACACGCTCTTAGAGTTTGAAGTACTGTCTTTTCAGCGCGCGGGCACGACGATCGTCCGCCTCGAGCACTTGACCGGACTCGCTCAACACAACCGCGCCGGAATTCAAGTTCTGCGTCACGCTTGCTCCCATGCCGACAAAGCAACCGTCCCCGACGATGGTAAAGTCCTTCAGCGTCGCATTCACGCCAAGAAAGCATTCCTTACCGATCTGACAGTGGCCTGATATCACCACATGCGAAGCGATATAGGTGTGATCGCCGATTTCCGTACCATGGCCCAGATGATTGCCACTCCAGATCATGACGTTATCGCCAATGCGCACCGTGGGTTGGATCGTTTGATTTTCCAAGATAAGGCAGTTATCGCCGATGTTCAGATCGGGCCAGGTGACGGACTTGGAGCATACGTAAGACGCCAAAGCATACCCCGCCTCTTTTGCGGCAATGTATTTATCGCGGCGGAACTGATTGAGCTTCTGGTACGACAGGGCGACGAACATCTCGAACTCATCCGGCGGATAGAGACTGCGGACCTTTGAAAACGGAACCATTGGTTTATCTTCAAAGCTTTCCGCATCGACATACTCATCGTCTACGGTGTAAGCGCAAACCTCGTAGTCTGAATCCTGCACAAAGTAGTAACCGACCAAGCTCGCCATCTCTGCGCTGCCAAAAATAACAAGCTGTTTGTTCTTTGAAGCGGTCACTTCTTCCCCCCTAAACACGAGATTCTTTCACACCATACCCAGGTGTAATCATAAGTGTTTTGCGTTATCAAAATAAAAGCATAGCAGACCAAGAACGTTATTTTGCATCGGGCGATATATCGCTCCAGATAATGGGCTGATCCTCTTCGATGCCGTTAATAACCTTGGCCCCTATGACGGCATCAAAATACCGTGCACGTATACCCGTTGCTGGGCGGCGCTTGGTGATGTCGTCAGCAGTAATAACCGCACCTTTTTCCAGCTTTCGAACAGCGTACAGTCCTTCACGCCGACCGACTTCCTTTTCTTCCTGTAGCATTTCCTTTTCGCTGCTACCTCGTGCAGCAAACGCGTCATGGAGATTTTTGACGAATTCCTTCAGTTCGCGGGTCTCCATCGCGAAGAAATGATCCGGCCCATCGCTTTTACGGTCAAGCGTCACATGCCGTTCGATCACATTCGCGCCCAACGCGACGGCGGCAAGTGCGGCAACCTGTCCTTCAGTATGGTCGGAAAACCCGACCGGCGCATCAAACATGTCACGGAATTTTTCCATGACCCGCAAATTCGCTTGCGCAACGGGTAGCGGGTAGCGCGCACCACATTGCAGCAGCGCAACATCGTGGTTGTGCGCGCGCTGGCAAGCTTTAACAGCTTCAATCACATCAATCAGATCACACATACCCGTGGACAAGAATATTGGGACATTCTTGGCGGCAATGTATTCGACCAACCCAAGCTTGGTGGTTTCCGACGACGCGATTTTCATGGCCGGCACACCAATGTCCGAGAGGCAATCAACGCTCTGAGGATCGAAGGGAGAAGCCAGAAAATGAACGCCACATCCATCCGCGTGGGCGCTCAACTCCGGCAACCAATCGGGGGAAAGCTCGATGGATTTAAAAATATCATAGAGTGTCGTGCCTTTGGGATACATGAGCTCCGCACGGAACAACTGAAACTTGACGGCATCCGCGCCCGCATCGGCACATTCGTCGATCAAGCGTTTCGCGGTGTCCAGGGACTGATCGAAGTTGGAGCCGATCTCTGCGATGACATACGGCGACGCACCCGCACCGACCGTCTTGTCACCAACCCGAAAGGTACGATTAAGCATCATGTATCCTCATTACTTCTTTGGCGATCCGTGCCGCACCCAAACCATCCACGAGCTCCCTGCCGCGCGCGGAAAGCCGTCTGCGTTTGTCGACATTCAATGCAAGACTGTCAACAGCATCCGTGATTTCTTGAATGCCAATCTGGTCGGCTTGGCCCAGATGAAGCGCTGTGTGGGCGTTTTCGAACGGACGATGCGCATCCTCGTGTGCTTGATCAATAGAAATGAGTACTGCCGGCGTACCCGTTAACGCAAGTTCATACTTAGTCAGTCCGGTCGCGCTTACCGCCATATCGGCCCAGGCCATATGTTCGGCCAAGGAAGACGGTGAATGGACCAACTCAACACTATCCATGCCATGCGCAACACGTTCGATCTCCGCGACGACATCCTCGTCGTTACCCGGACCGATCACGGCACGCACGGCATAATTCCGCGCGCTTTCAACCATCAAGGCTTTCAGGGTCCTGACCGTTAGTCCTTTGATATCCGTGCCGCCGAACGTCAACAAGACGTTTCGCGCCGGCTGATCAGCAATCGTCTTTTGGCGGGCAGACAAAAAAGCCCTGTCAAAGACCGCATATTGCGGGCCGGACAATAGACGAATATCCCCCATCCGGTTCGGCGCACCGACGTACGGAACCACGAGGGCGTCAAGGGCCCATTTACCGTCCTGGACCAAGGCATGTTTGCCCAAGCCATCAATCAGAACGGATACGATCCGGCGCTTAGAGACCGCATCGACAACTCCCCGCCAGGCAGCCTGCGTATCTCCACTTACATGGTGGGCCACATCAAAAATGCAGGCATGCGCTCCATCCAAATGATCTAAAAGGCCCGCCCCGCCCTCCAGTTCGTGCGCGCCGAGTTCGACGACGCCGTATCCCGCTGCTTCGACCAGACGGCACGCCTCCGGCTGGGGACGCACCATTGCGAAACGGCATGTGACTGCAGGGTCATCAAAAGCACCGGCCAAAGCCAGACAACGCTTGAGGTGGCCAAAGCCGATATCCGCGCCTGCATCGCACCGAAACAGAATGTTACCGGCAGCTCGCAATACCCTCTCCAAAGGCTCGCTCACCTCTTTTGCGAATGGGGGCCGGTTTTTTGTACGACGTGCGCATTGATTTTCAGCCAATCGGGGTTGCGGCCGATCAGCTCAAGGATATCATCGAGACCGAAATCACGGGCTTGAGGAAACAATTCGCCCACAATTTTCCGAATCAACTCCATATCCTCCGCCGTATCCACGGTGAAACGATATTGGCTGGCGTTTTCAGGGCCCGCAATGGTATCCACTCGAAAATCCAGTTGAGGAGAACACAAATGCTCCCACGCCTTGTCCACTTCCAGGGTTTTGCTCAGCTCGTACACCCTCTCAAGTGCCGGGAATCGTAATGCATCACATCCCATACCATTGGGGTATGTGGGTGTCAGGTCGGTTGAAACATAATCAGCATCCGTCGAGGTGATGCGTTCAATGATAGATGCAACGGTTTTTGCTTCCAACATCGGGCAGTCGCCCGTCACCCGCACGACCGGATCTGCCCCGTTCTGCTTTGCCGCCATGTAAACGCGCTCGACGGTATCACTCTCAGATCCCCGGAACACCTCAAGCCCCTGTTCCGCGCCAAACGCCGCGATGGGATCGTCGCGAGTATCGGTGGACGTTGTCAGAACGATGTCGGGAGAATTGGGAATCTGGCGCATACGCTCAACCAGCACTCCCAGAACGGTTCTATCGGCAAGCGGCATCAACACTTTGCCAGGGAGGCGGGACGAACCCATCCGCGCAATAATGAAAACCTTGGGAGTCATATGCTGCGCCAGATCGAATTACTTGCGGGGAGCCGCCAGCATTTGCGTGATTTGCTCATCTGCAAGACGCTCTGAAGTTTCGCTGGAAAAGCTAAAGTCATCCGCGACCGCTTCCGCCCCTTCGAAGTTGTGAATCTCCGGATGCCAGAACGTCAACGAAGGGGTTATGGCGTAACGGTCCTTCAGAGAGAGTGTGTTGCGGGCATCATCAGTCGTAATCATGATTTCGTGCAGTTTCTCACCGGGCCGGATGCCAATGACTTTGGTCGGCAAATCCGGGGCAATCACTCGGGCGATATCGGTAATCTTCGTACTGGGAATTTTCGGCACAAAAATTTCACCGCCATGCATCATCTCTAGTGACGAAAGCACAAAGTTCACCCCCTGGCGCAAGGTGATCCAAAACCGCGTCATGCGCTCGTCGGTGATGGGCAGGTAATCTGCGCCTTCAGCAAGCAGCTTTTCAAAATACGGCACTACGCTGCCACGCGATCCAAGGACGTTTCCATAACGCACAACGGAGAAACGGGGTCCCTTTCCAGCGCTCAGATAATTGCCCCCGATAAAGATTTTGTCGGATGCCAATTTGCTGGCGCCATAGAGGTTAAGCGGGCTGGCCGCTTTATCCGTGGAAAGGGCGACAACCCTGTCGACACCGCAACGCAGTGCCGCCTTCACGACATTTTCGGCGCCGATGACATTGGTATGAACGCATTCGAAGGGATTGTATTCGGCAGCGGGAACATGCTTCAGCGCAGCGGCGTGAATCACCACGTCGACATTTTGCATGGCCATTTCCAACCGTCCAAGATCACGGACGTCACCTATGAAATAACGCATGCTTAAGCTTTCTGGGCCGCTGAACTCCTGCTCCATCTCATATTGCTTGAGTTCGTCGCGGGAAAAAACGACGAGCCTTTTTGGCGAAAACTTTTCCAGAACCACCCGAATAAAAGCTCGGCCGAAAGAACCGGTGCCACCGGTCACCAAAATGGTCTTACCGTCCAGATCAGGCCAAGGGGCGTCGAATTGATCGAAGTCGTTGTGCATTAATTAAACCTCGAAACGGGCTTCTGAAAACATTCACGTTCACCGGTACGACTACCTAGATATCGTCCGATACATCCCGCGCAAGCATGATTGTGTGAAACATAATGACGGAATCGACGGATGTAATTGCGATTCCATAAATGGATAAACGCACATTCGCGGCATACCATCTCACAAACACCGCGCATGCTACCGACGACAAGGTGAACTAGAACCCCAATCCACGCTTGCCACGCGGGCACAGTGTTCACGCCGCGAACAACAAAATCAAGCTTTTTTTACCCCGCTCGACGCTAAACCGCGGCGGTCCACTTTCATCGACGGTTTTGTGGCCGTGTCCTTGGCCCGAACACACCGTTTGAACGGCCCGACGCCCGTTCCTCAAACACCTCTATTGCGGTTATCTCCCCTGCTCAAGCACACGCTCCAGTTCTTTTTCCATGATGTCCTGGTCCTGATCGAGCCCTGCCCGTGCGTAAGACGATCTGACCCACACTATGCCTCCTATGGCGCCCGCCAGAGCCTGAGCGAAACCATAAAACAAGGACAATACGATCACATCCGCCGAAGCGATGCCCCCAGCACCCAACGCAAATACCATAGCCCCCTCGCGCACACCCCAACCGGCAATCGATATCGGAATTGCCGATACCAAAATAGCCGGTGGAATCAACGCCAGGCAGACCAAATACGGAATGTCGATGCCCAGCATCATCGCCGCGCCGAATAACAAGGTTACGTCGATGAGGTGCAGACATAACGAAATAATGAGAACTTCCAGACCTCTTCCGGACTTTACGATCACGCCCCCAACAACATTGGATATGGCTGTCATCCACCGCAACGCTTTCAAGTGCTTAAGCCAATCCGGCAAATACTGAAAAAAGACGATAAACGCCAACACGCCCAGGCCTCCCAAGACCAGCGTCATCACGCCGGTAATCATGATGCTGTCGTTGGCATAAGACATCATCAGCGGCAGCCCTGCAGCACACACCAACACCAGGCCCGTAAAGCCAAACAACCGATCGGAAATGACAGAGTAAGCCGCAATGTCCATCGGCAGACCATGACGTTTCGCAAGCCATATGCGGACCACGTCCCCGCCAACGGTCGAAGGCAAAAACTGATTGAAAAACAACCCAATAATGACATTTTTCGTGGCCTGGACGACCGTCAGTCTTGGATGCTTCAGGTACGCAAGCAAAAGCGTCCAGCGATAGCCGATCAGCAGCACCGAGGTTACGATAAGGAACGAAATCACGATCAAAGTGATCACCGTCACCCCGTTCAAGTGCACCATCAAGGCGTCAATTTCCACGGATTGAAACAGCCATGCCAGTAAACCTATGGAAATCGTGAATTTGATAAGAAATGTAGCTGTTTTTTTGAAAGCCATAAAATGTCCAAACCACCCCAGAAAGAGTTTGGCCGCACCAACTCTTACGAACGGCAATCGCCAATATAAGTCGCGATCTGAATCCAATCCACCCAGGACAATCTGCGGCACGAAAAATTAAAGTGTTGACCTTCGTGTTCGCGCCGTGAACACTGGCGGCAGTATGACTGGTGTGTCCTAAACGCAAAGCGTTTTCACCCGGACTGCGGTAGCATGCCTAACCCTTTTAAATTGCTACATTTCTGCACCTTCACGCCCATGGCCGAGTGGTGAACCGAAAAACACAAGGGGCAAGGCCTACGAATCCAAATGCCGATCACAGCCCTTTGCAGCACTAAGGCAGCCGCCTTATTCATGCCGGGGCGCCGCGAGACACACAAAGAACACCGAGACATATTAAAGAACACCGAGGCATATATTGACCGATTTTAAAGTCCTAGCTGTAATCGCCGCCCGAGGGGGCTCCAAGGGTATTCCAAACAAGAATATCGCTCCCCTTGGGGACAAACCCTTGCTCACCTATATGATTGAAGCCGCCCATGGCGCAAAATCATTGAGCAAAGTGATTTTGTCGACCGACAGCGAACGCATTGCGGATATCGGGCGCACGCATGGTGTGGAAGTGCCGTTTTTGCGCCCTTCCGGCATCGCCCAAGATTTGTCCACGTTGATGGAAGTGAACCAGCACGCGGTGCGCTTTTACGAAGAACGCGGCGAGACTTTCGACGCCGTTATGTCCCTTCAACCGACAGCCCCGTTCTTGAAGAGCGCAACCATCGATAAAGCGGTAGAAATGTTGCGTGCAACGAATTGCGACAGCGTTACGAGCATTGCTCAACTCACACAGTGCCATCCCCAAATCATGAAAAAATTTGAAAATGATGGCGCAATCACCAACTACCTAGAAATTCCGCCTGGCGAATTGGCAAGCAGCCGTCAGGAACGCAAACCTGTATACTTTCTCACCGGTAGTTTTTATCTAAGGCCAACGGAACTGTTGATGGCACACGAAGGATCTGGTCACGCACTTGGAAGGGATTCCCGTGCATGCTTGCTGGACGAGATCGAAGCCACCGACATCAACACCCTCTTGGATTTCACCATCGCTGAGTGCCTGTTGGACAGAGGACTTGTTTCATGAGAATCCTGTTTGTAAATGCCCGCAATGACGACGAACACACGAGTCACTCCCGGAACGGGATGTACGTTCCTTTGGGCATCTTGTCCGTTGTAACATATGCCCAACAGGAATTTGGGGACCGGATCGACAAGATCGAGGTGATTGACGAGGACGTTTCGGTTCTTGACCCGCAAGTTTTTGCACGCTTCGACCTTGTCGGATTTTACGCAACCACGTTCAATTATCTGCGAACCTGCGAATATGCCGCCAGCGCCAAATCCACTGGCGCAACGACCGTTTTGGGCGGTCCACACGGCACTGTTCTCACGCGCCAAATCCTCACCAACAAATCGGCATTTGACTACGTTATCCGCGAAGAAGCCGAAATTCCCTTTGCGAAACTTTTGGGCCATCTCCTGGGCGACGATGTGCCGAAAGAGTCCATCCCCAGCCTTGGTTATCGCGATGCGGACGGTTCCGTACACGTTAGCCCGGTGACGCACATTAACGATCTCACCACCTTGCCGATTATTTCGCGCGAATACGTACCTATGGACCGTTACGTGGAGAACTATCACTCCATCTACGGGGACCGCGCAGACTTGGTTCAAGGATCCATCTTCTCTTCCAAGGGCTGTAACTGGCGCGATGTCACCGACGGCGGCTGTGTGTTCTGCGCCCGCCTGGAAGAAGGTATGCGCTTTCGCCCCATTGAACAGATTTGGCAGGAAATCCGCAGCCTAAAAGAAAATTATGGCGTGAATTCGATCTGGGATATCTCCGACGATAACTTGAACGCCCCGGAATGGTTCAAGCAGTTTGTCGATGAGCGGCCGGACGATCTGGATGACGTTAACTTTTTCATCTACAGCCGGGTCGGCACCGTACGTAAGGACTTGATCCCCTACTTCAGGAAATTGAACGTCGAAGAGGTCTTCGTCGGTGCGGAAAGCGGTGACAACACGGTCCTGAAGCGCTCCTTCAAAGGCCAATCGGTCAGCACCATTCGCCGGGCGACGTCCTTGTTGCGCGATAACGATATTCGCTTCTTCCCCAGCTTCATCTTGGGTCTGCCGGGCGAAAGCAAGCAAAGCTTGGAAAACACTTACGATCTGTGTAAGGAAATTGCCGACTTAGGCGGGGCCAACCGCCTGGGCGTCACCATCTTGCAACCCATCCCGGGGTGTTCCGCTTATAATCAAACCGTTGCCAAAAGCCGCGAAGAAGGCATCAATCTCGATGATTTGGACGAAGTCGAGATGCCATACTTCGAGCGCGCCTGGGCAAGGAACTTCACTGAAGTCGATTACGACACCCTTTGTGAATACAAAGAGAAAATTGATGCCGTGGTCGGCCAAACGATGAAGGTATTTGGTGGGCGTACGGAAACGGAAAAACGAAAAACGGCTTGATGTCGTCCGGTCGGTTTCACAAAATCACAGCGATTCTCCGAACGAGCGCTCTGCTGCGAAAAGCACAGAGCTAGATAGCCGTTACCTCATCTCTCGCGTGGACGCACATATGGAAACGCCCATTAAATTCGCATTTCTCGGTTGCGGTCGGGTCACCAACCATTACCTGGATATATTTTCTAAAGGCATCGAGGGCGCAGTCATTTCCGGATGTTGCGACATCATCCCGCAAAAAGCCCAAACCGCCGTCCAGCGCGCAAACGGTGACGCACAAGCCTACGCGACCTTAGAAGAGATGGTCAGCGGCTGCGATCCCGATGTGGTATGCATCCTGACCGAAAGCGGCAAGCATTACGAACACGCCAGCGCAGCCCTGGATCTTGGCCGTCATGTGATCATTGAAAAGCCTGTCACCTTGCTGCCGGACCAAGCTTACGAACTCGCGGACAAGGCTGAAAAAAATGGTTTAATGGCCACTGTGGTGATGCAAAACCGCTTAAATCCCGCAATCGAGAAATTACAAGAAGCCGTAACGGCGGGGCGTCTGGGCAAGATCATCACCGCGACGATCCGTTTACGGTGGTGCCGGATGCAGGAGTATTATGAAGATGGTTGGCACGGCACCTGGGCTATGGACGGCGGCGTGATCAATCAACAAGCCATTCATCATGTCGATGCCCTCAATTGGATTTGCGGCCCAATCGACGGCGTCAGTTCCGTCATCACCAACAGGTTGATGAATTTGGAAGCGGAAGATACGCTCGCGGCAACCGTGACTTTTGAAAACGGCGCTCTGGGCACAATCGAAGCCACAACCGCAGCCCGCCCCCGCGATATCGAAGCCTCTTTGTCTGTCGTGGGTGAAAAAGGCATGGTCGTCGTCGGCGGCATCGCACTGAACAAAATTGACGTATGGGAATTCGTCAATCCCCTACCCGGCGACGATGATGTGGCGGCAGAATGCTCCCAAGATGTTCCCAACGGCTATGGCCTCAGTCACATTCCATATCTGAACGAAGTCACACGACGTATCAACGAAAAAGACAGAACGCCTATTTTGTGCCCTCGTGACGGTGTTAAAGCCTTGGAAGTCGTGCATGCCCTTTACGCCAGTGCAGAACAAAAATCCTGGGTCCATATGGCGGATTCGCCACGTTCTGGCCGTCTCGGAATCCGCCAGCCCTCCCCTTAACGACCATGACGATTGCCGGATCTCCGACTTATATTCTTGCGTGCTCGGAAATGGACACGGAATACTATCCCCAAACGCCGTGGGGCACGGATTGGCATGAAGTATTCTCTGCGCCGCTCGATGAATTGCTCGCACGATACGACATCGTGGTGCCCGCCCCGGCGGTTCTCACCGGCCACATAAAACTGCCGAAAACTCAGATTTTTGCGGTTGTCTGCGATTGCCATACCATGCTCGCCAAGCTTGACCGCTTGCACACATCACACCTGATTTTCGCGCCGAGCGCGCTCGACATTCTAGAAGCACACCGCAAATCCCGCCGGACGCTATCGAGCAACTGCTTTCTGCGCAAAGGCGAGATTTTATCCGACGAAGCACTTTGCGAAGAAACGACGGGCACCGGCGTCAACGTTAAGTACCGCGACGTTTTGGTTGGCCGCGTTATCGCGCATGACATTGAACCAAACAGTCCCATCGACTTTGGAAGCGTCATATGATCAGCGTTGTGATCAGGGCTTACAACGAAGAAAAGTGGTTGGACCGGTGCTTACGTGCGGTCAAACATCAGCGTCTCCCCATCGAGGACATCATTGTCGTCGACAATGAATCGCAAGACAAATCGCGCGAAATCGCTCAACACCACGGCACCACGTTATTGTCCATATCCCGGGCGGACTTTACATTCGGACGCGCCCTGAACCTCGGCATCGAGGCGGCTAAGGGCGAGGTCGTCCTCATCTTGTCCGCCCACTGCATCCCCGTGGATGAACTATGGTCCAGTTATCTGGCGTTACATCTCAATGGCTACGGCGGCGACAGCATTTGCGGCGTCTACGGACGTCAAGAGCCGTTGCCCGAAACCAGCGACATGGACGCCCGCGACCTATACACGACGTTCCGCGAAGAACGGCACAATCAGTCCCAGGATTATTTTTTCCACAACGCAAACTCAGCCATCCGCAAGTCACTGTGGCAAAAGTATCCGTTTGATGAAAAAATCCGAGGCGTCGAAGATCGGGCGTGGGGCAAACTGTTAATTCAGAAAGGCTATCAAATTACCTACGAACCGATGGCACGGGTTTATCATCACCACGGAATTCATCAAAATCGTGATGCCCCCCGCGCCAAACGGGTCGCCGATTCAATTCGTTATATTCGCGATCATTTGTAAAAGCTGGGCGGACCATGACGCAAGACGAACCTGTGAAAGTCCTATCTCTGATCCCCGTCCACAATGACGAAAAGCGGCGTTTCGTCCTCGATCCGATTGCCGGAAAATCGGCACTGCAACGCACCATCGACTTTGCCCGCGATATTGAACGGATCAACAACGTCGATGCACGAGTTTGCCTGGTGTCGAGCGATCCCGCCGTGATCGACGCCTGCGCGGACGAGCCGAACATTCTGATTCCCAAGCGTACCAAGGATGACCTCAGGGAAGCCATCAAAGACAGCCTGCTCACCGCCGAAGAAATGCTCGACACGCGTTTCGATTATGTCTTCGTTCTCGAACCCACCAATCCGTTCCGCCCCGACGGCCTAGCGGCGGAAGTGCTCGACATGCTACGTAATGACAGCAACCTCGATAGTGTGGTCTGCGCGGAACGCACCCACGGCCGTGTGTGGGGTGGAGACAACTTTGTCGAACCGCTGAATGAGCAACTCTCCAAGAACGGCGAACCGCCCAATTTCTTCTTCGAAATGCTTGGCCTTCTGGCAGCCAGCCGCCGCCACATCGTTGTGAGCGGGCATCGCGTTGGCAATCACGTTGGCTTAGTGGTGCTGAATCATAAATGGCGCTTTATTGACCTGCAAGATGACGACTCTTTCCGTTTAGCCGAGCTTCTTGCGCCAACTTTTGTAAATTGAACCCAGATAAAGCCCTATCCGAATAAGGATACAGTAAAATGTCGAACCACCGTGATTTGGAAATTTCCGATGTCCTATTCTCCAACAAAGAGAAGGTGCTTCTCGAGGGCGATTATACCTGTGGCTTCATTGACGATTTCTTGCCGGATGACGTCTACCGGAGCCTGCTTGAGACGTTTCCGCAACCCGAGGAAATGCAACAGGACGCTGGGAGCTATTATAGCCAGACGTTGGGTAAATTGTCGTCGCCCCAGAACTTCCAGGCATTTCTCGACAAACATCCGCAGTGGCAGAAATTTATGGAACTGTTGCAAAGCGATGCGTTCGCCCAGGACGTTCAGGTCACACTGCAACCCGCCATCCAGGCTTCATTTGGAAATAAAGCCGTTCGAAAAAAATGGGCCAACATTAAAAAGTACATGAGCAATAAACTGGCGTGGTACTGGAAGCGCCTGTGGTTTTACCCGACGTTCGGCACCATGATCATGACCCGTTTGAACCGGGGTTACGAGGTTGAAACCCACATCGATTCCCGGCGTAAGCTGGTAAGCATGATTCTCTACTTCCGCCCCGCAGACTGGCAAGACGACTGGGGTGGAAACACCGTTTTTTATAAGTTGAAGGATGACGAAAAAAGAGACAAATGGGTCGAACGGAACGCGGGTAACGACTACGCCAGCCATATTACGTCCGACCAGCAAGTGGAGTTCGATGAGGACTTCGAAGAACTGGTCTCCGTCGATTATAAAGCCAACCGTTTGGCCTTCTTCGTAATGAACGAAATGTCATATCACCGCGTCAAACCTGTGCTGTGCCCAGAAGGTGCCAGCCGCTGCGTCGCCGTCATCAACATTCGCGCAGGTTATGAAGCCGGTTAAACCGACTGTACGGCGCCTTGCCGCTCAACTCCATGGTATAGATGATAAACTTTCGTGAGCAACGTGCCCGCTAAAGGTTTTCTTTTATCACGCGCCCTTTACTACCTTTCTCGTTGGGAGAAGGGGCGTGAGAAAACCGTTTCTTATTTCGAACGAAGCGGATTACTCCACTCGCTTTCGTTTTCCCGCTATGTCCGTGATGTCACGGAAATGTTCCCGCATACGGTTGAAGTCGAAGGCATTCTTTTTGACTCAACTGCATACGTTCCGCGCAAACGGGGCGAACTTTTGATGACCAAGGAACCCGACATGATCGCATGGATGGACGAGCACATTCATCCAGGGGATTGTCTATACGATATTGGCGCCAACGTCGGAGTATTTTCCTTGTACGCAGCGCTTAAGCGCGGTGCGCAAGTGATTTCCTTCGAACCCGAAGCTTCCAACTTTCATTTTCTCAACCGTAATATTTTGCACAACAACGCTTCCGATAAAATCAAAGCGCTGTGCATCGGCTTGTCGGATAGCGAAGGCATTTCTCCCCTGGTCTTATCCAACGCATCTCTTGGCGACTCCGGACACGCACTTGGAAGTCACGATGGCGATGAGGAAATTTTAGACAGCACTTCCCCAAAGGAATGGTGTCTCAGTTTTTCGCTGAACGAAATCGTTAAGTTTGGCAATCTGCCGATTCCCACGCACATCAAAATTGACACCGATACCTTCGAAGAACGGATTATCTCCGGCATGTCGGAAATTTTGGCGAACCCGGTTTTGAAATCGCTGGTGGTCGAAGTGCCAAATGACGAAAATCGCGCTAAGCAAATCATCGAAACTTTAAACATGAACAATTTCATCGAGACCACCTCGGGCGTTCCGACAGGCAGTCATCAAAATAAATTTTTCTTTCGCCACTCCTAAGCGCCCGGATGGAAGCGCACATGCGATATCTCAGACACAATGACATCATCATTTAACATTTCTAATCGCGAGATCGGCGCCGATCGATGCTTTGTCATCGTGGAGGTCGCTCAAGCGCATGACGGCTCGCTTGGCAATGCGCACGCATTTATCGAAAGCGCCGCACGTGCGGGCGCGGATGCGATCAAATTCCAAACCCATATCGCCATGGCGGAATCCACCTTGGACGAGCCGTTCCGCGTAAAATTCTCACAACAAGACGACACCCGCCTGGACTATTGGAAACGCATGGAATTCACACCCGAACAGTGGGCTGGGTTGAAACAACATGCCGATGACCTGAAACTTGCGTTCTTATCGTCCCCGTTCTCGCTCGAAGCCGTCGAACTCCTAGAGAACCTGGACGTTCCGGCCTGGAAAATCGCATCGGGTGAGGCCTACACAACTAGGATGACCGAACGCCTTTGTCAAACCAATATCCCCATGCTTCTGAGCACGGGCATGAGCAGTCTGGAACACATCGACAAAAACGCATCCCTAATACGCAAACACGGTCTTCCGCTTGCCATTTTTCAGTGCACCAGCGCCTACCCGACACCGTTGAGCGAAGTGGGCATCAACGTGTTGGATGAACTCAGAGACCGTTATGATTGTCCTATTGGCTTATCCGATCATTCCGGAACCATATACCCGTGCCTCATGGCCATGGCGCGAGGCGCAAAAATGATCGAGATCCACGGTACGTTTTCCAAGCAGAGCTTCGGGCCGGATACTTCATCCTCGCTTACGTTCGAGGAGGTCGCTCTGATCTGTCAGGCGCGCGATGCTTTTGAAATGATGCTCACGAACCCTGTCGATAAAGACGCAAAAGCAACCGACCTCGCCCAGCTTTCAAAAATTTTTAGCAAAAGCTGGGCACCGAAATCCAACATTCAGGCCGGCACCGTCCTGTCCACCGAGCACTTGACTCTCAAAAAACCAGCCGGTGGCTTCTCTGAAGAACAACTGGACAGTTTGATCGGGCGCACGCTTGCTCGAGATGTCAGCCCCTTGCATATTTTGAAAGAGGAAGACCTTGAACCCTAAATCCGACAATCGAAATATCTGCGTCGTGGTGCACAGCCGGGCAAACTATGGCCGCATCAAATCGGTCTTACAGGCTATTCACGACCATCCGGACCTCAACCTCTTATTGCTGGTTGGCGGATCGGCCGTGTTGTCCCGTTTCGGAAACGTAAGTGAACAGATTGAAAAAGACGGTTTCAAGATCACCGCACGCGTTCCGTTCATCGTCGAAGGCGAAACGCCGACGACAATGGCTAAATCGACCGGCTTGGCAATCATCGAGTTGGCGACGTTGTTCGAAAACTTGAAGCCGGATATCGTGCTGACCGTCGCCGACAGGTTCGAAACCATCGCCACGGCCATCGCTGCAAGTTACATGAACATCCCGGTCGCGCACACCCAAGGCGGTGAAGTCACAGGCTCGATCGACGAAAGCGTACGCCACGCCATTACACGGTTGTCCCACATTCACTTCCCGGCAACGAAGCGCTCAGCGGAATATCTCGAAAAAATGGGCGAATCCGAAGAGAGCGTGTTCTTCGTCGGATGTCCGTCAATCGATATCGTCGCCCAATGCGACCGTTCCATGCCGACGGACTTCTTTAAAAAATACAACGGCGTTGGCGTTGAACCGGACCCGGCCAAACCCTATATCGTCGTGCTGCAACACCCCGTCACCACCGAGTTTGGAAGCGGGCTTGATCAAATTAACGCAACACTGAAAGCAACTGCAGATATCGATGTACACAAAATTTGGCTGTGGCCAAACATCGACGCCGGTTCGGACGATGTCGCCCGCGGAATTCGGATTTTCCGAGAGACCCACACGGCAAAGCAGTTTTCGTTCTACAAAAACTTCGCCGTGGAAGATTACACCAAGTTGATTTCCAACTGCGCTTGCCTTGTCGGCAATTCCAGTTCCGCCATCCGCGAAGGCGCATTTCTCAGCATCCCCGCAGTCAATATCGGATCGCGGCAAAATTATCGTGAATGCAGCGATAATGTCGTGACCGTCCCGCACGATGCCGGTCAAATCAAGCAAGCCATCGGTGAACGGATGGCGCACCCCCCTTTCTCTTCATCAGACATGTTCGGCACCGGCGATGCTGGCGTGAAAATCGCGGATGTTCTCGCCAAAGCGGATTTGAACGTTAAAAAGGTGCTGGCATACGCAAAAGAAGACGTACATGGCGGTTTGTACCGTTCCGCCACCTTGTTATCGGACGGTGGATAAACCGGCGTTCCATCGCTATTCCTTCCAACAAATTCAGATTCCTTTTCGATTAGATGTGCGGCTTTACTGCTATCGTCGGTCCGCAAGCCGGCCGGTTCACTGACACCCTGCACGCCATGACTGGTTCTCTGCAACATCGGGGACCGGATAATCTTGGCGTATACATGGATGACGGCATCGCCATGGGGCATACGCGCTTGTCCATTCAGGACTTGAGCAATGCCGCGAACCAACCAATGCACAGTCCATCGGGACGCTATACGATCGCCTTTAACGGAGAGATCTATAATTTCCTTGAGTTACGCAAGGAACTGCAAGGCAGCCGGGCATTCTCGACCACCAGCGACACCGAAGTTCTACTGGCCGCATATGAAAAGTGGGGAACCCGCGCTCTGTCGCATTTACGCGGCATGTTCGCCGTTGTGATTTGGGACCACCAGACCCGCCAACTTTTTGTCGCGCGCGACCGCTTCGGCATCAAACCACTGTATTGGGCCAAGCATAAAGGCCACATATATCTTGCCAGCGAAATTAAGGCGTTGTTGGCCGCAGGCATCCCCGCCGCACCCAATATGCATACCGTTTCGCAGTATCTGATCCGGGGGCTGTACGACCACACTGGAGATACGTTTTTCGATGGTATCCACCAACTTCCTGCCGCGCACACAATGGTTATCGATGCGTCATCCCCGGATGGTGTGGCGCGCAAATATTACGACCTCACGGAAAGCACCGAAGAGCCCTTGGAGCTCAGCTTCGAAGACGCACGCAATGCATTCTTGGAGAAACTCGAGGAAACCATCCGGCAACATATGATCTCCGATGTCAACATCGGCTGTAGCGTTTCAGGTGGAATCGATTCATCCGCACTCATTGCCTTGGCTGGAAAATATGCCGGCCAAGGCAACGCCGTTCAAGCCTACTCGGTAGATTATTCCGATGACCGGTATTCCGAAAAACCTTGGGTCGAAAGTCTCATGGAACATATCGGCGAAAGCTGCCAGTACACCATGATCGATCACGACAAAGCCGCTGATGCTGTCCTTCCCATGTTGGACGCCCAAGACGAGCCGTACGGCGGCGTGCCCACTGCAGCCTGGATGTACTTCTTCGATGCCTGCCGCCGGGACAAGACCACCATCATTCTTGACGGCAATGGCATCGATGACTACCTCGCCGGATATTTCCCTGAGGTCGCAGCCTACATGTCGGCGTTGTTCTATAAATCCGGTTTCAACGATTTCAGAACTGAAGCCGAGCATATCTTGGAAAAATGGGGGCGCGACTTGTGGTCACTGATGGCCGCCATGCATGCCGCACAAACCCCGGACCTGCCAAGTATGGCGGTCGACGGCAGCTCGCCGATTATCCCTTCCATCGTCCGTGAGTCCGTCGCATCCCTGACTCCGCCACGAACGGAAGAACCCAGTCTTTGCCATGACCGGATTGTCCGCAAGCGCTCTATTCAACGCATCGAACATACGAAGATACCCCGCTCTCTGCGCTTCATCGACCGCGCCTCAATGATGTTCTCGACAGAGGTCCGCGTACCGTTCCTGGACCATGAACTGATTGAACTGAGTATGCGATTGCCCGAAAGCCATCTCGTCAAAGAAGGAAACGGCAAACACATCATGCGCGCCGCGCTCAAGGGTATTGTTCCCGAGTATGTCCGCACGGCACCAAAGCGCAGTGTTCAAACACCACAACGTGAATGGTTCCAGTCCGGCCCGCTTTCCGGCATGCTTGAACAAACCTTGACGAAACCATCCGCATTTTTATCCGAGCTGATTGACGCCGAAAAGGCACGGGACATTTTCCAAACGTGCAAGACCACCGGCATTGAAAACTCTCACCCCTTATGGCAATGGCTGGTGCTGGACCTGTGGTACAAGGCAAAAATTTCACCATCCTGATCCCATGAAGACATGCTCAGCCGGTACTTGAACGATATAATCATCCTCACGCCATGAAGAAAAAAGCCCTGATTTTTTACGACCTGGACCTCGCCATTCGCCATTTTTTGTTGAGTGGCGCATTTGATGAGCTGGAAAAAGAATACGAACTTGTGCACGTTTTTCATGTGGATGACGAAGCTGACAAAAAGGGCATCTACAGCGATATTGAATCCCTCAATCTGAAGAACAAGGTGCTGTTCAACTATCCGCGCCGCATTGCCGGCAAATGGGACTTGCTCCACATTCCGGCGCTACACCATCAAGCACGCGGCACAAAACAGTATCCCCCGCTCAAAGACATTCTGGAAACCACGCATACGCCAAAGTGGCGGCGACGTTTTCGAATCTTGTCCCTACCCGGCATTTACCAGGTCTACCGTTGGCTGTTCGTCAAACTCATCGGAGTGTACGGCCCGCTCGTCGAATTGATTAAAAAAGAGCAGCCGGATGTCTTACTGCACCCTTCCGTCTTTCAAGGCTTTTTGATCAACGACCTGGTGCTGGCGAGCAAAAGAACCAAGATTCCACTCCTGTGCCTGATGAACTCCTGGGACAACCCGTCTCAAAAAGTCATCGTCGCGGGTCACCCGGCTAAAGCTGTGGTCTGGGGAGAGCAAGCCAAACAACACGCCTTGAAATATATGGGCCTGCCGGAAAACCGCATCGCCATCGGCGGCGCGGCGCAATTCGAGGCCTACCGGGCAAAACTCAGCGACATGAGCACGCTGCGTGCCGAATTCAATGTCCCGGAAGACTTGCCTGTTATCTTGTATGCGGGCTGCAGCAAGGGGGTATGGGAAAGCGACCACTTGGCAACTTTGGACCGCTGCATCGAAAACGGCGACCTGCCGCCGTGCCACGTTATCTACCGCCCACACCCTTGGCGCAGCATGTTGCTGGAGGGGGAACGGAGCTTGCTTGACATGGATTTGAAGCATGTCACACTCGACCCCCACATGGCCGAATATTACACACAGCTCACCCAAAAGCCGGTTCACGGGTTTCAGTTGTCCGACTACTCCGTCACATTTAGATTGATGCAACTCGCCGATTTGGTTATTTCCCCGTTGTCGACCATGATTCTTGAATCCGCCTTCATGGGCAATCCGGTCATGACGTTGTATACGGAGGATGATGAAGCCAAATCAAAAAAGCAGGTCACCATCGGCCGCATGAGAGACTTTGTCCATTTCGACGAGTTTTTCGGTTTCGAAGGCGTAATCGAGTGCTGGGATACGAAAGACCTTCCCAGTGGTTGCCGGCAGCTTCTAGAACTTTCCCACGATACGCAAACCAGGGAACATCTCCGCACACATTCGAATTTCTTCGTTTCATTTACTGATCAAACCTATGGAAAGCGTTTACGTGATTTGACCGAAACGGTGATCGCGGAAAACACCTTGTAATCGAGGATCATCAATTCATGAACACACATGAACATCTCCCGGAGTGGGCTTACGAGGTCGCGCCGTGCCTTAAGGACTCGCCTTACGCCGACGCCGCGCGAACTTACGTCGCCGCGGCATTGGCGTTGGAAAAGTCGCCAAGCAACGACCTGCTTAAAATCATTACTTCTTTCAATATCGTGCACGCCAAACGTCATGTGGAAGAACAGCCCGATATCGACCCTACACCTTATTTTTCAGACAGCCTGATTGCCAACGCAAAACTTTTGGAAGCAGGTGCAAAGGCGGACTGCGGGATCGTTTATGACACCCAGAAAAAAGACCCCGTGAATTCCCGCGACGAGAAAACCGCCCACCATTACGGCAATCTGTTTTCCGCTTTTAGCAAAGAAGATTATCTGGAAGAACCGCTGCTGCTGTTGCGTCAACGGTTGGAACGGAACGGTTACCTACTTGAAAAATTACCTGAGTGGCGCGCCCTGGATGCTGGTTGCGGAAATGGACGATATACGGTGGCTATGCGCAACCTGGGTTTTAAGAGCGTCGAAGGTATAGATCTCAGCCAAATCAACATTGATGATGCGAAACGCCGGCTTGCCGAAATCGACGTGGATGGCGTCAACTACCAACAAGCTTCGGCATTGGAGCTTCCGTTCGCCGACGGTGAGTTCGATTTTGTTTTTTCCAACGGCGTTCTCCATCACACACCCGATTGCGCCAAAGGCGTAAACGAGGTTTTGCGCGTCCTCAAACCCGGAAGCTGCGGTTTCCTAAAGCTGGTTGGGCGTCCTGGAGGCTTGCATTGGGATCACTGCGAAATTCTGCGCGCTGCGTTGCATGACATTGAACACTCCGCCGCGCGCGAAGTATACGTCCAACTCGGCGTGCCGGCCAATCTCTGCTACTTGTTCCTGGACCATGTGTTCGCCCCCATCAACATCCTGTACACACGAGAAGAAGTTCGCAAGATGCTCGAGGATGCCGGCGCGATCAACATCAAGTGGCTGGAGCGCGGCGCGGATTTCGATCTGACCGAACGCACGTATCAAGGCGAACCCTACGCCGACGTCAAATACGCAGACGGCGAACACCGGTTCTATTTCGAAAAGCCCTAAAGCCGCAAAACCGCACCGCTGCCAAAAACATCACCCCATGACCGCCACACAAAACCTAAAAGCCGGAGATACGGAGTCATTCGACACCGCGTGGCGATTGCTGAGAGATGGTGAACGCTATCACTTCCGCAAAGACAGCCCCAAAACCCAAGTGCAGTTTGCATTCCAAAACCACTGGCGGGTTTTCAAAGACATCATGGGAACGGTGGCCGATCCGGCAGATGATGCAGGACAACAGCGCCGGGCGTTGGAAGTCGGTTGCGGTCGGGGCAGCATGGCTGCCTTTTTCGCCAATGCCGGTTTCGAAACCCACCTGTTGGATTTCTCCAGCGAAGCGCTTAAGACCGCTCGGTTGAATTTCGGCGCCGACGGGCTGGCCGGGACCTGCACGTGCGGCGATGCGCTCAACCTGCCTTTCCCCGATGCATCCTTCGATGTCATCGTCAGTATCGGTCTTTTGGAGCATTTCGAGGACATCGACACCGCGGTGCGCGAACAAATCCGGATATTGAAGCCTGGCGGCGTCTTCCTCGGCTATGTGGTTCCCGAAGACGATAAGAGTGTGCAGCGTCATGCCTCCGGGGTGAACGCATTTCTCAAGTTCTGCCAAGGGATATACTGCTCCCTTAGGGGCATACCCGAAACCGAACGGCCTGCCAAAAAGGCGCTATACCGCAATGACTACACCTCCGAAAGCTACATCAAAATCCTGGATACGGAAAATTGCACCCACCGGGGAGCCTTCGGCATGTTCCCGGTGCCGCTTGTATCCCATTCTTACGATTTTCCATTTTCTCCGATGAACGGTTTCTTCGAATGGTGCCTGATCAAAATTTGGCAAACCGTCATGAGCGTACGCAGGATCTTGTTCAAACCCGACCCATGGACATGCCAAGAAGGTTTTGGCTTGGCGTTCCTTGTGTGGGCGCAAAAGCATGACCAATAAGGTTCTCTCCATCATTCCAGCGCGCGGTGGTTCGAAAGGACTGCCGCGCAAGAATGTTTTGCCCCTTGGGGGAAAACCCGTCATCTCATGGACCATCGATGCTGCATTGAAGAGCCGAACGCTCAGTTCCGTCATCGTGACGACCGACGATTCTGAAATCGCAAGCATCGCCGAAAACGCCGGTGCGGAACTTCCCTTCATGCGCCCAAACGAGCTTGCCAGCGATACCGCGCCGATGGTCGATACGGTCATTCATGCTCTTTTGGCATTCGAACACATCAAGCGGCAAACCTTTGAGGCCGTGGCCTTGCTGCAACCGACTTGCCCCCTCCGCACGCCCCGGGACATAGATGGCTCCGTCGAGCTTTTGTACAAGACCGGTGCGGACTCCGTCATTACGGTTCACAAGGTCGATAGCGCTCATCCGTATTATATGTACCGTTTAAAGGACGGCGCACCCGAACACATTATGGCGCCGCCTTCCGGCCTAACCAGAAGACAAGACTACGAAGATATCTATCTTCGAAACGGATTGGTCTATGTCACACGCCGTGAAGTACTGCTCGAACAGAAGAGCTTTTATGGAAAGTCGCAACAAGCGTTCGTAACGGACCCCATGCGTTCCGTAAACATCGACACGCAAACCGATTTCGACCTGGCCGCGTTCCATCTCGCAAAGTACGGAACTGATGTTTAGAATCTTGAATGTTGAACCTTCGGGATACGATCCCGATGCCCGGAAGATTCTCGAGTCGCAATTTCAGCTCGATGTAGCAGCGCTGCCCCGCCATGAGCTTTTGCGCGAAATCAGCAATTACGATGTGCTCATAACGCGACTGGGCCATCAGATCGATGCCGAAATTTTCGCGGCAGCCCCCCGTCTAAAGGCCATCGCCACGGCGACCACAGGATTGAACCACATCGATCTTGAAGAAGCGCAACGCCGAAAAATTGCCGTGTTATCCCTTAAAGGCGAAACTGCATTCTTGAAAACCGTGACAGCGACTGCCGAACTGACATGGGGGTTGTTGCTGTCCTTGATCAGGCGGATCCCGAGCGCCCATGCTTCCGTGTGCGAAGAGACCTGGAACCGTGATTTGTTTTGGGGCAGTGAGCTGCAAGGCAAGACGCTTGGGCTCATTGGACTGGGCCGCCTGGGAGAAATTGTCGCGCAGTACGGTCTATGCTTCGGTATGGAGGTCATTGCCTTCGATCCGTATGTCACCAACACCAACAAACTGATCCGTCAAACCGGCGACGTTTTCGAATTGATCGAACGCGCGGAAGCGATATCCCTGCATGTTCCGTTCAGTCCGGAAACGGATAAGATGTTTTCGCGGCGCCACTTCGAACGAATGTCTAAAGATAGCGTGCTTATCAACACCTCGCGCGGCGAAATCGTCGATGAGGAAGCTTTGCTGGACGCGCTCAAGAATCAACACATTGGCGGCGCAGCGACCGACGTCATTGCCGACGAGCGTAATTTCCCATCTCCAGTGTGCGCGGCTTTGATCGACTACGCCCGCACGCATGATAACTTGATTTTCACACCCCACATTGGCGGTGCGACCAAGGACTCGGTTTCAAAAACAGAAGTTTTCATGGCCAAAAAAATCACAGACTTTTTGTCCGCTATCGAAGCTTAAGCCGTCGCAAGTTCGCTCTCTGAAACAATCGGCAACCAATTTACATATCGCAACCACAACTAATCTGAAAACATATGACTGATCAAATCATTGCCGTTACCGGTGGCGCGGGTCTTATCGGCTCATTTCTCGTGGATCAGCTCGTGATCGCAGGCCACCGTATCGTGGTCATCGACGACTTCTCCAAGGGAACCCGTAAAAACCTTTCCAAATCCATCGACAGCATCGAAATCCGTGAAGGTGATCTTGAAGACGCCACCTTCACCCACGAGGCTCTGGAAGGGTGCAACATCGTGTATCACTTGGCCAGCCGTGCGTATGGCGTCGGTTACGGTCAAGGGCATCACATGGAAATCATGGCGCATAACGAGCGTATTTCCACGAACTTGATCGAGGCTTTGGAGAAACACCGCCCTGAGCACGTTTTGATCACCAGTTCCTCTTGCGTCTACGACGACGACGGCCCCGACATGATTCCGGAACTGCCGTTGTTCCTGGACGATCCCGAGCGCGTAAACAAGGGCTATGGTTGGGCAAAGCGCTTCTTGGAACAAAAGTCCAACCTGCTGGCGGAAGAAACCGGCATTCCCATTACCATTGTACGGCCGTTCAACATCTATGGGGAACGCTACCGCTGGGTCGGCCAGTATTCCCAAGCCATTCCAATGCTCGTCAAGCGCATATTGGACGGTGAGGATCCTGTCGTGGTATGGGGTAGCGGCAATCAACGGCGCAGCTACATCCATGCCCACGATTGTGCGCGTATGATGACCGGTTTGACGCAAGCCAAATACACGGCCGGACCGGTCAACATCGGCACCCAAGAGACCATTGCGGTCAAAGACTTGGTCTTGTTGATTTGCGAAGCGGCGGGCATGAAACCGGAGCTGACGTTTGATTTGACCAAGCCGGAAGGCCGCAGCATCAAGAGTTCGGACACCTCCCTGTTCGCATCCATCCTGCCGGAATTCGATTTCGAGGTGTCCTTGAAGGACGGCGTCAAACGGATGCTCGACTGGTACGAAACAACTTCTTTCGACGCAAACGATCAATAACGACAAAAGCCGAGATACAACGATGTCTTTGTCCGGCATGCTGCCATGAACGATTTATACACACAGGTCAAGGAACGCCTTTCTCCAGGTCCCGCCCGGGTCGTTCTGATGACGAAATCCGGACTTGCCGAACGCATGGGCGACATCGCCGAAGGAGAGGCACCCCGGGATTTCTTCTATAATTTTATCGATTTGGTCGAACGGGGTTATGACGCACGAATGCTCAACACCTCCTCGTCCTATACGGGATTGATGGGCAAGATCAGCCGTGCGCGTGAACGCGCTTGGGGGCGCCTTAGCGGCATAAGTCAACGCCACCGGTTACTCGACGAAACCCGGTCCACTTGGCAAAACGCGGATGTCATTGTCAGTTTCACGGATCATTTTAGTCTGACTCTGGGCGATTATTTTCGCGACAAGGCTCACCGCCCCCACACCGTCGGCGTTTTCCACGGCCTGTGCGATTTCGCACCCCGGCTGACTCGTCTAGGTGCGGCTTATGCGGATTCGTATGTGCGCAGGTGCCTTGGGGGGCTGGACTTGGTGTGCTTCATGGGGCCTGCTGACCGGGCTGAATCCCAGCGGCGTTACGGCCTGACCGATGCGCAAACAGAATTGCTGCTGTTCGGTGTCGATACCGAGTTCTGGCGCAGCGCTCCCACGAATTACACCCGTGAAACGACGGACGATCAATTCCAGGTCCTGACCGTCGGCTCCGATCCAAGTCGTGACTTCGAAACGTTGTTGAAAGCCGATGTACCGGGTAAATTGCGCATGGTCACCCGCTTGCCCGTCGATCAATGGATCAAAAGTTCCGATGATGTGGAACTGATCCAGGGCAGCTATTGGAATACGCAGCTGACCGACACCGGCTTACGCAGACTGTATTGGGATACGGATGCCGTGGTTGTGCCACTCAAGGATGTTTACCAACCCACAGGTTACAGCGTCGCCCTGCAGGCCATGGCCTGTGCGAAGCCAATTGTTCTATCCAACATCATCGGCCTTTGGGCGCCCGATCTGTACGTCGATGGAGAGAATTGCATCCTCGTCCCGCCAGGCGAGCCCAAGGCCCTTTCAGATGCACTCGAACGCCTGCGTGCCGATGCGAATTTCGCACGCGAGCTTGGGGAGCGCGGTCGGCGCTTCGTGGAGCGGCACTTCACTTTGCGCAACATGAATGAAAGCATGCTGGACGCCGTCCAGCGCTTCTCTACGCTCCAAAACTAGGCTTGCCCCCATGAAGATCGCAATCGGCTTTACCATGCAGGACGGACCTTACGGTGGTGGAAACAGCGTAATTCGTTCCATGGCGGAGGCGCTGCCAAAAGCCGGGCATGAAATCGTCTGGACGCTGGATGACGACGACATCGACCTGATCGTCCTGGTCGATCCACGCATGCGCAGCCCCAACATCCCCTTTGCCGCCGGAGCCATTTTGCGCTATTTGGCGTTTCGCAATCCGGCAACGCTTGTGGTTCAGCAAATTCACGATTGCGATGAGCGCAAAAACACCAAATGGATGAACCTGCGTCAACGCATTGCCAATTATGCCGCCGACCACACAGTCTGCGTCGGCACATGGATGTTGAAACTGAACGTCGTGCGCACCGAACACCGGAATGCCTATTCAGCGGTTCTCAACGGTGGAGAAACGGCCATATTCAACCGCGAAGAGCACGTGCCATGGGATGGAAGCGAACCGCTCAAACTCATCACGCACCATTGGGGCGGCCACTGGATGAAGGGTTTCGACGTATACCAGCACCTGGATCGGTTGTTGGACGACCCGACATGGCGCGAACGCTTTACGTTCACCTACATCGGAAACGTGCCGGCGGGCTTCGCCTTTAAGAATGTGCGTCATTTACCGCCGATGGCGGGAAAAGATCTGGCCGATGAACTGCGCGGACACCACGCATACATTACGGCCTCGATCAACGAACCGGCAGGTCTACATCACATCGAAGGCGCATTGTGCGGACTGCCGATCCTATACCGGGATTCGGGCGCATTGCCGGAATACTGCGAAGGCTATGGCATCGTTTTCGAAGGACAGGACGATATCGAAGAGGCGATCATGCATATGCGTCAAGAATATCGCAACTGGTACGATGCGCTCAGCGATTACGACCATACAGAACGCAAAATGGTGGATGCTTACGCCGAGCTGTTCGACACGTTACAAAAACGCCGCAACGAAATCGTCAAAAGCCGGCGCATTTGGCGCAATCCATTTCTGTTTCTCGTAAACCAGATTCCTTTTTAACTCAGCTGACGGAACCCGTTCATGCACAAGGACTACATCGCCACACGCGACACGGACGCCCCGGAAGCCGATTTCGTCGAGCAATTTTGGACAGACAACTGGAAAAATTCAGGTGGCGTCGAAGGTCGCGTCACCAAGTATGTTTCCTCGTTCGACCGCTTCGCGCTGAAGTCCGAATGGCGCATCATGAGACATTTCATGACGCCGCAGTCCCACTCAAGACTGTTGGATGGTGGATGTGGAACGGGCGAGTGGTGCCGCTATCTGGACGCTCAAGGATATTCGACCCTGGGCCTGGACATCAGCCGGGAAACCATCGCCAAACTACAAGAGCTTTTTCCAGACGCGGACTTTCGCGCGGGCGATATCCGCGAAACCGGACTGGAGGATGCAAGCTTCGACGCCATGTATTCCTGGGGCACCTTCGAGCATTTCGAAATCGGCCTGCAGCCCTGTATCGGCGAAGCTTACCGCCTGCTGCGCCCAGGCGGGATGCTGTTCATCACCGTGCCGTTCGACAGCATCGGCTTGTCCTTAATCAAGGTCTTCCAGCGCACACCGAAAAAACCGGCGCGCAACCGCAAACGTTTTTATCAATGGCGCCTAACCCGCGCCGAACTGGCCAACGAGCTGGCTCTTGGCGGCTTCGAAGTGCTGAAACTCAAACCGATCCATAGGCGTCAAAGCATCGTCCGGATTTTGCACCATGGATTCGGTGTGGATTACAACAGCCGATTCGCCCGTTTCACCGGCCTGCTCTTAGGACTGGTTTTGCCGCGCAGCTTTTGCGGTCATATGCTTATGGCCGTTGCGCGAAAACCAGAAAACGGTTGAAACCCGGCTTCCATTGAGACACCCATTGGCTATAGAGTAAACGCCATGACAAAGCTTTCCATTATCGCCCCCATCTATAACGAGGAAGACAACGTCAAACCGTTGTGTGAGCGGCTATTCGAGGTTCTCAAAGATCTTGGGCATACATTCGAAATCATCATGGTCAACGATGGAAGCACCGACACTTCCATGGACAAACTCACCGAGCAATCTGCACTGCGCCCTGAATTAAAAGTCGTTGATTTGCGCCGAAACTACGGCCAAACCGCAGCCATGATGGCGGGCATCGATCACGCCAACGGTGAAATTATCATCCCCATCGACGGCGACTTGCAGAATGATCCTGCGGACATCCCGCGGCTTTTGGAAAAATTGGACGAAGGCTACGACGTGGTTTCTGGCTGGCGGCGTGACCGAAAGGACGCTGCGATCCGGCGGAACTTCGTCAGCCGCGTGGCAAATCGGATTATTTCGTTGGTATCCGGCGTACACCTTCACGATTATGGGTGTTCGCTGAAGGCCTATCGCCGCGAAGTGGTCAAGGACGTTAAGTTGTACGGCGAAATGCACCGCTTCATTCCCATTTATGCAACCTGGCTGGGAGCGCGGGTCACCGAAATTCCGGTGACCCATCACCCACGTATTCACGGCACTTCAAAATATGGCCTCAACCGGATTTTCAAGGTGGTGCTCGACATCATCGTGATCCGATTTCTCGACCGCTATTTCACCAAGCCGATCCATCTCTTCGGGGGATTCGGTATTCTATCGATCCTAATATCGATCCTGTCTGGCATGTACATGATTTATCTGAAGATATTCGAGGGCATTGCCATGATCCTGACGCCCTTGCCACTGTTGACGGTAATCACCCTGCTGATCGGTATTATGAGTATCCTGATGGGACTTTTGGCCGAGATGATCGTGCGCACCTATTTTGAATCCCAGCAAAAAAGCACCTATTTGCTGCGCAACGTTCTCAACAACGACGGCACTTCATGACATGTGCGGCATAGTCGGTTTTTCCGGCACGGGCGGACGTGATGATCTCACGGCCATGACCAATGCCTTATCGCACCGCGGACCGGATGCGGAAGGCTACCATGTCGACAAACAATCACGCGTCTATCTGGGTCACCGGCGCCTATCCGTGCGCGACATCGCGGGTGGGCAACAGCCCATGTGGAACGAAGATCGCAGCGTCTGCGTCGTCTACAACGGCGAAATCTATAATCATGTCGAACTGCGCAAGGAACTCGAGGCGCATGGGCATATCTTCAGCACCGACCATTCCGATACGGAGGTGCTGGTGCATGGATTCGAGCAATGGGGAAAGGAGCTTCCCCGCCGTCTGAACGGCATGTTCGCTTTCGCCATTTTCGAAAGCCGTGACCAAACTCTGTTCCTTGCCCGTGACCGTTTCGGAGAAAAGCCGCTGTATTACGCCAATGCGGGTGGGGCATTTGCGTTCGCGTCGGAATTGCACGCACTGACACTCCACCCCGCCGTCGGGCGAGAGTACGATCCCGCCGCATTGCAAAAATTTTTCGCTTACGGCTACATCCCCGCCCCCCTGGCCGCATTCAAGAAAACTTACAAGCTGCCTCATGGTCACCATCTGAGCTTTTCGTGCCGCACCGGGAAGCTCAACGTGGAAAGCTACCATACCTTTCTCATCGATCCCGATCCGTCCCTGGAGCGAAGAGATGAAGAAGACTTGGCCATGGAACTTCGCAGTCTCCTGGATCAAGCCGTCCAGCGCCGTCTGGTGAGCGACGTTCCGTTAGGCGTATTTCTCAGTGGCGGCATCGACAGCTCCGCAGTGCTGGCATTGACCGCCAACCATCGCGACGCCGAAACCATCGAAGCGTTCACCATCGGGTTCAATGAGGCCAGCTTCGACGAATCCCCCCACGCCCGGCGCATGGTGAAACACCTCGGCGTAAAGCAGCATCAGCGGCTTTTGAGCATTGACGAGGCCCGCGATCAATACGCCCATGTGCTGGCGCGCATGGATGAACCAATGGCCGACCCGTCCGTGCTGCCGACTTACCTTCTGTGTGGGTTGACACGCGAACACGTGACTGTGGCCCTGTCAGGTGACGGCGGCGATGAACTGTTCGCGGGTTACGACCCCTTCAAGGCTCTTGGACCTGCCTCTCTCTACCACCGCATGGTGCCGAGTCCGTTGCACACCCTGTTTCGTGGCGCCGCAGCGTGCATGCCGGTTTCAAACAAGAACATGAGCCTGGAGTTCAAGATCAAACGCACTTTGATGGGATTGTCCTACGACCAAGCTTTGTGGAGCCCGGTGTGGATGTCGCTGTGCGAGCCGGATTTCATCGAAGAAATGTTCGCCTCCCCCCTACCCGCAGAGGAACTCTACAGCGAAGCCCTGACGCTTTGGAATCAGAGCCTTACAGACAATCTCACAGATCGAACCTTGGAGTTTTTCACCAATTTCTACCTGCCCAATGGCATCCTCACCAAGGTCGACCGCGCATCGATGATGCACAGCCTAGAAACCCGCGCCGTGTTCTTGGATAACGATGTGACGCACTTCGCCCGCCGCCTGCCTCATCGTTTCAAGTTCCGGAACGGGAAAACCAAATATCTGCTCAAACGGGCCCTGCGGGGCCTGCTTCCCGGCGATATCATCGAGAGACGGAAAAAAGGCTTCGGAATCCCACTGGCGAAATGGCTACGTGACGTGCCCCCCAAACCGCCTTTGACCCCCATAACCGGCATCGATTCCCGCATCATCGAATCCTGCTGGTCGGAACATCGCAAAGGAAAGAACGATCACCGGCTTTTATTGTGGGGGTGGCTCTGTGTACAGCACCATCTCGCCGCCCAAAACAGGACTTGATTAGGCAGAGGATTGCGGCTTGCGCGCAGAGCCGACAACGATCAAGCCGTTTCCTGTCATCCCGGGCGCACCTGTAATCAGCCCATCGAGCTTGGTGCTCAAACGCGTGAGGAACCGAATACCTGGGACAAATCTGAACAAGCGGTTGAAAACCAAGACATCGCTGTTCATGAAAAAGCAAAAGCCGAAAAAGCCGAAAGTCTTCCATCCCTCGATCTCGAAACCGTTATGCTGCAACTGAGACATGGTTGACGATTTGCGCAACGGCGCCTCCGTCTCATAATCGAGTGCCGGGGCAAGGCGATAAATTATATTGCGAATCCAACGCCATAAGGCAAAATCGTCCACGGGTTCACGAAAAATGAACCGCCCCCCTGGCTTGAGGATACGCATGATCTGGCCGTACAGGGCTTCACGGTTGTTGACGTGATGAATGCCGCCCAACATAACCACGGTATCGAAACTGTTTTCGGCGATGGGCAGTTTGGTGGCGTCGCCCTGAACAAACACGACGTTTTCCCCATCGAAGGCATCGCGCGCGGCTTCAAGCATCTGTTGTGACACATCGACGCCAACGGCAACGTCGTAACGGCCATTCAGAAGACCGATGGCTTCGCCCCGGCCACAACATATCTCTGCCATGCGGCCCAACCCCGCATCACTGATTTCGGCGAAGAGAGCATCATCCAAATATCCCATATATTCCTGGGTATGGGGGTAGGCGAGGTTCTCAACATACGCCTTGGCGACACGGTCATAATGATTTTGCTGGACTTTCGCATCTTCGGAAATGAACTCGCCGGCAAACAAGGGAATGCCGGAATCGCTCACGGGATAACGTTCCTCACCGTCATCCGTGACGAAATCATTTTCTTGGAACAACAAAGGGCGACCGCTCACAGGTGAGCGTAAAAGCTTCATCAATTCCGTGCTAAAGGGCGCCATCGGGGTGGAAGAGCCCGTTTGCGAAGGGCTGGTAACTTTCATCACAGCTGAATACCACAGCCAAAAGCAGAATTCATTAACTATTCAGATGTGAATCGTGTATATCTATCCTTAAGAGTAGTTCCAGTCACTCGGCCCCCAATAAAGTCTCTGAAATAACAATGGCAATCGCACCGAAAAGCACCGAAAACGCGTCCCCGACGCTTAATGCAAATCGCGACCCAAAGCTACGCCCTCTCATGCGTGAGGTAGGCGCGGTTGAAGATGCGCCCCGGTTAGCGCGCCCGCTGAATGTCGTCTTACTGCGCGGTCCTATCATTTCCACCACCGGTGCATTGAACAACGAGGCCGTGCCCGCTATCGGTCTTGCCTATATTGCTGGATATTTACGTGCCCGCGGCATCAATGCGGAAATCATCGACAGTGTCGGCGAAGGGCTCAATCAAGTCTGGCCGCTTGAAGGTGTCGAAGGGTATCAAGGGCAAGGGCTAAGTTTTGAGGAAACCATAGAACGCATTCCACCAAACGCCGATGTGATCGCCGTGTCCGTTATGTTTTCCGGGGAATGGCCCGCGCAAAAACGATTTCTTCAGAAGCTCCGCGCCAACTTCCCCAAAGCCACGCTCGTCGCCGGGGGAGAACACATCACCGCACTCACCGAATACAGCCTGCGTGAAGTTCCCGGCCTTGATTATTGTGTACGCGGCGAAGGTGAGAACGCGTTTTTCGAACTGTTATACAACATTGCAGCAGATCAGGACCCGCGCGAAACGCCATCCGTCGCCTATCTAGACGATCAAGGCATATACAGAGAGTCGACAAACCTCACACGCATCAAAGATATAGACCATATCGCATGGCCATATTGGCCCGAAGGATACCTGGAGAACTTCTGGAAACATGGCAAGTCCTATGGCGTGCAAACCGAACGTGACATGCCGCTGATGATTTCTCGTGGTTGCCCGTTCCAATGTACGTTCTGCTCTAATCCGCGCATGTGGACGACCCGCTATTCGCTTCGTGATGTGGACGACGTCATTGCCGAAATGAAATACTACATAGAGCGTTTCGGCGTGACGGCATTTCAATTGTACGACCTGACCGCCATCACCAAGAAAGCCTGGGCGGTGGAATTGTGCACACGTATGCTGGACGAAGGCATGAACGTCAAATGGTCGTTGCCGTCCGGCACCCGAAGCGAAGCCTTGGATGAAGAAGTGTTGTCGCTGCTCAAGAAAACGGGCTGCAACTATCTGGTTTACGCGCCGGAAAGCGGCTCGGAGCGGATGCTTGCTCACATCAAGAAAAAGATTTCGCTTGATGGCCTGACGGATTCCGCTTTGACGGCAAAGAGGGTCGGTCTCACTTTGCGGACGAATTTGATCATCGGCTTTCCTGGTGAGCGGCGCCGGGACATGTTCGCAACCATCCGTTATGGATTGTATCTTGCGGCCAAGGGTGTGGACGAAGTCTCCATCAATATTTTCTCGCCCTACCCCGGCAGCGAATTATTCGACCTGCTATATGACGAAGGACGGGTTGAATTGAGTGAGAAATATTTCCTGGCTTTGACCTCTCTCAACAGCGACTTCTCGAAATTCAATCCCTTGGCAGTCAACGAAAATGTCGGTCCGCGCGAATTGGCGTTTTACCGAATATTCTTCATGCTCATGAATTACATTATCGGCTATGTCTTTTATCCAAAACGAGTCATCAGGACCATTAAAAACCTTTGGTTCGGGGGGCAGGCCGCAACCGTTCTCGAACATCGCCTGAAAGATAGAAACGCAAAAAAGCGTGGAAACAAAAACACAAAGCACAGACAAGAGTTACCGCTTTAAATATCTGTCATTTGAACTTCGTGATTTGGATTAGGCCAATGGATTATGCTGCATACGAACAAGAAGCCAAGGCGGAAAAGATACATTGGTGGTTTGCGGCCCGACGCACATTGTTCATGAAAGAATTAACCAAATGGGGCGTGCCTAAAGATGCGAAAGTGATTGATATCGGCACAAGCACCGGCACCAATTTACGCATGCTCAAAGATAATGGCTTCACAAATTTTATCGGCGTTGATTTGAATAAAGACGCTATTGCCTTTTGCCACGACAAGGGTTTTGAACAGGTGTTCGAGGCAAACGCATGCTCTGTTCCGTTTGAAGACGATACTTTCGATGTCGTTTTAGCGACCGATATTATTGAACACATTGATGACGATATTGCTGCTTTAAACGAAATCCAACGCATTCTTAAACCGGGCGGCGTTGCAGTCGTTACTGTGCCTGCACACAAAATCCTATGGGGCGCCAATGACGACTTTTCCCACCACAAGAGGCGCTACACCCGCACTACACTCAATCGCCAGATTGCGCAGTCAGGTCTTAACATCGAAAAAGAATACTATTTCAACTTTATCCTCTATATGCCTATTTTATTAGCCCGAGTTCTTGGGCGTCTTTTAAACTGGGGTGCTGATATGGAACGCAGCACTAAAAATTCAATGATTAACAATATTCTATTCCATATTTTCAGTGCAGATATTGCAGTTGCGCCACATGTTCATATGCCTTTTGGGGTGTCCATTTTTACACTGTTGCGCAAAGGTCAATAAATTCTCTATGAAAACTAAGCAGGCATTGTCCACGGTCGGTATCTTTTACGTGATATTGGCGCATGCGCTGATGCTCAAATTGACTGGGCTCGACCATGGCTTACCTTTTCCGTTGCGTTCAGATGAAGAAAGCATGATCGGCGGTGCAATGCGCATGATTGAATTGCGCACCGTCTTTCCGTTTCTCCACCCTGAAAAAATGGAGATTTTGAATTATCCGCCATTTATTCCGTATATATACATGGCGCTCATCGCCCCTGTTCTTGGGTTCGCATACGTCGTAAACGGCCTCCCCCCCATGGATGAGATGCATTTGCTCGTGTTCGAAATCATGGGAGAAATTTTCCTATCGGCACGATTGAGCAGCGTTCTGATAAGCTTGGGCACCATTTACCTCGTATACTTAATTGCCAGACGCCTCTTCAAAGATCCTCACGTAGCTTTGCTGGCCGCTTTTCTACTCAGTATAGATTTCTTCAGTAACTTTACGTCCCATTTTGCGCGTCATTGGAATCTCACAACATTGACAATTTGGGCATGCGTATATCTAGCAATAAGAATAGCGCAAGAAGAACAGCGAAAGCATTACTTATGGCTAGGTATAACCGCGGGGCTTGGGTTTGGCGCGAGTTTCACGCTTGGCGGCCTTGGCATCGTAGCGGGAGGGATTGCACAGATATACCTTAGTCTCAAAAAATTCGGTTTTTCTGCAATGGCTGTGAAGGACCAATTTAACAACAAAGCCTTGATTATGGTCGGTACATTTCTGGCCATTTCGTTGGTTTTCTTTGCACTCCACCCAAACGCTCTACTACGCCTAACAGTTGGCGGTGTCGCCAGCCTGGACGACCCCAAGACAGTAATGCAGTGGCTAGAGAGTATTTATTTCTACGTTCGTATTAGCGCTCTTGCCAACCCCGTTCTAACGGTATTGATGTTTTCATCATTTGTTATTTTATTATTTAAACGCAAATACAATGTTTTAGCTTGGCATGTCGGTACGTTCTTATTTTATTTAACGTCCATATACATCATGCTGACGCTCGAAGGACGCTACATCATTACAATAATGCCTCTGTTCGCCCTTGGCGGTGGGTACGTGTTAGCTAAAGTTCTAAAATTTTCCCACTCCGGCATAATGAAGCTTTTTCCTGTTGCACTGGTATCGCTCATCGTTGCGTACCCCTTGGCTACAGCTTGGCAAACCAGCCTGCTTCTCAGCCGCGATGACACTCGTATGCTAGCCATAGCCTGGATGGATCAAAACATACCGGCAGATGCTAAGATTGTTATTGGTCTTAAACACGTAAATGTGCGCCCGACCATGGCAGGAATTGTTGAACAGAAAGAAGTCGCCCCAAACTCACTTAACGCATACATGCGTACATTAACAAAGGCTTATAAATCGGACAAATTCAGCAATTCAGATTTCAAAGGGCGCGCTTATCACGCAGTCCACACGGAACGATTCAGACCCCCGCTTTTGGAAACATCTCAACAGGGGGCGTTTTTGGACATTTGGCTTGACCGTGGCTACGAATATTTCGTTATCCAGCACCGCAACCCAGAATTCGATACAGAGTTCAATAAGCGCATTCGTGCTGAGGGCGAACGCCTAGCAATCTTTCGTCCAACAACGGGAAAGACACAGCCACCCTATCTACATAGCACTTTATTGATCACTGGCCCCGTTTCGGACTTTTTCAGCTTCGATCGCTTTGGCCCCATCGTCGAAATCTACAAAATTGCACCGCGTGCGCCCAAGCTATGACGGTTTCGCTTAAATCTCTGGCACGCTTCGCCTGTTGCGTACCCGCACGCCTCGGCGCATCGGTGGGGCTGTACACCTCCACCGACGACCTCGTCAATTTCGTTGTCGAAAAGGCCAACTGGTCCATTCGCTGGGATGGTATATCCATTACCGAAGGCGTAAATGCAATCATGCCGAACACGGCCAGCGTCACCGACGCGCCTTATCGTTTGGCCAACCGCATCGTACATTTCGGGTCGCAGTACATGTGGACTTCGTGGGGCCCGCACATGTCTTCTTCCAATCGCTTTGCCGCGACATACTTTCACGGCAAACCCGAAGACGGACCGGCGGCGGCGGAAAACCTTGAGCAGGTCCTCGAAAGCCTGCCGCGCCTGGACTACGTCATCACAGCTGCGAAATTGATGGAAGAACGCTTGTTGGAATGGGGTGTGCCGCGCGAAAAGCTGGTGCGCATCCCCATTGGCATCGACACCAAGCTGTTCCAACCCGCGGATGAAGCGGAGCGCCGACGCGTGCGCCATAGCCTCGGTATTCCAGACGATCATTTCTGCGTCGGATCGTTCCAAAAAGACGGCGTCGGCTGGAACGAAGGTTTGGAACCCAAACTCATCAAGGGGCCGGACGTATTTCTGGATACGATCGACCGTGTACGCCGCGAAGCCCCCGTCTATGTTCTGCTCACAGGGCCGGCGCGCGGGTATGTCAAACAAGGCTTGGAGCGAATGGGCGTCCCTTATACGCACCACTTTCTGGAAAACTTCAAGGATTTGCCGCGCTACTATCACGCTCTGGACGCCTATCTGGTGACATCACGCGAGGAAGGCGGACCAAAATCGATTACGGAATCCATGGCATCGGGCGTGCCGATCTTGACCACACGTGTCGGCATGGCGCCGGATTTGGTCCAGGACGGGATCAACGGCGGACTGGTGGATGTCGATGATGTTGAGGGCTTGGCCGGGCGCGCTTTGCGCGTCGCAACGGACCGGGCGTTCGCACAATCCTTGATAGACAACGGCTCGGCGAGTGTTTCACAATACGATTGGTCGAATGTCGCTGAACAGCATTGGCAGAAAGTCTATCAACCTATGTTGAAGATTCTGAACAGTTGATGCCGCCCGTCCGCATACCGCACGTATCACCCTTAGCTGAGAGCACGCAATATTGGCCGAAGAATTAAACGGAGACTCCCGGCTTACAGCCCTACAGCGCCTTCGCTATCTGGGATATAACTTTCGGCGCAACCTCTCATTTTGCCGCCATGGCTTCAACGCCAGCCGCTTCTCATCGCGCCGATTGGACCGGACGTCCAAGCAGGCCTCGCCGGGCCGCGTTTTGACTGAAGCCTTTTTGGTCAACGCCATGCCTGAAATTCTATCTGCAAAAGCTATTAAAGTTCTGGATGTCGGCTGCGGTCAAGGAAGGCTCAGCGATTTTCTGGCGCAAGCCGGCTTTGGTGGAGACTACGTAGGCATTGACATCGAAGACCGGTTCTTTCGCGATCCCCAAAACACGTCCGTGTTCCAGCGCCGTTTCGTGTTGGGCGACGCCAACGATTATCCCGAAGACGAGCGGTTTGACATGATCACATCATCGTCTGCCCTGGAGCACATCGACGATGACGTCGCACTGCTCGCCAAGCTCGACCGCTTGATGACCCCTGACGGTGTACAAGTCCACATCGTGCCCGGCGGTTGGGCCTTGCCATTGTACCTTTGGCACGGGTGGCGGCAATATACTTTGTGTGAACTTGAAAAACGCCTCGATGCCTCCCGCACACACATCTACAAAATGGGCGGACTGGCCAGCTTTTTCTTGCACCTGGTGTTCATCACCATCTGCGAGTCCATCTTCCGCCTCCCGTTGCGGCAATGGCTTCCCAATGTCTATGGCCGACTGGCGGACGGCGCTTTGGCGGTTGACCGGATCATTCCAAGTGGTGCGTATTTCCATGCTGTTTGCATTCACGCGCGAAAGGACGGGTGATGCGGGGCTTACGTTACGCCACGGCACTGAGCATTCTGGTCACGTTCCTGTCCGGCCTTGGCTTTCTTTATCTCTACTTGGCCAGAGCCGAACTGTACGCTTTTACGGAAGTTGAACCTGCAGCATTAGGGAACTTGTATCCCGTATCTCAAAACGCCATGGCGATCGGTGGGTTCGAAACCGGGGACGGCCCCGTCCTGATCCCGCACTTGGTCAATGCCGAAGACTGCACATCATGGAAGCTCCGCCGCGATGGCGGAGAACCCCAGATTCTCAAGGGGCGTGCCCCCGCCATCCCCGTACGGCCGGGCTCATTCGATTACACATTGGCCCCGCAAGACTGCGCCATAACCGAACCGGCTGTCGATGTGATCCGGCTCAACGTCTTTTTCGGCTCAGCCGAGGGCTTTGGCGCGCAGAACCTGTTTACCGATCAATTTCAGATCAACCGTTCCAACCTACCCATTTTGATGGCCGAGCCCGTCCCGTTCAGCACCTGGATTCCGGATGCCGAAATTCCCTCACATGCGGAAGCCGAAGAGGCCCGCGACATGCTTCGCGAAGCGGGGTTTCCTTTCGACGCGAAGACCCGCGATAAGATCGCTTTTTTGACCCAGCTGGTTCTGCAAAGCTTACCCGACGGCTCCCCTCCCCCTTATTTGAACACAATCAGCCCTTGGTCGGTATTCAAGGCCAAACACAGTGGCGGCACGGGTAACTTCTGCCGCCAATACGCGTTGACATATGGTTATCTCGCCAATTTGGCGGGCATCCCGACACGCAACCTGTTTACAGGCGGCGCCATTGCAAACGTGGACATGGGATCGCACGCCCTTTCGGAAAGTTACATCGTGGAAGAAGCCCGTTGGGCCATGGTCGACCCGACCAATGCCATTGCCTATGTTACCGCACCGAACGGTGAAGTGATGAATGCCGCCGAAATCTACACCGCTTCGATTGCCGGAAACCTGAACGGCCTAACGGCCGTGTCGGTGAGCGATGCGAACACAAAGACCGTGCCCTTCGATGAAGTTTCCACCGATCTTCGCGCCTTCATGCATAAAGATAATTTCATTATCTATATCGGCAGCCTTGACGGCCTGTACCAAATGCAAGGCGACGGGGTGATGAAGTACGCCCGAAAGTTATACAGATTCCTGTTTCAGCCCAAGCAGTACTACGGCTACACATCGTTCGTCAGTTATCATTGGCTGCGCCCCTTGAGCTTCGCCTTGATGACCGCATTTGGCACAATGTCAGTGCTGTTGCTGGCTATCCTTTATCGCAATAGAAGGCAGGTAAGCTAAACCCATGTGTGGTTTTGCAGGCATCCTCACGGCAAACGCCAACACCTCGCCCGCTGACCTGGAAAGGACAGCGGCGCGCATGGCCGAAGTTCTTCGTCACCGTGGCCCGGATGATACAGGGGTGTGGTGCGATGCGGACGCAGGCATAGCGCTGGGACACCGCAGGCTCGCGGTCATCGATTGCGACCCATCCGGGCATCAGCCGATGGTGACCTCCTCGGGACGTTATGCCATCGCATACAACGGCGAAATCTACAATTACAAGGATATCGCCAAGGACTTGCGCGCCGCCGGCCACGACATCACCGGCGGATCCGATACTGCCGTTCTTCTGGCTGCCTGCGTGGCGTGGGGCGTGGAGAAAACACTCCAGCGCTGTATCGGCATGTTCGCTTTTGCTCTGTGGGACGGCCATGCGCGCACGTTGACCTTGGCGCGCGACCGCCTGGGTATCAAACCTCTTTATTGGGCGCACACACACCAAGGTTTCGTATTCGGATCCGAACTTAAATCTCTGCGCGTCAGTGGGCTCATCGACGAAGACATCGACCGCGCCGCATTGGCCAGTTACCTACGTCATGCCTATGTGCCCGCCCCGCACACGATTTTCAAAAACGTACATAAGCTGCAACCCGCTCACATCTTGACCGTCGCATCGCAGAAATCCCCCAAACACCAGTGCTACTGGGATGTACGCGCCTTCGCCCGAAGTGGCGTATCGCAAAAATTTCAGGGGTCTTACGAAGACGCGGTGAACACGTTGGAACAACATCTCAGCGATGCTATTGAACGGCGCATGATCTCTGACGTGCCTCTTGGTGCGTTTTTATCCGGCGGCGTCGATTCCTCCACTGTTGTCGCCTTGATGCAATCGATCAGCATGCAGCCGGTAAAAAGCTTTTCCATCGGTTTCCATGAACAGGGGTTCGATGAATCAGCCCACGCCAAACTTGTCGCACAACACTTGGGCACTGATCACACGGAGATGTTCGTCACGCCCACAGACGCCATCAATGTCATACCCGAGTTGCCACGTTGGTACGATGAACCGTTCGCCGACAGCTCGCAAATTCCCACACTTTTGTTATCACGGCTGACCAAAAATCACGTGACCGTGGCATTGTCCGGAGATGGCGGCGATGAGGTATTCGCCGGATACAACCGCTACTTCTGGGCTACCCGAATCTGGAACAACATCGAACGGATTCCACGCATACTGCGCAATATCCTGGCGGGCGGAATCACCGCCTTGCCGCCGGCGGGATGGGATGGGATATCGACACTGCTCCCGACCAAATGCCTGCCCCCGCAATTCGGCGATAAAATGCATAAAATCGCTGCGGTACTGAACGCGAACGACATCGACGCGGTCTACCGCCGCCTGGTCAGCCAGTGGCCGGATCCAGCCGCCGCCGTTCTCGGTGCACAAGAACGCCGCGGCGTATTGTGGGACGGTACAGCGGTTCAAGACCGTCCCGACGCCACAGGACGCATGCAGTTGCTGGATATGTTGACGTATCTGCCTGACGACATCTTGACCAAGGTGGATCGGGCGTCCATGGCGGTTTCCTTAGAGGCACGTGTGCCTTTGCTGGATCACAGGGTGGTCGAATTCGCCTGGACTTTGCCGCGTGAATTTCTGATCCAAAGCGGCCAAGGTAAGACAATTTTGCGCGACGTCTTGTTCCGCCATGTCCCGCGTGATTTGATCGAACGGCCAAAAATGGGCTTCGGCGTACCCATCGGGGAATGGATGCGTGCGGACTTGCGCGACTGGGCGGAAGATCTGCTGTCCGAACGTCGCTTAAAAGATGAAGGTTTTTTCGACGCCACTGCGGTGCGCAATCTTTGGAACGAACACTTGTCCGGGCGGCGCAATTGGCAATACGCCCTATGGACGGTCTTGATGTTCCAGGGCTGGCGCAAACATGGGGTGGCGACATGACCGAAGGCGTTATCCTGCTGGCAATTCTGTTGCCTATGGCGCTGATGATACGCGATGCACGTCACTATCCGGCGGTGCAGATGGTGCTGTCGCCATTTTGGTATTTTACGTTCATTTTCATCCTTTCCTTTCCCGTCCGCGCAGCCTTAATCCACGCCGACCTGATCACCCTTCAAGTGCAACCCAAAAAGCAAGACGGCCTAGACTTCGACCCGCTTTTGCTGTCGGGGGCACTGATATTTTCCCTGCTGTTGTGGTTTGCCATCTTGTATGGGCGCCGCCAGACCATGCCCGACGTTGAAATTATGGCGGCAGGTAAGGATGCTGGACCAACGAACCACTTCCCCTCTCCCAAAAGGGCTCTGTTTGGATTAGGTCTCGCTTTGCTATTGGCAATTGGGGCCCTGGTAGCAATCGGCGATCTTACAATTTTTGATTTTGATGGCGCGGCGTATCAAGCGCGGAGAATGGGATCCGGGCCAGCTTGGCTATTGCCCGAATTATTCGTATACGCAGCTATCGCTTTTGTGGGCCTGTTAATCGTTCGGAGAGATACCCAGCTTCGCGCTCAAGACTACGCACTGTTAGCCGTGATGGTTCTCCTTTGCTTGTGGATATCAAATTCACTGTTCACACGGCGTCTGATTGCCGCTTTTGTATTGGCCTTGTTTATCCTGATGACGGTCCGCCAGAACAGGTTGTGGCCCTTGATGCTGATGGTTCTGTTTGGCACCGTTTTCGCTTCGGGATTATTGGATTTCCTCCGCATTTTCGCGTTTCCCCTGACCGGGGAATTCGGCGATCTGAACTTTCATCACTTTGTCTCAAGGGCCTTTGAGAGAAGCGTTTATTCTTTGATGGTGATGTCGTCCACCTTCGAGGGCGTCGACCATGTTGCGCGGCTTTATGAGAAAGCATCTGCATTGCAACTCTTGACTGGCGTCGATCATGGCGCGTCGTGGTTGTTCAATGCCGGCGCGGGGCTTATCCCACGTTCGATTTGGTCCGCGAAACCCGTTGTTTACGGCGGCATGGAGCAGTTTCAGTGGCTATATCCCGAACTGTTCGATGGAAATTTTGCCCAGGTGTCCGTCCCCATGTCCTTCGTTGTCGACTTCTCGTACGCTTTCGGCATGCCGTTCGCCTTGCTGGTCGCGTTTGCCTTCGGACGCATGCTTGGCACGGCGGAACGTTTGATTTGGGACCGCGCATCGCATCCGGCCCAGGTCGCCTTGTCGATTTTTATCTTTATCTTCGTATTTAATTGGGTGCGCGGCGGCACCATAATCTTGCAAAGCATGGCCATTTTTTCGCTGGCCAGCGCCATGCTCTTCGGACTACGTCCCGCACTCGGCGCGGCCATGGGCCTGTTGGGAGAAACCATCGGCCTGACCGGTGGACGATGGTGGGGAACGCGCCGTGTTTTCTTTTACCCTCATGCATATATGCGCGACAGGCAATTGGACACGGTTCGCAACTGGAATAAGAACACCGCGGTGAACGCCGATTTCGCCGCGAACCACCAAGGCGCACAAGTGAGCCGTGGCCAGGCCACAACGACCCAGCGCCGACCTTGGAAAAGCGTGCTGCCCCTGGTCAACATCAAAGCGCGCCCGAAGGAAGCGCCCGAAGACGCCACCGTTTACGTCTGGGGCGGCCTGATCGCCAAAGGTCCGTTCATCACCGATATCGACAATCCATACGCATTCACGGCTTACAACACGTTGGCGACAAAACTCTATCGTCCAATCGTTCAGAGCTTCCTGGAAAGTCCGCGTTGTCTGCAAATCCGATGTCTTAGTGAAATCTGCCTAAAGGGCCTCCGCCGCGAATACGGTGAAGCGGTCGCACAAAAGGCGGTTGTTGCTTATCCCAAGCCGCCTGTAGTTGTCGATCAACCTTGCGAACAGAACTCAGAGCGTTGCCGCTTCTTGTTCGTTTCCACCCAGTTCGAAATTAAGGGAGGAGAGGCTTTACTCAAGGCCTTTGCCCGTGTCGTAAAAAAGTGTCCCTATGCGAAACTGGATTTGGTGAGCCATCTTCCCGAACATCTAGAAAGCTTGGCGCTGGCAACACCCAACGTCAAAGTTCATCCTGCGGACTATACCCGCGCAGAGATTTCGGAGCTTTACCTCTCACACGCTGACGTTCTCGTCCATCCCACTTATTTCGACTCGTTTGGTATGATCGTACTGGAAGCTCTGGGACACGGTCTGCCGGTGATTACGACCAATGTATACGCCCTTCCCGAAATGGTGGAAGATGGCGTCAACGGATTTGTATTGCCGCCACCGTTGAGTGTTTGGTCCGGCAGTAGACCATCGAACTTGTTTTCCGATGTCAGCAAAGTACAAACCCAAGCGCGCGTCACCGATACCACGTTGTTCGAAAACGCTTTGACCCAAGCCATGACTGCGATGGCGCAGGATGCCGAGTTTCGTACCCGCGCTGGAGCCGCCAGTCTTAAACACGCACGAACCAGATTTATGGGGGCGTCTTGATCGTCTCCATCATCATCCCTGCATACAAGGCCAGCACCACCATCGGTACGACATTGGAATCCATCTTTTCGGCCAAACGTCCCGATGACTTCGATCTGGAAGTGGTGATCTCCGATGATGGTAGCCCCGATGGCGCAACGCTTGCGGATATCGTCTGCGACTACGATGTCATCTATATACGCCATGACACCAACCAAGGAAAATGCGCAGCGTTGAACCTGGGAATTGCGCGCACTCGCGGCGATATCGTGATATTGCTCGACGCCGATGATACATTGGTCGCAGATTGGCCCACGGTTTTGTCGACAATCGTTCAGACATGGCCTTCAGACGCACCGATCTGCTTCAGTATGTGCCGCACCACCACGGGAGAGTTGACTGCGTCGGATCCCAGTTATCGGGGCACGCACACGTTCAAGGATATGCTCAACGACCGGCACATGGGAGAGTACCTCCCCATGTTTCGCGGCGATGTATTGCGTGCTGCGGGCGGGTATCGCGACCCCGGCATGCTGTACAGTTGTGAAATGTGGACATATCTGTCCTTCGCCGAAACATCTGATCTTTGGATCAGCGATCAGATTTTACGCATTTACCATGCAAATCGCCCCGGCTCTGTCTCCGCGTCTATCTTCACGCCCATGATGGCCGAGCGCATGGTCCGCTGCTACGACCTAATTTTCGCCGACTTCGAAGAAGCCTACCGCATCCACGCCCCCGAACACCTAGGGCGGCGAAGGCTACGCCAAGCCGTGTTTGCCGCCATGGCGGGACAACGACCCCGGGCCTGGTCAGTATGGAAGAGCGGCGCACGCTGGAAGGCCCCGGTTGAAACATTGATGGCGTTGCTGTTGATTCTCTTGGGACCCGGCGCTGCGAAAAACGTGATCGTGCTGGCAAAGAGACTGCGCTTGACGCGGCGTTACGGATAAACCATCCCCATGTGCGGATTTGCAGGCATCACTCGAAACACACCGGCACCCAACCTGAATGCGGTTCTTGCCGCCATGTCCCAACGCCTGACACACCGTGGACCTGACGATCATGGCCAATGCCTAACGAATAATAAGGCTGCAGGGGTTGCACACCGGCGTCTCAGCATCGTCGACTTGAGTTCGCGGGGACGCCAACCGTTGCTCAATGAACAACGCACATTGGCCCTTGTATGCAATGGAGAAATTTATAACCACCGGGAACTACGCAGCGATCTAGAAGCCAAAGGGCACCGTTTTCAGTCCGGCAGCGACAGCGAGGTCATTTTACACCTTTATGAAGACCAAGGCCCTGACCTCGTCCACAAGATCAAAGGCATGTTCGCCTTCGCGATCCTGAACTTACATGATGGCAGCGTTTTCTGTGCACGAGATCCCGTCGGGAAGAAACCACTTTTTTATGCGCAGACACAGACCGGGGTCGCGTTCGCATCCGAAATCCCAGCGCTGTTCGAACTACCCGAAATCGATCTTAGCATTGATGCCGAGGCCGTCGGGTTATTTCTGCTACGCAACGTGCGTCATATCCCGGACCCATGGACCCTTTATAAGGGCATACGCACTCTTAGCCCCGGCCACACCCTGGATATCGCTCACGGTCAAGTCACCGCCATAAAACCCTATTGGCGCCCGAGCTTCATACCTCAGACAACCACGGCTCAGGACGTGTTGACTGCGTTCGATCGAGCCGTCGAACGCCGCCGTATTGCAGACGTGGAAATTGGCGCGCTCTTGTCCGGTGGCGTCGACTCCACAGCAATCGTCGACAGCCTGAACCGCCAAGGATCGAAATCCGTACGAACGTACGCATTCGGCTTGGACGAAACCGATGAAGAGCTTGCCCGTGCACGCCGTGCCGCAGACATGCTGAGCACCCGGCACGTGGAAATCCTTTTCGACGCGGACCGTCAGCACGATTTGTTCGACGATCTTTTGAAACAACATGGTCAGCCTGTGATGGCCTTACCGTTGACCCATGCATCCATGTTATTCGAAAAAATCCGGAATGACGGACTGAAAGTCGTGCTGACCGGACATGGCGCAGATGAAGTGTTCTACGGCTATGACGGCGCATCCAACCTCCATACTTTGTCGAACCTCCAAGACTCTTTGCCGAACACGCTACTGTCGCCACTTGCCAAGGCCTTTCAAGGCATTTTGGGCGATGGGCGTTTTGGAGACGCAGCGCGGGTCCTCGCCAATCCACCGGGGCGGCGTAAAAGCGCGCTTTATGCGTTCGAGGCTCGCCACATTTGGGAAAAGCTCTTTTCATCTCCACCTTCGTTGGACGCTATACGCCGGTGGTCCGAACCCTGGTTCGCTCACGGCGCGCCGAAAAGCTACATTGATGAAGCGGCATACCTTGGATTGATGCAAGAAAACGCCCACGCCGTAACCATTGCCGCAGACCTTCCCGCCATGGCGCATAGCATCGAAGTGCGTTGTCCTTTTCTCGATCGCGATTTACTTGAGCTGGCCTTGACAATTCCCTACCAGGCCAAGGTTTCCTTTAGGCAAGACCAAACGAACGGAAAGCGCATTCTCAAGAAGGCCTTGGAGGGCCGTCTGCCCCGCGACCTATTGTACGCACCCAAGCGTGGATTCGGGTATTTCGTACAAGAAGACGCGGTGTTGCGCGGACCGTGGAAACAACGCCTCGACGAAGCCTTCCAAGAGCCCGACGATTATGACGGCTTGTTCGATCCCGGGGCACTGCGTGCCGCCAAAGCTGCATTCGACCGGGGGGACGCGCATGTACCAGCGATCTTGCTGGCCAAGCTCTATGCCTTGCAACGCTACCGCCGAATCGGGGGACATACATAATGTATGCGCCCCTAATAAACACGATCCGCGATCTGAAATCGCGTATCGCCAACAACCCAGACTATGGCTGGAGCGTCGCCAGCAGCTACACCATGCTTGCGACCAACATCGTGATCCAACTGGCCCTGATCCCATTTTACCTGGCATATCTTGGGAAGGTGCAGTTCGGTATCCTGATGATCGCCTTGGGGGCGATCAATTACTTAGGATTCGGCGTGTCCTGGGTCACATCAGGAGCGCAGCGACTCATCGGCGAAATGTCTGCGCAAGAAGATACCGCTGGATTGGAACGTGTCTACGGCCTCGTCAAGATACTCTTCCTACTCTATGCATTGCTCACTGCGGCGTTGGGGGTTGGCATCGTATATATGCTTCAGGACCGCCTGTTCCCCAGTGATCCCGGCTTGGCCCAGGACACCGTCCAGATGGTGATTCTGGGGGCCGCGTACATGGTTGCCCTGTATGACTTGAATGTGAATCGGCTCATCCTGATCGCTGTCGGCAAACAGACGTTGGCCAACCTCTTGACCATCGTCTCCCAAATCGCATTTGTCATCTTGGTGATCCCCGCTTTGATTTATGGTTGGGGACTCCCTGGCGTCATGGCGGCGTTTTTGGCAGGGGTCGTGCTGACGCTTCCTCTATCCGTGATTCTGATCCGGCGTGAACACTTGCGCCCACGCATGCCGAGATATCAGGAGCGCGGTATCCTTGGCCGACTGATTGGACCTATGGGATTGGGCTACGCCCTTTATGGCGTACTGATGCTGACGCTGCTGCAAGCGGACACCTTGCTTCTCGGCGCACTGGGCGGCCCGGCACTGGTGGCCGATTTCGTGCTGATCTGGAAGGCTGCCGACCTCACCATGCAGGCATTATGGCGGCTACCGGATTCCTTAGTGCCATATCTCATCCGCATGGATGTAAAGGGTGAACACGAACGTTTGCGCGCTATCTACGCGACGGGAAGCAAATGGATGATGGGCCTGGGCGCACTTAGCGCCATAACCTTTGCGGCTTTCGGTTACGACATCTTGCTTATATGGCTCGGTGAGGAAAATGCCCCAGATTTGCCGTGGGCCTATGCTTTGGCGGGTGGCGCCTTGTTCTGGATGACGGTTGCAAGACTACCCGTCATTTATGCCTTCTCCACCGTACGCCTTAAGCCATTGGTCGGCGTAGCGGCTTTGGAAGCCACCAGCAGGGTTGTCATGCTGTTTACCCTATTTCCGATGTATGGCCTATATGCGCCCTTGATCGCGACAAACATCGTTCATATTCTTGGCGTCGCATATCTATACCAACGCCTAGCTAAATCCGTCTTCCGCCAGCACTCAACTCATCAAGCGCAATCTAAGGGCCCCTGTTCGTGAATCCCATTCGCATCACCCACATCATTACCGGTTTGGAGATCGGTGGCGCAGAAAAGGTTTTGACTCGCTTGTTGAGCGATATGGACTCAGACATGTTCGAGAATCGCGTGATTTCGCTGACCGGCCTCGGCCCCCTTGGGCAACAAATCGAAGAGGCGGGAATCAAAGTCACAGCAATGGAGTTCATCAAGAACGAGTACAATTTAAGCCCCTTGGTACGCCTATCGTTAGCACTGCACGCCTATACCCCGCACATTGTACAGACTTGGATGTATCACGCGGACCTCATCGGTGGCGTTGCCGCCCAACTCAGCACCCATGCCCCCGTTCTATGGAACCTCCGCCAAAGCACTCTCGACAAAATCAACAGCAAGCGCACCACCATCAATACCGCACGCATCTGTTCCAAGCTTTCGCATATGGTGCCGAACACCATCGTCTGCGGTTCCGAAGCCGCACGCATCATTCACACGGAAATGGGTTACGATTCGCAAAAAATGGTGGTTATACAAAACGGATTTGACACCGCCTCGTTTGCACCATCGCATGAAAAGCGCACTGCTTTTCGCAGCGGGTTAGGCCTTGAGGACGATACGATTTTGATCGGCAACCCATCCCGCTTCGATCCGCAAAAAGACCATTTAACGTTCATAGCCGCCGCTGCAAAAGTGGCGGAGAAAAATACGAATGTCCGATTCGTGCTTTGTGGCGACCAAATCACCCCGGACAACACGCAATTGATGACCTGGCTCAGAGATCACAGTTTAGAGAGCCGCACACACGTCCTTGGGCTTTTGGAGAACATCGCCGAATTCTACGCGGCCATGGATATCGTTGCGCTCAGTTCCGCCTACGGCGAAGGCGCACCCAATGTTCTTGGTGAATCCATGGCCTCCGGAACGCCATGCGTTGCCACCGATGTCGGCGACAGTTCCGCAATTATTGGGAATACAGGCATCGCCACGCCAAGCCGTAATCCTGACGCATTCGCCGAAGCGCTTATCGCGCTTGCATCCGAAACGCATGAACAACGCCACAAAAGGGGCGAGGCCGCGCGCGCGCACATCAAGAACACTTTTCCCCTCGACACCATGGTGCAAAGATACCAAGACCTGTATCACCGTGTGTACAGTCAGCGCTACGACTTTTAGACTGGAATACAGGCATTCACCGGGTATTCACCCGGTGCCAATCCCACGCTGTTTTGACGATATTCTCAAGGGAGCTGCGCTGCGGCTTCCAGCCAAGTTGGGCGCGCGCTTTTGCAATATCGGCAACCAGTTTGGGCGCATCGCCCGCACGGCGCGGATGCTGTTCTACGGGGAAATCCACTCCCGATACCACCTTGACGGCATCCAGAACTTCACGCACCGACGCACCAACCCCACCCCCTAGATTGAAAACTTCGAAAGTGTTTTCTTTTCGCGTCATCAAGCGCTCCCAAGCCATGACGTGTGCGTCGGCTAAGTCGGTGACATGGACGTAATCACGCACACACGTACCGTCCGGCGTGGGATAATCGTCACCGAAAATCGCCATACCATCACGTTGTCCAAGCGCCGCTTGACAAGCAATGGGGATCAGGTGGCTTTCCGGGTCGTGAGCTTCTCCCAACGCACCGTCAGGATCCGCACCGGATGCATTGAAGTACCTTAGCGCCACTGCATTCAGGCCGTGTGCAATCGAAAAATCGGCGAGGATGCTCTCCACGACCGCCTTGGTTTTCGCGTACGGACTGATGGGCGCAATGGGCGAGTCTTCGGTGATTACGACATCGCCAACGTCGCCGTGCACTGCACAGGTGCTGGAAAACACGAATGCATTCACACCTGCGCGGATCATGGCCTCAAGAACGTTGAGCGTTCCCGCAACATTGATGCGATAAAAATTCCCTGGGTTTTTGACGGACTCGCCGACCTCGATCAGGGCTGCGAAATGCATCACGGCTTCGGGCCGATAGGTGGAGATGGCATCGTCCAGAGCGTTACCATCCAACACGTCGCCGCGCGCCAGCGGTCCCCATTTCACCGCCCATTCATGGCCATTGGAAAGGTTGTCGAAGCTGACTGGCGTGTAACCCGCTGCGGCTAAGGCCTTGCATACGTGAGAACCGACATAACCGGCCCCACCGGTGACGAGAATAGTTTTGCTCATATTGCTTTTACCCGCGTTCCACGAAGTCCGTTACCAAGATCTTGGCCCCCATTCCAACTGCTCCGCCAATCGGTGCAATGGCGCACCATTTCAGTCTCGGTCCTTATGCATGTGCGCCTCACCCGTGGGCGTCATTACACACATGAATGCACCATGCAACCTGGGAAACATAGCTCCCACCAAGGACACCAACCAGCTTTTGACGTGCACAGGAAAGGATCTTTGGTCGAATTGCGAATAAAAGTAAGTCCGCAGCAACGTCCAACCATGCCGATCGCACAGCGCCTGAATGTTTTCCGGCGTATACAGATTGACATGGTCCCAGAAAACTTTGGGAGGGCGGCGTAACAGGGCGTTCACCACATTGCCCAGAAACGTCGCGTTGGGCGTGGTCATAACGATATGACCGTCTACCGCCAGACAATGCGCCAGATTGGTGAGAGCACGCGCGGGATTGTCCAGATGCTCCACCACATCGGCGAGCACGATCAAATCGAAATTTTCGTCCAAATGTATCGTTTCACAATCGCCATGGCGCACATCGAAACCCAACGCCTGAGCGACGTGAACCTCCGCCCCGTCCAAGTCCAGCCCCACCGCCTTCTGCGCCACGGTGGACAAGCGCGCGTGCAGCCAATCATTCATTCCGTGATCGCGATAATATGAGGCGTTGCCTGCGGCTCCGACATTGAGCACGCGTCCGCCGTGCGCCATTTCCAGGATCGTTCGGTGCGCGTCTTTGACGGGCGTCGCGGCGCGGTCCAAGACGCTGTGATTGTTTTGACGCATTATGCAGAGTCCGCCTTTTTGCCTGGAGCTGCGGCAGCCGGGGAGCAGACAGCCCAGATTTCACCCCAAGCCAATGTCTTGCTCACGATGCTTAAACCCGAACGGGCGGCTTCGTCGTCAAACTCCCGAACCGTATGTTCGATGTAATGGGTCGAATCCGAAAAATAATCGATCCCCAATTCCTGGCGCATGGGCAAATGCCAATGGCGCTCAAACACCGGAACGCGGATCAAAATCTTGCGTGGCTGTACCCGTTTGAGCAATTGGCCCATGAATTCGACGCGATCATCGATGTGCTCCCAAACATTTGATAGCACCATCACGTCCCATGTTTCTCCAGGCACGGTTTGCAGCGCGTCGCCCAAAATGAATGTGAGGTTCTCCGGATTGTCCGCACCACGCGCCTGGGCCAGGCGTGTTTCGTCGCTATCGATGCCGGTCACGTGCGCACCTTCCACCCGTGAAGCGATGGACCGCGCCACCGCGCCGTAACCACAACCGATGTCCAGCACCCGACTTCCAGGCTCGATATTATCCACGAAAAAGTTATGGTAGCGCATCAAACGGTGCTTTGGGTGCTCACCCTCTCCGTAAGCAAGCGCCCTCTCTGAAATGATCTTGTCCGCCATATCGAAAAGTTGAAACTGCCGGCGTAACGCGTCTGCCGGCGCACCAACACGCGAATCGAGCACCATCAATCCTTTGATAAAGCCAAGACGCAATCGCGCCGGCATCAAGGCAAAGGGCCATGACAAAACGCGAATAACGGCTAAAAGGACCGACTTCATTTCATGTTTTCCCGTCAATCAAATGGGAGAATATCTCGCTATGGCGACGTTCCCAATGACGTATGTCGAATTTCTCCACGGCGCGACGGCGTGCGGCGGCGCTGAACCCTTCGTGCCCCGCAACGATATCCGCGATGCCTTGGCCTATGGCTGCAGTACTGGGAACATGGGGCTCATCCCAACTGTGCTGGCATTCCAAACCGATACCGCCATCGCCAACCAGTTCCGCAACACCACCGCTGTCAGAATATAACACCGGCAATCCCGTTGACAGGGCTTCCAGTACCGTGTTCGGGCATGGGTCGTTGTGTTTGGTCATAATGTAGGCGTGCGCACCTTGGTAAACGGACGGAGCCTGTTCTTGGGTATAAGGGCCGGTTAAAACGACATACTCGCCCACGCCAAGCTCCTGCGCCAAGGCTTTGGTGTGCGCTTCGGCACCGGGGGCGACCCAGCCCGCAATTTCCAGTATCACAGCCATACCCTTGGCACGCGCATGGGCCAAACCGCGGATGGAGCTTTCGATACGATAGAACAGATGGTCGTCGATCTTGCCCGTGAGCAAAAACCGGCACGTCCCTTCTTCCCACTCCAACGGTTTTGCGGGTGGGTGAAATACCGACGTATCTACGGCATTGTAGAGAATTTCGCCGGGTCCCGAGCGTTCGCCCAGGAATTGATCGGCGGAGCGTTTGCAAAACTCACTTTGATAAAAAACGTGGTCGGCCTGATGATAGGTTCGCGCCATACGGCGGTTTTGCATCCGCCAGTCTCCCGTGTACCAACCGGGATAAAACAAGCCGTTCTGATTATGCACCATCGGTACGCCGCGAAGCTTCAACAACGCCAATGCGAAACCTGGCAAATAGGGGGCGTTGGACAGAACATACACGACATTATAGCCCCAGAAACGTTCAGGAAACAGGGCGCGCAAGCGCTTGACTTTGACCAGCGGCCCCCCAACATCACCCGCGCGCGCACCTCCATAAAACACACGGATGCCGCCTTTACGCGAAAAAAAAGGGATCGCAGCTAGGGCGTGCAAACCCAGGACAAACGACCATCCCCAGCGGATGATGCCTTTAACGTTGGGATTACCCAATTGCGTTCTCTCCCCCACTGACTTACTGGGCGACAGGCGCCAAGTTCATCTTACTGAAGAATTGCCGCATCGTCCGGGATTGCAGAACAGCATCCGCCATGACGGTATGGCCGTTGGCGTTCCAATGTCCATTGTACGGAAATTCGAACAGCTGCGCGGTTTCTTTATGGCGCTGGATAAAATAAGGATTGAGATCGATCACTTCGTAATTCCGGGCCGTCCCCTTTTCGACAAGGTATCGTCCCATCTTTGCGGGAAAACTATCTTGTACCGCCGCAAACTCTTCGTCGTCGTACACATCCGGCCGCAAGCCATCAATGGTGAGGACAATGTCCTGGGGCGCGAGGCCGCTCATGGCCGGCAAAATCCGTAGGAACATGTCGATCTGACTCTTGGCGAGCGCAATGTCATCATCGCTTGTCGCCGCGTAGGTATAGGCAACATATTTTTCGGTCTTTTCATCCCCCCTGACATCTTCAAGCAAATTCACGATTTTTCTTTTAATTGCAGTAACTTGCATATTCCGGTATAGATAATTAACCAAAGCCGACTTACGCAGAATGCTTTTTATAAAGCTGTCACGCCCCCGGTCAGAGCGCATCAGCGCCAACCCCCCTTTCCCATCGGTCGTAAAATAGGTCATCCCGGCAAATCCCCCCATGACCGCCGCGCCCGGCTCGATGAGAGATTGTAGAAAATCGTTACCGATTATACTGACCACCAACTTTTGGGGCTTATACGTATCACGCGCGTATTCGGCCCAAGCCAAATATTGAGCCAAACCGGCCGAAGCCGCCCCAAAGGCATAAACCCTGGCTTTGGGCTGCATCGCATCGTGGAGCTGTCCATGCACGGATTGCGCCCAATCGACGTGCACGGCTTCCACGAAGCTATCCCCGATTACGGCGACCAGCGGACGGGTGTCGTCAACGCGATAATCGACATCGCTGACAAAGCCGTCATTGTTGATGTGACGGACACGGGCGTTTTTCATATCCCAGTCTTGGGAGTACTGAAAATCACGATTGGCAAGAAAGCGATAAACCGGCTGGGTTTCATCGACATGGGACGCAACCATGCCCGAATTGTACGGCATCAATCGCAAGCCAAGCTCGAAAACCACAGCAATCAGGATAAAACTGATTGATATAGAAGCGATTTTTAAAACGATATCGCGCATTATGAGAGCATGCTTCCAGTTACACTTTTACAGATCACAGGCCCACGGCCCGCCGGAATTCACACGTTTTATAAGCCAACGTTTTCCATTATTGAAATGCTTAATATTTGAAAAAACCATCCACGGAATTGACGTTCTGGCAAACGGTCCCAGCGCATCGTTTTGGGCAATTGTTTCCGATGTATGGAAGCTTAAGACTCCGCGCACGAATTAAGCCACAAAAATACCTTCGCGCTTGACTGATACGCTCCCCCACGCCGGAAAAAATGATATACAAGAGCATGTGGAAAAAAGGTGAAAACTTGGCCTATGAAAATTTCAGTTATCCTCCCCTGCTTCAACAGCCACCAGCATCTGCAACAAACGCTCGACAGCTTACGCGCGCAGACTTTCCGTGATTTTGAAATCATCCTTGTCGACGACGGGTCCAACGACCCCGATACCGTGTCGTTTCTCGACAACATGGGTGACGATATCCGCATGATCCGGCAAATGAACATGGGCTTACCCGCTGCGCGCAACACGGCCATCCGCCATGCTCAGGGAAAATACATCCTGCCGCTCGACTGCGACGACTGGTTGGCGCCGGAATACCTTCAGACCGCTTACGACCTCATCATCCAGCAGCCAGAGAAAACTTTCGTATACAGTCATCTGGCCGTATTCGGGGACGTCAAAGGGGTCTTGATCAAAAATTATAATTTCTTCGAACAACTGTTCCTAAACCAGCTGCCGTACTGCCTACTGATGCCAAGATCGGCGTGGCAAGAACTGGGTGGATATGACGAAAGCATGCGCAAAGGCTATGAGGATTGGGAATTCAACATCCGCCTTGGCCGACACGGGTATTACGGCGTCGCCATGCCCGAAGCCATGTTCCATTATCGGGTCAGCAAAAGCGGTATGCTCAAAAGTATTTCACGCAGCAAACACGGCTACTTGTGGCGTTCAATCCAAAAAAAGAACCCCAAAGCCTATTCGGTATTGCGTTTATTAAAAACTTGGTCCCAATGGCGGCACAAACCGGCCAGCTACCCGCTGGGTCTTTATTTCGGTTGGATTATGCTTCACCGCCTGTTACCAAATGCACTCTTCGCAAGATTGTTCGAAAAACTAATGCCGTTGTCTCACTCTGCGCGTGTCGATAAGCAATTCAACACCTCTGCATAAGCCGAGGCAACAATACCATAGGACCATTTATGTCAAAAAAAGTTGCGCTCATCACGGGAATCACGGGTCAAGATGGCGCTCTCTTGGCGGAGCTGCTGCTGACCAAAGGCTACATCGTGCATGGCGTCAGGCGGCGTTCTTCGTCCTTCAACACTGGCCGGGTCGAACACCTCTATCAGGATCTGCATGAAAAAGACCTTCGGTTCATCATGCATTACGGCGACCTAACCGACGCTACCAATTTGATCCGCCTGATACAGGAAACGCAGCCGGACGAAATCTACAACTTGGCGGCGCAGAGCCACGTTCAAGTGAGCTTCGATACGCCCGAATACACCGCCAACGCCGACGCACTGGGAACGCTACGTTTGTTGGAAGCGATTCGTATTCTGGGCATGGAGAATTCCACGCGCTTTTACCAGGCATCCACATCGGAATTGTTCGGTGATGCCCCTGCACCGCAAAACGAACAGACCCCTTTCCGGCCACGTAGCCCCTATGCGGCGGCGAAGTTATATAGTTACTGGATCGTACGTAACTACCGCGAAGCGTATAACATGCATGCCTCCAACGGTATCTTATTCAACCACGAAGGCCCGACTCGAGGCGAAACCTTCGTCACGCGTAAGATCACCCGCGCTGTTGCGGCTATTGAACACGGCCAGCAAGACCGGATTTATCTTGGTAACCTGGATGCGTATCGCGACTGGGGACACGCGCGCGATTACGTGGAGGGGATGTGGCGGATCGTTCAACACGACGAGCCAGACGATTTTGTGCTCTGCACTGAAGAAACCCATTCCGTCCGCGAATTCGTGGAATTGGCGTTCTCAAATATAGGGCGCACCATCGAATGGCGCGGCGAAGGCGTGGACGAACTGGGCGTCGATGCGACCACAGGTGACGTCTTGGTGGAAATTGACCCGCGCTATTTCCGCCCCACGGAAGTCGATTACCTTTTGGGTGACGCCAGCAAAGCCCGCGAAATTCTCGACTGGAAGCACACAACGCCGTTTACAGATCTGGTCAAAGAAATGGTCGAATACGACTTGAACCTTGTCGCCCAGGAACAAAGCCGCAAGAACTGCCATGACTGACGGTCAGCGATACAACCTGTCTGGCAAGCGTGTCTGGGTCGCTGGCCACCGCGGCATGGTCGGCTCGGCGCTTGTGCGCCGCCTTGAAAGTGAAGACTGCGAAATCATCACCGCTGGCAGGGAAACCGTTGACCTGACCCGCCAGGACGCCATCGAATTCTGGATGCAGGAAACCAAACCGCACGCCGTGTTTCTGGCAGCCGCCAAAGTCGGTGGCATCCACGCCAACAATACATGGCCAGCGGACTTCATCTATCAAAACATCATGATCGAAACGAATGTCATCCACGCCTCCCATTTAGCGGGTGTGGAAAAACTGCTGTTCCTGGGCTCTTCGTGCATTTATCCCAAAATGGCCCCACAACCCATGACGGAAGACGTTTTGCTGACGGGCCCGCTGGAGCCGACCAACGAATGGTATGCGGTGGCGAAAATCGCGGGCATCAAACTGTGCCAAGCCTACCGCAAGCAATACGGATGCGACTTCATTTCCGCCATGCCCACCAACCTTTACGGGCCGGGCGACAATTTCGACCTTGAAACCAGCCACGTCGCCGCTGCACTCCTCGTCAAAGTCCACCAGGCCAAGGAAGCGGGACAAGACAACATCGACATTTGGGGAAGCGGCACACCGAAGCGCGAGTTCCTTCATGTGGATGATCTCGCCGACGGACTAGTGTTTCTCATGCAGCACTATTGTGCAGCAGACCACATCAATATCGGCAGCGGCGATGAAGTCACAATCCGCGAACTGGCTGACATCATTGCATCCGTGGTCGGTTATGACGGCGGGTATACGTACGACGACACTAAGCCCGACGGAACGCCGCGCAAACTGATGGACAACTCTCGGATCCATGCGTTGGGCTGGCAAGCGCCAACGAAACTCAAAGATGGTATGGCGAAAACCTATGATTGGTATTTAAAGAACGTGGTTTGATGATCACTTCAACCGTACCCATAAATCTATTGCGATCGCCCTACATCGGATTATTCGCCGCCTTCACCATCGGCTTGGCCATGCCGTTGATGATGTTCGGCCGCGCGGTCATGCAATCGGACCTCGCGATCGCCTTGCTTGTGACCCTGGCATTGGGATTTGCGCGTCCCGGCACTTACAGCCGGGCAATCAACGCAGGTGAACTCGCCTTCAAGATTGCTTTGGTGACCACTGCGATCGCGTGGTTACCGGGTATGGTCAATTCGCTAGACCTCGCCAGCTCGCTCAAGGCCTGGGCGCGAACGTTCCTTTTTATCGCGGGCGCCGGCGTGATGTGGAGTTTGCTCAGCGGCAACGACACGGAGCGCCGGTTCTGCCTGAAGGTTCTGGTCACAGCAAGCCTAACGGCGTTCACCATTTCGTTGATCAGCATCAACGCCTGGCCGGAACTGATCAACTTTCTGAGGGGCCGCCCGGTGGATGTCCTGGCAAAACCCGCTTTGTTGCTGAAGTCTTTTGGCGCAACGGCCATGTGCTTGGTCCCGGTTCTGTGGTGGAGCGGACAAAATCTGGGCGGACGCTGGGCATGGGCAAGCTACGCCGGCATCCTCATGGCGATGGCTGTGGTGTTCGCCACCGCCAACCGAGCTTCCATTGCCGGTCTTCTCGCCATGGCTGTTATCGTTACCGCACTGATGGGCATCCGCGACAAACGCACACGTTTACCACTGTTGCTTGGCGCACCGCTCGTCGTCGCCGGAGCCTTTGTATGGCTGCATTACTTCGGACCGACGTTCCTGGACAATCCCGATACTTATTTGCCGGTCTGGTTGATCGACCCACACCGTCAGTCGATCTGGAAGTTTACTCTGGAGCGTGCACTGGAAACGCCCTGGTTCGGACATGGTATCGACACCATCAATCTGCAATCCAGCTTGGGACAGCATCTGGAGAAGAATTTACAAACCGAGATCCCCTCCCACCCGCACAATTGGGTGATGGAAATATTTTCCGAAACAGGCTTTGTCGGTCTTTTGAGCTTGTTTGCAACACTGCTGATCTTGTGCATCCGTTTGGCGAAAAACGTCTTGGCCAACATCCGGCCTCAACAAAACTTGGCGCTGTTGGCGCTCAGCACCGGGTTCTGGGCGTCTTCTCTGTTCAATTTCTCGATCTGGTCAACGTGGTGGTTGCTGACCTACTTCGTTTTGTTCGCCATCGTCGCGAGCCGCCGGGAAGCCTGACGACCCGGCACCCGTTGCCCAGCGATGCAGCACGGCCACACCCGCAACCAATAACAAGATCACCAAAGGATCGAAGGCGACCGTATAGCGGTTAAACGATGCATTCCCAATGCTGATTAAGCCGTATCCCGCCTGCAGTTGAAGCGCGCTGTAAGATAAAACACGCCAATCCGCGTGAAGCATATGCTTGGCTTTGACGACCGCCAACAATCCCCATAGGGAAACCGCAAACGCCATGTACCCCAACATCACCTGAAACACGCTGATGGCCATGCGCGGCCACTCAATCGGGCGAATGCCTTTCGATCCGACGTCATCGAAACGCGCAGCAAGCACCGGGTCCGAATAGGCCGCCAAATCCACATAACGCGACAACAGTTCAGCGTGGGTTTTGACCTGTTCTTGGGAAAGCCTGAAATTGCGCGGATAATACACACTCAAAGGCACACGGATTGGCAATGTCCGATGCCAATTGGCAATGTAGTTGCTGGTGACAATTTTGAAGTATCCCCAAGGGTCGTTCAGGATCGCTGCCAACGCCAATTCGCCCGCGATCTTGTCGATCCTGGGATCGTATTCGAACGCCACGGCTTCAGGCTCGGGCAGCCCCAATCGGTCACGCAGTGCGGGCAGGATCACCTTGTAGATCGCACCGACAGCCGTCAAAGAAGCCACATCGGCCATTTCGAACGGATAGACGCGGGCATCGAATGGGGGGAAATCGACGTAATATGCCTCGAACCGCGCCTCCAGCTCGCGCGTAAGTTCCGGGTACGCGCTGGGGGGCATGCCGGCATTCATCAAAGGCGCCGCCGATCCGGCGAGCGAAATGCCGGAAAACTTATGCAGGCCAAAAAAACCGAACGTATGGTGATGATAAAGGCCCTGAGCCACGACGATCGCAACCAGTGGGCCGACACCGCCAACCAGAACCTTTCGCCACGAGTTTCTCAGCAGGAAAACCAACAGGGGTAACCCTGCAACAAACGATATGCCGTTGGGTCGCACCACGATCATCAGCCCCAAGGTTACGCCCACCAGCAGCACATTGGTCCAGCTCAAGCGACGAAAACAAAAGAGTACCGCCGCCAAGTGCGTGCACATCAAGGAAATAAACAAAGCTTCCGTCATCACCGCAACGGACAGGATCAATATCCCCGCACTGAACATGGGCACCAGCGCCACGACCAAGCCCGCCACAAGGCTGCGCAACACGAAGAGCACGGCCCAACCCAACGCGATAAAAGACGCAAGCATGAAATTGAGCTGTACGGCGACAATCCAATGCAGTTCACCCAGCAGAGCCGTCACCGCCTGAATGAACAACATGTAGCCGCTGGAACGTAATGCACTGGGTTGCAGATAACCGACGGAATCCGGCTCGATCATTGCAATTACGGGCAAGTCGGCCAGCATCGCGACGTTGACCGTAACGGCAGCGAACAGGGTAACAGTCCAATACACTGCGAGATGTCCGGCGTATGTCCTCGTTTGTCGGTGGCACAACAGGGTGCGCCACAATGCCGCGCCGCATAGGGTCCGCAGCCAGTCGGGCGCAGCCGGCCAGTTCAGAACCGCCATGAGGAAAAACACCAAGCTCACCAGACACAAAGACGCCGATGCCTGCAAGACGACTAGGCGCGACACGGACGATGAGAAATAGTCATCTTGCAGTTCGATGCCGATGGGGCCGGAAAGCAACGCGGTGAGCGCAGTTACCATGAACAAGATTGTCATCAATCCAAACGTCGCTAGGACGATACCGAACGCAGCCGGCTTCACTTGGGCAAAAGTGCTGATACGGTTCTGGATTTTTTCCAACGGCGTGGGCATTGCTGTGGGCTACCTCTCTAAGCTTCAGTAATGTTGGAAGTGCCTATGGCTGTCAACCGCAGAGGCTCAACACGAAAGGGTTTCGCCGATAGAATTTCTTGGCTATCAATACGCTTTACATCCCAACCTCGAGAATAGCGCCTTGATCGTATCATCCTGTCCGCTTTGCCAACACACCGACTTCCGGATGTGGTTTACATTTAACGGATCCAAAGTCCAACGCTGCAGCGCTTGCGGGCTGGTCTTGCTCAACCCGCAACCTGACGACCTAACCCTGGATCAAATTTATGGCGAAGCATATTTCATCGGCTCCGAGGAAGACGACATGCAGGCGCATGGCAATGCCTTAAAGCGCGAAACCGCCAAGCTCCAGTTACGGGAGATCGGCGCACATCTCGATGAAGCGAAAACGCGCCAACAGCCCTTGAAGCTTTTAGAAGTCGGTTGTGGACTTGGGAATTTCCTCGTCGAAGCACGCAATGCAGGTTACGAGGTCCAAGGCATCGACGTTTCCGCCGATGCCGTTGCGCAAGCCAACGCAGCTTTGGGGGCTCACCTCGTCCAAGCTTGTCATTTGGAGAACGCCAGGTTGGAGCCGGGCAGCTATGACATTTTGGTTTTGGCGGATGTGGTTGAACATGTGCGCGATCCCATGGCGTTCATGAAACTTGTACATGGCCTGCTCAAACCCGGTGGGATCGTCTTCGTCGCCGTTCCCAGCCTAGATAGCGTCTCGGCCCGCCTCATGCGCCGCCATTGGATGGAATTCAAGCTGGAACATCTCTATTACTTCAACCGTCAAACCATGACCATGCTGCTGGAAAAGGCCGGCTTTGGAGATATCGCAATTTCGCCCGGGCGCAAGGTTCTCAGCACCCGTTACATCATCGCCCACTTTGCACAGTTTCCCGTGCCGCTCCTCACTCCGGCCCTGAAGGGGTTGGAGCGGT